>DAISJM010000115.1:0-2049 GCA_036821485.1 Verrucomicrobiota bacterium | reverse complement strand
CGTGCGCGCGGGTAGCAAACGCGACACTGGCAATCCGCAATGCCGCAGTATGGGGAGATGCGGGCACGGCATGCGCGTCCGATTCAACGAAGTTCGGCGCGTGGGACCGCAACCTGATGACGGAATGGCACGCCCGCTATGGCGGCCGTGGCGTCATGATCTACTGGCATGTGGAGAAGCGCGCGACCTGCGTTTATTCCCAGCTCAAGCGGTGCTCTTCCTCGGAGGTCGCCTCCATGATCGAAGGCGTGCTACGCCATTGCACCGACATGGAAATCCAGCGCCAGTACGTCGATAGCCACGGCCAGAGCGCAGTCGGCTTTGCGTTCTGCCGACTCCTTGGATTTGAGCTTGCCCCGCGGCTGAAAGCAGTGGCACGCCAGAAACTGGCCCTTCCCCAAGCCGGCATGCGCACGCGGCTTTCCAATTTACTGCCGATCCTCTCCAGCCCGATCGACTGGGACGAGATCGAGCAACAATATGACGAAATGGTCAAATATGCCGCTGCCATGCAATCGCGCACCGCCGATCCGGAAGCGATCCTGCTCCGGTTTGCCAGAGCCGAAGTGATGCACCCGACCTACAAGGCGCTGAGTGAACTCGGCCGCGCGGTCAAAACAATCTTCCTATGCCGGTATTTGCGTCAGGAGGCATTCCGCCGCGAGATCCACGAAGGGCTGAATGTGGTTGAGAACTGGAACGGCGCTAATGGTTTCGTGTTCTTCGGCAAGGGCGGCGAGATCGCCACCAACCGCATCCATGAGCAGGAAATCTCCGTTCTGGCGCTACACCTCCTGCAAGCGTCGCTGGTGTATGTGAACACCCGCATGCTTCAGACCGTACTGGTTGAGCCGAAGTGGGCGGGGCGGATGACGCCGGAAGATTATCGTGGTCTCACGCCGTTGATCTACAGTCATGTGAACCCTTATGGCCGCTTCGACCTCGACCTGAACGACCGGATTGATTTTGGACGGCTTGCAGCGTGAGGCGGCTGATCGGCCTATAACATTTGGGTACACCCCAGAGTGATAGGGCCGAGTGACACCATTCGTCTGTCACAAAAGGGTGGGTTTGCGCTCAATGTGACGATACACTGCAAGAGCCACCCTAATGTGACGGATTTTGCACTTGGCTCGTATCGGATATGCCCGCGTCAGCACCACGGACCAGGATCTGGATATCCAGATTGGCCGCCTCAAGAATGCAGGTTGCGAAATTATCCGTTCCGAGACCGGATCGGGGGCCTCGCGGAGCGGGCGCACGGAACTGGAAACGATCATGCAGTTTATGCACACCGGCGACGAGCTGGTCGTGCTGCGGCTCGACCGGCTCGGCCGCTCCACGCGCGATGTCCTGAACCTGGTGCATGAGCTTGATGAAAAGGGAGCTTCGCTGCGCATCCTTGAGCCAGAGGTGACGACGGCGGGCGACATGGGGCGAATGGTCATCACCATACTCGGCATGGTCGCCGATATGGAGCTGAAGTTCATCAAGGATCGTCAGCGCGCCGGGATCGAAGCGGCGCGCGCCGAAGGCGTTTACAAAGGCCGGAAGAAGAACGTCGATGACGATGAAATCCGCCGTCGCCTTGCCGCCGGCGCCAGCAAGGCCCGCGTTGCCCGCGACCTGAAGGTCTCACGAATGACCGTCTATCGGGCGCTCGACATTATTCCGTCACAGACCAAACTGCCGGAAAAGCCGCCCACTGCCAGCATCGCCCTGCATCTGATTATCGAGAACTTCAACAAGCGTGGAAGAGGTAGAAAACCCGCTCGGGAGCGGATTGAGGCGATGCTGGAACGCGACTACGCCATGGTAAAAAACGGCAATTGTGATTACAAACTGACCGTCGCCTATGACCCCGATCCGGATGGCATTTCCCTTGATGAGGAAATCCAAAGCCTCCTCTCCGAGATGTTCAACATCGCAGAGAGCTACAATTGCTCCATGGAAGCCGATATCTACGAGGTCGGTGGTCAGCAACGGTCCTGGTAGAATCAATCAAGCGTTCAGTGTTCGTTCTTCAACCTGGCCAAAATCGCAGCTTCG
>DAISJM010000114.1:0-2089 GCA_036821485.1 Verrucomicrobiota bacterium | reverse complement strand
TTTGTGCCGACTCTCGTTCTTGGAGTCGCACGGGGCATCGAAAGACCATGGAACGCGTATCCCATACCGTTTGCGGTTGCAGGAACCGTATGTGCTCTCTTCTTCGCCGTCGCTGCCGTGTCGCTGGTCGGCGCAGGCGTTCGAGACGGAGTGCGGCTTCCGCTTTTCAGGCTGTCGATCCTCCTGCAGGTAGCGCTGATATGCTTCGTTTTCGGGGCGACGCGGATAGGCGCCTTCTTTCCGGCGTTGGGAACGCTGCTCACCGTGGCGGCCCTGGCCGCGTCGGACGGTCCGGCCCGGAAGCTCTTGGCGTGGTCCGCCCCTCTTCCCGGGGGTTGGTTGGCGATTCGAGCAGCCCAGGGCGTTGCGCGCCTTGCGGTCATCGATGCCCTTGAGGTGCCCATCGTCCTATGTCTGCTGGCTGCGGCGGTTGGATTGCCATACGTGCTGACCCTGATCGCGCTGGCGCCCGCGGGGCGGGGTCAGGACGTCGTGGCCAGGGCAGGAGGCCTCGGCCTGAGCCGCGACGTCATGCCGGGCGTCACCGTGCGCGAGTACAACAGACGCACCCTCAGGGGGATGCCCATACTTCGGCGGCGCCAATCTCCGCGGGCTGCCCTTGTTTGGGCACTGGGACTGCTGACCGTGATACTGACATGCGGGCTCTTCCTAAAGCCCAGTTACAGCCCTGAGTCGCCGCAGTACGTCCACGTGGTGCAGAGTGGCGACTCGATCGTGTTCCAAAGCGCCGACAACATACGCGGAGTGTCGGTGGCGGGCGGACCGACGGGTCAAGCTCAAAGGGTAGATGTCGGGCGGTCCGAATTCGAGCTGCCCTTCAGCCTGGCAACGCCGGCCGTGAACCTGTCAGTTCGCGTATCGGGAACTCAAGTCTCCATGTCGCTGACATCGGACGAACCCATGGCCTGGGCAGCCTTCGAACTGGAAGGACCGACAGGGATGGAGGTTGGGTCATCCGAACGCGGCTACACCGTGGAGAACACGCGTGACTCGGCGAAGATCCGCATTATCCTGGCCGGAGAATCCGGCCCGTTCAAAGCCGACTTGGAACTTTCTGCGCTATCTGGGATGCACGTCACTGTTCGCGCAGTGGGGGGATTCCGCCGTAATCCGTCCGAAATCATCCTGACCGGCACCGCCAAACGGTTCTACCAGGGGAATCGATTCGAAACCCCTGCTCAACGCATTACCATATAAACTACGGAATTACAAAATACTACTTTACAACAGGCGGCAGCAATGGTAATCTGTGTATGATACTATTGCTGGGAGGAGGTCATCCAATTGGATGCCATCGCGCCGAACTCCGTTGCGCTGCTCGAAGAAGAGGCACTTGCCCGGATAGTGCTCGAGTGTGTGGGCTCGATTCCGTGGCATGTTGGGAAGACGAAAATTGCGCGTCTACTCAAGGGATCGCTTGCGCAGGACATTCTCAAGATGGATCTCGACCGCATCGAACGTTATGGCGCTCTTCAGGACCTTACCCTGGCCCAGATCACTGCCATCATTGACCAGCTTATAGCCGGCGGCTATCTTCGGTCGTCACGGGGCAGGCGGCCCATCATTCTCCTTACGTCCACGGGCCGTACGGCTCTGCTCACCGGCGAACTTCCCGGTATCGAGGCGCCTGACGCCCTGAAGATGTTCATCGCGCGGGAACGGTGCCGGAAATGCCCGTACAACCCATCGCTGATCGCCTCGGGCGAAGCATCGCCTACGGCGTCGACGTGGTAGTCGAGATCCGCGCCGACGACGCACGGCGTTCTAGTTGAACTTTCACGCGCGTATGAATGGAGCTGAGAACGCCCCTGCTCCTAGTGGAAGCACCCACGCGAGTGGGGACGCACCGGGGGTGTACCGGGGGTGCACCGGAGGAATCAAGCTTGGAGTTTCGCAGAAGAGAGCGCCGGCAAGGTCGTGGCGCTCTTCATAGTACTAGTTCTCCTTGCCGCTATGGCCGCTCTTGCCACGGGAGTCATGGCGCCGCTTGTTCCAGCCCGGACCTCAATCGTCGATGCTCCCTGCGCGACCCCTTACGTCAACCCGTCTCCATACGATGAACTCGTCT
>DAISJM010000113.1:0-2121 GCA_036821485.1 Verrucomicrobiota bacterium | reverse complement strand
TGCGATTGACTTCTAGGCTCCACGCTGTTTGGTTTTCAAGGAACATCCGCGGGCTCTCGCCGCGCGCAAGTGTTACTATATCACCTGCACGTGGATTGCGCAAGGGGGCTCCACAATGATTTTTCACCGCTCGCCTGCGGACATCAAACCCCGGAGCAGTGAACCTGTTTGGCCCATGTGCACGTAGAATTGCGGAACATCGCCGAGTATAATCGACTCCGCAATCGGCATACTCGTCGTGACCGTAAGGTTGGACGACACCAGCGGCACCAGGATCTTTACAGACGCCTCGATCTCTAGGTAGACCCTGTGTCTGAGCTGGTTTATTCCCGCCGTTTCGAACTGATCGGTCACTGATGTGCTCACGACCCCTATGGGAACCACCGATACTGTGAGCCACGGGCCAAGGTTCGCGAGTATGGCGCTCCCAAACACCTGCCCGATGGGCACCGATATCCTGACGTTCTTTATGTCGCGCAGCGCGGCCTGAACCCTCGTCGTAGTGCTTGCCGCTATTCTGTTTATCTCGCCTGTGTTCGGTTGCACCGCCACAATATTGCCCTGGCTGTCCGTCTTCCAGTCCATGAGGTCTTCGTACTTTATGTCCAGCGCAGATGTCTCCGAAAGCGCCGTGTTCACCGCGGTTGTCGCTACGGCCCTGGCGCGCGCCTCGGCGAGTTGCAGAAGTGTGGGTTTGAGCCGGACTTCCACGAATGTAAACCCCAGAAAGCCCACAAGCCCACAGATCAGCATTGCCAGGAGCAAGCTATGCCTGCGACGGTTCCCACGCGCCCGCCGGACCTGGTTGCCGCCGGGCCACCGGGAACGCACGCCTGCCATGAGACGGGGGCCGCGCGGTCGGAATTCTCCTCGTGCGGACCCGCCTGACAGTAGCCGCAGGAGCCAAGCAGGGGCGGGAAACCCCAGCGGCAGCCTTATGCACACAAAAAACCACCCCTCCCCATCGTATGCGGGAGGGGTGGTCTATGTTCACTGGGATCAGGCGCGCCCAGCGCTGCCGAAGAGACGCATCTTGCCGGCGGCTACGGACTTCACCTTGGCCGTGGCCGGCTTGAGCAGATCGCGTGGGTCAGTCACCTCCGGCCTCGTCCAGAGAGCCTCGCGTACACTGGCGATGAAGGCCAGGCGCATGTCGGTGTCGATATTGACCTTGTTGATGCCTCTGCTGATCGCATCCACAATGCTGCTGTCAGGGATGCCTTTGGATCCTCCCCACGCCGCCCCGAACCGCTCGCCAAGCTCCATTATCTCGGCCGGTACCCCGGAGGCTCCGTGCAGCACCAGCGGTATGCCCACCTTCTCCTTAATCTTGGACACAAGATCGATCGCGAGCACCGGTTCGCCCTTGAACTTCCTCGGGCCGTGGGACGTCCCAATCGCCACGGCGAGCGCGTCAACACCTGTCTTCTCAACGAAAGCCAAGGCCTCATCTGGATCGGTGAGGAATGCGTCTCGCTCATCCACAACGACGTAGTCCTCGATGCCCGCGAGCTTACCCAGTTCAGCCTCGACGCTCACGCCCGCAGCGTGCGCGACTTCTACAACCTTCTGCGTGATCGCGACATTCTCGTCGAAGGGCAGATGCGAACCGTCTATCATGACCGAAGTGAATCCGTTCGCGATACACTGCACGATAGTTGCCCAGTTGCGCCCGTGGTCGAGATGGAGCGCCACGGGCACACCGGCGCCGCCTGCAAGGCCGGCGACGATCCCCGTAATCTGCTTCATCCCGGCGTAAGCAATGGCGCTCTCCGACACCTGGACTATGATTGGCGCTCGTTCTTCCACTGCAGCGCCTATGACCGCCTTCGCGAACTCCAGGTTGTTGACGTTAAACGCCCCGACCGCATAACGCCCTTCGTTGGCCGCATCAAGAACAGACTTCGAGGAAACCAAACCCACGCTTCGCCACCTCCGTTAGTCTCCTAGCGCACAAGGACTCTAGCGAACCGTCGCTTGCCAACTCTGAGAACCATGCCGTCACGAGGCACAATCTCCTCAGCCGGGTCCGCCACTCGCTGGTCGTCAAGCCGCACGCCGCCCTGATCGATAAGGCGCCTGGCCTCACTGTTGCTCGACACAAGCCCGGATCTGACCATC
>DAISJM010000112.1:0-3360 GCA_036821485.1 Verrucomicrobiota bacterium | reverse complement strand
AAGGTCGCTCATCGAGTTCACGAAGATTGTCTGCGGTTTCTTCCAAGTGAGCGGCAACTCGAGCGCGTGCTCATGAAGTGACAGATTGAACCCGTCGGCGTAATTGGCCTGGCCCATGGCCTGTAGCCTCTTGGCCATCCGCTCGGCATAGCAGTGCTTGCATCCAGGACTGACCTTCGTGCAGCCAGTTACCGGATTCCAAGTTGATTCAGTCCACTCTATTGAGGAATTTGACGCCATAATCCGAGACTCTACTTTCTGAAAGTAACAAGGACGCTGTCAGCGAATGTTCCCTTGCGCCGTCTGGCAGCAGGCGGATCCGCTGTTATCTTGCCTGCGGCTTCGAGCGTGCAGAGCGCTTCTTTGTAGTTGCGTGCAATGAAGGGCCTATCCACACTGTGCCGTTCATATATCTGCCTCATCGAAACTCTTTGGCCAGCGAAGTCTACGAGCAAGTGCTGTTGCAAGTCCTCCAAGGGTTGATTCAGGTCGAAGAGTAATCCTTGCCGGAGTCCATTCGCGGGGACGAAGGAGAAACTGGGAACACCCTGTTCCGCTTCGGAACTGGCCGTTGCCATGATCCCCTTCATGACATCATACCCCTTGAAGTGTTTTGTCACCAATATGAGGTGATGGGTTGTCCGGCGACCAGAATCATTCTTGAAGCCGAAGGGGAGTACGTACGGGTATCCGTAGTGTTTCAGCGCCATAGAGAGTTCGTTGATAATGCGGGACGCGCGTTCCGGAGGGGATAGCGGGTCCAGCTCAATGCTTAGACGATCTGCGCGTTCGTCCCCGAACAGCGCGCACATGTGCTCATGAACCCGTGGATTGCTCAGGCCCGCATTGATGCGTGAGTAATTAAAGAAGAAGATGCAGTCGCAGCCCCAGTTCTTCAGAAATGCGCTTACGAGATTGAGCGTCAACCCTTTGTATCCCCATGGGTCGACAAAGGCCAACAAGGGTATCGTGTTGATACGTGCGAAATCCTGGGCGATGTTGTCGCCTACTTCCTCGTGCCAGATGACTGGCTTGTATTTCAGCTTACCGACACCAGGCAGTGAGTTGATAGCAGACTCCAATGACCGCACATTCTCATCGTCCTTGTCGTTGAAAATCGTGACAAGACGAGCGGCATACTCGGGCTTGGCAATCGCCTTCTCGATTACACGTAGGGGAGTTGATATTGCTCCATCCTTATAGCGACCGGGTCCGGCAAACAAGTCTACATAGCCGATTCGATTCTCGTCCCGGTCTGGTCGCGATTTCTGGGCACCGATAATAATGCCGGCCCAACTATCGAAATACTTCTCCACAATCGTTGCCTTGACCAACGATTGTTCGGTAGTCTCATCGAAGAAACTGCTATCTGCCATTGCAGGATTACCCTCTGGATTCCGCCGTATATGAGGCCGAATCCAAGTGCCAAATGACCAGCCTCTGGGGTGATTATACACGTTCGGCACCCCCTTTACGCGAAGAGGTCGGGCACCGGAATGCGCAGAATCATCCCCGGCGGAGGATCGAGAGGAAACAAGAGATTATTGCTGTCGCAGATTACCCACCACAGGCTGGTATCGCCAAGATAGCGATGCGCGAGCACGTCAAGCCGGTCGCCGCTCACCACGGTATGAAACTGGTCGTCAGGCCCGGGCGGATTCTCGGTCGGCAGCCGGACCCCGGCGTATTCGCGTCCACCGTCTTTCAACGCCTCGCATTCCTCGTATCGCGATTCGGACATGGTCACGCCCTCGCCTCGCTGGGGCCTTTCGACTGCTCGACGTACTCTTCGAGAGTGACGTCCACCTCGGCGCGTTGCGGCGCGAGCGTGCTCTGGTCGAACAGGTGAAAGAACCGCGCCTTGACGCTCGGCACGATGCACACCACGCCGGGGAACAGGTCGCCGAAGATGAAGAGTACCCGATGCGGCGCGTTCTTGAGCATCGTCCCGTCGTGTTCGGGGTACTGCAGACTCTGCAGCCAACGGACCTTCTCCTTCACCGGCCCCTTGAAGAACTCTACCTTGAACGTGATCTTCCGCGCTTCGCCCGCCACGAACTGGTACCGGGGATGGCTCATGCCGGGCACCTTGATGGCGGCGTAGGCCGTGCTCTTCTCGTCCGTGATCTCGTTCGGATTGTATTGGAACTCCATCCGCTCGCCTGTGTCCACATCCACGAGATATGCGGTCACGGTCTGGCCCGGACTGTTCATGCGCACCTCCGGCTACAACGTTTCATAGTTCCGCACCTTCCGTTCACGCAGATCCTTGTATACGGACTGAGCAATCTGACGTCCGTCGAGCGTGGTTGTGAGGGACACGGCTATCGGGCGTTCCGCCAGCGCGTCCAGCTTGGCGAGCGTCGATTCCACGAGATGCCGGATGGCTTGGATGCCGTCCTCGGAGATGGGGGGAGCCGACGTTCCCGCCGACGTTCCACGCGCGGCACTGAGCAATCGGGCACGGTCCGGGGACAGTTCCTCCCTGCGCGGACTTTCCGGCGGCTCAGAATCCTCCATCGAGAAGACACGGGCGATGGGCATCACGGTAGCGATTTCGGGCATGCTCCTGTGTCGCGGCGCCAATTGCGCCTCGAACCCCGCCATCGTTGACGGCACGGTGGGCAACACCGAAGGCATCGGGGCGTCTGCGCGTACTGCAGGAATCGTCCCGGGCATGATTGGCCGGAGATACGCCTGACCCTGTACGGCAGGCAACCGGCCGGAAAGTATGGGAGACAGCGCGGCGGCACCGACCCCTTCCGGCACCGGTCCCGTCAAGTGGGGATGCAGTTCTATGTCGCCTGCGATTGCGGGTAGCGAGAAGTCCGTCCGGGGACGCAGCACAAGGTCCGAACTGACCGGAGGGACGCGTGTTGTCACACGCGGCATGAGATCGAGGCTGGCGGCACTTCGCGGTACGCTGCCCACGAGTTGCGGCGTGAGTATCGCCCACCCGGCGGCTGGCGGAAGGACGCCTGCCATTACCGGAAGGACTGCCACCTCCGTGGATACACGAGGCACGGGGCCTTCCATACGAGGCATCAAAGCGAGACTACCGGTCATGTTCGGAACCGCGCCGCGCACTTCGGGGGACAGGGCCAGTGGCGTTCTAATCTCCGGTATCTGCGCAATGACGCGCGGGGAGACGGCAGCCTCAGCAGTCACTGGTGGAAGGCCTGCCCTCAAGATGGGCGTGACAGACATGCTGGACGCCAGCGGCGGCACGAATTCTCGTACCACGGGCATTAGGCCCAGTTCGCCCGCCACTGCCGCAGGCTGCTCTCTCAACACCGGGGTCAAAGCGGCGGAAGAAGCAACGGGCGGA
Source organism: Verrucomicrobiota bacterium (assembly GCA_036821485.1). GTDB lineage: Bacteria > Verrucomicrobiota > Kiritimatiellia > CAIQIC01 > JAGNIJ01 > DAISJM01. The sequence goes on along the minus strand of DAISJM010000112.1, from coordinate 32 downwards.
AGCATGCCGCTCAGCCGTGGGCGAAGCCCAAT
>DAISJM010000111.1:0-3379 GCA_036821485.1 Verrucomicrobiota bacterium | reverse complement strand
GCGGGGTGCCTTCATACTTGAACCCGGCACGCCGGACTACGACGCGGAGTGGATCCGCCAGCATCTGGCCCTTCTGCCGAACGAATGGACGCCGCGAATCACCCGCCGCTACGCCGAGATCTTTCGAGAAAACGGCGAACGCCTGGCCAACACGTGGCTGCGCACCACCACGGCGCGCCTTCAAGCCCTCCCGCTGCCCCTTGCGGCAACCGATGACGACATCCGGGCCTTCGCATCCGAGAAGGCGATGGAAGCGCTCGATCTTCAGGCCAAGCTGCATGACCGCTCCATGGTCAGCTACTGGCGCGCGCTGTGCGCCTTTGTTGCCGCCTGTGGGTTGGATGTACCGCCGGTAGAAGACGGCACCGAAGACGAGATCAGGGCCGCCACCGCTCGTATGACCTGCCCGCTATGGTGGCGCCGTGGGATCCGTCGTCTCCACGCCCGCACCATCGAGGACAGCGCCATCAGGCTTGGCTTCGTCCACGCACGGGCAGAGAAGTATGTCAGCAACGCCAACGTGAGACGGCGCCTGGGCCAGAAGCGCCGCACCGCCAAAACCCTCACCCTGATGGAGGCCGTCAACCAAGACGGCTACACCAAGACCGTTCTTGACCTGGCGGAGAAGAGCACCGCCAATTCGACCATCCTCCGTAGCGAAGTACTGGCACGCGCCCGCGGTTTCGAGGAGATCGCCCGCGGGCTTGAACACGCCGCGCTGTTCGTCACCGTCACCTGCCCGTCTCGCATGCACGCCAAGCGCGCGGTCTATCGGAAGGGGCAACCGGTGCGGGTACGAGACAACCCAGCCTACGACGGCAGCACACCCCGCGAAGCCCAGCAGCACCTCTGCAAGGCATGGACCAAGGTCAGAGCCTTCCTGCATCGCCGTGGCGTGCGGCTTTACGGCTTTCGGATTGCCGAACCCCATCAAGACGGGGCACCGCATTGGCACCTTCTGCTGTTCATGGCGCCCCCGGCTGTCAAACCCTTGCGCGAGGCCATCACCCGGTATTTCCTCGATCAGCATGCGCCAGATGAACCCGGCGCAGCCAAGAACCGGGTGAAGTTCGTGACGATCAGGATGGACGCTGCGCACTCCGCAACCGGCTACATCCTCAAATACATCGCCAAGAACATCGACGGGTACAAGGTTCAGGAAGACCTGTTCGGAGACTGTGCCATCGAGGGCGCGGCGCGGGTTGATGCGTGGGCATCAACGTGGGGGATCCGCCAATTTCAGCAGATCGGCGGCGCTCCGGTAGGTGTCTGGCGGGAGCTGCGCCGCATGAAAGCTGCCCCCGAGCACACCCCTTTGATCGAAGCCGCACGCACCGCCGCCGACGACGGCGAATGGGCCGCCTACGTCCGCTGCCAGGGCGGCCCGACGGTGGCCCGCAGGGATATGACCATCACCGTAGCCAAGACCCGCCCGGGCGAACGGTGGTGCCCGATTGCAAAGGCACCGGAACCGGCCCCCCTCACCCGCTACGGCGAAACGAGCCCTGCAGGGGTTTATGGCGTCCTCGACGTCACAAAGTCCCGCGCATTCGAGAGCCGCCGATTCAAGTGGGAGATTCGTCGCGTTTCGAGTCCCGACAAAGCAAGGCCCACCCGGGCCGCCGCGCCTTGGACTCGTGTCAATAACTGTACGCCCCAGCCGTCCGGCGCCTGCGCCGGCGTGCCCAGCACCGCCCCGGAAGGCTTCAGCGACATCTGGCCAGCAGCGCACACCGGCCTTCCGTCCTCATCCGCAAGCCACGCCGACCATTCAGCCGACTGGCCCCTTCCCCACCTCTCTCCATTTGAGGACTTCGACCATGTTTAAACCCGACCACCATCCCGCCAGTCCCGAAGTGCAGACGATGCGCGTCGAGCTCTTCGTAGCCGAGAAGCGCGTCAAGGATCTGCGTGAGCAGCTGAAGCAGGCCGGCGACGGCGCCTTCGTCGCCCAGCTCGACCGCGAGCGCAACGGGCAGAACGAGCCCGAAGGATTCTGAATCAGCCAGAAAGGAAAGAAGCAACCATGAGCAACTACGTGATGCGCCCCGATACCCTGGACAAGATCGCCGCTTACAAGGCAGATATCTGCAGGATCAATGGGGCCAAGAGCACCGGCCAGGCATTCAGTGTCGCGCCGTCCGTCGCCCAGTCGATTGAGACTCGGGTACAGGAAAGCTCAGAGTTTCTGAGCCTCATCAACGTCGTGGAAGTGGATCAGGAGTCCGGCGAAAAAATCATGATCGGGATGAGTCAGCCCATCGCATACCGCGTTCCAACCAGCAGCACGAGAAACCCGATCGACCCGATCACCCTGGACGCTTCCGGCTACTTTTGCCGGAAGACCGACTTTGACACTCAGATCACCTATCGAACGCTGGATCAGTGGGCCAAGTTCCCGGACTTCCAGAAGCGTGTCCGTGATGCGATCTTGAAACGAGTTGGGCTCGACAGAATCATGATCGGCTGGAACGGCCAATCCGCCGCCGACACCACCAACCGCGTGACGAACCCCTTGCTGCAGGACGTCAACATCGGGTGGCTGAAGAAGCTGCGGGATGCCGCACCGGCAAGGGTCATCAACCAGATTGTTCCCGGATCGAACAAGGTGCTTGTCGGCATGACCGGCGACTACGCCGACATTGATGCGCTTGTTCTCGATGTCTTCAACAACATCATTGACCCGTGGCACCGGGAATCTCAGCTGGGCTTCGTGGCCATCATGGGCGCCGATCTGAACGCCGACAGCCGATTCCCCATGCTGAACAGCACCATGCCCGCATCCGAGATGATGGCCGCCGACATCATCCGCACGAGCGGCAAGGTCGGCGGCCTGCCGGTGGTGCATGTGCCCTTCTTCCCGGCGAAATCCCTCTTCATTACGCCGATTTCCAACCTCTCTATCTACTGGCAGCGCGGCACCCGCCGCCGCCGCATCGTTGAGAACCCCGCGCGTGATCGGATCGAGGATTACCAGTCGGTCAACGAAGCCTACGTCATCGAAGACTACGGCCAGTGCGCCTTGATCGAGAACATCCAGTTCGTCAGCTAACCCCGGGGAGATCAGAGTGAACAACTACACCTTCAACAACTTGAATCTGTCTCTCGAGACCGTCGCCAAGGTACACCGCGAGCCGGATTTCGCAGCCCTTCTTGCCAATCGCCAACAGAAGGAAGAGCTGGACGCGAAGCGGAACAAGCTCAGCAAGGCAATATCCGCTGGCGAGGACCATCTGGCACGCGCGGAGCTCCGCGCCAACGAAGTGGCAAGGTTGATCACGGCACAGACCGACAAGATCAAGCTTGCCCTCCTCGCCGGCAAGGGGCTGGAGAAGGAAGAGAAGATCCGTATCGAAGGTCGCATCGCGGAACTGAGCGA
>DAISJM010000110.1:0-3493 GCA_036821485.1 Verrucomicrobiota bacterium | reverse complement strand
AGAAACAGGACGAGTTGCGCACGACCCTGATGCGCATCAGCGGCGCCATCCAGGCGCTGGAAGAACTGCTCGCCACCGAGGCCGCCGGGCAGGATGCCGCCGAAGCCCAGCCGGTACGTCGCTCTGGCGGCCGCACGGTGCAGGAGATCCAGCGGGAAGCGGCTGAGGAAGAGCGCGAAGCGTGCGCGAAGCTGTGCGAAGAAGCCGAAATCCCGTTCGACATTGATGTTTGGCTCCGCAGCACAAAGAAAGAGATGACGGCCGCCACGGCGCTCGCTCTTGCCGCCGCTATCCGCGCCAGGGGCCAAGCATGAACACCCATCTCTGCGTCGGCGGGCCGCTCGACGGCCAGTATCGGACGATGCCGTACGACATCAGCAGATTTTGGGCGGTTATGGGCTCCGTCGAATACCAGCTCGTCTGGAGCCGCGAACACAACCGACTTGTATGGTGGTGCGCGTCATGACCTACCACCAGCCCTCCCGCGCCCCCGAGTGCTGCCGCGAACCTCTCTGCGCCCACCTCGACCAGTCCGCCGTGATGGGCGAGCCCCGCGACCGCTGCCGCTTGGGAATCCCGATGCACCCGGCGTGCGGCTGGCACCAAACGGCACAGCAGATCAAAGACAAAAACAACGGAGTGGAACCGAAATGAACTTGCCTGTTTTCAAGGTCGATCAGGAGTTTTTTTGCCTCGGCGTTGAGTCCATCAAGCGTGCGGTGAGGTCTTCGCATGCTTGGATGCGAGTCGAATCTGCAGAGGGTGTCGCTATGCGCAAGATGGCTCGCTGCCTGCTGCGTCGTCACGGCGACAGGGTGTTTTTGGCGGATGTAGTGACGGGCACTTTATACCGCGAAGATACCGGACAGTGCATGACGTCGAGCGCCCGGCGCGTGATCGGGCCCGGCGAAGTATCGGATTGCCGAAGTCCTCGGGAAAGCCGATCAGCCATTGCTCACGATGCCGATTGCTGAGCAATCGCGTGTCTGCCGGAGCACTGCCGGGCGGATATTGCGCATCATGGAACTGATGGGCGAGGCGCGGAACGTGGGCGTGAAAACCAAGGCGAAGTGGGAGCGGGTATGAGCTCCATTCCCATTGGCAAAGAAAAGCCCGCGATGGACGGCAATCCATGCGGGCCTGATTCATCAACCGTGTGAGGAATTTATGAACCAGGACTCAGGATACATCAATTTTGTTGAGGGGAAGATTGCGACGGTATCGCGCCACGGGTTATCCGGCGATCTGTCTGATTACTCTCTCAAGCCGCATCAGCACGACCTAACAGCATGGGCGCTGCGGCGCGGGTGCGCTGCCATTTTTGCGGACACCGGACTTGGCAAGAGCCGGATGCAGGTTGCGTGGGCTGATGTGGTTCGCAAGCAAGCCAATGACTCGCGGATCATTATCCTTGCGCCGCTGGCAGTGGCCGGGCAGACCGTCGAAGAGGCCGAGAAGGTCGGCGTTTCGGTGAACTACTGCCGGGATGATTCCGACGTGCGTAACGGCATCAACATCACCAACTACGACCGCATCCACAAGTTTGATTGCGGCCAGTTCTCGGGTGTGGTGCTGGATGAGTCGAGCATCATCAAGCATCACGCGGCCAAGACGTTGCAAACCCTGCTGGACGCATTCCGTACCACCCCGTTCAAGTTGTGCGCTACGGCGACGCCAGCCCCCAACGACTGGACGGAACTGGGGAATCATGCGGAATTTCTCGGCATTCGTTCTCGCGCCGAGATGCTTGCCGAGTTCTTCGTGCATGACGGCGGCGACACGCAAACATGGCGCTTGAAAGGGCATGCCAGATCCGCGTTTTGGCGATGGGTTGCATCGTGGGGCGCGATGGTGCGCAGCCCGGCCGACCTTGGGCACGATGCCAGCGAATACGAACTGCCTCCTCTGCACGTGCATCAGCACACCGTCGAGATTGAGCATAACGACGCACACGGCCTGTTTGCGATGGAGGCTCAAACCCTGAGCGAGCGCCGCGACGCACGCAGGGCCAGCCTGGTCGAGCGCGTGCGTGAATGTGCTCGAATCGTCAATGCTGACGTGCAGCCGTGGGTCGTATGGTGCGACCTGAACGCAGAGGGCGACGCGCTGACGGCGGCCATTGATGGCGCTGTGCAGATCAGCGGAGCCGACGACCCCGATGTAAAAGAGCGCCGATTGCACGACTTTGCATCAGGGCGCATCCGGGTGCTTGTCAGTAAGCCTTCGATCTGCGGGTTCGGCTTGAATTGGCAACACGCATCCCGCATGGCTTTCGTGGGCGTAACGGACTCGTTTGAATCCTATTACCAAGCCGTCAGAAGAGAGTGGCGTTTCGGCCAAACCAAGCCCGTCCATGTGCATGTTTTTGCGTCGAACCTTGAAGGCGCCGTCGTCGCCAACCTGAAACGCAAGGAGCGCGACGCCCTCGCGATGGCCGATGCCATGGCTGCGGAAACAATCCAGGCGGTGCGGTCCGAAATCTTCGGCTTCACCAAGGACACCAACATCTATCAGCCCGCACGCGCCATTTCCGTGCCGGCGTTTCTTTCTCGGGAGGCAGCATGAACTGCATCGAACAAACCATCGGCGAAAACTTTGCGCTTTATCACGGAGATTGCGTGGAGGTTCTCAAGGGCATTCCGTCGCGCACGGTCGATTACTCGATCTTCTCTCCCCCTTTTGCGAGCCTCTACACCTACTCCAACAGCCCGCGAGACATGGGCAACTGCCGGAGTAACGAAGAGTTTTTCGAGCACTTCGGGTTTCTGGTGGATGAGCTGGCGCGGGTCATGAAGCCCGGCCATAACGTGAGCTTTCATTGCATGCTTTTCCCGGCTAGCAAGGAACGGGACGGGTTTATCGGCCTGAAGGATTTTCGCGGGGATTTGATCCGTGCGTTTGCTGCAAAGGGCTTTATCCATCACGCCGAGGTCGTCATCTGGAAAGACCCGGTGACGCAGATGCAGCGCACCAAAGCACTGGGCTTGCTGCATAAGACCGTCCGCGAAAACGCTTGCATGAGCCGCCAGGGACTGCCCGACTATCTGATTACGATGCGCGCCCCAGGGGATATGGTGGATCGCGTCAAGCACACCCACGAAAACTATCCCGTGAGCGAGTGGCAGAAGGTCGCTAGCCCTGTGTGGATGGACATTAACCCGTCCGACACCCTGCAATACCAATCCGCCCGCGACAACGACGACGAGAGGCACATTTGCCCATTGCAGCTCGAGGTGATTCGGCGCGGCATTGAGCTTTGGACCAACCCCGGTGATGTGGTTTTGAGCCCGTTTGGCGGCATTGGGAGCGAGCCTTACGTGGCGCTTCAGATGGGGCGCAAGGCCGTAGCTGTTGAGCTAAAGGATAGCTACTACAGGCAGATGGTGCGCAACGTGGAGAGCGCCACAAAACAGACCGTCGATTTGTTTTCGGATGTTGCATGAGCGCGCAGATCATCAACCTGCAGGCCTGGCGCGTGGCGCATTCGGAGCGG
>DAISJM010000109.1:0-3909 GCA_036821485.1 Verrucomicrobiota bacterium | reverse complement strand
GGAGGCTTCGTAGGTCAGGCCCTCGTAGACCTCGCCATCCTGCCACCAGCCACCGAAATCAAAATGGTTCGTGCTGGCCCACTGGCCTTTGATGGTGCCTTCCCATGAGCCGCTGTGCGCGCGCCAGCTTTCGCGAGAAACGTGGCCCCAAGTCGATCCATGTTGGTCGGGGCGGTCCCAATCCCAGTTAAATGCCGCGTAGGTACCGGAACCCTCATCCTCAAAGCTTGTATTCCGCAGGACATTGGTGCCGTAGATCGGCATGCGTTCAATGCGATAGGCGCGGGAAGAGTCGTTGAAGGTGAAGATATAGAAGCCCGCCTCGACGGGGCGGTGTACGATATCGTTTCCACCGCCGGTGACGACCTCGGCAACGCCCGTGATGGGGATCGTGTAGGGTGGGGACTGATTCGTATCGCCCCATTGCGTGGTCCAGTCCTGATTGGCGGCAAACTTATAGCGGTTGGAAATCATCTCGGGGATGTAGAGGGTGGTGCGCCACGTGTTGTTGGAAATCAGGCGCATGTTGCCGGGGTTGGGATTCCATGCCCCTTGATGATCCCCAACAACAGACATGGCCCAGTACCCCATGGCGCTTATGGACATAGCCACAAACGCCATGCCCAAGACTAGAATAAGCCTGTTTCGGCGCATGGGGCCCTCTCTCATCTCCATACCTATAAGTACCCGCGAAACAGGTGTCTGGCAATAGCGGGGATGAGGAAGGCGCAACGGGGCAAAGGCACAGAGGCATAAAGGGGAAAGACGAGGGAAGTGACCAATGACCAAGTTCGAATGACCAGTTTGAACAGAAGATAGCGAAGGGAACGAAAGTCGGAGGGAAGGGGGTGGGGGAAGTGGCAAGGAGCAAGGAGCAAGGAGTGAACTCCAAACCCTGAACGGGAACCCTGAACCGGGAACCCTGAACCGCGAACCCAGACAATTTCACAACCATTTGAGGTTTCGGTTGTTGACGTGTTTAATTGCGCGCGCCTATACTCCGGAAGAATTTGCGGCTCAAGAATGCCCGTGTCTGGTATGAGACAATCCGTCGGGGGTGCTTAATGAGACGAGCGCAAGCGTTATACCTGTCGCTGACCCTTATTGCGGTCTTCCTATGTTCGTCCTTGATCGGCGTTGCCCAAGAGGGGCCCGGTCGGGTGGTGCAGATCCGGAAGATTGAACCCGCCAAGGTCAAGACCCCGGAGTACCAGCTTCTCAAGGGGCAGTTCATGGCGACGACGCGTGACTGGTTCCAGATCACAACTTCCTACGAGACGGCACCGGACTGGTTGGACGATCTGACCTTTACCTACTACGTGCTGATGAAGCCCAAGAGTGGCCCTGCCAAGTTCGTGCTGTTCAAGGGCGATGTGACGTATGTGAACATCCAGAAGGGCAAGCACAAGAGTGACATGTATTTGCATCCGAGCACGATGGCGCGATATGGGGACGTGGAGCGCGTGGCGGTGGTGCTGACGACGCAGGGGCGTGTGGTGGCCATGGAGAGTCTGCCGGCTTCCCAGCAGCGCTGGTGGGAGCAGCTCACGCCGGTGGATGGTTATGTGTTGAATCGAATGCAGACGCCGTTTGCGATGGTCAACTTTGACGACTATGAAGCGATCAAGGCCGTCGGTCCTGGAGGCCGGTGATCCGCTCCTAGAGAATCCTGCATATGTTGAAACAAGAACGAATCCTTGCCTTGGACATTGGCGCCAGCGCCTTGAAGATGGCGGAGTTCGTGGCGCTCCGTTCCGGTGGCGTTGAGCTGGTCAATTTTGGCACCGCGTCGCTGGAGATTGATCCCCAGAGCGACGCCGACCGGTCGACCTATCTGAGCACGACGATCAAGGAGATCATGCAGGACCGAGGTATGAAACCCGGTCCTGTGTTGCTTTCCGTGTCAGGGCAGTCGGTCTTCTCCCGATTCGTGAAGCTCCCCCCGGTGGACCGCGAGAAGGTCTACCAGATCATCCTCTACGAGGCACAACAGAACGTGCCGTTCCCGATCGAGGAAGTGGTGTGGGACTACCAGCTTATTGGTGGCGTGTCGGGCGAGATCGACGTCATGCTTGCGGCGATCAAGGCGGAGATCATCGAGCAGATCACGTCGGCCGTGGAGGCAGCGGGGTTGGTGCCGGACCTGGTGGACGTGGCGCCGATGTCGCTCTACAACGCGGTCCGATACAACTACAACGAGCTCCCGACCTGCACGCTGGTGATCGACATGGGGGCGCGGTCGACGGACCTGATCTTCATTGAAGAGGGCCGTGTGTTCAGCCGCAGTATTCCCGTGGCGGGCAACGCGATCACGCAGCAAATCATGCAGGAGTTCAATCTCTCGTTCCCGGATGCGGAGCAGCTGAAGAAAGCCCACGCGTTCGTCGCCTTTGGTGGCGCATACGAGGGACCGAAGAGCGAAGTGGTGGACAAGGTGTCGAAGAGCGTGCGCAGCGTGATGACACGGATGCACGCCGAGATTAACCGGTCCGTGAATTTCTACCGGAGCCAGCAGGCCGGCCGGCAGCCATCGCTGGTGTTGCTGGCGGGCGGCACCTCGGTGATCCCGTACACCGACTCTTTCCTTAAGGATAAGATGAAGGTGGACGTCGACTACCTGAATCCTTTCCTGAATGTGGCGGTCAGCGAGACGATCGAAGCGGAAGAGATCGGCCGTGCGGCGAATGTGATGGGGCAGTTGGTTGGGTTGGCGTTGAGGCGCGTGCTGACCTGCCCGATCGAAGTGAACCTGATGCCGCCGAAGGTTCTCGCCGACAAGGCGTTCAGGAAGAAGCATCCGATGTTTGTTCTTGCGGCGGTCGGACTGATTCTCGTGCTGGTGGTATGGTGTGGCTATTTCATCAAGATGACCACGCTCGCGCAGGAGCGGCTGGGAAAGATTCGCACGCGCGTCGAGGGGCTGGAGGCTGTCGAGTCGCGGCTGCAGCAGGCAGAGCAGCAGGTGAGCGATGTGGGTAGCAAGGTCAACAGCCTGTTTGGTTTGGGTGGTCGTCGAACCGAGTGGCTGCGCATCATCGATCAGATTCAGGGTTGCCTGCCGGACGGCATGTGGCTGACCTCGGTGAAGCCGGTGGTGGCCGAAGCGAGCCCGACTGAGGGACAACCCGGTTACGTGCAGGATCAGGAAGGGGCTCCGGCTGCAGGCTCGGTTCAGAGCGTGGAGCTTTCGGGACTGGGCTACAGGGACAAGGTAACGTCGGAGAGTCCTATTCGCGATTTTCGTGACAGGCTTCGCCAGTGCGAACTCTTTGGGCCGGAGACGGATATTATCTGGCAGCCGGCGCCGGCACCGGATGATTTCGTGATTCAGTACAGGATCGAAGTGAAACTTAAGCAGCCGATCAGCTCATGACCTTCAGAAAAAACATGGTATTGATTGTCGGTGGCAGCATTGCCGGGATTCTGCTGCTCGTCACGCTGTTCATGCTGTTTCGTTTCCGCAGCAAGTACGAGAGCGTGAATTCGGATTTGCGTGCGTCTCAACAGCGGCTGGACGCCCTGTACGCCAGGGATCCTTTCCCTTCGGAAGAGAATGTTCTGCTGGTGCAGACGAACCTCGACGTGCTGCAGAGATACTTTGACGGGTTCTACGGGGAGTTGAAGGAAGGGCAGATTGAGCCGGTCAAGATGGAGCCGGCGGAGTTTCCGTTGCTGCTGGGCAAGACGATGGAAAGGCTGAGAACGCGTGCGGGGGAAGCCGGCGTGGCCTTGCCGTCGCGGTTTGCTTTCGGTTTTGAGCATTATGCGGTGGGGGCCCTGCCGAACGCGGGCGATGTTCCGCGGCTGGTGATCCAGGTGAAGACCGTTGAGGAACTGTGCAACATTCTGTTCAACGCCAAGATTTCGGAAATGGTTTCGGTGAGCCGGCAGGTGTTTGAAGCGGGGGTG
>DAISJM010000108.1:0-4011 GCA_036821485.1 Verrucomicrobiota bacterium | reverse complement strand
CACCGAGAGCATCTCGCGCGAGGAATCCGCGGCCACGATTGATTTCACCAGCGGCTGCAGCCGGAGGGACACAAGACCTGTTCCTGCACCGTAATCCATGACACTCATGTGGTTGTTCAGCGGCACGGCACGTGCGATCGTATCGGCAACGGCCCTCGCCATGTCGACGCGTGCCGGAACCGAATCAAACTGTGCGGCCTCCCGGTCGAAACGGGAGGGGGTGTAGGTGTCGCTCATGATTCCAAGATGGCTTTGCGCGTGTGGAAAGGCAAGATTTTGCGGGGGGTTGAATATGGGCAAATCGGGCGGATATTGAGTCTTCGGAGGATGAAGGATGCACAGGGCAATCGGCAGAGCAGGCGGGTGTGGATGGCTGGTCTTGGCATGGCTGGCATTTGCGCCCTTTGCGCGGGGGGTGGAGGTGAAGACGGACAAGGCAACATTTGGCGGCGGCTGTTACTGGTGTACGGAGGCGGTATTCCAGCGGCTTCCGGGTGTGGTGTCGGTGGTCAGCGGCTTCATGGGTGGGCATGTGGCGAATCCCTCCTATGAAGATGTGTGCACCGGTCGCACGGGCCACGCAGAGGTGGTGCAGGTTGAATTCGATCCCTCCAGGGTGTCCTACGAGGAACTATTGAGTTGGTTTTGGAGAGCGCATGATCCGACACAGTTGAATCGGCAAGGTGCCGACGTGGGGACGCAGTATCGCTCGGTCATCTTCTATCATTCCGAGGCCCAGCGTGCGGCGGCCGAAAAATCGAAGAGCGAGGTGGCGCAGTCGGGAGCTTTTGAAAAGCCGATTGTGACAGAGATATCTCCCGCGACGACTTTCTACAAAGCGGACGCCCATCATCAGAACTACTTCAACGATAACCGGGCAGCACCGTATTGCCAGTTTGTGATCAACCCGAAGTTACACAAGCTTGGGTTTGAGAAGTAGGGCTGGCTGTCGGACTGCGTGGAGAAGAAACACAAGAAGGAGAGCATGGCATGAAGAAGATGACGGTGGTTGTTTTGGGGTTGGTGCTTGCCGCAGGGCTGGTGATGGCGGGATGCAAGACCACGGATCAGAAGACATCGGGCAAGTGTCCGATGGGCAAGGCCAGTGCGTCGTGCGACAAGGCGTCCAAGGGGTGCTGTAAGATGCAGAAGGGTCAGGCCGAGATGATCTGCCCGAAGTGCGGAGAAGTCTGCGGTTCGGCCAAATGCTGCAAGGACGGCGCCGTGAAGTGTTCGAAGTGTGGCTTGGACGCGGGATCACCCGGCTGCAAAGCAGCTTGTGGCAAGTCATAGTCCGCACAGAATGTTGAGTTATTTGGCGGCCCGGAGATCGTGACAAAACGGCTTTCCGGGCCGCCCGTGTTTGGGTATATTGCTCGGGACGTCGCGGTGGCAGACACAGCAAGAGAAGGAGGAGAAGGTATGAAGAAGTTGCTGACGGTTCTGACGGTGGTTCTCTCGTTGGGCTTCGGGTTGGCAGGCTGCAAGACGACCGAGACCAAGGAAGAGAAGACCGACACGCAGAAGACCGAAAAGAAGTGTGAAAAGAAGGCCGAGAAGAAGGCCAAGAAAGCCAAGAAGTGCGACAAGTCCGCCAAGAAGGACAAGTCGTGCGAAGCGGCAGCCCCGACCGAGGCGGCTCCTGCGAAGTAGTCTTGTGTGAATCCTTTGTGGAGGCCGGCGGACATGAGTGTCCGTCGGCCTCTTTTGTTTTGCCCATGAAGTCGGCTTGAGGGAACATGGCCCCGTGAGCTTTCGACAAACGGCTCGGCATCAGATGGGGCTCGGTTATCTTACCATGGCGCTGGCCATCGGGCTGTTCAGCACCATCGAGGTTTTCATCAAGCTGATCGGTCCTGAGATCCCTCCCTTGCGGCTGGCCTTCCTTCGTTTCGAACTGACCGGCCTGATCCTCCTGATCCCGTCGATTCAGAAATTACGAATGAGGGAGAAGCTGTTCACGAGTCGTGACGCAGGCACCCTGCTGGTCATGTCGCTGATCGGGGTGACGTTGGCTATCGGTCTCTATCATCTTTCGTTGCGCTACCTGCCGGCGAATATCGGGGCGATAGTTTTCAGTGCGAATCCGGTGTTTATTGCCCTCTTTGCGCCGTGGATATTGAAGGAGCGCGTGACGTTCTGGAGGAAGGCCGCATTGGCTATTGGAGTTGTGGGTGTCGGGGTGATGGCGTTCAGGGATGGGCATGTGCCCTTCGCGCTTGGATGGGGCATCCTCCTCATGTTGGCCTCCGAGGTCTTTTTCGCGCTGTACTCGGTGCTTTCGAAGAAATACCTGTCGAGGTATGGCGCGAGAGTGATCACCTGCTGCGCGGGCATTGTCGGCGGCGCGGCGCTCTTGCCGTTCTCCTGGGCGCTGGAAGGGGCGCCCTTCGCGCCTATCAGCGGCATGGCGTGGATCAAGCTGGCCTACCTTGTGGTGGGCGCCACAGCGTTGGCGTACATCCTGTATTTTCATGGCATGGCGCGGCTTGGAGCTGCACGCGGCGCGATGTTTTTCTTTATGAAGCCTGTGCTGGCCTCCGTTTTTGCGTGGCTGATCCTCGGTGAACAAGTGACTGCGCCCATCCTGGCAGGAGGCGCTTTGATCGTTGCGGCCTTGGCGGCGTCATCGGCGGAAGGATTTGCGCATCGCCACGATCAAGGGCGCGCCACACCAATGCGGTAGAACCTGGTTGTGACCGAATGTTCGGCCCCCGTGTACACCATGTTGGCCCCGGTGCCCGCCAGATTGGTCCACCCGGCGACGGGTTGCCAGGGCAGGCTGATTTCGTCCTTTCCGTAGAGGCTGTAGACGCAGGTCGTAGATGAATTCCATATGATGCGGCAACCCGCGATTTCGTCGACAGTCGGGCTGGCGGCAAGTTGCTGGGAGGACAGCGCGGATGTCGGGCAGGTGTCCATGATGAACTCGCTGAGATTGGAGTATCCATCGGCATCGGTGTCCACGCCGGCATCGTTGCCGTTGGTTGGACTCATGGACCACGTGACTTCCCACCCGTCAGGCTGGCCATCGCCATCCGAATCGCTGTTCACGGGGCTGGCGCCATAGGGCTCCTCGTTGGTGTTAACAAGGCCGTCGCCATCGAAATCGCCTTCAAGGCTGAGCACAATTACCTGGTCTGACACGGAGCCACCGATATTTCCATATACGTCGGCCGCCCAGAGGTAGATCGTGTTGATGGCGTCAGGTGTGGCCCCGGAGAAAGTTCCATAGGTGTCTACGAACCATGTGCCGGCCGTCGATCCTCCGCCGTCCTGCCATCCGCTGTAGTAGCCGCCGAGGCCGGCGTCATCTGCGAAGCCAGACCACGTTGCGGAAATGGCGTCGCCAATGACGTACGAAGCACCCGCTGCCGCTATTACGCTGGCAGCCAGGGCCGAGGGAGCCTCGTTGTCGATGGTGAACGGTGTGCTGGTGACGGTGGGGCCGCCCACATCGTAATCGTCAGGCATGATGCGGATGAGACAGTTGGTCAGGCGGCGATTTGTCAGGTCTGCGCCGTTGCCCGCGTCCTTGGTGTCCCACGTGAAGGCGATGATGTTGGAAGCGACAAGGCCGGTTGTATTGGTGGTTGCAATCGAAAGGGCGGTCATGCGATCCGGCGTACTGGAGAGAACGGTCGGGTAGCTCGATGTCACCGATGTTATCTTGGGGCTGAACCATGTTGTGCCCGCATTGGTGCTGGCTTGGATGAGCAGGCGACCGTAGGTGCCATTGATGTCATAGAACGTGTTGGTGAGGGTCACGATGCCTGAACCGTCGGTGGAGGTTTGGCGCGCGGAAACAAGCGCTGAGTTGGGTGCCACCGTGTCGTAGACCTCCGTGCGATCCCAGAAGACAGAGCCGCGGTTGAAGCCGTCATTCTGTGCGCCGACCATCCAGTAAGCCCTGCATAGTTTGGTGCCCAGTGCGTGGGGGCCGCGGGTGGACCCGGCGTTGACGGTTACGGGGATGGGGAGACCGGCGGCGTCGCTGAACCGCAGGTCATA
>DAISJM010000107.1:0-4221 GCA_036821485.1 Verrucomicrobiota bacterium | reverse complement strand
AGGACTACCTCGACTTTGCACTGAAGTTGCTGCTCGCCTTCGGCGTGGTGTTCGCGAGCTTTGCGCGGCTGATTGCGACCGCGACAGGATTGCTGTCGATGCCATAGGCGGGCATTCCGAGCATCCGGGCGGCGTAGAGGGTTGTGCCCCGCCCACAGAACGGGTCCAGCACCTTGGCCCCGCTACCGGCATGCTGGCGCAGCACGCGGTACGGGAACTCAAGCGGAAACATCGTGAAGTACGGGCATATCCCGTTCAGCACGCTGTTCCGTTTATCTGGAAGCGCTCTTGTCATCTTGGGTTCGGGTTCGGACCAGTCTTCACATACGTCTTGCTCTCTGCATTTCTGAAAGAATGCCAGGCTTGATCCTGCGGGCCGATGATCTCGTTCAAGGCGGTGACAACCATGCGGTAGGCCATGTCGTCCTGGTTGTCCAGGTTCTGGGGAAGCGTGCTTTTGAAGAGGGCCTTGATTGAACCCCAGGCAGCACCATCACCACGAATGCGGTCCAGTAGTCGGGCGTCGGCTCTGAGCGCAGCGACGCATGCGCCGCGCAATGCCGCCAGATTGTCGTGGGGCTCCTCTTCCGGGGGTTCAGCTTCGAGAACAAGTGGCTGCGGCGGATGCGCCTGGGCCGGACCGGCGGGTGCGGAGGGTTGTTGGCCAGGAACCGGCGGCGCAGCGGGTTCTCGCGCGGCAGGTGCGGGAAACTCGCGGAGGATGCGCCTGGCAAAGGTCTCGGCGGCGGGACGATTATAGTCCGGGTCCAGGCGTGGGTACATGTTCTCAAAGGACAGGACACGAAGCGAGATAGGGTATGACTTGCCTTTGACAGAGCTCCAGAAGACGCCATGTCCGGGGATCGGTTCGTTAAGTAGCGCGCTCAGAATGTCGTTGCTGAAATGGGCATTGGCCTTCGAGACGCTGTAGAGATCTGCGGCCGAGAGTAGGTGAAAGACGAACCAGTTGTCGCCCTGGCTGAGAATCTCAACCGGGATGCTGCCTGGTTGCTGGGTCACCATGAGGGCACCGAGATCGTACTTCCGGCCTTCCTTCACCCAGGCGATGTAAGGTTCGGCAGATGTGGCAGACTCATTCAGAACGGTCTGGGCTTCCTCCACCACGGCGATGGTGGGGATAGTCTGCGGGGAGTCGGATGTAAATTCCGCCTGGTTGCGGTCAAAGATGCGGCGAAGGATCAGACCGGAGAGGATAAGGGATTGCGCACCGCGCATCTGCGAAACGTCGACGATGCAGAGCTTGCCCTGGGACAGGGAGTAGATGAGCATGTCCATGAGTTGGCTGCTCTTGTCGTGGAGCATCGTAACGATGGTGGTCATGTTGGCGCGGGCGGCGAGGGCCTCGGCCTGCTGCTGATCGCGCTCCAGTGAGAGGATGCGCATGATGTCGTCGAGGGGGGTGGAGTTCTTGCCTGCGTCGATGATGTTGACCAGCTCCTCCCAGCGGGCGGAATCGAGGCCTCGGAGCTTGCGAACGTTCTGCTGGTCCTGCCGGTCGGGGCCCAGGGCGATGCCGATCACGTCGGATGGCCGCAGGCGGCGGATGTCGAGCTTGATGCCGCCAGCCACAAAGGATTGATAGAAGGGGCTGCTGCTGCGCTTGGATGTGAAGACAACGAGTTTGTCCTGAAGCGCCGGTACGTCGCAAAGCCCAGGGCGGCCCTTGTCGTCGGGCCAGAAATATTCGCCTTCGGGATCGAAAATCACGGTGCCTACGGGGACATGGCGATTCCGCTTTTCGATGGTCGGCGTCGTGGCGTAGAGCTGACTGAACAGGAGCTTGTTAAGATTGGATTTGCCGAATCCCGCACGCGCAAAGATGAACGAGCGACGCGAGACCAGGCTGTCCACAGCGAACTTCACGAGGACTTCTGGGGACTTGACCTGCATCCAGTCTTCGACCTTCAACTGATCGCCGCCCTGGGCATAGATGTATTCACCGAAGGCAAGGTAGCCGATGGGCGAGCCAGGGATATTGTGCCCCGCCAGATCTTGAAGGACCGAACCGGACGGGAATGCAACCGGGCTGCCGACATGCGGAAGGCGGCGATGGGATGCGACAAAGGAAAGGTCGCCGTTCGACTTGTTGCGGAGGACGCCGAGAACCCGGATGTTCACGCGGTACTTGAGATAATCCTCCCGGAGATTCTCTGGGACGGCGCGGTCCTCACGGACTGCCCGGATATTGAATTCCTCGCCAGCGCCGGACGAGAGTTTCCCTTCCGACGAGAACGCCGTGATACGTCCCAAGACGGCTTCATCCGGTGTTTCAAGCTGCACGAGCAAGAACTGGCCATGCATCGGCGTGCACTGAAAATCGCTTCGATAGGGCAAAACGAGGTCGGCATGGAATTCGAGTCCGCCCTCGCGGAACCCACGAAACACGCCCACGATCTGTTCTTTTGGAAAAAGCTCAAGCGGCATAGTCGTCCTCCTATCCATAGCGCCTTTGCGCAGGGTCAGTGTCTTTCAGTCTAAAGATGTCCAGGGCGCTGCCACGGTCGCCCAATGCGGTTCGGATTCCCCGGAATATCTCGTCCTGGAGAATGTCGAAGTCGAAATCCACGAGGGCAGCATTCTCATGGGCTTTCTGGAGGCACTGGGGATAGAAGGGAACCGGGAACCCATTGATCGCATCGGCGAGCATGTAGCCGATGATCCCTGCGGCGTCTTTCACTTGAGGCAGAAAGATGTCCACGGGCCAGATGGGGTCATTAGGACGACTGCCAAATTTCACGAAGAACATCTTGCCGCCCACGAATTTGTTGACCTCGCCGCCCCCAACATCCACATCGCCGCCCCGCGCATACTCGTCCCAGACGTAGGCATTGCGTTCGAGTTCGCGATCCACCTCCACGAAGGCCGGATAGTCCGTCTGGAGGATGCCTTCGAGCGACATGGCCAGACGGTAGCGGTCGAGCACCTTGCTGGACTTGCAGACGCCGGTTAGACAGACACGCCTGCGACTCCGGCGATAGTGTTCATTGATCGCGTTCTCGATGCCTTTGAGAATCGCAGGGAAATACTCCTTGGCGAATATCTTGCTTCGCAGCAAGCCGTCACACACGAAGATCGTGTCCGTGGCAAAGTCCTTCGTGCGGAGAATATGAAAGAGAATGGCCCACTCAACCAGCTCCCGATACACCTGAACCCATGTCGGGCTGACAGGCCTATCCTCGCTCGGCTTGCGTATCATGTGACTGATCTTGGTGATGTCCGTCAGTCCCAGGAACGACATGAGGTGGCCGAGGCTCGTCTTAGGCGAGCCGGAGCCGTCGAACTGACGAGCGCTCAGGCGATCCATGTCCATCGTGGGTGAGACGACATCGAGGCAGTACTCGTTGTTGCTCGAGTCTACGACACGGACGAGCTGCACGAGGAACGGATCGAACTGAATGCGATTGTTGCCGCCGTCGGTGCCGACCAAAGCGAACGAAGTCGTGGAGCGTGGCTGGATGCGACGAACCTTGGCAGCCAGCGGACGGACTTCATCACGGAGCTTGTCCAGCAGCCCCCGGTCTTCCGCGATCTGCTCGCGTATGCCGTTGCGCAGCTCGTCGATGCTATGCGGGTCAATCGCCATTCGGTTTCTTCTCCTGCTCCGTGTCCTCCGCCGCCTTCCCGGCGCGAATCCACTCGTCGATCTCGGTAGCCTTGAACTTCCAGAGCTTGCCGAGCTTGTGGGCGGGCATCTGCCGCCGGTCAATCCACTTGTAGATCGTGTCACGATTGACGCCCAGGTGGGCGGCAATCTCCTCGACCGATAGCCATCGTTCTTGTTCTTGCATGATCTCCTGCTCCGGCAGATTCGTTGCCGATCTAACCAGTTCAAGACGTGTTGGCGATGAATGTAGCAGGTCGCGTCCATGAATGCTAGCGCAAAACCGACAAAGTCCAACAGGAACCACTACGGCAGGAAGGATCGCGAAGGCGCGATGTCAGCGGCATCGATCCGGGGCTTTACGCCGGGCTGGAACCAGCAGGCGGTAGGTCTTCCGGACGATGAGCGCTCCGGCGGCGTGGTCAAAACAGGCGTCTGGGGCGGTCGCGTAGCGACTCTCTGGCGGGTTCGGGCTGGCGGTCCGGTCCGGTCCGGGGGGCGAAAAGGCGGTTGAACAGGTCAAACCGGTCGCGGCGGGGGCGTCAGCCTGGTGCGAGAGCCGAGAGCGGTTCGGGTAGGGTTGTTCCTGGGGAGCCAAA
>DAISJM010000106.1:0-4389 GCA_036821485.1 Verrucomicrobiota bacterium | reverse complement strand
GAGCATCCGCTGCCCGAGTCAGTGGAGGATCTGGCATCGTCAGGGACGGGTGCCAGACGCGCGAGGCGGGGTGGACGTTCACCCCGGTTTACCCGCCCGTTGCCGCGGAACGGACACGCCGCCAGCCGATCGCACGGTCAGAGGGCATTGAGGACGAACGCGCGCAGGTCCCGAGATGCGTTGCGGCCGAATCGCGTGGACTGAGAGAGGTGGACGATGACTTCACGAGTCGGTGGGAGGATTAGTGTCAGCCGCCGTGACGCGGGCAAGCTACGCGCCCTGCTGGAATCCCACAGAAGCTCCGTGGGGGGTGTCACTGCCCAGTACATGGGCGCCTTGAGGGCGGAACTGGACAGGGCGCGGGTGCTGTCCGATGGGGGCCTGCCGGGCGACGTGGTCGGCTTGGGATCCACGGTGGAGATCACGGACCTGGACGCCGGCAGCAGGATGAGGTTCACGCTCGTCGTCCCGGAGCGGGCCACCGGGAACGGCCGCGTGTCCGTTCTCTCCCCTCTGGGCATGGCGTTGTTCGGATACAGGATGGGTGACACGATCGAGTGGGGCCCTGTGTCGCGGCTCCTTCGCTACCGGATTGACGACGTGCGGAGAAACGGCCGGGCCCGCAACGGACAGCCCGCGAGACAGGGAGGACTAACGTGAGTGATAGAGAGATACTCATAACGGTCAAAGATCGGGAGCGCCTCGAGGAACTGCTGGAGGTGGCGCGGGAGTTTCACTTCCGGTATCGCGGCGACCTGCAGAAGCTAGCCGATGAACTACAGAGAAGCAGGACCATGGATCCGAGCGAGATGCCGGCCACCGTCGTGACCATGAACTCCCGGGTCAAGCTGGTGGACGTGGATACGGGCGAGGAGATGGAGTACACCCTCGTCTTCCCGAACGAGGCGGGCATCGATGCGGGCCGGCTGTCCGTTCTGTCCCCCGTGGGCACGGCCATCCTCGGGTACAGAGTGGACGATGTGATCGAGTGGGAAGTGCCCGGGGGGAGGCGAAGGATTCGGATCGTTTCCGTGCCCTATCAGCCGGAGGCGGCGGGGCACCGGGACCTGTAACCGCGGGAGGACCAGGGCATCCATGAACACAGATTGGGAAATCCTCGCAGAGGATGCGCAGGCCGAGCTCCGGAATGCGTTGCTCGATGCGCATAGCGAAATCCGCGAACTTCGCGAACAGATCGCGGAGCTTCGTTGGATCGAGACGGCGTTGCGGCGGCGCACCGGGGAACTGGGTGAGCGCGTCAAGGAACTGGATTGCCTCTTTGCCATCGCGGATTGCCTGCGAGCACAGCGCGCATCGCTTGACGCCGTGCTCCAAGCCATCGCGGACACGATTCCTTCGGGGTATCAGGCTCCTGGACGCACCTGGGTGGAACTCTTCGTCTTCGGCCGGCGGTTCCGGTCCTCCGAGTTCCGAGAGAGCGCCTACACCGATTCTTGCGCCATCTTTGCGGCGGGACGGGACGCAGGAAGAGTCCGGGTGTTCGTTCTCCCGCTGGATCCTTCTGCCGGTACTGCGGCGTTTCTGAAGGAAGAACGCGCCTTGCTACGCGCTGTGGCTTTGTGGGTCGGCTTGATTGTTGAACACCGGGATGCGAATATGATGGCATGGGTCGGGGCAAACACAGCTGCCGGGCCCAGGAACGGAGTGGAACCACATGGGCGAGACAGCGCTTCTCCATGATCTGGCCGTGGTCATGACCGCGGCGGGCGTAGCGGCGCTGGTGGCCCACGCCTTCAACCAGCCTAAGATCCTTGGCTACATTCTCGCCGGTGTCGTGATCGGCCCTCACACGCCACCGTTCTCTTTCGTTCACAACGAAGCGACGATCCAGACGCTTGCCGATTTGGGCATCCTCTTCCTGATGTTCTCGCTCGGTCTCGAGTTCAACCTGCGCCGTCTCCGCGCCGTCGGCCGAACGGCGTTCATCACGGCAATCCTCGATGTAACGTTGATGCTCTATATCGGCTACGAGGTCGGCCGTTGGTTCGGCTGGGGAGAGTTGGAGAGTCTCTTCCTCGGGGCCGTGATTTGCGACTCCTCCACCACGGTGCTGGCCAAGCTCCTGCGGGAATTGAACAAGTCGCAGGAGCGTTTTGCCCACATCGTGTACGCAACAACCCTCGTCGAGGACTTGCTCGCGATCGCGCTGATAGCCGTTCTCACAGGCGTCGCCTCAACAGGCAGTCTGCAGGGCGGTCCGGTTGCCGCGCGAATGGCCATCCTTGCGGTCTTCCTTGTCGTGGTTCTTGTCGTCGGCCTGCTGCTGGTTCCGCGGCTTCTGACACGAGTGGCCAGCTACCGCAACGACGAACTCCTCGTCATTGTCGTACTCGCGCTCGCGTTCGGCGTGTCCCTCCTTGCCGTGCAGCTTGAGCTCAGCCTGGCGCTTGGCGCGTTCCTGATCGGCGCCATCACAGCCGAGTCGGGCCTGATCGGCCGCATTGAACTGCTGGTGGCCCCTTTGCGCCACATGTTCACCGCCGTGTTTCTCATGGCGATTGGGTTGCTGATCCAGCCGGCCCTGATGGTCCAGTACCTGCTGCCGATCGTCGGCGTCGCCGCGGTCATCATAGCGGCGAAATGGGTCAACTGCTCCGTGGGGAGCTACCTGAGCGGAAACGACCTCGGCACCTCCTTTCGCGTCGGCATCGCCATGGGGCAGGTCGCCGAGTTTGCCTTCATCATCGCTGCACTCGGGCTCTCCCTGAAGGCCACGCGGCCCGACGTCTACCAGGTCGCCGTGGGCGCGGCCGTGCTCTCGGTGATCGTGAACCCGTACATGATCCGGCACGCGGACCGGCTGGCCGCGTTGGCGCGTCGGCTGGTGCCGGCGAACATCCGGCAGACTCTGGAGGTATACACGCACTGGATCCATCAGCTTCGGGAGGAGTCGGCGGACACTCCACTGGCGCAAACAGTGCGGCGTTCGCTTCGCCTCGTGATCATCAACACCGCGTTCATCGCGGCGTTGTTCATGGGGGCCGGATACGCGGCCCGGCACGAGGGCGTTATGGTCGATCTGCCTTTTGGACCGGACAGCCGGCGCGGGTTCCTCTGGCTGGCCACGGTCCTGCTGGCTCTTCCTTTCTACGTGGCCAATTTCCGCAAGACGCAGGCGCTGGGCATGCTGCTGGCCGAGGTGACGATTCCCCCCTCCAACCAGACCGGCTGGGCACGACATCTGCGCGCCCTCGTCGGGGCCCTGACGCTGTTCCTCGGCGTCGCGGGCATGGCCTTGCTGACATTTCTGCTCAGCTCCGCATTCCTGCCTTCTGCGCGCGCCCTCGTCGTGCTGGTCGCCACGGTGGCTTTGGTCACCGGCTTGAGTTGGCGCACGCTGGTGCGGGTCTATGCGCGCGCGCAGGGCGAGGTGCGCGATCTGTTTGCCCGGGAGGCACCGACCGCCCACCACCCGTCGTTGCCCGCAACCATTGGCGCGCTGCTCGACCGGGACGTCGATGCAGTCGCAGTTCCTGCTCGCTCTCCCGTCATCGGCAAGTCCATTCCGGGGATTCAGCTAAGGACGACGACGGGCGCGACAGTGGTGAGCATCGAACGAGGAACGGACATCCTGCTCAATCCCGACTTCAGCGTTACGTTGGAGGCAAACGATCGGGTGCTCCTGATGGGCGAACCCGCCCAGATCGACGCGGTCCGCGAGATGTTCAGGGAAAGAGATGGGTGACAGCGAGTATCCGGGCCGGTGCTCGGGAGGAATGCAGCCATGCGCATAGTGCTGAAACGGGTTTACGACGACACGGGCGCAACACGGGGCTACCGTGTCCTGGTAGATCGCTTGTGGCCGCGCGGAATCTCCAAGGAGAAGCTCCGGATGGACGAATGGCTCCGTGATCTCGCGCCGACCACAGAGCTACGAACGTGGTTCCATCACGAACCATCGAGATGGAAGTCCTTTCGGTTGCGATATCTTCAGGAACTACGGTCGAGACGTGACGATCTGAACCGCCTGCGAGCCATCGCAACGAAGAAACTTCTGGTCCTCCTCTATTCCGCGAAAGACGAGGAGCATAATCAGGCGGTGGTCATTCGTGAAGCGTTGCTGAAGAAGTAAGCGTGGTGACAAAAACGATCCGCAACAGGAGAACATTAGCCATGATCAAGATAGCCGTCATCATCGGAAGTACACGCCCGGGGCGCAACGGGGAGGCCGTCGGCCGATGGGTCCACGAGATCGCGAAGAAGCGTAGCGACGCCGAATTCGAACTCGTGGACATCAAGGACTTCAACCTGCCGCTGCTCGACGAGGCAATCACGCCGTCGCGCTTCTGGAACAGGTGCTCCGGGACCGGCTGGGCATCCGGCGGCATGTGCGCCCGAAACGTCGCGACTTCGATGTAGGTGTTGCGG
>DAISJM010000105.1:0-5009 GCA_036821485.1 Verrucomicrobiota bacterium | reverse complement strand
CGGGCTCGGCAGCCCCGAAGCCCCACGACGTGTAACTATAGGAACTGTATCCGACGATGCTTTCATAGAGCCACCAGCGGGCCTCGATGCCCCCGCTCATGTTGACCAGCGAGTAGATCGCAAGGTCCGTGAGCTGGTCGCTGTCGAAGTACCCCACCAAGGGGAAATCCATCAACCCAAAGCCCGCCGCAAAGTACGTTGCACCGTCTGGATCATTCCCCGGCAGCACATACCAGTTTCCGGAATCCGTGCCATACACACCGGGATCCAACTTCGCATCGTCATCGTAGTAGCCCGGCGTTGGCTCCGCTTGGAGGTACCCCCACTGCGTCGTGCGCATGTTCCCCGACGAGCTCTCAAGGATGTACCACGTGCCGGCAAGCGGGTAGTACACAGCCGGATCCGCCCGCCCATCACCATCGTAATCGCCCGGCACGGGAATCGCGTCGTAGAAACCCCACTGGACAATTCTCGAAGATTGCGACGCACTTTCCCAAATGAACCACTGGCCGCTGGGAGGATAGAACACAGCCACATCGGTGATGTGGTCGCCGTCGTAGTCCGCCGCCACCGGCTCGGTCCCCGGGAAACCCCATTGAATCGTCTTCGCCGACTGCGACTGGCTCTGCCAGATGTACCAGTTACCGAGGGGAGGATAGTAGACCGCCCGGTCCGTCGTGCCATCGCCGTCAAAATCGCTGGCAACGGGACGCGCAAGTTGCGCGCTGACCATATTCGTTGAGGCAAGAAGAAGACAGAAAACAACCAGCCACTTCATGGATGAACGCATGCACACCTCCTTGGATACATCCCATGCACACCACGCACCGTCCGGCCCGATATGCTCTAACACCGCATCCGGGCCAACGTCAATTCAGTGCAGCGACCAGCTCCACACAGGACAACTGCCCCGGCGCTGCCGACTTCCCGACATAGCCGTAAGCCAGACACGATCCTTCGCGCGGCAACCGTATCCGGCTCTCCTGGCCCTGGTCGCCCATGCCGATCACGCACAACGGGCCACCCTTTTCTTCACTCAGAACCTGCGACAGCACTTCGACGTCACCCGGCTTCCGAACCATCGTGGCCAGCTTCACAACATCCGCGCCCACTCGTCGTGCACGCTTCGCCAAACGTTGAAGCGAAGCCTTCGATGGAGTACCGCGAAAGTCGTGGAAGGATCCGATCACGACACAGTCTCGCTCATGCGCCGACTCTGTCACCCGGCGAAAGATCCTGCTGCCAACCTCGATGTCCACGGCAGAAACATACGGCAGGCCCAATTCATACAGCGCAGCGCGCGCCGACTCCGACCACCGCCACCCCCCACCTTCCGATGCAGAACGAATCGTGAGAATCACCGGCACGCCACGTTCGACCAACCGTTGTGCCGCAGCCTGCCAGAATCCGCCTGACGGTGTCATCTGGTCCAAACGTATCTCGGCAATATCAAAGGGGAGTTTACGGGAACGCGCCATGCGCAATAGCACGTCGACCGACGAGATCGATCCAACGATCTGCGCCTTCTCCTTGCCCGTGAATACACGAATGCCGTCGCTTCTCATCCACGCCTCCCGCCAACCCTACTTCACACCGCCCAAGGGCCGCTTGCCATCGAGATGCGGAGCCGTCTTCGCAAGCTTGGCCTTCTCCGCCCGCGCTTGCTTGCGGCCACGTGCACCGGACGGATGCGACTTCCTGTTGTACTCCTCCAACATCGCCTCGTTGTTGAACCCCACGCACATCTTGTGTTTCCACTGAACCACGGGATGATCGAACACCGCGCACCGCTTGCCAAGGTTCAAGCCACACCCAGCACACATCCGCACCGGCTTGGTTGTCGTTATCACTATCCAGCCTCCCACGTTAACAACGCAACCCCATGTCCACGTCGCCAGCGTTCGAGTATATGCCCTCCAACCACATCGTGACACCCCTAAACACCTCAGATTCCACGGCAACTGGCATGACAAATCGCACGCAGAGTGTGTCATTATGTCTCGCCAACTCGGTACGCTCTATGTTGCTGAGTCACTATGACCCATTTACTGCGCATAATAAATATATATAAGTGATTGCTGTATAGACACTTAAATAACAATACTCAAAGTTGGCATGGCCAATGCTAGTATATGGCGTGGTTGTAAGTAATGACACAATAGATCAGGAGGATACGAACATGGTATTGCCAATCATGATAAACAGAGCCGGGATCACTTGGGACCCATGGGATGAGATGGGCCAGTTGCAGCAGGCGGTGAATCAACTGTTCAGCGACTACACCTGCACACCATCCGATTTCCCCTCGGTGAACGTCATGGCCAACGACAATGAGTCTGTCGTGACCGCCGAGGTACCCGGAATCGACCCCAAGGATGTGAGTCTCACCGTCTCCGGGAATACGCTGGCCATCGAAGGTGAACGCAAGCCCGAGACGGCGCAGGCAGGAACGGTCTACCATCGTCAGGAGCGCGGCTTCGGCAAGTTCTCTCGAGCCATCCGCCTGCCTTACGAGGTGGAGAGTAACGCCGTGAAGGCCACTTTCAGCCACGGCGTTCTGCGGATCGCCCTGCCCCGCAAGGAATCAAGCAAACCCCGCCGGATCGAAGTCCAAGCTGAATGATGGAGGTGAAACACATGACTGCGATAAACACCCAAACGAAGTCAGCCTCAGAGAAGGATGCCCGTGCGCCCGAGCAGACGCGCAATGTGCCGAGCTACACGCCGGCCGTCGACATCTACGAGACGGATACCGACGTATTCGTGGCGGCCGATATGCCGGGCGTCGACGACAAGCATGTCGAGGTGAACCTCGAGAATAACGTGCTCACGTTGACGGGTCACAGCACCCCGGACACCGCCGAGGGCTATACCCTCCTGCGCCGGGGCTACGTCGCCGGTGACTACATCCGCTCTTTCAATCTGTCGGAGGATGTGGACCGCGAAGGCATCAAGGCCCAGATGAAGAATGGTGTTCTGCGCATCCGCCTGCCCAAGGCCAAGGAGAAGCAGCCACGTAGAATCACAGTCGAGTCCGCTTAAGAAAAACGGAAGGAGGTGCAATACAATGACACGCAATATCATACCGTGGAAGAAGAACAGGGACACAGCCCTGGCTCGCGAGGAAGATAATCCGCTGGTCGAATTGCACCAGCGCATGAATGATCTCTTCGACAACTTCTTCGAGGGTTGGGGCATGCCCAGCATGGCCCCTGCCAAGGCTTGGAGCCTGTCTCCGCGCGTGGACGTCTCGGAAACCGATGACGAAGTCCGCGTGGCGGCTGAACTCCCGGGCATGGATGAGAAGGACATCGAGGTCACACTCGAAAACGGCCTGCTCACCATCCGGGGGCAGAAGAAGCAGGAACAGGAGACCAAGAAGCGAAACTACCACGTCGTGGAATGTTCCTACGGCGAATTCCACAGGGTAATCCCCCTCCCCGTCACGGTGGACGAGGGAAAGACGAAGGCCTCGTTCAAGAAGGGCGTGTTGACGGTCACCGTACCGAAAACCGCCGAGGCCAAGTCGCGGCAACGGAAGATCGAGATCACATCCTGACAGGTCTACCGTGGCAGCAGACAGGAGGGCGCGACACTGTCGCGCCCTTTTGTGCTGCATCCCGGTCTCTTTCGACTGTTGATGCCCGGAGTTTTTCGCTAACGTACGGACGGTAAGAGAACAAATCATGGGCGTTAAATTCCAGGATTATTACGAGTCGCTAGGCGTTTCGAGATCCGCCTCCGACGCCGAGATCAAGAAGGCCTATCGCAAGCTCGCCCAAAAGTATCACCCTGACGTTAGCAAGGAACGCGATGCCGAGGCCAAGTTCAAGAGAATCAACGAGGCTTACGAAGTCCTCGGCGACCCCGAAAAGCGGAAGCGCTACGACGAACTCGGCCAGAATTGGAAGGCCGGTCAGGACTTCACCCCGCCACAGGGCTGGGAGAATGTGCACTTCGATTTCCACGGCGCACCAGGCGCCGGCCAAGCCTTTGATTTTGAGGACGTGGGCGGGTTCAGCGATTTCTTCGAAACCTTCTTCGGCGGACGCATGGGCGGAGCCGGCCGCGGTCGCGGCCACCCACGTGGCGGCGAGAACTACTACGGTGCCATGCCCGGACAGGACCACGAGGCCGAGATGACCATCAGCCTCGAGGACGCTTTTCACGGTGCCCGGAAATCCATCATGCTGGAATCTACGGGCGTCGGCCCATCCGGACGACCCGCCCGGCAAAAGAAGCAGTACGATGTGCGAATTCCACCGGGCACGACGGAAAACTCCCGCATCCGCCTGGCAGGACAAGGCGCGCCCGGTCGCGGCGGAGCCGCCTCCGGCGACCTCTATCTGCTTGTGCACATCGCACCCCACCCTGTCTACCGCGTGCATGGCCACGATCTCGAGATGCATCTGCCCATCACGCCGTGGGAAGCTGCCCTCGGCGCCAAGGTCAAGTTGACCACACTCGCCGGCCAGATTTCGCTGAATCTACCGCCGCGCACGCAGAGCGGTCAGCACCTCCGCCTTCGCGGCAAAGGATTGCCGCGGCGCGAGGGCGATGCGGGCGACCTCATCGTCATCACGCGCATCGTTGTGCCGGAACACCTGACCACACGCGAACGCGAGCTCTTTGAACAACTCGGCCGCGAATCTTCCTTCAAGCCACGAGAGTCTCAATCGACGTGAAACCGCGGACCGAACATCAGCCGGAACCCGTTGTCGTCAGCCTTGTCAGTCTTGGCTGCGCCAAGAATACGGTCGATTCCGAATGCCTGCTCGGCAATCTTGCGCGCGCCGGCCTTGTACTCGCCGAGGATCCGGCCGACGCCGATGTCTGTCTCGTCAACACCTGCGGCTTCATCCACGACGCGCGCGAGGAAGCCGCAGACGTACTTCGCGAACTATCGGAACTGAAACAGGATGGCCAGCTCAAGGCCATTGTCGCCATGGGTTGCCTCGTCGAACGAGCCGCCGAATGGCCGGATTTCGCCGAGTTCCTCCGGCACGCCG
>DAISJM010000104.1:0-5247 GCA_036821485.1 Verrucomicrobiota bacterium | reverse complement strand
ACCAAGCGGGCGTTCTGGATCGCGCTGTTGTTCTCGGTCGGCATCCTGATCACCATCGCGATGATCGGTGTGGCGACGGCGTTGGCCGGGCGAATGCTGGGGGATGTGGGTAGGTGGGGCAACTACTTTGTAGCCATCATCTTCTTTGTCATCGGTCTGCATCTGCTGGACATCATTCCGTTGGGATTTGCAGGACCGGGGCAGGTGAGCATGAAGCGGAAGGGCTTGCTGGCAGCGTTCATTCTTGGACTCGTATTCGGCGTGGCGCTTGGCCCATGCACCTTTGCCTTCATGGCGCCCATGCTCGCCGTCACCTTCAAACTGTCAGCCACCAACTGGCCGTATGGAGCGTTCCTTCTCCTGATGTATGGGGTGGGGCATTGCAGCGTCATCGTGCTGGCGGGCACATCCTACGAATGGATTGAGCACTACCTGAAGTGGAACGAGGCATCGCGTGGCGCCGTGAAGATCAAGAAGGTCTGCGGCGTGCTGGTGATTCTTGGCGGGCTTTGGCTGATCTATAGCGCACCCTAGACGCTGCACGCGCGGATGAATGTGGAGGAAGGGCGAATGCCGGAGAATCAGAAGAGACTAACCATCCTGTTCCTTTGCACGGGCAATTCATGTCGGAGCCAGATGGCAGAGGGGTGGGCGAGGGCACTGAAGAGCGATGTGATTGAAGCGTATTCAGCCGGCATCGAGACGCACGGACTCAATCCGCTGGCGGTCAAAGTCATGGCGGAGGCTGGGGTGGATATTTCCCGGCACCGCTCGAAGCATGTGGAAGAGCTGAAGAACATCTCGTTCGATTACGTGATTACAGTCTGCGACCACGCACACGAATCCTGCCCATGGTTCCCCGGCAGGACCCGGGTCGTGCACGTCGGATTTGATGATCCGCCCCGGCTAGCAAAGACGGCGAAGTCGGAAGAGGAAGCGCTGAATCACTACCACCGGGTACGTGACGAGATTCGCGCGTTTGTGGAGAAGTTGCCGGAGGTTCTGAAGTCATGAGCGAACGGAAACTGACCAACGTCTTCGAGCGTTACCTGACGGTCTGGGTCGGGCTTTGCATCGTGGGCGGCATCCTGCTGGGCAAACTGGCTCCGGGGTTGGCTGGAACGCTGGACGGCCTGTCGATCTTTGTGAATGGTGCGCCCGTCGTTTCCATTCCAATCGCGATCTGTCTCTTTTTCATGATGTACCCGATCATGGTTAAGATCGACTTTGCGTCAGTCATCAAGGCGGGCAGAAGTGGCAAGCCGGTATGGCTGACGTTGTTCGTGAACTGGGCGATCAAGCCGTTCACGATGTATGGGATCGCGGTATTGTTTCTGGGTGTTCTGTTTCGCGGATTCATCGGGGCGGATGCCGTCGATCTGGTCAAGATGCCGTTCGGCCTTGATCTGCCCGTTGGTGCGCAGCATGGCGCCGGGGTCGTGGTGCTGGTCGAAGGCATCAAGATGCTGCAGGTTCCGCTGTGGCGGAGCTATCTCGCAGGCTGCATCCTGTTGGGTATTGCGCCTTGTACAGCGATGGTGTTGGTCTGGGGCTATCTCGCGCGTGGCAATGACGGATTGACGCTCGTTATGGTGGCGATTAACTCCCTCACGATGCTTCTGCTCTACGGTGTGCTGGGAGGGTTCTTGCTCGGCGTCGGTCGACTGCCCGTGCCGTGGCAGGCGCTGCTGCTTTCCATCGGCATCTACGTGGCGCTTCCCCTGGTGGCCGGATATTTCTCCCGCAAGTGGATCATCCGGGCGAAGGGGGAACTCTGGTTCAAGGAGAAGTTCCTGCACGTGCTGACTCCCATCACCATCATTGCGCTGCTGACGACGTTGCTGTTGCTGTTCAGCTTCAAGGGCGATGTGATCCTTTCGAACCCCCTGACGATCCTTTGGATTGCCATTCCGTTGTTTCTTCAAACCATGCTGATCTTCTGGCTGGGTTATTGGTGGGCGAGGCTTCTGAAACTGCCTTACATTGATGCCGCCCCGGCAGCGATGATCGGCGCATCGAATCACTTTGAGGTGGCGATTGCGACCGCGACGATGTTGTTCGGCCTGTCATCCGGTGCGGCGCTGGCGACGGTGGTGGGAGTGCTGATCGAAGTGCCGGTGATGCTCTGGCTGGTACGCATCTGCCTGCGGACGCAGCACTGGTTTGACCATGCCGAAGAGAGAGCCTGAGCGGACGCCGCGGGCAAGACGGTCAGAGTCTCTTTATCGCAAAAGCTCTTCCAGACGCGGTCTTCAGATAGCGCTCGAAACGCAAGGCTTGATTTCGATCCGTGAAAGCCATGGCGGTCTTTATACGCCAAGGCCGGAACTTGGAGGTGTGGGGGTCGCCGCCGTTATTATGGTGGATGAGTCGTTGCTTCAGATTCTCTGTGAAGCCCGCGTAGAAGTGCGGGGGCGATGACTCGGTCTGAATGATGTATGTGTAGTAAAACTTGGTTTTCATCATGGCGTGCCGAGCCGAAGCTCGCAGCAATCAGGGCGGTCCGCCTTCGTCCCTCAGCGGGACTACGTCGCGACAGCCTTCGCTCTCCGCTGCGCTGCGAGCGAAGGCTGGTCGGGGCAGTGGGATTTGAACCCACGACTTTCAGCTCCCAAAGCTGACGCTCTACCAGGCTGAGCTACGCCCCGACTCAAAAATGTTTTCCTTGGCTACCGACATCCCGGCACCGTCGCAGCGCCAGGCTTCCTCCTACGCTCTTGCGAGCTACGGAGGACAAGGAGCTACGCCCCGAAACAGGAAGGCCATGATGTTGTAACGGAGGGCGCAAATCAATCCGTTATTGTGGCAGCGATGTTTCGGGGCTCTTTGGCTGTCCGCGGGAACGGGCCCATCTTAACTTTTTGACCTGCACGGCGTTTATTCATAGGTAGCATGCAGGTGCAGATACAACAGGATGCGGGCGAGCGGGTGATCTGTCCGCTGACGCGCTTTTTCAAGTGGCAGGTGATCTGCTTCCTGGCGCTGCTGGCTGGCATTTGGATCAACGAAGCCGTGGATTTTCCCGCCCTGCTGTTTGGCCTTCCTCAAACCCCCGTCAGCTGGTCGCGCGCCGGATCGCTCAGCCTCGGTGTCCTGCTGATCGGCGTGGTGGCCTTGATCCCGCTGTGCCTGCCCCGGAAGTGCGCGTTCCGCGGTGCTATCACGCTTTGTTCGTATTGCCGCCGGGTTCAGACCGAGGCAAAGACGTGGGACACGGTGGAGACCTTCTTCAATGAGCGCACCTATGCCACCATGTCGCATGGCGTCTGTCCGGACTGCAAGGCGAAGGTCATGCAGGACTACCGCAATGGGCGCAAGGATGCTGGCGCTCGCGACACCATTCAGAGCGCCGCGATGATCTGACGGCCCGCACTGGCGTCATGCCTTGTCAATCTCAGTTGTTCCCTCTCCGGGCTTTGTAGGGCCGCCGCTTGCGGCGTGCCGGTGCAGGCCTCCGACGAGCGAAGGCCCTACACGCTTTGTGATACGAGCGTGTTGACGCTCGTGCAACAAGCGGGCTAGAGTGCGCGCAAAGAGCGGAGATGGATATGGCTGACAACCCTTTCGGAATCCTGTTGCAGGGCAGTGCGGATGTACTCCGGCGCTCGTATGAGCTATGGCAGCGCCAGCCGCTTGACTGGGATCTGTCGGATGGCGAATCACTGCCAGTGGCCCGAAAGCAGAGGACGGTTGCGAAGCCGGTGACCGTGAAGGGGCCGGGCACCTTCTTTCATAAGAGCATCCGCACCGTCACGATTGAGCCGACCGACATGGAAGGCTGGTGGTTTGAACGCACGGACATGCAGGACGTTCTTCCGTTCGCTGTCTCGCCACGCAACGTGTGGACGACGGGTGATGTGGTCAGCAACATCGTGTTGCGAGCCGGGCCACCACATAACTACGTCCGCATGGTGGAACATATCATCGCGCTCAAGGCCGGCATGGCGATCGACAACGTGCTGATCAAGATCGATGCGGGCGATCCGCCGCTGTTCAATCGGGGCAGCATGGATTTGGTCGAGGCCTTCGATGAGGCCGGCGTCAAAGAAGTGGATGCCCCGGCAAAGTACTTCACGGTTCGCGAGACTGTCAGTGTCGTGTCGCCAAGCGGATCGTTTCTGATCATTCAGCCTTGTGATCCGGCGCGGCCGGAGTTGACGCTGGATTGTGCCGTGGATTTCACGACAGCGATCGGTCAGCAGCGCATTCGTGTGCCGATCAATGCGCGCAATTTCAGGATGGGCGCGGAAGCGCGGACGAATACGTCCTATGCCAAGATGCTGTATGTGAGCACGATCGGGCAGATCTTCGCCGACACGCGAAACCTGGGGTATTCTCGCGAGAACATCCTCATCGCAAGCCGCAAGGGTTACGTCAATGAGCCGCGGCTCATACACGAAGGGAAGTCGCTTGAGGCTGCATGGCATCGCGCCACGCTGGATTTGCTGGCGGCCATTGCGCTGATCGAGGAAGGGCAATTTGCCGGCCACGTCATTTCCTACAAAGCCGGCCACGGCCTCGATGTGGAGATGATCAGGCAGTTGTACAAGAAGAAGCTGTTGAAGAGAGTGGAATAGGTAGGGCGCGCTCGCCGAGCGCGCAACGGCCGGCTCGGAGAGCCAGCCCTACCTCGGCCTTCGAAACTGCGCTTGGCTTTCAGGGGAGAAACTTCGCTTTCTTCAGTTTCTCCGGCAGGTAGTGTTCCAAAACGAAGTTCAGGCCGTGCTTTGCGAAGGCCTGCTGTTCCACGCGGACGCCTAGCTGCAGCATGTGCTCCAGCGCTGCCTGCCATTCCTTGTGATGCCGGATGAACGGATCGTTCTTCAGCGCATCCTTCGCCCGCTTGATGTCAGCTTCCTCCAGCGGGTGAGTGGCGTCCTGCAGCTTGTAATCCTTGATATCCCACGGCGTGACGCCGAGGTAGTGCGCCTGGGGTACGCAGAAGAATCGGTTGATGTGTGCGGCCTGACCGGAGCCGACTTTCAGCGTGCGGTAGATGTTGCAGTAGCCGTACGGATCGCCGTCGGTGAAGGCCAGCACGGGGATGCGCTGGTCGTCGGCCAACCGCCGGATGAAGCGCCGGCAGGCACGCGTCGGCACACCGCTCATCGAGATCAGGATGCAGTGGGCGGTCTCGTAGTAGCGGTGATGCACGAGACGCTGAAAGAGCGACGCGGTTTCGACCACGAGGATCAGCTTTGCCTTGGACTGGAACCGCAGGTGCTCGACGCGGGAGGGGATGCTCCA
>DAISJM010000103.1:0-5461 GCA_036821485.1 Verrucomicrobiota bacterium | reverse complement strand
GAGCAGAAGCATGAAAAAACTAACTTTGTTTGCTTTCATTATGACAGCACTAAGCACGGCGGCCAACGCCCAAGCAGGCCCGGCGAAGGGCGGTGTTTGCGGTACCAACTACTTCGCCGGCTACGACACGAAGTTCGATTGCGAGCACCTGGGGAAAGTGACGGTGAAGCAGATTTATGAGAAGGGATGGCGTATCGTGGCCATGAACCAGCAGAAGGAAAGTGGCACCTGGACCTATCTCATAATCGAGGAACAGAGGTAGAACATGAACAAGTGGCGAAAACGGCTGCTGTACGCAGCGCCCATTCCGATAGCGTTCTTGCTGTCGGACCATACGCTGGCCAGCTTCGGGATGATGATGGTAGGGGGCTCGATCTTCTGGATACCGTACTGGCTCGCCTGTTGGTTGAGCGAGGGATTCAGCGACCTTCCGCCCACCACTGGAGGGCGGCTCTATCAAGCGATGGACATCAACCCAGCCACTGGAGAATACGTGCCAGTGCTCAAAGACCAGAACGGCCAGATCGTTCTGTACTGAGCGAGCCATGGGGGCACAAGGCCCCCATGACTTAGCGCTTCGTCCCAGAGTTGATGCGTGGCGAAGCACTGGTTTCTCTCTTCATGTTGTCGGTGAGCTTTTCACCGTCTGCCGTACCATCGCCGCCGGTCAGCTTGTCCCACGCCTTCAGGGCGGAGTCCTTGATGTCGCGGCCTTCCATATCCTCGACCACGCCCATCGGGTTGGGGCGTCCCTCTCCAACCTTCTTGTCCGGACTGGCCCAGGCATGCACGTTGTCATTCAGCGCACCAGCGCGAGCCGGGATGCTGTCTTTGTTCTTCGGATCGAGCTGCCCTTCGACAGCAACGCGCGATTGCCCAACAATCCTCGGAGTGCTCGTGTTTGTGCTGACAGGCGCGGTGCTGCCGGCGCCTGTTGCCGAAGCCTTGCGTTTGTGCTTTGCGCGGATGTCGTTCGGGATTTCTTTGCGCTCCCTGTCGGATATGCCTTGCAGGTCGGCCTTGTTGGCCGGCAAGGTTTCGCCCGCGAAATTACTGGTATTCAGCGTCTGAGCCGCATTAACCATACCCTTCTCGGCAGCGTAGTCCTGAACCATAGACATGATGGTTGGCGTTTCCTGACTATAGAAACGGGTGGCACTCATACCATTGCGGGCAGCCACGGCCGCCATAAAGGACGGATCGGCCATCAGATCCCGGTGATGGGTAAAGCTGTTGGATTCGCTGCGGTTGGCGCGGTCACCAGTGCCGTACTCGGTACGATCTGATACGTCGCGGATATGAGAGCGCTCGTCGACGTTAGACAGCACAGCGTCGTTGCCGGTACGGCTGGTCTGCTGAGATTGCCTACCCGAGCTGTCTTGTGTGGCGCGCTGACCACTGACCTGGAAAGTGCGTTCGGTTCTGGCGCTTTCGTCTTGGGAGTGCTGGTCAGCCACGCTACGATCCCGGCCCTGCGCAGCCCCATACGTCTTGTTGGATTGAAGCCCAAGACCAGCGCTTATACGGCTTACAAGTCCCCCAGGAGAGGAACCACCGGGATTTGCTGCGCGGAACCTATCCTTCGCTTTGGCCACCTGCGTGTCCGTGCCGCCGCCACCGCGAATTCCGTTCTCAATGCGTTTCTCGGCACCGTGAGCATCAGCAGGGCCGGAGCCGGCAGCCGCGACCGCAGGCGCTGCACCAGATGGTCGTACAACGCCAAGGTTCATGCCGAGGCTGTCGTTGGCACCCGCCTGCATGTGGAAATTGGCGTTGTCCCTATGGGTCTTACCAAAGGACTGGCCGCCAGTGTGGGAGCCGCCGTACCCCCCCTGCTCCGAGGTCGATGCAGCAACACCAGACTGCTGATAAGCGCCCCGTGTCCTGTCCGCGCCGACGACATTGTTCCCGGTCGATGTATCGCCATGACGATACGAGAGCTGATCACCCACCGACGAAATGTCGGTGCGATGCGCCTCTTGGTTGCGCCCCGCCTCATAGCGATGATCCATACCCATTTGCTGGAGCATGCGGTTGTGAAGCTGGCTCATGGCCACCGCGCCGTTTGGTGCCATGGTGGCCATCCCGCCCGAGCCGGTGCCGATCATGGCCCCACCGCCAGACAAGGCCATGTTGCTGTCGTACTTGTGCATCGAGGTGGTGTTAACGCTCGCCGTATCCATACCAACTTGGCCAGAGCTGTGATTGCCGCTGGCCGCCTGCCAGCCGGCACTCGACGCGAGAGAAGAGAAGCTGGCCGTCATCTTGTCAGCAAGGGACATGAAACCGCCCTGCCCCATCTTGATGATCGCCGCCGACAGGAAAGGGACCAGGATGACCATGTAGCCGATCATCGACTGCTCGTCGGTCAAAGTCGCGTCGAAGACATCGGAAAGCTGGAAGGGAATGCCCGCGCCTGCGGCCAACTCAAGTGCCCGCATCTTGTAACGCAGGTGCATCATGGATAGATGGTTGATGACTGCGAACAGAACGGGCCACATACCGATCCACGCCAAAGACATCATGTAGCCACCCAGCACCTGCTTTGACCCCTGGGCAGAGACCATCACCATGATGACCACGATAATCGGGAACATGGCGTACAGAATTGCCTCCAGCCAGTTCCGCATGTGCGGGATGGTTTCTTGCGCGAGGATGCTGATTGAAGCGTTGGCGCCGGCAGCCTGGCGGGCCGCCTGAGCCGATGACATCATCGCGTTCACTTCAGCCACACGCGCTGGATCGTTCAGCAGCGCCGGCAATTCCGCGCCCGCCTCCTTCCAGATGTTGTTGAACATCGACTGACGAAGCGCGGTCGATGCATTGGATGAGTTGTTGAGAATCCAGTCGTAGGATGTGCCGATTGCCGATACGAACATGCTTTCCGCGATGGCATCGGTTGAAGCCCGCGAAAACGCCTGCTTACCGTAGAAGATTTGCGCCTTGGCCACAGCATCCGCAACACGATCCTTGAGTACCTGGGCTGCGTCCGTGCAAGGCGCGGTTTGGGGCTCCGGGGTTAGGGTGTCGTAGGTGACGAATCGTGCGGGACTGGTGTTGGTAAATATCGTGTTCCATGTGTCGGTGCCACCAACGATCTCTTGCGCACTGATAACACCGTCCTTGATGTCATAGATCGTGCATTCCTTGATGAACTGCATGAGATCGGAACGCAATTGCGGATCGCGGACTGTGGCGTTATTGACGTTCTTCAGGATGCGGTGCCCAAAGCCCACATCCCCTTTTTGCAGGCCCAATTCTTCGGGCACACCGAAGACGGTTTCATAAGTCCGCGTCAGGAAACCAAAGGCCAGATTGGTGGTTTGACCAACGATTGCCAACGCGAAGGGCACGTTGTCCACCACGCGCGGCGGCTCCAACCCGGTCTTGTCGGTCAGCCCAACGCGAGCGATGGGGAGGTTCAGGATGCTGACGAAGACAAGGGCCTGGATGAACCACTTGGCCATTTCGAGCTGCTTGTTCCCCGCGTAGGCAAACATGCCGATGCCGATAGCGAAGAGGAAGACCATCTTCATCAGGCCCTCGAAGCCAGCGCCGGCCATGATCGAGGCAACCGCATTGAAGACGTAGTACAACGTCTCGACGTTCCAGTAGGTTTGAATTTCGATGTCGATCATCGCCGAACCTCTTAGCGAAGGCTCTTGCCGAAGGCAAGAGAGTTGCGAAGCGTTTGCGACAGATTGGCATTCAGGGCGCGCTCCATGTAGTGCACCTCTTGAGCAATGCTGTACGTACTGATGGTCTGGGTGTAGGCCGTAGCAAGGACGCTGCGCGCGTCGTTGCGCAACTTCGCCAACTCGTCGTGAAACCGCTTGAGTTCTTCGTTGACGGCGGGATCGCCGGCAGTCGTCATGTACTTACCCAGGGCGGCATTCAGATCGGCAACCGCGCGCTGGATGTACACCTCCGCATACTTGGCGGCAATCAGGTCCTGGTAGCGATTCACAAGGTTGTCGGCGAGACCCGTGTTGTTGAGCGTCGTCGAAACTGCGAGCATCTTGTAGATGGGCAGGTCGGTGACGTTGAGAAACTTCCAAAGCTCCTCGGGGCTCGGATGGGCGGTGCGGCCCGCAATACGATCCGTGATGTCCCACATCTTGGTGCGCACCATGTAGCGGAAAGTGCGCGTCTCCTTCGCCGAAACGCCATCGGTCGGATGGAGGCACCCATCTTCATCAAGGGTGTCGCAACGATAGATAGGGAGATTGAGGGTAGGAGCCGTATCCTGTGATCCCACGAGCTGCTGAACGGTGATGTCTTTCTTGGGGAGAAAGACGGGTGGCTTAGGGCCGTTGGTGGTGTCGAAAATGCTTGTTCCCACCATAGACATCAGGATCATGCGGTGCTCGTCGTCAATTCCATCCAGCTTTTTCAAAGCGCGCCAAACGACGTTCCCGCGCGGTAGAGAGTCACGAGACTCGGGATTGGAAGAGGCAGCCTGGTTGATGGCTTGGTTGGCCTTGACTTCAGAGTTCTTGGTGTTGGTCCAAGCGTCAGTGATGTTCTCGTAGGCATTGGTGAAGACCCCCCAATTCATCGCCGAGTTCTGGCGGCCCTTTTCC
This sequence comes from Verrucomicrobiota bacterium, assembly GCA_036821485.1. Lineage (GTDB taxonomy): Bacteria > Verrucomicrobiota > Kiritimatiellia > CAIQIC01 > JAGNIJ01 > DAISJM01. The sequence continues at coordinate 878 of DAISJM010000103.1, read as the reverse complement.
CAAGCAGCCGGGGCGGTCGCATTGACAATCCCTTTGGCGGCCTCGCACGAGTCGATGTTGAGACGATTGACTTGGTTGGCAGTGGCTTGGAGCGCCTGCATCACGTTGTCGCACGTGGGGCAAAGATTCTGGAGAGCGAGCTTGAAGCCGTAACCCAGCGCATTGGAACCAATGTTCTTCAACATGGCGACGAACTGGTCTTTGTTGATGAAAGAGAAGCCGCCCATAAAGAGGTCGATGCCGCCGCAGCCAGCATTCCAGCTCGGTGGCGTGAGCGATGCCATGTTGTAGGTGCGGTTGGGCATCCGCATGAACATGCTGCCTCCGGTGTACATATTCATGGTCTGCCCCTGGAGCGCAGCCGGGTTCGACACGTTGCCATTGGCATTCACACCATCAAACAGCTCTTGCATGGTGATAGCGCTGGCCTGAGTGGTCAGAGTGCAGGCCAGAACAACAGCGGTGATTTTCTTCAAGCGCATAGCGGCCTCCTTAGAATTGCTCGCCGGGCTTCGTGCCGGTCAATACGAAAATGCGATTCACGATTTCGGAAAAGGCCATCATTCCGAAGCCGATGGGCGCGTGATCTCCAGTCGCCTTTGAGCCGATAAACAAGGCGGGAACCTTCTCAACACCCCAAGCGGCGGCCTGGGCGCGGCCGTCGCGGAACTGCGGAAAGTCGGGAATCCCAGCCCCATCGACCGAGACAGGCAGCACCTCGATGCCGTACTTCTCGGCCAGCATGCGGATAGTCGGGGCCATCGCGTGGCAATAGGGACAATCCGAGCGGAAGAAGAAGATCAGGCCGTGTTCCTTGGCCAACTGCTGTAGGTGGCGGTCCTGGTCCTGGTCCCGGCGCTCGTCGAAGAGCTTGATCG
>DAISJM010000102.1:0-5661 GCA_036821485.1 Verrucomicrobiota bacterium | reverse complement strand
ACTCCAACGAGATTATGAATGGCGTTTTTAAGTTTCATTTCACATTGCCAACGTCGCCCACCATGCACGCTATTACGTTGCATGAGAGGGCTTGTTAGGGTCTTTTTCGCACCATAAGTGTTGCAAAAATCCGTGATGCTTTTGGATCAATCATGGTCGGGCCAGTTACAGGGTGGACCCATTTCTTCAGTATATGTATCTCCATTATCATCTTCATACCATGTCTCACCATCATCATCGCTCCATGTATCGACGATAGGATTCCCAAAAGGGTCTTCTCCTTCATCATCGTCAGAATTCACACATGAATCCAAAGTGTCGCAATACTCCTGCTCATACTCAATGGGATCCGTCTGCGGTGTTGAGTCGTCTCTCGGCTTATTCGGATCTTTCATGTGTAACTCCTCTCTAGTGCTTCTCTCTGGCAGGCGCGCGAAGTCGTCGATCATGCCCGCTTCAATCAGGCGCGCGTTTATGGATGATACGTCCATTCTCTGTTCCATTCAGACAAAGTCACCAATTGACGGAAGACATTTCCACGGCTGGTTCCTGTCTATCCTCTGCTTGATCTCTTCCCAGGACGTCCGGAAAGCAGGCTCACTCACTTTGTCGTACTTGATGAATTGATCGAAGTCAGGTCCATCGAGTGCTTGACGCACGGTGTCAAGTGAAGGAAACCCGGAACTCTGGCGTGCAGAGTTCCCCCCACGTCCGCATTTGTCACACACATAGGCCAGATAGTAACACCCGCCGCGAACAACGCAGAGCGTAGCGACATGGCCGCATTCACACGGTATCTCTGGCTTTGGGAACAAGCGGTCATTCATCACGTAGTCTCCAGTTCATCGTCACGCAGCGAACGTCACGCCTGAACCTCGCCGGTGGAGCGAAGCGGAACCGGCGTAGTGTTCCAGGCGTTGGTTCGGTGGTCTGGATTCTCGTCTTCTACGCGAAACCCTTCTTTTGCTCCCATGCTCGCGCCGCCTCCTCTGTGGTCCTTCGCCCAACCTGAACGATATGGCCCTTGCGCCACTTCTGCTGGTGCTCTTGTTCGCGCCGCTCAAGGTCTTCTGTGATCCCACCATGCACGATCTTGTTTCCGACCTTGAATACGTACTTGTATGTGTCTCGTTCGCTCATATGCGTGATCCTCCGCGGATTGATTACAGATGTGTGACAAATAGTCCGGGCGTGCGCTCCTTCAGATACTCGGCCACCAATCGACGGTGACACTTCTCCGGTGTCGGTTCGCTACACAAGAGGCAACCGAAGTCCAGTAGTTCTGGTGTCAGAATCGTTTCGATGTGGCGAGACCGAAGCAGGGGCAAAAACTGCTGGACGTACGTGTCCCATGAGCCGCCGTTCTTTTTGTATGCATCGAGAATGTCTTCCGACGGCGCACATTGCGGAAGATGGTGGTAGTCTGCTCCGCAAATCTCCCGCAAAAAGAACCGCAGGTCATCCCGTTTCGTGAAACCAGCGAGCTGCGAGACGTTGTTCAAGCGAATGTCGAGGACTCGCCGAATCTTGGCGTTTTGCAACGTCGTGAAGAACATCTCTGCATTCTTCTTCGTGAAACCGATCGTAAACAGTTGAATCGCCATGTCTCTCCTTATGCGTGTGCGAACTCGCGTGCCGGTCGGGCTTCTTCATCCTCATGATACGCGATGCGCTCGCCCTGCCTATCGTAGGCTTCTTCAACAAGATCTTCTGTAGTCTTGAAGAAATCCGTAGTTGCAATACGGAGGGCGTCCATAAGCCGCCGCTCCGAATCGCGATTGTCCTCTAGTTCTCCATCCTCAAGAATGTGTTTGATTACGGTCGTCGTGGCTCGAAGGTGGCGGCAGACGAGTATCATCCTGTGGCACTGTATGGGGTCTTTCTCAGTGCACATAAGCGCAAGATTGAACCGACCTGCACCCTTCCGCACCCGGTCAAGTCCTTCCTGAAAGTAATCCGTCTGACAAAGCCGGGCGAAGTCAATGGCCCCGTTGCGGTAGCACATGGGATCGTTTGGCCGTGCGCCAAGGTAGTTGCCCATAAAGACATAGGCAACGCCTTGTTTGCCCAACAATGGCCCGAGAGCATCCTTGTTGAATTGAGGAGCAAAGCGGCTGTATGGCGCGGAGCGAACGTCCGCGACGGCCGTGATGTGGTGCAATCGCAACAAGCCGACGAACGTGTCCGGCGTGTGGTTCGAGTGCCCGACTGTGTAGAACGTAGTCATTGCTCAGTACTCCAAAACAGTTGCCACAACCTTGTAATGGTAGCCGTCTTTGAATGGGGCTGCAAGGCTCACGACAAGAAAACAGTTGGCGGGGTTCGTTGGCGCGATCTCTTTGGGCGGTTGATTCAGCGCTGGAAATGGTCGGAAATATCGTGCATCCATTGTGGGATCGGTGATCGGCAAATTGTATTCTGTTCCGCCGTACATGAAGATCGCGCGGCGATTCTTGTGTGGGCCACCGCGGAATTCATCATCGGCTTCCCATATGCGAAAGTGAAGTGTCGCAGGTCGGATCAGGTACAGAGACTGAAACGGAGCCAGCGACGTTACGGCGACGCCAGAGTGTATTCTGTCAGTTCGCGTACCGGGGTGAAGCCACAAGTGAGCGGGTGTTTCCTCGATTACGCCGAGACTGTTTCCTGGTATTGTGCCGATCTTGTGCCACCGTACGGATGAGTCGATCATGTAGTTCTCTGGTTGGTGCGCACAGTCCTGCTTCCCCGTTAGCGTTGCCTCGACTACATCCAAAATAGCCGGTTGACTTCCGTTTTCGCACAAGCATTCACTCGTCCGAACTTCACCCTCACCTGTTTGAGAGACAGGGCGAACCCATGGGCCATAGAACCACTTGCCATCCCTCTGAAACATCTCTCTGCCAGCGATACAGTGGCAGCCACGGCGAATCGAGTTAGCAAGCACCAGAAATGTCTTCTTCATCTCTATCTCCTCACCGAACGTCAGCGGTGAGGCGGCGGTATCCCGTCGCCTCCACCGCGTTGTTCGGCATGATCTACGCATAGGCAAGGCGCCCGCGGGGCTTGGGGATGGCCCTTCCAATCTCGGACGCGGTTTCAATCCACTCGCGGATGATTTGCTCAGCGTTTGAGAGTGCGTCCTGATAGGTCGGGCCGTCCGCCATGCAACCGGGAAGTTCGGGGACCTCTGCCACGTAGGAACCGTCCTCCTCGCTCCAGAAGATGATGATTTCGTATTTGTGATCCATGTTTCAGTCCTCCATCCGTAGCTTGTACTTCAGTAGCAAATCGCGAACCTGCTTAACCTGATAGGCTTTGCCCATCCCTTTTTGGGGTTGAAGGTTAATAATTTCTTCGACTCCCTCCATCGTGAAGATATGGTGGTCGCCACGCACCCGGCGTTCAAACCCCAAACGGTTCAGCAACGAACACAAATCATCGAACGGCACATTCGAGTCCGAACGCCGCGTCATGATGTGTTCGTATACCTTTGCGTATTTGCCCATAGCACCTCCAACGCCAAGACTATACCATCAACACGGGGCGTTTCTCAAGTCAAGCCGTTGGTCTGTAGCATCATGGACTGGTGCCGTGGTGCTTACGGATGAAAGCTTTCAGATCATCCAATGATATAAACTGTGCTTCCGGGAGTTGGACTTCGCAACAGAACCATCCTGCCATGTATGTTGTCGTGCCGTCACTCATCTGGAACCATGTTCCGCCCATATCGTCAACTAGATGGTGGGATCGGAACCAATACTTCGCGGTGGCCCCGTCCTGCAACTGAATGATTCCCACTTCTGTTCCATCTTTCAGAATGGCAAGACGAACGTAGTCGTTGTAGCCAGGCTCTAGAGTCAACGATAAGGGATCATGCTGTTGCATGATGCTCTGTAGCAGATCCTTGCTCGGATAGCGCGCGCAACCTGCAAGTAGCAGAACCACGACTATGAAATATCTTCTCATCTTCATTTTGCCGAACGCCCACGCTCTCCCTCACCTTGACCGTCCGCGGGCAAGGTGTAGGTGAGCAGCGTGTTGTTGGGCTATCCTATCTTATTGCTGTGCACGGAGTCCATCCCGCAGTTTCTCCGCAATCCGATCCCGTAGGCTCTTCGGGGCGAGCACCTTCACGTCCGGCATCCAGGACAGGACCCAGCGTACCAGTTCCTTGCGTCCCGTCGTCTCCATCCGCATCTCGACGCAGCCGTCCGCGCGCGCCAGGAACTCCTGCGATGGGTGCCACTGCCGCTCGGTGATGTAGACGGCCAGTTTCGGATCGAATAGCAGCCGGACCCTGATGGGCTTCTCGCCGCCGACGATGCCGAAAGCCTGCCGGGCGTACGTCTCGGGACTGAACCCGGCAAGCCGCGTGAAGGTTTGCCCCATCGCCTCGATTCGCCTGAAGCGCGACAGGGCGAAGGTCGCCACACGCTTCTTCTCCACGTTCCAAGCCATCAGATACCAGTTCCCGTGGTAGGCGATGAGGTGGTACGGGTGCAGTTCGTACTCGGATACCCGCCCGTCGAAGGTCTGGTACGTCGCCCGGATCGCCTCGCGCCGCTCGACGAAGCCCGCCAGTTGCGCCCACACCTCCGGGTCGATGCGTACCCGGTCCTCCGGCAGGACGCCGACATGCTCGCTGAGCCAGTCCGGCTCGATGGTGACATCGCCCTCCAGCGACTCGGCGATCTTATCCAATACCGAGCGCATGTCCAGGTGCAGGGGCGTGCCCTCGTAGTGGGCCAGCAGCTTGCGGGCGAGACCGAAGCTGAAGGCCTCCTTGCGGCTGATTCTCACCGGCGGCAGCGTGTAGGTCTCGTCGGTCAGCCGGAACCCGTGCCGGGCGTCGTCGTAGGCCAGCGGGGCGCGTTCCTCATCTCGCAGGAAGTCCAGGTCCCGCGCCACCGTGCGGCGCGAGATCTCGAACTCGTTCATGAAGTCCGTGCTGTTGGGCAGAGAGCCGGAATCGGCGCCCTCGTGCACCATCTGGACCATGCGCCGGATGCGATAGTACTGCGGTCTGAAACCCGTTTTCATTTTTCTCAATCTTTCTTCAGGGGTATGCCGTTAGATGACACACCCTCTTTTATACACTGGTCGGCATGGTGGATCAAGTCTATCGTCCGCGCCGACCCAAGGCATCGCCCCTGTGGCAATGCCTCCAGGAGAATTTTGACCGGTTTCTGGACGCCTACGAGGAGCGGTACCAATCGCGGTTCGGCTTCCTGCGCCCCATCATCCCGGAGGTGGTGAATAAGTTCCTCGACTGCGGCGACCTGGAACGCGGGTTCGCCCGTGTCCGATGCGACGACTGCAAGCACGAGTACCTACTGGCGTTCTCCTGCAAGGGGCGCTGGTTCTGCCCGTCATGCCACCAGAAGAAAGTCCAACTTTTCGGCGCGCTGCTGTCCGAGACGATCCTGTTCCCGGTCCCGCACCGGCATTTCACCTTCGGAATCCCCAAGATGCTGCGCCCGTACTTCCGCTTCGACCGCGACCTGCTCAAGGACCTGTGCCGCCTGGCGCACGAGTGCCTGCTCGAATACCTGCGCGCCACCCTCGACCTGCCCGAGGGGCTGCCCGGCATCGTCATGGCGATCCACACCTTCGGCGAGTACCTGGACTTCCATCCCCACCTCCACGCCTTGGTCGCCGACGGCCTCTTCGCCCGCTCGG
>DAISJM010000101.1:0-5791 GCA_036821485.1 Verrucomicrobiota bacterium | reverse complement strand
CGTTCACGGTGAACAGGCATACGCTGGCGAGGACGGCAAGTGTAAGCACACGAATGGCGCGACGGGTGAGAAGCGTCATGACACGACCTCCTTGAAGTTCGAGCATCAACGAGTGAAACCCCACGGGACTAAAGATAGTGCGATTTCACCTCCCCGTACAGAGGAAAAAGGGCGCGGCAACCACCAGAAATGGCAAGGGCGGGCCCATGGACCCGCCCTGCACTAAATCCCGTCAAACAGGCCGTTTCAGGCCTATTCCTTCACCGCCTCGGCACCGATCTGGATTTTGACCTCATCCGCCACCACCAGCCCACCGTTGTCCAGCGTCTGGCTCCAGTTGATCCCGTAGTCCTTGCGGTTGATTGTCAAGCTCGTCTCAAGCCCCACGCGAACCTTGCCCCACGGATCGGTGATCGGCCCCGTAATCGTCAGCGGCATGACAATCTCCTTCGTCACGCCGTGCATGGTGAAGCTTCCATACATCATGTATTGATCCCCCTGCTTCTCCACACGCGCGCTCTGGAAGGTGATTTCCGGATACTTCGCAACGTCGAAGAAATCCGGCCCCCGGAGATGTTCGTCGCGCGCCGCAATACCCGTATCAATGCTCGCAGCCTGGATCTTGCCGCTGAGCTTCATCGTCGCCACATCCGCGCCGTCATATTCAAACGTGCCTTCAAACTGTTTGAAGGATCCGACGACGTTGTTGATGACCATGTGGCGAATCGTGAACCCAACCGTCGTGTGCGCGGCGTCAATCTTGTACACGTCCGCCGAGGCCGCACCCGCCACCAGGAATCCCACCGCCGCCAACACCATCAGTTTCGTCTTCATGATTCTATACCCCCCTCCATACCGTATTTCTCAAAAGGTACCGCAACGGGGTCCGGAGTCAAACCCTCAGAGGAAGCTATAGAGTGGCAAAGGCGGAGGAGCGCCAGGTTATTCGCTATTAGAGATTAGGGGAGAGGACGGCGTTGGGGATCGGGAACCATGCCCCATCTCCCACACCCCGCCCTTCGGCTTGCGGCTCACTCGTCTACGCTGTTGCTATCTTGCCACGGCGCTTTTCGAGTTCCGCACGGATTTCATGGGCACGGTCTTCGGTGATTTCGTAGGTGGCCACGGTCACGATGGCTATGGCAGCGCAGAGCAGCGGAATGCCACAGTCAAATAGACGGAGGAGGAACAGCGTCTTGACCGGCTGGGCAGCTTCGAGTGCAACGTCGAACCCAGTCGCGCTCAGCAGGTAGCCGGCAATCAGGGACGCGGCAGCCATGCCGACCTTGACCATCCACCAGTAGATTGCGCCATACATACCTTCCCGGCGCTCACCGGTCTGAAGTTCATCGAGATCGCAAACGTCGGCCACCATCGCGCCCACCACGGTAAAGAGAGAACCGATTCCGCATGCGACCAGCGGAGCGCAGAGGAGCAGCATGTACGGGTGCGCGGGGTTGTAGGCGAACCACTTGACCACGAATCCGAGGATGGACAGGGACGTCATGATGAAGAAGGTCCGGCGCTTCCCGATCTTCGTGGACACCCACGTGGTCAACCCAATGATGGCAAAGGTGCAGAGGGAACTGAAGATGCCGAACCACATGTTCAGATCCGAGGCCTTCGTCGCATCCCCACCGAACAGGTAGTACCGCATGTTGTAGAAGGTATAGGTGGCGCCGAGCTGATAGCCGTTGAAAACGAGGAAGGTTGCCGCGCAAAGCTTGATGAAGGGCCGGGACCGCCAGGTGACAAAGAACCCCTTGAAGAACTTCTTGAAGTTGTTCCACACGCCTTCGCGACTCTTCGCAGGACCGGCAAACCGCTCCCTCGTGAAGATCGCCGGCATGACACCCAGCACGATGATAACCACGCCGATGATGAGAGCCAGCGTGCGCGCGCCCTGCACAGGTCCATCGAAAAGCTTGGGGCTCCACACAAACTTGTAGAAGCCCGGGCACGCCAGCCATGCAATCTGGCCCATGATATTGCTGAATCCCAACAGGCGGGTCCGCTCATGATAGTCGGCCGTCATTTCATAGCCGAGCGCAATGAGGGGCGTCGCATAGATCGTGTAGGCTACGAAGAAGATGTTGGACGTCAGCATGAAGAGCAGGAAGTAGAACTTCTGGCTGTGGCCCGGGTAGAGCTGCCACATGAGGGCGAACATGATGCCCGACGCGATGGCACCGAAGAAGATGTACGGACGGCGGCGGCCATACTTGGACCGCGTGTTGTCGGAAACGTAGCCCATGACCGGATCGGAGAGCGCATCGAACAAACGCGGTATGGCACCGAGCCAACCGACGAGCACCGGATTCATCTGCAGGCCAAGGTTGAGGATGACCTGCATCGCGCCGACGGCGGCGGCCTGGACATTGTTGGCCAACATGCCGAGACCATAGGAAAACTTCTGGGAGAACGAGATGCGGTCCTCGGGGCTGGTTGCGTAGTGCTTCTCGCTCATGGCTGCTCCATTCTCTTCATCATTGCGGCTGCGGGCTGCTGCGCGCCCGGACACCCATATCTGAAAAAGGGTCGAATCTCAACGCGGATACGATCAGGACATACGGAAAAAGGGGACCAAAACCGCGTGGCACCTAGTACGCCACTAGAACGCCACCAAATCAAGCGCAAAGTTTGCAGTATTTTCAGGAGAGGAGATATGGAATCGGCGACGGCTTGTGGGGAGGAAGCTCCAAACCCCAACCTCTAAACCCTGAACAACTCCAAATCTCTAATACCCAATCTCCAATCTCTCCCCGTCCCCGATTGGTCATTGGCGCTTGGTCATTTCCCTCTCTGCCTTTGTGCCTTTGCCCCTCTGCCCCTTCCCCCGTCCCCCTGGGTCATTGGCGCTTGGTCATTTCCTCTCCCTCTTCCCAATCTCCAATCCCCAATCTCTACTCTCTGTGCCTCTGCCCCTCTGCCACTCTGCCGCTTCCCGTCCCCATCTGCTTCATCCGTGTCAATCTGTGGGCACCCTCTTGTGATGCTTGTGCCTCTTCGTGGCCTCTGCCCGTCTGCCACTTTGCCACTTCCCGTCCCCATTCGCATCCATTCGTGTTAATTCGCGGTTAAGAATCCTCCCCTCTTCCCTTCCCCATTTGAGCTTCGCCAAAACCGATGTACGTTACCCTCAGGACAACGCGGGAGATACGCCATGAAACAAGCCTTGCTGATCGGACTCGCAGCGATTGCGGTGATTGCCTCCACATCGTGGGCCGAAATTCAGACCCAGATTGTGAACTACCAGGACGGCAACGTTCAGCTCGAAGGATTCCTGGCATGGGACAACGCCATGCAGGGCCCGCGACCCGGCGTCCTGGTCGTGCACCAGTGGAAGGGCTTGGGCGACTATGAAATGCGGCGGGCGCGCGAATTGGCACAACTTGGATATGTCGCCTTCGCCATCGATATGTATGGAAAGGGCGTCCGTCCTGAAACAGCCGAGGAGGCTGGCAAACTGGCCGGCATCTTCAAGAACGATCGGGCACTGACCCGCACACGCGCAGCCGTCGGACTCGGCGTGCTTGAATCCAACCCGCTTACAGCAGATCAACCCATCGCCGTGATCGGCTACTGCTTCGGCGGCATGGTCGCACTCGAATTGGCACGCAGCGGCGCACCCATTGCCGGCACGGTCAGCTTCCACGGCAGCTTGGACACGCCCCACCCCGAAGACGCTTCACACATCCAGGGAAAGGTACTCGCGCTTCAAGGCGCGGATGACCCCTACGCGCCGCCCGCACAGGTCGAAGCGTTCCAGAAGGAAATGCGCGATGCCCACGTCGATTGGCAGTTCATCAGCTATGGCGGCTCTGTCCATGCCTTCACCGACCCCGGCGCAGGAAACGACCCCTCCAAAGGCGCAGCCTACAACGCCGCAGCCGACCGCCGCTCATGGCAGGCCATGAAAGACTTCTTCGCCGAAATCTTCAGCCCGAAGTGAAGAATGAAGAGGAGCTAAGGTTTCCCAATCTCCAACTCCGTCTCTCCCCCAATCTCCAATAGCGAATAACCAATAACTCCCCTCCGCCTTTGCCACTCCCATTGGTCATTGGCACTTGGTCATTTCCCCTCCCTCTTCCCAATCTCCAATCCCCAATCTCTACTCTCTGTGCCTCTGCCCCTTCCCCTCCCCATTCGCGCTATCAGCGAAATCCGCGGTTAATCCTTCCCGTCTTCATCCGCTCAACCTATGGGCACCCTCTTGTGCTTCTTGCGCCTCTTCGTGGCTGTTCTTTTCTGCTTTACCCGGTCTCTCATCCTCCCATTCGCGTCCATTCGTGTTAATTCGCGGTTAAGAACCTTCCCCTCCTCCCTTCCCCATTGGTCATTGGCACTTGGTCATTTCCCTCTCTGCCTTTGTGCCTTTGTCCCTCTGCCCCTTCCCAATTAGTGTCCATCAGTGGTTAAGAATCTTCTCCTCTTCCCAATAACCAATAACGAATCTCCCCCCTCAGGTTTCTCTTCCCCCCTCCCCCCGCCCCGGTGTACAAATCACCCACATTGTTCACCGTCATGAAGGAGGACGAATCACCAATGCAATTCTGGAAACATCTGTCGCTGGGTCTGCTCGCAGTCATCCTCACGTCCCTCGTCGTATTAAGCTCGGGTTGCTCCAAGCCGGTCCCCGTGCTGCACCTCTACAACTGGGTGGACTACATCAAGCCGGAACTGATCACCCGCTTCGAGCAGGAGAACAACTGCAAGGTCGTCCTCGACACCTACGACTCCAACGAGGCGATGTATGCGAAGCTGAAACTGGGCGCCACCGGTTACGACATTGCCTACCCCAGCAGCTACATGGTCCAGCTCATGAGCCAGCAGGGCATGCTGCAGAAACTGAATCACGACCTTCTTCCCAACCTCGTGCACCTTGACCCGTCATCGTTCAAGGTCTCGCTCGACCCCGAAGTGGATCACTGCGTGCCCTACACCGTCTCCTGCACCGGCGTCGGCTACCTCAAGAGCAAGGTCAAGGATGTCGTTCCCTCGTGGTCCATGTTCGACCGCACTGATCTCGCCGGCCGCATGACCATGCTCGACGACATGCGCGAAACAATCGATGCAGCGCTGCACTTCCTCGGCTTCAGTTCCAACACCAAGGATGAACGGGAACTCGAAGCCGCGCGCGACCAGGTCATCCGCTGGCGCAAGAATCTGGCGAAGTTCGAAAACGAGCAGTACAAGTCCGGCCTCGCCGGCGGCGAATTCCTGCTCGTCCATGGCTACCTCGGCGACCTGCTCCAAATCCAGGCCGAGAATCCCGACATCGGCATCTTCCTGCCGCAGGAAGGCTTCGTCACCACGTGCGATTGCATGGTCATCCTGAAAGGCGCACCGCAGGTTGAACTGGCGCACAAGTGGATCAACTTCATGCTCGATCCCGCCGTCGCTGCGGAGAACACCGGCTTCACCCAATACCTCTGCCCGAACAAAGACAGCTACGCACTCCTGCCGGAAGCAACCCGCAATAACCCGGCCATCCTTCTCCCGCCCGAAGTCAAAGCCCGCGGCGAAGTGAACCTCGACCTCGGCGAAGACAACGCCAAGTACATCAAGATCTGGGACGAGATCAAAGCCGCCCCGGTGGAGTAGCTCCGCGAGGAGCGATGGGGAATGGCTGATGGTTTCGCGCGCGCCGCCGCAAGGCGGCGCGCGCTCTTTCTGATTGCAAAGGCCACCCAGCGTGGAATGGACGATGGTTTGTAAGGGGAAAAACTCTAAACCCTAATCTTCAAATCCTAAACAAATCCAAATCTCTAATACCCAATCTCCAATCTCT
>DAISJM010000100.1:0-6095 GCA_036821485.1 Verrucomicrobiota bacterium | reverse complement strand
ACACGTTTAATCGCAACTACTCGGGCCGCATGTATGGCTCGTATGCCTCTGCGACGCTGATCACGAACACGATTGGTCAAGACGTGATCGTGATGGGCGGTGACGACATTCAGACGCTGGGCTTTGTTCAGTGGAGAACCCACGACAAGCAGTCGGCAGCCGCGACGGGTTACGTACAGGCGGTTCTGTCCGGGGCCTTCAGCACGACGAGCAAGGTATGGACCACGACCAACTCGTGGGGATTCTTCGATCTGCGGGGAAAACTGTTCGGCGTGTCGGATGCCGGCTTTGAGTCCGGGTCGCTCGATCGGTGGACGGTCACATGCAACGATCTCATGGCTTCCGTTCAGAGTGTCGTTGTGGATCAGGGCAACTACGCATTGCGCATGTACGGTGCGGGGCCATCAGGAGGTGGATGGACCTGGAACGAGGCGGCGCAGTTCATTCAGCTCGGTGTCGGTGAGGTGGTGGAGGCTCGTGCACGGATCAGGGTGGACAAGCTGCAGCGGGATGGCTCGTGGGTGGTGGCGGGCATCAAGCTGGAAGAAGGGACGACCAACGCGGTCAAGTATGGCGTCGAGAGCGTGATCAACGCCAACGCCACGAACACGGGCTGGCTGACGCTGGCGTTTACGTCGGCGCCGATCGCACGTGCCACTACATACATTTATCGCGTGATGATTTGCGGCAACGGCGCCACGAACGTGGATGTCTATTTTGACGACGTTAACATTTGGAAACAGGGGCAGGCGAGTGCGGGTGTGTCGACGGCGTCGCTGAGCGTGGCTTACATCGGCAAATCTGGCGGTGCGAGCTATACGAGCGCGGTGGATGTGTACGTGGATTCATGGACGCTCAAAGGCTCGACGGCGGGTCTGGTGGACCCCACCAATGTTCTCACGGAACTGCGCAACGAAGCCGCGGCGATTGGAACCAACCCATTGCTCACCATTGAGGCGTTGCCGTATCCGTATCTGTTCTACTTCGGCTATCCCGGTTACAACATGGAGCGCGAGAACCACCCGGCGTGTGTGGAAGTGGGCGTGGCGGGCTGGAAGTTCAGGGAGATGCGGACCAACAACGTTCTGGTCACGGCGACGAATACACTTCTTCTCTACGGCTTGGCCACCAACGGCTATGGGTTCGTGGAGTTCGACCAGTACCGTTACGTCGGCAAGGTGCTGGGCAAGGAGCGAGGCGATCCACAGGAGTTAAATACCAACTCGCCGTATTTCACGCTGGGCACGAAGGACAACAGTAGCGCCGAATTCGGCGACGGGCCGTTTGCGGCTGAGCATACCTACGTGGTTGGCACGTCTCTCACGAATTTCCCGCGGCGTATGAATACGGATGGAAGCGGCGGCTGGCCAAGCAAGTTGAACATCGTTTTCCAGGAAAACTTCTCCACCAACGTCTACACCAATTCTGTATGGGCAAAGTATTTCTGCATCTACGGCATTGCGACGAACGGCGAAGCCTGCAATGTGAAGGCAGCCAAAGTGAGTCTACATGCGGCCAAGGCGGGTAGTGCCTCCAACGATGTGGAGGTCCTTAGCCAGGAGATTCACATGGGCTGGGCGACGGAGGCCGAAACTCGCGGCATGGTGGACTATCCCAACCTCACATATCAGGATCACAACGAAGTTGCGCTCAGGGCGGGGTGGCTGCACAACCTGGTGGACAAAGACGGATGGTACATGGCGCAGTCGCCGCGTGGGAGCGCGACGATCGAACCGTTGGATCTCTTCTATCAGCAGGCGGGCAACTGGACGTGGAGGCCCTACGAAGAGTACCTCTACACATGGCCGAACGCCGGTTCCGGCGTAAGGTCGATCTTCGATGACGATTTCGTGGATGCTCTTCCGGGTCAGGCTTCGTACCACATCGGGTTCAAGATCGGCCACGAAAACGGGACGAATGAGATTGGAGAGACGCAGTATCCGGAATCCCTGAACATCCGTGGTTGTGGCTACTACCGGATGACGGATTACGATGGTGTGATGGCCGGCAGTTTCCGTCCTCTTGCAGCGGACATCTTTGGTATGTATGCCGGCATGGAGGATGCACCGCTGATCACCAAGGCCTTTGTCCGGCTGGTACCGAGGACGACGCCCACGAACCTGCCCGACAACAGCATGTCCGAAGTTTATCAGCTCATCCGATCCAAGACGAACCAGTGGTACATCGGCACGTTGAAAACGCAGATTCATCTGGCCCCGAGTCAGGTGGCTTCGAACGGCTGCTACTTTGACATGGAGGCCGACACGTGGGCGAACAAGGCTGTGGTGCTCACCAACCACGGCGCGCTGGCCTGCTTTTCGCAGGTGTCGATGCATTGGCGCGCAAGTTCCAACATCAACGACGGCACAGAGGGCCATGATGTGGACTGCGTGATGGTGCAGAAGACGAACGGCGAGTGGGTGACTCATCAGGTGCTGAACCCGACCACCAACATCTACCAGCGCACGCTGACCTCCTTCGCCAGCAACGACGTGGTGTACCTCTTGCAGCAGGACCGCGGTCGCGATTCCTACGGGTTTGCCACGGAGGCCCCGTACAAGCGGGCCAGCTCGTTCGAGATCACCATGCTCGAGGACTACGGTCGGCCGCTCAGTCTGGACGTCTACGAGAACAGCACAGTGTCCGAGATCGCGGATAACGTCAACGTGACGTGTCAGATCAAGACGGACTTGGCGGAGGGCGAGCACGTTCATTACAAATACCGCTATCGCACGCTCTATGCTCCGGGCGTCTACATCATAAATCCCAACGAGAGTGGCGGTGCTGAGAACTGGAGCACCAACAACCGTTATCAAATCGAGTTTTATGCGACGGATGGGCATGAGATGCCGTTGGTGGCAGAGATTTACTACGGCAACGGTTTGAATAGCGATTGGCGTCTGATCAACACGAATGAGACGCTGCTGGTTTCTACGAACACACATAAGGTCTCGTATGCATGGGATGCCAGTGGTGTGTCGCCGGGAGCCTATTACATCAAGGCTACGGCCCGGCGGGTTGGCGGTGCGAAGACGGGCTTCGACGTCTCGAACACGCGGTTGCAGATTGGTTCCACCTATGGTTTGCCGTTCAACGGCAGCACGAACAGCACGGTGACAACCAACGCGTTTGGCTATCTTGGCACGAACATGAGTTTTGAGATCAATGGCCTGCAAGGCTGGGCATGGTTGGCCGACCACCTGACCGTGGCGGCGACCAGTGCAAAGGCCTATGATGGAACTTCTTCGGCTCGCATGTCCGGCAACGGATGGAGTGGCTGGAGTTGGAACAACATATGGCAGGAAGTCCCGTGCGTCTCGGGCGAGGTGATTCACGTAACGGGCAAGGTATTCATTGGCTCCCTCCAAAAATCCGGCGCGAGCTGGGTGGCCTGCGGGATCAAGATGGAGAGTACGAACGACGTCGGGCGGACCAGCAGCGGTGTGGAATTCAACGAGACCTCGACCACGGGCAGCTGGCTGACGGTGGACTTCAACCGTACAGCTCCCGTGACGGGCGCGGACCGCTTTCTGCTGTGGGTCGGTGGCAACGATGGAACCAACATCAACGTCTATTTTGACAACCTGGTGGTGACGAGCACGAACACGGGGGCCGTGGTGACGAATTCCATTCGGAGCGGCTACTGGGAAGCTGATTCGGCCGTGAACATGACCAACCAGAACATCCTTAGCTTCTGGGTGGGCGGGACCTATGGCGTTACCAATCCATCCGTGTGGGTGAAGGATAACGCCAACGTGACAAACCGTGTGGCGCTGACCAACTTCTTGCGCCGTATCGTTTCGCTGCAGCAGCGAGTGGACATTCCGTGGACCAACTTCGCGACGATCAACCGCCAACAGGTGAAGTCGATTGGTTTCGAATGCGCGGCGGCCTCGAACAACCTGGTCGCGTCGAGGATGCGTTCCACGTGGACGCCCTTGATCGTGCGTTCCATGCCTGTGTCCTGGCCGCAGGTGGACCTGGAGGGAATGCCGCTCTTCAACCCCGGCGATACGGTGACCAACATCATTGTCGTCCAGAACGTGTCGGCTGCCGCGATTACCGGTGTGAGCGTTCAGGTGGTGCAGGAGTATGGAGAGACGCTGCTGTGGTGGGAGGAGTCGCCGGGGGTGGCGCCCATATGGAGTCCGTACACTCGGAGTGGGGACCGTCTGTGCGGCAACTTTGAGCAGGTGTGGAGCGATCGAACCATCAACGCCGGCTCGTTCATCGTGCTGACCAATGTGTATGAGGTGCCGGTGGGACATCGTGTGGATCATCGGCGCAGCAACTTTGAACAGTATGATTGGTACTTCCTGCGGAACTATGCCAGCCGTGCCCAGATCAACATGACCGTGCGGCAGGGCAATGGTAACAACGTGTATGAGAATCAGTGCGTCGGCTACTACAGCATGGACGATGACTTCGACGTGGACAACGATGGATTGTCGGATGGCTGGGAGATTCGCTATTCAGGCAACTATACGGGCATGGTGCGCAATACCGATACGGATGGTGACGGCTTCACGGCGCTGGACGAGTATATTGCCGGCACGTCGCCGACCAACAGCGCATCCTGCCCAACGGTGTACGGGGTGACGATGACCAACACGGTTCCTGCAAGCGTCTGGTTCCAGACCGTGACGGGACGCCAGTACTCGGTGTCGTACAGCACCAGCCTGGTGCAGGCGGTATGGACACTGCTGGATACGAACATCATGGTACAGGGAGACGGTACGCTGAAGAGCTTCATCGACAGCGAGAGCCAGAACGCAACGAGCCGCTACTACAAGATTGGCGTGAAGTTCCAGGACAGCGCGTTCCCGCTGTAGGGGCTACATGTAGTCTTCGGCGTGGAGCCGGTCGAGGAAGTCGTGCGGATCAGAAAGCGGCGGCGGTTTGTACTCCGGCGCTTCCTCGGCCATGCGTTCGAGTTTCTTCCTCTTGATCCAGAAGTAAGGCTGCTTCTCGGCCAGCGCAATGGTCTTCGCGTGCTTCACAATCCGGTCAAAGGCGCCGACATATTCGCTGAAGAACATGCCGACGATGGGGGGGAACTCATGGTTGGCAATGCGCTCGGTGAAATTGGCTTTTGCGTTGATGCTGCGCTCAACGTACTCATCGCGGGCGAGAAGAATCGCCTGCGCCATGCCCTGGAAATCCTGGTTCTCGGGATTCAATGACTCGACGACAAGGTGCATGACTTTGTCGGCGGCCTCATAGAGCGCGAAGATCAGGTCCAGCGTCTCCCGATTGAAGCGTGCTTCCTTGTTCTTCGATCGACGAATGGAAATGTCGCAAAGCTCGTCGATGTGGTCACCGATGCGCTCGATGTCGGCCATGCTGCGGTTGAGATGCTGGATGATGATGGCCTGCCGTCGGGAGAGGTAGCGGCGCGTAAGACGGGCAAGGTAGTCCTTCATCGCGAGTTTGATCTCATCGATGATGTTCTCATTCAACCTGATGGCCTGAACCTCCCTGCGGTTGACATTCAGCAGGACGCCCATGTTGATCCGGAAACTCCGCGTGCAGATCTTGGAAACGCGCTGAAGCTCCAGAATGGCGGCACAGATCGCGCGTTCCGGGAATTCGTTGAGCTTCGGGTCGAGGAAACTCGGCTGAGGAAGGGGCTTGCGTGAGGGAACAATCAACCGGATGAATCGGGCATAGAGGCCCGAGATCGGCAACACCAGGAGGGCCCGTACCAGCATCACGATGGTATTCACATTGGCGGCCTGGTGTGTCAGGTCGGATGAACTGATCAGCGCCAGGCGAAGAAAGAGCGGTGCAAAAATGATGGCGAGCACTGTCCCCAGGATATTGAACACCAGGTGTGATACGGCGGATCGCCGCGCCTCGATGTTGGTTCCGATGCTGCCGAGCAGGGCTGTGGCGCACGTGCCGATGTTGGCCCCGAGTATGATGGGATATACCTGCGCAAGGTCGGTGAAGACGCCCGCCGAGATCATGGCAAAGCACATGCCGATAAGCGCACCGCTACTTTGAATCACACCGGTTACAGCGGTGGCCAGCAGTACGCCTCTGACCATGCTGAGCGTGGTGGCGTCCCAGCTATATGACCAGGGGCGGCCATT
>DAISJM010000099.1:0-6383 GCA_036821485.1 Verrucomicrobiota bacterium | reverse complement strand
TTCATGGGCGGCGGTACAACCGTGGTCGAGGGTTCCCGCCTGGGCATGCAGATGTCGGCGACCTTGAGATGCCGGAACGCGCCCCGCGCCTGGTGGTTGCCGTAGTAGGCGTTCCAGACTGTCTTCGCGGCTTCCGCCGGGTCGTCTGGTGCCTTGGAAGCGGCGGCGATCAGCATCGAGCGAAAGACCGAGCTGCGCCTCCGCGCCCACCACTTGGACATCTGGTAGATTGGCTTTCCCGCGTTGCCCTCGATGGTGGCAATCTGGTTGATGGGGATGATGGGGAAATCCACCTCGAGGCAGGTGAGCGGCCGAAGCGGGTCGGCGAAATCAACCGTGTCGAGGTCCCATTCCTTACCGGCGTTGACGGCACGGGCGACCTCACGCGCCAGCCATTCCGCCTTCGTCATCCCTTCGTCTTTCCACGGTTGGTCTGCCATATTCAGTCAATCCTTGTTTCAAACCTGGCCTGTAATCCTGTTGAATTCAACCGATGTCGCCCAATCGAGCTTCAGGAGACGATCCGGTCGGTCATGTATTGCCGCGTGTCGAGTCTCTCGGGTTCCCCGCTTGCGAATACTCCCGGTGTGCCCGAAGCTGACAAAGCGATAAACCGCATTCTGCAGGAACCTTTGCTCGTTCCAGAAGTCGCGACCAATTGCCTGGCAGTAGCAGAACACACAGTGTGCTCCACGAAGCTGGTTCTGTATGTCTGCGGCGGTTGCGTTGTTAGCGCACTTCAGCTCGACATACACCGCCACGGTGCGACCGCTCTTCTCAGCCACAATAATGTAGTCCGCTCGTTTGCACTCTCCCCTTGATCCATCGAAAACGCCATTGGGTTCCGGGAACTTGTCAGCGACGATGATCACGGCATCTGGCGGAATGTTGCGGATTTCAACCTTGGAGGCTGGGCATTGCGGTTCGGTCAGCACGGCCTTGTGCCTGTCGTAATGGGGCTCCACAGCGATGCGCGCCGAGGCTCTGATCATCTGACTGAGAATATCGAGATCGGACATTTCACTCGCCTCCCCAGACGATCTCTTCCTGAATCCGGTTCATTGCGTCAATGGTCGCATCAAAGCTACGGGCCTCAATACCGAACTCTTGGTTGATGTCCGCAGGCACAAGCGTGTGCCTCCGCTTCTTGCGCCCGCCGTCGCCCAAGTCCACAAGCGCCTCTTCCGCGATATAGACACGCACGCTGTCGGCAGAAAGCATCTCCTCTGGCTTGTATTTCTCGCGCTCGGCGATTTCACGCATCCGGGGAATGTCCCGCCCCAGCATGATCAGCGTATTCAGTTCCTTGATGATGTAGTCGCTGTGGGTCGTGATGAAGACCTTGATACCAAGATTGATCAGTCTGGCGAACAGACGAGCCACTCGACGCTGATTCGCCGGGTGCAGGTTCAGCTCCGGCTCGTCCACCATGAGAAGGTCGCCGGGTTTGGCCACATGTCGCAGGTAGAACCCAAGATCGAGCAGGGATCGTACCGCGCTCGAACTCTCGTCCATTGAGAGTCGGACTTTCTTCCCCTTCGGAACATAGTAAAGCTGATCCTCTCGGGTGACCATGTAATCACCGCCGATGATATCGCAGAAATCGGCCATCACCTCAGGGTGCTCCGTTGCTACGAAGCTGGTCTGCTTCACAAGAGATTCAAGCTGCCGAGTGAATTCGACATTGGTTTTGACGGGCAGAGCATAGTCCTCGTAGACCTTGAAGAGCAGGTCAAGTGGATCAATCTTTTTGTCCGCTTGGCTCATCTCCTCGAGCATGCGGTTCCTAGGGAAATTGAGCTCTTTGCGAAAGATCGCTGCCCCGGTGCGCTCGGCACTGGCGATGAAGGGGTTTGGAAAGACACTTCCAAAGACGATGTCTTTGATCGCATCACTGACCACCCTGTAAACGGCGTCTGGCGGAAGTTGAAAGTCCTGCTTCTCGACCAGAAGGGTGACGGACAGGTCCTCGCTATCAGCATCTTTTGTCAGCAGAAAGAGGTCTCCCTTTGCAGCCTTCATGCGACGTTCGAAGCTACTCTTCACTCTGAGGTCATTCGGTATGACCTCGACGTAGAACGACGAGTGCTCGAAGCGATCTTTGGGAGCTGCGAACACTCTTGGGAGTTGTTGGGCATAAGCGTCGCATCCGCGAGAGACAATGGTCTGTGCGTCTGCGACGAAGCTGCGCAGATTGATTCGGACACTCCCTTCCTTCAGCAGTTCGTCGATTGTCTCGCGAGGCAATCCGACCGAGAAGACCTCGCGCCAGAAAGATAGGAACCCGAACAAGGCGTATGTTGCATACGTCTTGCCGGTGTTGTTCTCGCCACAGATGATGGTCAGATCACCGAGTGAAAACTGGACCTGATCCAACGCACCCAGATGCTTGATCGTTATCTTCATTACGCTCTCCTATGCATTCCTCGAAAGCTCGATCCACGGCACCGCGACCTCGAGCACGCTCAACCCGCCGTGGGTGAGGGTCGGGTAGCCACCGGCATTCTTCCACTTGCGACGCCCGTTGACGAAGAGGTGCCGCCCATGACGGGTCTCCAGCAAGAGGTCAAGAGGCGGCACCCATGCGCCCGGCTCCACGGCCTCATCGTTCCATCGCCCGCTCTTGAAGGTCTCCCGGAGGTACTCGGTCTGATCCTTGTTGGAGTCTGGGAAATTGCCGCTGGCGGCATAGCCGTGGTCGGCGGTGATGACGATGCGCCTTCCCGTGGCCAGGTGTTTGATGAAATGCCAGAAGTCGTCACCCGTCAGATGCGTTTCGGCCTCCTTCGCAAGGGAAGGGAGTCCGCGTCCTGGCGCGTCGTGCTCGTGGAGGCGATTGTCCGGCCAATGGTGCCAGAAGACCCAGCCGGGCTCCGATCCGATCAGGTCGGCGCAATCACGCCAGGAAATGTCCGTGCTTTCGGCACGGGCTTTGGTCAGGCGGTGTGCGCCGCCCGCCCCGTTGTTGGAGAGCGCCGAGCGCTGCGCGAATCCGAGGGCCTTGGCGAATGGCGTGGTATCGGCAGGCAGTTCTGCCGCAGAGACGCCTGCGTCATGGATCGTGAATCCGCGCGCTTCTGCCTGCGAGAGTATCCAAGGGCATTCGCGAAGGGAGAATGCGTCGAGAATCAAGATCGCTTTCCCGCCTGATTGGGATTGCCACCAGTTGGCGAGCCGGTCGGACGTGAGCGGAACCACCTGCTCGTAAACCTTCCAGAGGTCCCAGCTGGAGGTCGCGAGAAAGAGATCGATATCGGCCACCGCGTGGTCGCGGCGGACGATTTCCGCGCCTGGTGCGCTGCCCGTAAGTGGCGCGGCGCACAGATTCCATGCCCGCTTCAGGATTGCCGCCCAGGCATCAGCCGGGGATGCCTTCTGGACATGGTCAAAGAATTGAAGGTCCAGTGCCATCAGGCATCCTCCTTCTCGATATTCAATTCGTAGGTGACGCCGTCCGGGAGCTTACGGAGCATGTCGTGGAGCTGTGCGCCAGTCAGCCTGTCGGCCTTCAGAGCAAGCGCCCGTATCTGCGTTCCGGGACCGACCCCCCAAGTCTCCAGCTTCCCGAGCAGGTTGAGCGATGATGTCGCCGGGGCACTCAACGGCTTGAAGGAGCCAGCCCCGTCGAAGATGCTCGGCGTGGTGCCGCCACTGGTGTCCGGCGGATAGACCGTGCCACCGTCCGTCGTGGGCGTCGTCGGCGTGTTCCCATCTCCCGTCGGCTGGATGGGCAGTGTGCCGTCGCCGGTGGGCAGTGGCGGCGTCACCCCGCCGGTCGAGGGAACATTCTGCGGCAAAAGAAGGTGCGTTTCGTCAAGGTGTTTGCCGGTGCCGAGCTTGCCGCGCATGCGCCGCCAGGCGCTGTCCTCCGTCTCGCCGTCCTGCCGCTGGAGATACTCCATGCCGCGCAGATTGATGGCCATCTTCCCCTTGGCGCACAGGCGAATGAGCCGCTCCTTGACGATTGTCTCTCCCAGCCACGGGATGCAATCCTCTCCGCCGGGGCGCGGCTCCCGCAATTCCCGGAGCAACTTGCCGACGGTATCGTTGTTCGTGGCGGTCGCAAGCGCAAGGGTCTCAAAATCCTCGGGAACAAAAAGGTTCTCGTTGATTAGGCGGTCGACCGCATCCGGTATCTGAACACCCTCCACTCGGTGGTTCTCGATGTGGAACCGGCAGCTTTTCGGGTCCTGATAGTTCCACTTGCAGATGATGGCGAAACGTGGGAAGCGCCCTTTGAGGATTGCACGCAACTCGCGTTGGTACTTCGTCATCAGCTTCCCGTATTCCGGGTTCTGGGCTTTCCATTCCTCGGCGAGGTGAACACAACGGGCCAGGATCAGGAGATCGCGATCCGTGAACATGTTCTCCGCACCGTCCTGAGGCAACAGGAAGCGAACGACATTCCGATTGCTCTGCAGGTGGTTTCGCAGCCACGAACCTAGGGTTGCCTCCATGCCGGGAGATGCTTCCGGAACGATCAGGACGGGGATGCGATCATCCCATCGAGATGGCTGGTCCGCCTCGTCAAGCGACGTCCATGGGTCGGTCTTCCAGAGCCGGGGGAGTACAACGGCTCGGAATTTCGATGCCGTGGACGTGTCTCCACCGATCACGTAGCGTGTCTCCAGCGCTAGGCGGGCTGTGTCTTCGCCGTCTTGGAACTGCCTATCGTTCCGAGCACTGGCGATGAGCTTGGCCTGAGGGTTTTCCGCCTCGCGGAAGATGTATCGCCCGCCATCGGCATGGATATTGAAGCTGTTCTCGACGATGGTCGAAAGCTCCACCTGGAACGCATTGTCATCGACGGTGCGGTCGCGGGTGATGTCGACGTGCAGCGTGTGCTGGTCGGCTCCGGCTTGATTCACATCCGCGAGTGAGCGAAGCCACAGGGCACTGAGAATTTCTTCCAGGTGCGGCAAGGGCTGCCCGGTCGAGGCGACGGCGCTTCTCACCGCTTCGAGGTTGCGGAGGGCCTTCTCCCTGAGCTTGGCGTGGTGCTGGTTGGCAACGGAATCAAGGAGTGCGGTGATGCCGCTCTGCTCGTCGTCGATTCGGAAATCGGCTGCCGTGATGATCGGGCTCTTGTCGCCTCCTCGCTTGTAGAGATCTGCCAGGATTCGGATGAGATCCCTGGTTTCCTGGGCGTGGGTGGCGATAAGCACCTGGTCTTCAAGAAGCTGAATCATGTGCGGTGCAAATGGCCATGCCTCGCAAAACTCGCGGCGCACGCGATCCTGCTCCGATGGAGGGACACCGAGGAGCCGAATGTACTCGGTGACATGAGCCGCGATGGTAGACTCGACCTGCGCAGGGGGGACCTGCATGCGATTCTCGAAGAGTCGGTGCAACAGCAGCCGCAGTCGGTCATGTTTCGCTTCCGGGCCCTTGAAGTCCACGATCACCGGAGCGACGCGCTGAATTTGCTGAAAGGCATCCGTGCCCCCGTTGCGGACGGAAACGACAAGCAGAAGCTTGTCCGGGTGGTCCTTGGCGATCTCGGAGAGGAGCTGGATGAAGTTGAACGCCCACGTCCGCCACGGGAACTGTTTCGTGTTCGTCAGCCCGTCGAACCACGTCTGGTACTCGTCGAGAACCAGAGCCGTCGGGGTGTGGCTGAACATCTGCAGGAGGATCTTGTCGCTCGGGATGTCAGGCTTCTTGTCACCCAGCCCTTCCCATATACCACGGCAGTGGGCACCATCCGGGTGGCATTCAAACAGAAGATCCCAGAGGTGTTTGTACCGTTGCCGGTGCAGACTTTCGCTGATGACGTGCATCCCGGTGCGAAGTTGAATTTTCTTCAGCTTCGGGTTTCCGAGCATCTGCGACCAGTGACCCAGCCATTTGGATGTCTCCCCGTTGTCGGTCAGAGCGTGACAGAGCGCCGCCATGATGTGCGACTTACCCTGGCCTCTTTCCCCCACGAGGATTACGGGACGCCCATGGTCCGGAGCGGCTGCCTCGATGGTCTTGAGAACATCCATCGTAGGATATGTGATGCGCAGGAAGTCTGCGGCCGCACCCTGAGTCGCGGTGGCCAATTCAATGGCCGTGCCCTTCAGGCGACGCCCTTGAAACTCGCTTCGTAGTGTAAGTCCAAGCATGTTCACCTCCCTGGATTCGCGCCGTCACCGGCTTTGCCCATTCTTCTCAGTCCCAGATCGAGGAACGTGGCGAGAAGGTCCTCGCCGTCGTCGGCCATGTTACGGAGAAGCTGCTCGATCTGCCGGATGGCCAACTTCGATGGCGCGACCCGACCATTCTCCCACCGGTTTATGGTCGGCAGCGTAACTCCGAGCTGTGCAGCAAGCTCCTCTTGAGTAATCCCAAGACGACCTCGTATCTCCCGGATCAGCGCCGCTATGTCAGAGCTCTGAGTC
>DAISJM010000098.1:0-6542 GCA_036821485.1 Verrucomicrobiota bacterium | reverse complement strand
ACGCACGCAGATGTATCGGGTGTCGATGCCGTGCGCTTGTTCAAGGTCTTGAGTGCAGAAGAAGCGGACCATGGCCGCTATGCCCCCGAAAGCATATTGATCTGGGACGGCGCATCCCAGGGTTATGCTGGATCCATTGGCGAGCGGGCAGACGAGCGGTCCGTCGGTATAAGCGTTTCCAACATCCGCCATCCTGAGGTCATCCAGTGCGGGGACATCATCAGGCTCCGCCAAGGCGGCTCGCTCGTTTCCGTCCTTTATCGACGCGGCTCACCTGCGAACTCGCTCTTCGTCACCGAGCAATGCAATTCGCTGTGCCTGATGTGCTCGCAGCCGCCGCGAGATGCGGATGACAGATGGCGCCTCGGCGAGCTTCACGCCCTGATCGACCTCATCGATCTGGATGAAGCGCAGCTTGGCGTGACGGGGGGTGAACCAACGCTTCTGCGAGAGGATCTCGCCACGCTCCTCGGTCACGCCCGGCGCAGACTGCCCGACACGCACCTGCACGTTCTGACCAATGGCCGTTTATTTGCGGATGAAGGGCTCGCGGATACCCTGACGATCGCAGCTGGCGACCAGACGACCTGGGCTGTTCCGCTGTACGGGGACAACGCATCGACTCATGATGAAATCGTCGCCAGCGCCAACGCCTTCGACGAAACGCTTGGCGGCCTCTACCAGCTGGCGCGGCGACAAGCGCGCGTGGAGATCCGGATTGTGCTTCACGCGATGAGTATTCCAAGACTCCAGCAACTTGCGTCCTACATCTACAGAAGGATGCCGTTCGTCGAGCATGTGACATTCATGGGTCTTGAACCCATGGGATTTGCAAAGACGAACCGAGATCGTCTCTGGATGGATCCAGCCGACTATCAGGAGCCGCTTGCTGAGGCCGTGCATCATCTCGCGTCGCGCGGCATGAACGTCTCGATCTACAACTTGCCCCTCTGCGTCCTCGATCCACAGATTCGGCCGTACGCGCGCGCATCTATTTCTGATTGGAAGAACAGGGATATCCCTGAGTGCCGGTCGTGTTCTGTTCGGGACATATGCGCTGGTTTCTTCGCTTCGGCTGGACCGGCCTGGCGGAGTCGGGCGGTTGCTCCCATCAACGACATCCGGCAACCTGAACTCATTGGGGGAATGATCAATGGACTGGCGCGATAGACTGGCTGCACTGTTCGGACTGGCAACGAGCGCCAACCTGTTGGCGCTATCTCCCGAAGCTTTCGCCTCGCCCAACCTAACGGTCCGATCTTCCAACACGCCTACAGTTGATGAGATGTCCATCTTCTCAGATCCGCGCGATCGCGACGTCTTCCTTCAGCTCGCGCAGCACAGAAGCCATTCGAGCCATCGCAGTCACTCGAGCCACCGGTCGCACTCTTCGCATTACTCGGGTTCCGGCGGGAGCTATTCCGCGCCTGTGATACCGCCGCTGCCCTCCCCGCGCTACACACCACCGCCGGTGCAGTCGTTGACGGCGCCTGTTTCGCCACCTGCACCCGCTGCCCGCAAGCCGCTTTCCCAGGACGACATCACGCGGAAAGTCGTCCAGGTGCAGACCCAGCTCTATCTGAAGGGCTATGATGTCGGTGTGATCGACGGAACCCTTGGGGAGAAGACACAACAGGCCTTGCGCGCTTTCCAGCGAGCGAATGGATTGAACGAATCCGGCTGGATGGAAACCGAGACGCTCGTGGCGCTGGGCGTCACGCCCTAAGGCATTTCAGGAATCTACAGATGGCCTAGCGGCTTTCTTCGCCTGTCCGGCGTCAGCAACCGTCAGACAGGTTGAGGTCTTTCACTAACGGAGGAATTCTGGATCATCGTAGCCCAAAGAGACACGCGAAGATGAGACAGAATTCCGGGCCGCAGTCGGCCGAGAAGCATGTGAAGGAGATCCGCCGGCGGACCCGGCGGAAGTTCTCTGCAGAGGAGAAGATCCGGATCGTCCTTGCCGGACTGCGCGGCGAGGCGTCGATCGCCGAGCTGTGCCGGCGGGAGGGCATTGCCGAAGGTCTCTACTACAGCTGGTCGAAGGAGTTCCTGGAAGCTGGCAAGCGCCGCCTTGCGGGCGACACAGCGCGTGAGGCGTCCTCTGGCGAAGTGAAGGATCTCCGCCACGAGATGAGCGCGCTCAAGGAGGCGGTCGCTGACCTCACCCTGGAGAACCGTCTGCTTAAAAAAAGCATGATCGCGGATGGGGACGACCCCGAATGAGGTATCCTGCATCCGAGAAGCTGGAGATCATCCGCCTGGTCGAGGGCTCGCACCTGCCGGTGAACCGGACACTGGAGAAGCTGGGCGTCTCTCGACCGACCTTCTATCGCTGGTGCGACCTCTACCAGCGCTTTGGCGAAGCAGGACTTGAGGATCGGCGCTCTGGCCCGGGCCGCGTGTGGAACCGCATCCCGGACGAGGTGCGTGGCCAGCTCATCGACCTGGCGTTGGAACGGCCGGAGCTCAGCCCGCGCGAACTCGCCGTCACCTTCACCGACGAGCGCGCATACTTCGTCTCGGAAGCCAGTGTTTACAGGCTTCTGCGAGCACATGGCCTGATCACCAGCCCGGCGTTCGCCGTGATGAAGGCGGCCGATGAGTTCCACGACAAGACCACCGCGCCCAACCAGCTCTGGCAGACCGACTTTACCTATCTCAAGGTCACCGGCTGGGGCTGGTTCTATCTCTCCACCATCCTCGATGACTTCTCGCGCTACATCATCGCCTGGAAGCTCTGCACCACGATGCGGGCGAATGACGTGACGGACACAATCGAGATCGCGCTTGAAGCGTCCGGACTGGACGAGAGACCCAGAACTCACCGGCCGCGGCTTCTCTCCGACAACGGCTCATCCTACATCGCAGGTGATCTCGCCAAATGGCTCGACGACCAGGGCATCGGCCATGTCCGCGGCGCGCCTAACCACCCGCAGACGCAAGGCAAGATCGAGCGCTGGCATCAGACGCTCAAGAACCGCATCTTGCTCGAGAACTACTACCTACCCGGAGACCTCGAAGCGCAGATCGGCGACTTCGTCAGCCACTACAATCACCGCCGCTACCACGAGAGCCTCGGCAATCTCACACCCGCCGATGTCTACTCAGGCCGCGGCCAGACCATCCTCATGAAACGGGAGGCCATCAAACAGCGTACTTTCGAACAACGCCGCTTGCAGCACGCCAGACGCGCTGCTTAAACACCAACACCAGATGAGCAGAATCCTCCGTTAGGAAGCCGCCCTCGCTGTCTCAAGTTATCCGACGACGGACAACTTGGGCGACCTCACACTTCGCGCCGAATGTGCATCATCAACGACGCGACTTCGTAAGGTGCGGGCGCCGACACAGCTCGCGTGATCGGCCCCCTCTCCCGTCAACTGCCTGGGGGGCAACAGGTCCTGCTCATGCACACTTGATCGTATATACCCTACTCTTCGGTAGGTCCACTCGGCAACGTGGTTCCCAAGCGATCCCAATCGAGCGCGGCGATCGGCGCGAATTATCCGCTCGCCCCGCCACTGACGAGACCGCCCTCAAAAGCAAAAAGCGCCCATAATGATCGTTGGACCTGCCCAGCCCCGCGCAGCACGGCGAGCCACTCCCACCCTGTTGCGTGGGCGACAGAAAACGGAGGCCGCGTCGTCTGACGCGGCCCCTAGGCGCCGAGGAGAACCAAGACCTTGAACTACGTAACCAAATGCCGGGCGGCGCAGCCGCCGATACTGGTTAAGCTAACTAGAACTCCATTCGAATCCCGGCCCGATAGAAGCGACCGACCACGTCATAGACTGATGGATCGACCGGCAGGGCGTAGGTGTTACCGTATTGATTGGGGTCCAGGACAATGGGCGGATCCTTGTCGAACAGATTGGACACCCTGAAGAAAATTTCGCCATTCGACCCGGCTGCTTCGAGTTTGTACGTCAGGCCGAGATCAAAGTAGCTGACTTCCGGAATCTTGCTGTTGTCGACCGTAAAGGGGCCCGAGGCAGAATCGTTGAAACTTGTGCTCGTCACGCTTTCGCTGATGAGGCGCCAAGTCAAAGCGCCCGTCCACGGTCCTTGAGTGTAGACGAATTCGGTGTTTGCACGCCATTCGGGGGTCTTGCCACGGATGGTGATCTCGCCGGCCGTATCGTGGACCACGCCGAGGCCATCGTCCTGCGAACTCTCGATGACATTGGTGAGAGACGTCCGGATCGAGACGTCAGCATCCCAGTCCTTCACAAGGTCCGACGTGTTGAACCGATAGCTTGCAGAGATGTCAGCACCTCTTGCCTGGAAGCCTGACAGGTTTTGCGGCGACAGCATCGTTGCCACAATCGTATCCGGAACCGCCCCGATGCCGGATACTGTTCCGGGGCCGCGTGTGATGAACGCGCAGTAGTCCGGGCGCCGGCCGTTTGTGCAGTCCTGAACAAGACTGATTGTCGGAACCGAGGCAATACCATTGTTCAGGTCAATCTCGTAGTAGTCGTACGAGAAGCTGAAGTTATCCAGCCAGGACGGCTGATACACCGCTCCGACGCTCCATGTATCGGCTTCTTCGGGTGTCAGATTGGGGTTACCGGACTCCCGGGTTGTGATGGGGGATGTGATCAGTGCATTGCCGTATCGCGGATCAGAGATGGGCGTGTTGCGGATATTTCCGCCCGCGAACAGATCTGAAATGCTCGGCGCACGGACATCGCGCGAGCGCACGCCACGCAGCAGCACGTCACTAATCGGACGGTAGCTAAGACCCGCCTTCCAGGTCGTGACCGCGCCTGACGTGCTGTAATCGGTGTATCGCACAGCAGCGTTGAAATCCAGCACTTCGGCAAACGGCATGTCCTTGGCGAGAGGAATTACGGTTTCAGCAAACCCCTCTTTCACATTGTAAGAGCCATTGGTCGGCTTGAATGTGGCGGCAGCCCATCCATTGTCCTGGCTGATCGGATCAGTGTACGGCGTCGCGTAATCTTCCTTGCGGTAACCCACGCCTCCCACGACCGAAACAGGACCTGCCCAGGTGCTGATCGGCTCGCCCCGGATAGAGACTTCAGCAACTTGCTGTTCGATTTCGGCGTTGAATTGTGCAGTTCCAAAGCTGTAGTCCAAGGCTGCTTGCGTAATCCCACCTGTGCCTATGATGTTCAACGGCACGCAGCCCGGCAGCGCAGCTGATACATCAGCGCCGGTGCTTGGATTGCTGCAGCGGACCCGCCCTCCTTGAAGGGTGGCGTTGGCAGCAAAATAGAACAAAGGCGTCGCAGCGCGGAATGAACTCAACGGCATGCCTGGTGACGTACGAGCCGTGCCGAGCGTTTTGGGGTTGTTCCTCGCCTGCGCTTTCCAGTCAGTGCGGCCATACTGGTAGTACGCGTCCCACTCCCAATCATCCCCGAAGGATCCGTTGAGGCCGGCCGTGACCATGAAGTTCTCGCGAATACTGCGAGCGCTGAAATATCCTGCGTCTCTAGAGTTCAGTCCAACAGTGAAGTTCGTCACCCCCGCAGTCGCCATCTGTTGCGCCAAGGCAGGGTCGAGGTAAGCGTTGGTCACCCGGAGCGGAACCGCGCTGAAGGCCGCGCCCGTCAAGACTCGGCCTCCGTTGGAGTCGTGCTGCTCCGAATAGCCCATCATGCCTTGAACAAAGCCACTCATCGTGTCCGAAAAGTCGTAGGAAACCCGGCCGAACAGGTTGTACGTGTCGAGCGGGCTCTGAACCGAGACATCATCAACAACCAGCCCCGGTTGTCCGCCGATCATGTATGTGGCGTCTGCTGGCACACCCTGCAGGAAAGCCGTCGGTTTTCCGCCTGGCCCGAACTGGATGTTGTTGAAGGCTGCAGCGGCGCCAGTGTTTCCGCTAATCAGGCCACCGTCCGCCGAACGACGATAACCGACAAATTCGCGCGTAAGAAGTTGGGGCACGTTCGGCGTCGCCGCTGCACTGATAAACGCTGGATTGGGGACGAGGCGCTGCTCCTTATACCAAGCTCGCTTGCGGCTCGAGAAATCGTCAGACGGATTCAGTCCTTCGATGCCCTCGTTCTTGGCGAACTCTGCACTGAACAAGACGTGACCGTTTCCGCCTCCGAAGGCGTCGCCATAAGTGAGGTTTGCAGTGTACTCCTTACCGTCTGACCGATCCGACACGCCGCCACTGAGAGACGCTTTCAGGCCGACATAATCCTTATTGAGAATGTAGTTGATCACGCCGGAGACAGCGTCCGAACCGTAAGCTGCGGATGCGCCGCCCGTCACGACGTCTACACGTTGCACCAGTTGACTCGGAATGTTGTTGTTGTCGGCGATCCCTTCGCCCGAGGCCGGCACGATCCGCCGACCGTCCAGCAGCAAGAGCGAACGCTGGATTCCCAAGCCTCGAAGATTGAAGACGCTTCGACCAATGGTACCCAGAGCGTACCTGGCGTTACCGGACGTAGACACTTCGCTACCCATGAGTTGAGGCAGCTGGTTCACAACGTCGGCAATTTTTCCGAACCCGGTCCGTTCAATCGACTCTTCATTGATGACGGTAGTTGGGATCG
>DAISJM010000097.1:0-6553 GCA_036821485.1 Verrucomicrobiota bacterium | reverse complement strand
GGTCATATTGGTCCAAGCCAAGGGCGATGCTTATGCGGATGTGGTTGGTGCCATTATTGATGAATCTGGAGAAATTGGTCACGGTGGCGTTGTATCGCTCCGTACCCTCGGTCTGTGGCGCATCCGTCTTGGTCAGGAATTGAAGGACAATCTGATCGACCCCGCTGTCGTAGTAGCCGCAGAGGCTGGCGGAATTCGTCACATACCACGCGTTGTCCCTTTCCGATGACAGGGCGAGTTGGATGCGCAGGTCGTTTCCGCTTTGCGCGGTGTCGAGCCGGATGGTCGAGAGCACGGCGCTGAAAACGTACCACGTGCTGGTGTTGTTCCACGTCAGGTTCGAGGTCGTGATGTAGCCCGACTGCTGGAAGCTCCAGTTGGTGCCAGCGTTGATGCGGAGGGTCCCGCCGCCTTCCTGGAATTGCGCGGCGCCGATGTCGCCGGTCAGGCTCCAGATGTTGCTGCGTGTCGTGTCGTTGAACTCGTCGACGAGAAACAGAGAGCGCTCGATGGGCGCTACGTAGGCGGACGGCGGCGCAGCGCCATAGTTGATGCTGAGGTGGTCGAAATACAACACGCCGCTTTGATCATCGGAAGTGAACAGGGCGCAGACGATGCGGCCGGAAGTCATGTTGATCGGTGGAACGGCCGTCACTTCCCGGTACAACCACATGTCGTACATATCCTCGGCCGTGAATGGATCTGACTCATCGGTTTGGAGAAGGCCATTGGTCCCATACCACTGGACGAGAATTGCGCCATAGGCATTGGAGCCACGGAAGGGCTCCATGCTGGGGGAGAGGATGTAGCCGCCGATCGTGTATTGGTTTGTCTTGTTGCAGTTGAAGAACTGGTAAAGCTTCTGGTCGCCCGTCGTGCTCTTCCATAACTTCAACGACTGGTGCAGATGCAGGACCGGGCTACCTTTGATGAGACCGCTGTTGACGTCACCTTCGACCTGCCAGCCGGGGACATTGGTCAAAGCGCCGAGGGGGCCATCCTCAAAGCTCAGATTCTCGGCGACGGCTGGCGGCAGATCGTTCGAAATGGCCAGTCGAACATCCGCGTAACGGTCGCCGGTCCACCTGTATCTCTTTCCGCTGGTGCTGGTCCACGTGGTTGGATCACCGCTGTTGTCGGCGGCGTAAGTGCCCTGGATGCCCGAGCCTGCGGTATAACTGGCGGCTGCGCGTGGGGTATCCGAACGGGTTGTATTGTCGACAATGAACTCAACGAGCAGGTTGTTGGTTGCGTTGTAGTGGAATGGCGTCGAGAGGGAGAAGGCATACCATCCCCGGTGGTTGGTCGGGATGGTCGTATTGGCGTTGTAGACCGTGGTCCACCCTGTATTGATGAAGGATGCAGAGAGGTTGTTGGAGACCGTGTGCTGCATCCGTATTTTGTACGACGTGAGCGTGATGGGGGGAGGGCCGAGGATGTTGAGTTCGAGTTGGGTGATCGTCCCCGCCTGCGGAATCTGGCTGGCGCGATAGAGTACCTCGGAACGTTCCTTGTTGTACTTGGTGCTGATGGGTTCGCGCCATGTGCTGCCAGCAGAGGCGTTACCGATCTGGACCAGCGTGTCTCCTCCGCTGCTTCCTCCATTGCCGGCGGTCGAACCGAGTTCGGCGTCGGCATGAACGTGGGCCTTCTCCCACAGGGCATAGCCGCGGCCATCACCGTTTTGTGCCGCGCCGGCGCCGTAACGGCAGTTGAAGAGGGCGCTCCCGAGATTGTGAGTGCCTGTCGCTGATCCCGAGACCGGGGTTATAAGGACCGGGCTGCCCTGATAGAAGGCAGTGATCTTGTAGTCGTAGTAGACCAGCGACAGGCGTAATTCGAGGCCGGTTCCGTTGTTCAGGAAAGAGGATGCGTTGGCGATGGTGCCCGCGAACCGCGCGGTGCCCCACGTGCCGGTCTGGCCGGTCTTGGTGAGAAACTCAATGGTCAGGACGTTGGCCGAGCTGTCATAGCCGGCACGGAGTGTCGCGGCGTTGGTGGCGTTGAAGGGGTCGGTGGCGGTATCGGACAGGAGCCCTTCATAGGCCCACACGGCGGGCCCCCCGCCGGTCTTTGCGGAGGTGACCACGATGGTGGAGAGGTTTGCGCTGAAGATATAGCTCAGGCCATTTTCACTCCACGACAACGTGTTGGTCAATCTGGCACCGGCGAACGCGTTGTCGGTGGCGGCGGGTTCGCAGCGCAGTTTGCCGCTGCTTTCCGACAGGGTGCCACCGCCGGAACTGTAGGTCTGCCAGAAGCTGTCGATCGAACCGTTCTCAAAATCGTCGTAGAACAGCGTCCCTGTCGAGCATGCGTAGGCAAAGTTGGCGATGACCAGTTCCTGGCTGATGGCGGGCGCGATGCCGTCGAGCATCCACAGGTTCATGCGAACATGCTCGTTGGTGTCATTCGGCACGTCGTCACCCTCGTAGGTCCATTCGGCGATGACGGCGCCGGCGTTGGTGGGCTGTGCGGAATGGCCGTACCAGCTCCGGTACTGAACCGTGCGCGGGTTCCAGGTGAACTCGTGGGTCGTGTAGAGGTTGGTGAAGGCGAGGGCCTTCAGATACTGGTGGCCATCAATGTAGTATGGCTGCACCGTGTAGAACACGTTGGTCGGCGGTTCGTCGAGACCCATGGCAAACTGGACGTCAAGTTCGTGCGAGGCATCAAAGTACGTGGACAGGTTTCCAACGACATTGGTGTCGAGCTGGTCAAGATAGCCGACGGTGTACCATCGGTAGGTGCCGAAGCTTGGAGAATCGGCCGAGTCCACACCACCGCAGTACCATGTGCCGCCGATGTTGCGCGTCTGAATGCGGAGCCAGTCGTTGGTGTCGATGCGCACGCAATCCGCGGACCAGAAGCTGTTGCCCGGATTCCCGTCGGTGTCGCGCACGTTCCACGTCCGACCCTTCCATGCCAGGACTTGGGGCTGGAAGCGGAAGACGCCGTTGGTCTGCTTCTGGAGCAACTTGGTCTTGTCGCCCGTGGTGAGCCAGACTTCGACATTGGCGTTGGATTGGTCGGGCCAGACGAACGTGGCGACGGAGCGCTGGGGAATCAGGTAGTTAAAGGACTGGCTCTTCCAGTGGATAGCGTAGTTGCGTGGCGTGTGCTGATCGTTGAAGGCAATGACAACGGTGGATGTGTCCGGGTTGGCGAACGTCACGGAGTAGGGGCCCTCGGCCGGTGCCTCGGTGGAGGCCACACGGCGTGCCCCGGGGCGCACGAACTTACTGATGTGGGCCATGGCGTAGTAGTCGGGGTTCCGCGTGATGGCGCCATTGGTGCTGTTGACGGTGATCAGGCCGCGGCAGTCGGTGCAGCCGCCGGTGATCTTGGGTCCATGGTTCTGATCCAGAGCGATGTTCCATTTGATCACTGTCTTGGCCCAGTTTTGGGGCGCGCCTACCAGAAGCGTTTCGACGTCCCACAGCAGGGAGTTGCTGAAGCTTGCAGACCAATCGCCGGATGAGACCTCGGTGAAGTATATCCCCTTGTCGGGATGAGCCTGATGCACGATCGATTGTGCCGAGACATCGCCACCGTATCCGTGGAAGGCAGACCCCTCCACGACAGCATGGGCGCCGGCGTTGTCGAGCACCGTGATGGGGTAGGTATATTGGTCCCAGTTATGGTCGTAGCAGATGATCTTCGTTGTGATGCCGCTTGTCTGGAAGTGCTGGGCCACGAGTTGGGCAAGACGTATCTCGTTGGTTGCATCAAGCAGCATGCCGGGATAGGTCGAGGGCTGATACAGAGGTTCGTTGCCCAGGGTCACGGCGTAGATGGGCAGATTGTAATAGGAGTAGGCTTGGACAAACTTCATGAAGTACTTGGCATAGACGTCATGCGCCTCGTTCTTCAGTCGGCCGGTGAAGAGGTTCGTGGTGGTCTTCATCCATGCGGGTGCGGTCCACGGCGTGGCCATGATCTTGAGATTGGTGTTGATGCCCATGGCCTGCTGGAGGAGGGGGATGATGTACGTCTCGTCGTGGGCCACGGAGAAGTTCGTCAAACCGTAATCGGTTTGTCCCGCAGGGCGGTCGTTGTAGGTGTAGTTGCTCAGGCGGAAATCCGATGCGCCCATGGGTTGCCGCAGGAGGCTGATGCCGATGCCGTTGGTCGAGAAGAGTTCGGCCATGATATTGGAGCGCGCGGCAGCACTGAGGGAACTCCAGAGCAGGGAGGCGGAAGAATCGGTGAGGCTGGCGCCGAAGCCATCCATCTCCTGAAGGAGATTGGTCGAATCGATCGTGATCACCACTTCGGCGGGGCACACCGCCGCTGTGAACAACACGACTGCAACCAAACTAAGGTACAGCAACTTCAATACAACCCCGGCTTCATGAGGAACCGTTGCGCTACTACTTGGAAACGGTCCCACGATATATAGCTACCTGTTCTGCGCAGGCTTGTTAAGAGGAAAAAAGAGGGAACTGTTCCGGGGGCGTAAATTGCTGCAAAACAGGCTTTAGCGGCTATACAGGTTCATGGGGTACGAGTATTTCAAGTAGGTGGTTGAGGGGGGGGAGTTGTGGGCACTATTCATGACCAGCCGGATTCGGCCGGAGTAGGCAGGGAAACAGCTTGGATCAGCCAGGACGGCATCGATGATGCCACCTTGCTTGTGTGTGTGACGGATGATGAGCACGCCCTGCCGGCTGAACCCACCATCCCTGCCGATTATCTCATGGCCTCCTCGCTGGAGGTCCGTGGCGGTCGCAAGTACGACGTGGTTCGCGTGGTGGCCCGGGGCGGTATGGGCGTCGTCTACGAGGCCAAGGACATCAGTTGCGACCGCACCGTGGCCATCAAGATTCTCCTCAGCGACGAGGAGCACCGCGACGAGAACCGTCGGCGCTTCGTGGGTGAAGCGCGGATCACCTCCCGGCTGGAACATCCGAACATTGTCCCGATTCACGAGCTTGGAAAAGACGCGGGCGGCAATGTCTTCTACAGTATGAAGTACGTCCGCGGTGTTACGCTGGGCGACATCCTCAACGACATTCGTCGCGGCCGCGAGGAGACCATCCGCCACTATCCCCTTGGCCGACTGCTTACGGTGTTCCAGAAGATCTGCGATGCGGTGGCCTTTGCGCATGCCAACGGGGTGGTGCATCGCGATCTCAAGCCAGGCAACGTGATGATCGGAAACTACGGTGAAGTGCTGGTGCTCGACTGGGGACTTGCGCGCCTGCTGAACCGGGAAGACGGGACCCCGGAGCCCTCTGCGACGACGGCAGGAGACGCGCGACCCGCAGATGCGAAAATCACGCTTCAGACTCCCGGTCCGGTGCCTGTCTTCGACACCATCCGGGTGGATACCGCTGGCGCGGGGCTCAAGACCATCAGCGGCACGGTGTTGGGTACGCCGGGATTCATGGCCCCGGAGCAGGTCAGAAAAGACGGGGTCGTTGACGAGCGCACCGACATCTATGCGCTGGGGTCGATCCTCTACAGCATTCTCACGCTCAATTCGCCCGTGCGCGAGAAGCGGATTCCTGAGCTCTTGAGAGTCATTCTTGCGGGAGAGATTATCGCTCCATCCGCCTACAACCGCTGGGATACACCCGGCAAGCTGCCCAATTTGCCCCACTGTCCGGGGAGTGAAATTCCGCCCGTTCTTTCGGCCATCACGATGAAGGCGATGGCTACGGCGCCGGAGAATCGGTTTCAGACCGTCAAAGATTTCCAGCAGGAGATTGAGGATTACCAGAACGGGCTCGTCTGGCATCTCGTGTTGGACGAGGACTTCTCCAGCCCGGATGCGCTGAAGCACTGGGAAGTGATCGGTGGAAAGTGCGAGATCCGTGACGGGGAACTCCGGTTTCACGGAGGCGAATTGCAGATGCTTCTGCTCAAGCGCGAAATGCCGACGGATGTGCGCATCGATTTCGAGTGTCACGAGGAGGGGACCTATCTGAACGACGTCGGCTGCATTTTGAGCGGCATCCACTATCCCGGCAATGACTGGGAGACGTCGATCAGCGGATATGCTTTCAAGTATGGTGCCTACACGAACACGCTGAACGTGCTGACAAAGTGCGACAAGCGGATGTGGTCCGAAGCGGCCACGTCGCTGGCTCCGGGCAAGCGCTACCACGTGCGCGCCGAGCGCGTCGGGCCGCGGCTTCGCGTCGTGGTCAACAATCGCGAGGTGGTGTCCTTTGTAGATCCCGAGCCACTTACCGGATCAAACCGCACCCTGATCGGTCTGTTGGGCTGGATTGCAGATACGCGCTACAGCCGGATACGTGTGTACAGTTTGGGCACGCCATGGAAGAGCGACATCCTTGATATAGCAGAGAGGCAACTCCAGAAGAGCCGTTACGTCACAGCCATGGACCTGTTCCGCGAAGTGATGGAGTCGTTCCCGGATACGGCTCGCATGGAGCGGGCGCAGAAGGGGTACGATACGGCCTCGGCGCGGCATGACATGATCACAAACCTGCCAAAGTGGCAGGCGCAATTGGCTGCGGCATGGCCGGGTGTTTCGTTCAAACTCCGGATCGATTCCGCAGCCAATTGCGCCTGCCACTTTGGC
>DAISJM010000096.1:0-6605 GCA_036821485.1 Verrucomicrobiota bacterium | reverse complement strand
CGCGCGTCCCCGACGCGCCCGACCTCGGGGACGCGGCGTGTGCTGCGCGGGAGCGATTGGTTTGTCGAAGGCACTTTCGCGCGGTGTATGGCCAGGGGGAGCACCTTCCCCGATGCCGTAGGCTTCCACACGGACGGGTTCCGTTGTGTGAGGAGGCCATAACACCCATCGAGGACAGAGTTTGTCCCCTCGCGCATGAATGGATCCGTGTACATGGAGAACGGAAATCGCGAACGCAGGGTGTCACCGAAGCCAGCCATGAATACGCCAGGGAAAGCCCGGATCATTCATCTCCTCTTTGACCTGAGCGTTATTGGAAAAGGCATAGATGGTGTGCTCGAAACCGTCGGCGGCGTGCTGCTCTTCTTCGTCTCCCCCACCCGTATTCACTCCGTCACAAGATGGCTGACGCAGCACGAGCTGAGCGAGGATCCCCAAGACCTGATTGCCAACTACCTTCTCAACAGCACACACCACCTGGCAAGCGGCGCAACGACCTTCGCGGCCGCGTACCTCTTGTGGCACGGAGTGGTCAAGATCGGATTGGTGACCGCTTTGCTGTTCAAGCGCCGCTGGGCCTACCCGGCAGCGATCGTTGCGTTCACCCTGTTTCTTGTCTATCAGCTTTATCGGTACACACACACACGCTCGCCGGAACTGCTGGCGCTCTCGGCCGTGGACGTGCTCGTGATTATCCTTACGTGGCTCGAATACAAGCGTCTCCAATCGATCCATGGCTTTGCCAGGCAAACTGAATGATGCGCCCGTATTGCAGCAACATCGAGAGATACAAGATATGTATGACTTCGGGCTGGTGATGATGCTCGGGTGCGCCCTCCTCTACTATCGAATCGGCGACAGGGAGTATGGCCGCGGCATTCTACTCGGTGCCCTGAGCATCCTGGTCTGGGTCTTGACACACTATGGGCTGCACTGGAGATGGATTTCATCTCTCGGGGCCCAAGCCGGGATTTTCGGCAGCCTGACGATACTCAACTGCTTTCGAAAACCGAGCGACTGAGATGACCGGGGACCGAACCACCCTTTCAGTCCGTCCGGAGTCTGCGTCGGGCGTCGCATCAAGAAAGGCATGACGTTGGCCTCATACGATATGAATGTGCTGATACCCAGCATCCTCATTGCCTGCGTGCCCATAGCTCTCGGCATCGATATTGCAGTGCGGACACGGCGTCGGCGAGGATTCATGGCGAGGTCGGTGCCCCTTTCCGACGAAGAATTCCTGCGCTGCATCGATGCGCCGAAGGAGTTCCAGCGACTCATCCTCGCACTTCGAAAACGGACAGCCCGTCTCTGCAAAGTTCCCTCCGACATGATCCGCCCTGAACATCGTCCGCAGGATCTGTTTCCACTCATGCCCGGATGGGACTCCATGATGTTCATTCTTGCCATGGAATCCGAACTCAACATCACGATCCCGCAGCCCGATGATCCCATGTTCCCGACGTTTCCGGGAGAAGGCTTCCTTTGTTTCGTTCGCCAGCCCGCAGATTCTTTCGGACAATGGTGCATCGATACGGCACAATGGGCCGAGCAGCGCGTACAGGCTGACGGCGCCCCCGGCTTCGGCGAGTCTGTGCAGGGCAAGAGACCGTTCAAGCCGTAATGTTTGACGAAAAGGAGAAACCAGAAATGACGTTCACTACATGTCCATGGCGCTGGTTATGCGTGGTCGTTATCTGCATGGCCCTGTCGAGAAATCTATATGGCCAGGTTGAGAATGGGTGCACCCGCGAACAGGTCATTGCAGCAAAGGGAAATCCCACGATCACGATGAAGAAGGGGGCACAGGAATACCTGGAATTCAGGGACGGTTCGAGTGTGACCATCGAAGGCGGCAAGGTCATCCAGTGCGGCGCCAATGCACCGAAAGCTGTCACGGCGGCTCCCTCCTCGGCTTCGGCCCATGCCGGCGCCCAGGGCAATCGCGTTCGCCGCTCCTATGTGACCGCAACTTTTGTGGAGGTCATACCGGGAGGGGTCTTCAGATATCGACTCCAGAATGTGTCCGGGAAGGACATTCGCGACTTCAAAGGGGTTTTCAAACTGTATGACGAGCATGGCGAACTTCTGGGCAGCACGGGCTTGGCGTTTGCGACGAAGGAAGGCTGGCTTGCGAACGGGGCAACCTACAACGGCAATGTGAGCGTGGATGCCATGACCCAGGACGGCGCATCCCTGCTCGGGAAACTCCGACGATGGCCCGACAAAATCCAGTTCGTTGTCGAGGCTTCTGCCATCACTTACATGGACGGCACCCAGGATGCCGCACTGTCGAACTAGAGGAGATCGACCATGTTCGAAAAGCACAGTGATGGGGGCTACTCGACCCCTCTCCCCGGCGTCAGGCAGAGGACCCTTGTCTTTGGGGAACGGACATTGATGGCCGAGTTCCTCCTGGCAAAGGACAGCGCCCTGCCCAGTCACGCACATCCGTATGAACAGACGGGATATCTCGTGAAAGGACACCTTGTTCTAAGAATCGGAGAGGCCGAACACGACGCGACCCCCGGAGATTCCTGGTGCATCCCGATGAACGTCATTCACGGCGCCCGCATCCTTGAAGACTCCATCGCTATCGAGGTATTCTCACCCGCCAGGGCAGATTACCTTCCGGGTAATGGGCAGAGAACATAAACGGCCCGGCATGAGACCACCCTCGAGCGGACACCGGGAGCATCCGCCTCCTCACCACCCCCGCGCGATTGACACCTCACACGTCCGCAGGTAGTTTACGGCTCTATGAAAACTGATCCCTGCACCATTCTCGTTACCGGCGCGGCTGGCTATATCGGGTCCGTCCTGACCCCCATCCTCCTCAAGAACGGCCACAAGGTGATTGCCGTCGACAATTTCATGTATAACCAGCCCTCGTTGCTTGATGTCTGCCATGACGACAATCTGACCATCGTGCGTGGCGATGTCCGCGATCAGAACCTGATGAAGCCGCTGGTCGCCAAGGCCGACGTCATCATGCCCCTCGCCTGTCTCGTCGGCGCCCCCATTTGCGCGCAGAAACCGGTCGAGGCCCGGACCATCAACCTCGATGCGGTAAAGATGCTCGTCGACCTCAGCAGCAAGGATCAACGGATCATTTCGCCCACGACCAACAGCGGCTACGGCATCGGCGAATCCGGCAAGATGTGCACCGAGGAATCCCCGCTCCGACCCGTGTCGCTCTACGGCAAGCTCAAGTGCGAACTCGAGGAGTACCTGCTGGCCTCCGGCCGCGCCATTTCCCTGCGGCTCGCCACCGCTTTCGGCGTCAGTCCGCGCATGCGGCTCGACCTGCTCGTCAACGACTTCACCTTCCGCGCGGTCACGGACCGCTTTGTCGTCCTGTTTGAAGCCCACTTCAAGCGGAACTATATTCACGTGAGGGACATCTCAAAGGCGTTCATGCACATGCTGGCCAACTGGGACAAAACCAAAAACCAGGCCTACAACGTCGGCTTGAGCGACGCGAATCTTTCGAAGATGGAGTTGTGCCTCGAGATCAAGAAACTCGTCCCTGATTTCGCGATCATGGAGTCCCCCGTCGGCGAGGACCCCGACAAGCGCGACTACATCGTGAGCAACGAGAAGATCGAGAAGACTGGGTTCCGGCCCGACTGGCCGATTCAACGCGGCATCGCGGAATTGGTCAAAGGGTACAAGATCGTCCGGCGCAACCAGTACTCGAACGTCTAGGGGGACGCGGCATGATGGCGTCACCGTACAAGCGAATCCTTGTCACCGGGGCCACCGGGTTTCTCGGCCGGCACATCACCCCCGCGCTCCAGCGGGAACTTGACGCCCAGATCATTCCCGTCGGCAGCCGTGACTACAACCTGCTGCACCGCGATCAGGTCGAGGCCATGCTGCGCGATACGAAGCCGGACGCCGTCGTCCACCTCGCCGCCAAGGTCGGCGGCATCATTGCCAACAAGAAGTACCCGGCCGAATTCTTCTACGAGAATATCGTCATCAACACGCAGACCTTCCACGCCTGCTACCAGGCCGGCGTGAAGAAGTTCCTGACCGTGATCGGCGGATGCTCGTACCCCGCCCTCGCCACGTCCCCGATCGGCATGGACCAGATGTGGAAGGGCTTTCCGCAACGCGAAAGCGCACCCTACTCCGTGGCCAAGAAGATGATGCTCATCCAGTCCGAGGCCTACCGCAAACAATACGGATTCAACTCCGTCGTGCTCATCCCCGGCAACGTCTACGGCGAGTGGGACAACTTCAACGAGGAATACTCGCACGTCATCCCCGCCATGATCCGGCGCTATGTCGAGGCCCGGGAAAAAGGCGCAAAGTCGATGATCGGCTACGGCTCCGGCCGGCCCACGCGCGATTTTGTCTACGCGGGCGATGTCGCTGCACTCGTACCGTGGTTCCTGCTGAACTACGACAGCAGCGAAGGCGTCAACATTTCCTCCGGCACGCGCACCCCCATCCGCGAGTTGGCTGAAACGATTCGCGAGGTCACCGGCTTCCAAGGCCCGATCGAGTGGGACACCTCCAAACCCGACGGGCAGATGGACAAGATATTTTCCGTGGAAAAGCTGCACGCCCTGGGGCTCTCCTGCCCCACCCCTCTCCGCGAAGGGCTCCAACGCACGGCGGATTGGTTCATACGCGCGCAGAAAGAAGGAACGGTGCGTGTCTAAATGATTATCTCAAGAACCCCCTTCCGGATCAGCTTCTTTGGCGGCGGCACGGATTTCCCGGAGTTCTTCAACGAGCACGGCGGCGCCGTGCTGGCCACCACCGTCAACAAGTTCTGTTACATCACGATTCACCGCCTCGCGCCGTTCTTCAAATATCGCTTCAAGGCCAACTACGCCCGCACCGAAACCGTGCAGGCCATCTCGGAGTTTCAGCACCCGCTGATCCGCGAATCGCTGTCGCTCATCGACGTGCACGACGGTCTTGAGATCGCCCACGTGTCCGATCTCCCCGGCCGCACCGGCCTCGGCACATCGTCGTCGTTCACCGTCGGACTCCTCCATGCGCTCCACTCACACCGCGGCGACGTGGTGTCGCCCGATCAACTGGCGCAGGAGGCCATCGTGATCGAGCGCGAGCGCGTGGCCGATCCCGGCGGCCACCAGGATCAGTATGCGGCTGCGTTTGGCGGACTCATGCGCGTCAACTTCTCGGCAAAGGGTGCGGCCGTCCAACGCCTGGAACTGCCGGCCGACCGCATGGCTGAATTACAGTCACACCTTCTTCTCTTCTACACCGGCATGGAGCAATCCGCGGACCACATTCTCAACGAGCAGCGCAGCAAGGTGAAGAAGAACACGTCCGCGCTCATCGAGATGCTCGGCATGGTCGATCAGGCCCAGCAGATCCTCTGCGGCAACGATTCCCTCACGGCCTTCGGCGATCTTCTCCATGAATCGTGGATGCGAAAGAAATCACTGTCCTCCGGCATCAGCAACAGCTTCGTCGATGAGGCCTACGCCGCCGCCCGGGCCGCCGGCGCGTGCGGCGGGAAACTCCTTGGCGCCGGTGGCCGTGGATTTCTCCTCATCCTCGCCCCTCCCTCCACGCACCGTGCGATACGGGACCGCCTCAAGAAACTCGCGGAAGTCTCCTTCGGATTCACCGCGGAAGGCAGCCGTATCATCTTCACATCCACGGACTGAGCAACCACCCACGCGATTCCTTTTTGAGTCGACTGCGCCCGCGGGCTGTCTATGATGGCGGAGAAATTCGCGTGAACGCTATGTCATCAGACAACGCTCCCATACCGTGGTTTGAGCCTGCGATCGATGCGGCAGATGCGGACGCTGTCCGTGCCGCCGTAGCCTCCACGTTTGTCAACGAGGGGAGCGCCAACCGCGAGTTCGAGAAGATCCTCACCGGCTACTTCCACGTCCCCTTTGCGCGCATGACGCCGAGTTGCACCATGGCGATATCGCTCAGCCTGATGGCGCTCGGCATAAAGCATGGCGACACCGTTCTCGTCCCCGACATCACCTTCATCGGCACCGCCAGCGCCGTGCGCCTCACCGGAGCCGAACCCATTCTCGTGGATGTGGACCCGCAGACGTTCAATATGGATCCGGCCGATGCCGCGCGCCGCATCCAGCCATCCACCAAGGCCATCGTTGCCGTCCATCTCAACGGGCGCTCCGCCGATCTCAAGGCACTCGGGGCTCTTGCAAAGAAACACGGGGCGGCACTGGTTGAAGACAATGCCGAGGGTCTTGGCTCCCGCAATGCGGAAGGCCTTCTGGGCACACTTTCCGACGCCGGGTGCTTCTCCTTCGCGCCGACGAAGATCATCACCAGCGGCCAGGGCGGTTTCATCCTCACACGCCGCCAGGACGTTTTCGACAACATCGTCCGACTGAAGGACCACGGCCGCCTCTCGCGCGCCAGCGATGTGCATCCGGTCACAGGCTTCAACTTCAAGGTCACCGACATGCAGGCTGCGCTGGCGATGTCGCAGTGGAAGAAACTCCCCCAGCGCATCGAGCGCAGTCGTGCCATGGACCGGCTCTACGTCGACGGGCTAAAGGATATTGCCGATCTCGAATTCACTCCGCGGCCGGCCGACGGCGGCTATCTCATGTGGCCCGATTTCAAAC
>DAISJM010000095.1:0-6818 GCA_036821485.1 Verrucomicrobiota bacterium | reverse complement strand
GAGCCAGATGGCACGGAGCCCCTGGACACTTCTCAGGTTGATGTTCTCGGTGACATGCGCATCATCATCCCAAACAAAGCCTGCGTCGTAGACGCGAAAGTACGCGGCACACACGAGGACGAGGAGCAGAAGAGCGCCGAGCAGCGCAGAGCGGGGTCTGATCATGTAGGCCTCCGTTGTCACGCCAGAGGTCTAA
The DNA here is from genome assembly GCA_036821485.1 of Verrucomicrobiota bacterium. GTDB lineage: Bacteria > Verrucomicrobiota > Kiritimatiellia > CAIQIC01 > JAGNIJ01 > DAISJM01. Next base: position 6,622 of record DAISJM010000095.1, on the reverse strand, counting down.
CGCCGGAGGGGCTGTTGCGTCAAACAGAAAGGGCCGGTCACATGACCGGCCCTTCCTGTTCCAGCCATCCGTTCTCGCAGCCCGAAGATTCCCCTTTGGAGTGCGGCGGCTTGCTTGTCCCGCCGTAGCGCGGCGAAGGCGGAACGCCGCTCTTCTCCATTGCACCAATAGGCTCAAACTCATCCGACACATCAATCCTGTCGGTCTTGAACTGCTCAAGCATGCGGCGAAAAGCGGGACGGCTATTGGCTGCAAGCCACGCCGCAGAACACCAGGGATAATTTTCCGCAACGCGCACCACCCCGTGGTGAACGGCGTTGTAATGCACGTATTTCAGTCGCGCGTAGTATGAGCTCTGAAATGTAATGTGCGAATCGTAATACTGAAACCATACCTTTCGGCCCGGTGTACTATCCTCCTGATTCATCTGTCTCGCCGAAAGCGTGTGCACCTTGGAGACGAATTGGCCGAGGGTGGATGGGTCAGATGGCGAGTTGGCGATCCAGTGATAGTGGTTCGACAGGATTGCCCACGCTTGAAGCTCCCAGCCAAACTCTTCGGCACAGTTCAACAGAAGGTCGCGAAATGCAGACAATCGGCATGCCGAGCGAAGATGATGCTGCTTCTGACAGGTACCGCAGGTCACCATGTAGGCGCCCTGTTCGGAGAGACGATGAATAGGAGCATGGGGCCAGCCAGTCATGCGGAGGGGACGTAGCAGGGGAAGAGAGCGGCGTCAAGCCGCCGCACTCCAGAAACAGAAAGGGCCGGTCACATGACCGGCCCTTTCTGAACAAACTGTAACGTGATGCTTACTTGCTGCTGCGACGACGGACTGCGCAGAAGAGCAAGCCGGCGAAGCCGAGCAAGCCGGCGATCGTCGGTTCCGGAATCGCATCCGTGATCGTGAGATCAAGATCATCAAACAGACCTGCCGATGGACCCAACCCAAGGTTTGTACCATTGCCGTACCCAATCATCGGCTTAATCATGGTGACACCCGACAGAGTATTCGTCACAGTGAAGGTGAGCTGGTTCCAAGTACTACGATTTGCGGCGAGAATATCATAGACGTCATACTGAGGAGCCGCGGCGAGTGTGCCGCCCTGCCAGAACTCAACCTTCATCCACGTCTCTTTTGTCGAACTGGTGTAGTTGGGTTCAAACAAGCCCCAAGTGCTGAAAGTGATGACCTCGCCCACGTTCATGTTTGTCACAACATCCTGGCCAAAACCGCCATATGCGCCATCCCACCAGTTGTGGAACGAAACACCATTTGAACCTGAATGACTGGCGTACCCCTCCACCGTCAGCGAGTTATAGCTCCAGTAGCCAATGGCCGCAACGTCACCGCCTGCTGTGCCGAATCCCCCATTGTCGCCACCTGTTCCTCCGATTTCAAAGCTCGGGTTGACAAGAAGATTAGCGGATGCCACATAGACCAAGCTCAGCACCGCCACCACACCGACCAGACTTAGCCAACGTCTCACGTTACTCGCCCTCCATTTTTCTTCCCCCGGCAGTTTGTTCCGGGAAGCCATTCCTCAGCACCTTCAAACATTCAGTTCGGGTAGGAACAGACCAGACAAGTCCATTCACTGAATATCATGAACGCACTTATGCCAAAACGGTCTAAGACTGTCAAGCGCGCGGGGTGAACTTTTTTCATCAGTTAACACGAGCAAGCAAACGATTGCGCTCATTCTCTGAAGGGACCGGTCCCGATGTGCGTCGCACAGTATGTGAGCGCGCCAATCATTTGTGCGGTCTTGCACGACTCTAACTTGTGTCGGACCGCATCCTCGTCTAGTGTTGAACGCGGAGTGGAACTCGCCACTCCAATCGAAACAGCTGGTTCACACCGGGTAAGCCCATGAATAGCATGTTTACTTCGCCAAAAGGCATTGCGGTTGCCGCAGGGATCATCGCTGTCCTTGCCCTCGCAGGCGTAATGCTGCTTCGTCACAATGCAACCCCCACCCAGGAGCTCGCACCCATGGTCACCATCGAAACATCCAAAGGTAATATCGTCGTCGAACTTTTCGCCGATAGGGCCCCGTTGTCCGTGCAAAACTTCCTCCAGTATGTGGATGCGGGCCACTACAACGGCACCATTTTCCATCGCGTTATCAGCGGATTCATGATTCAGGGCGGCGGGTTCACCAAGGACATGCAGCAGAAACCGGCGAAGCCGCCGGTCCGCAACGAGGCCGACAACGGGCTCAAGAATCTCCGCGGCACCTTGGCCCTGGCCCGCACGCCCGACGTCCACAGCGCAACATGCCAGTTCTTCATTAATGTAGTGGACAACCCCTTCCTTGATTTCACCGCCCCCACTCCGCAAGGTTACGGCTACTGCGTCTTCGGCAAAGTCGTACAGGGCATGGACGTGGTCGACCAGATCAAGGCTGTCCCCACCGGCCGCTCGGGACCTTTCAGCGATGTCCCCACGCAACCTGTTGAAATCCTCCGCATCAGCCGGATGAAGTAAGCAGCCTTTTCTGACAGGATAACAGGATGAGCGGGATTCGGAGTGCACGCATGGAACACCGGGATCTGACGCAGACGATCATCGGCTGCGCGTATAGCGTCTTCAATAGGATGGGGTTTGGGTTCCTTGAGTCGGTCTACGAGAACTGCCTCTTGATCGAGCTACGAAAGGCCGGACTTCGATCCGAGGCACAGAAGCCCATCACCGTTCACTATGAAGGACAGGTCGTTGGGGAGTTTGTTGCGGATGTGCTGGTAGAGAATACAGTCATCATCGAACTGAAGTCTGTGCGCAAGCTGGCGCTGTGTCATGAAGTGCAACTGGTCAACTATCTCGTGGCAACGGGCAAGCCCGTGGGCCTGCTTCTGAACTTTGGCGAGCAGGGCGTGGAGGTGAAGCGCAAGGTGCGCGAGCTCAAGAGCGTCCCCGCGGAACGCCCGACCGTCTCATCCTGTTTGTCCTGTTATCCTGTCGACAGAAACAACTGAGGATATCGTATGGCTAACAAGTCCAAGCGCGGCAAATACTGGCTCGGTTTCGACCTCGGCGGAACCAAGATGATGGCGACGGTCTTTGACTCGAATTTCAAGATCGTTGCTTCACAACGCGCCAAGACCAAGCCCCAGGATGGTGCGCGGGCCGTACTCAACCGCGTCATCGAAACTATCAAGGCCGCGATCGCGGGCGCCAAACTCAAGCCTTCGGCGCTGGGTGGCATCGGCGTCGGCTGCCCCGGCCCGCTGGATCTCGACCGCGGCATCATCATCGAAGCGCCGAATCTCGGCTGGAAGAACGTGCACCTCAAGGACACCCTGGAGAAAGCGTTCTCCTGCCGCACGGTGATCGCCAATGACGTGGACGCCGGCGCCTATGGCGAGTATCGCTTTGGCGCCGCACGCAAGGCGCGTTGTGCCCTCAGCGTTTTCCCCGGAACCGGAATCGGCGGTGCCTGCGTGTACGAGGGACACCTGCTGCGCGGCAAGACCAGCTCGTGCATGGAGATCGGTCACATCCAGGTGCAGTCGATGGGGCGAGTCTGCGGCTGCGGACAACGCGGCTGTCTGGAAACCGTCGCAAGCCGGCTGGCCATCGCCTCCGAGGCCGCTGCCGCTGCCTATCGCGGCGAGGCACCCCACCTTGCAAATATGGCTGGAACAGACGTCGCGGATATCAAGAGCGGCGCGCTCGCCAAAGCCATCGATGACGGTGATGAAGTCGTGGAACGCATTGTCCGCAACGCGGCCCGCCATCTGGGCACCGCCATCGCCAGCGTGGTCAACCTGCTCGCCCCCGACGTGATCGTGCTGGGCGGCGGCCTGGTCGAAGCCATGCCGCAACTCTTCGTCGGCGAAGTGCGCAAGACGGTCGAGGCGCGCGCCATGAAATCATTCACACGGTCGCTGAAGATCGCCGCAGCCGAACTGGGCGACAACGCGGCCGTCATGGGCTCGGCCGCGCTCGCGGCAGCAAGCACAGGGGCGGAGTAATGGAGTGATGGAATGGAGGAGTGTTGGGGAAAACGGATCCGAGCCCACAGATTCTGATTTCTTGCTTCCAGTTCTCCACCACTCCAACGCTCCAATCCTCTGAGACACAGCATGAGCGACAACACACCACAACCGGCAGCAGCCCCGACGGAACCGGGCAAGACACCCAGACCCGGACGCACCGTGGCCGTCATCGATATCGGCGCCACGTCGATCCGGATGAAGATCGCGCAGATCGGCGAACAGGGCGACATCACCGTGCTCGAATCCCTGCGCCGTGGCGTACCGCTCGGGAAGGATACCTTCACCAAGGGCCGCATCCAGCAATCCACCATCCGCGAATGCGTCGACATCCTGAAGGGCTTCCGCCAGGTGATGGAGGAATATGGCGTGACCCAGCCCGACCAGGTGCAGGCCATCGCCACCAGTTCGGTACGCGAAGCGGAGAATCGCGATACATTCCTGGATCGTGTCTACATCTCCACGGGCATTGGCGTGCGCGCCATCGACGAGGCCGAGCAGAATCGACTGACCTACACCGCGGCACAAAGCGTGATGGAGTACGAGCCGCTGCTGAAAAGCGGCGAGGCGCTCGTGGTCGACGTCGGCGGCGGCAGCACAGAGCTGCTCCTGCTGCAGAACGGCCAGGTCACCTACTCCAATTCCTATCGGCTTGGTTCCGTGCGCATGCGCGAAACGCTGGAGACACACCGCGCGCCGACGGAGCGCGTACGGACAATCCTCGGCCAGCACATCTCGCGACTGGTTGAGCAAATGGCCAGAAGCGTCCCGTCCACGAAGCCCGCGCTGCTGGTCGCCATGTCCGGCGATGCGCGCTTTGCCGCAGCGCAGCTCTGTGCCGACTGGGCCACCGTTCCCGCCGCACGGATGGACTACAAAACCCTGTCGGCGCTCGTGGAAAGGCTGCTCCCCCTGACCGTGGACAAGCTCGTGACGAAATACCGCATCTCCTACCAGGAAGCGGAGACGGTGGGCCCGGGCCTGCTGGTCTACATCCATCTGTTGCGTGCGTTCAAAATCGATCAACTGCTCATACCCAAGGCGAGCATTCGCGATGGCCTGCTCAAAGAAATGTCGCTCCGCGGCTACTGGACCCCCTCGTTCGCCGAGCAGGTGGTGCATTCGGCCAGCACCCTGATGCGCAAGTACCAGGTCGATGAGAAACACGCGCGTCATGTGGCGGATCTCTGCGTTCGCCTTTTCCGCGAGTTGCAGCCGGAGCACAAACTGGATGCGCGGCATGAACTCCTGCTCGAGGTCGCCGCGCTGATCCACGAGGTCGGCGGCTTCATCAGCAGCCGGAGCCATCACAAGCATTCGCTGTACCTGATCCTTAACAGCGACCTGTTCGGCCTCACGCGGCACGACACGACGATGATCGCGCTCGTCGCGCGCTACCACCGCCGCGCATTGCCCAGCCCCACGCACGAGGAATACATGGCGCTGGATCGCGACAGCCGGATCGCCGTCTCCAAGCTCGCAGCCATTCTGCGCGTGGCCGATGCGCTGGACCGCAACCACGTGCAGCAGGTCGGCGACCTCACGTTCTCACGCGAGCCGGACCAGTTCGTCATCTCCGTGCGCGGCATCGACGATCTGACCATGGAGCGGCTCGCCATGAAGGAGAAAGGCAATCTCTTCCAGGAAGTCTACGGCATCCCCGTGGTCCTCCGCGAAAGCCGTGCACCGGGCGGGGAGGCCCCCGATGCCCGCTAAGGCCGACAAGTTCATCAACCGCGAGTTGAGCTGGCTCGCCTTCAACCGCCGCGTCCTCGAAGAGGGTCTCGACGGTTCGTTGCCCTTGCTTGAGCGGCTCAAATTCATCGCCATCGTCAGCTCGAATCTGGATGAGTTCTTCATGGTTCGCGTCGGCGGACTCCAGCAACTTGTGGCCAAGGGCAGCGAAACGACGGATCCCTCGGGCCTGACACCAACCCAGTTGCGCGCGGAGATCAGCCGTATCGCACAGCAGATGGTGGCCGACCAATACGCCTGCCTGCTGGACGACCTCGAAGCGAAGCTCGCGGCCGAGGGCATCCGCCGCCTGCGAATCGACGAACTCACGCCCGATCAGGACATCTACGTCGAGCGTCTTTTCGAGCACGAGCTCTATCCCCTGCTCACGCCCATGGCCATCGAGTTCGACGAACCCTTCCCGCTCATGCCGGGTCTCGGACTGAATCTCTGCGTCCGGCTCAAGACGGCCAAGGGTGCCGATATCCCCCGCTTTGCCGTGATCGCCATGCCGAAGGGCATTGCTCGGTTTGTCACGATTCCAACGGCCGAAGGTTTTCACTACGTGCTCGTCGAGGACCTCATCACGGCATTCCTCGACCGGATATTTCCGGGCGAGCCGGTACTCGAGGCCGCCGCATTCCGCATCACGCGCAATGCCGACATGAGCGTGCGGGAAGACGCCGCCGGTGACCTCCTGGCGCAGATGAAGGAAGTCCTGACCGAGCGCCGCCAGAGCTCCTGTGTCCGTCTGGAACTCAGCCGCAACGCTTCGGATGTGCTGCGCAATTTCCTGAAGACCGCGCTGGAAATGCAGGACTTGGATGTCTATGCCGTCCCGGGTCCCGTGGACCTCGCCGCCTACTTCCGGCTCGCGGGTATGACGGGG
>DAISJM010000094.1:0-6919 GCA_036821485.1 Verrucomicrobiota bacterium | reverse complement strand
CTGCGATCCTTCAACGAGCACATGGCCCCCTACTACGCACAAATCCTCCATGTCATGTCCAACTCGCCGCGCAAGGAGGTCTTCGCCGCGGCTTCGCTGGAATTGGCCCGCGCCGCCGTCGCTCTCGCACATCACGGCGGCCTGCCCGTGGTGGCCTTTGATCTCGCTGGCGAGGAAGCCGGCTACCCTGCCGAGGGACACAAGACCGCCTATCAGTTCGCACACAGTCACTTCATGCGCAAAACCGTCCACGCAGGCGAAGCCTACGGCCCTGAATCCATTTTCCAAGCCATCACGGACTGCTACGCAAACCGCATCGGTCATGGCACCTGGCTGTTCGCGGCCGACATGATCCGCGATCCGTCCATAGAGGATCACGCGGCCTACGTGCGCCACCTTGCAGAGTACATCGCCAGCCAGCGCATAGGCATTGAGGTCTGCCTCACGAGCAATCTCCAGACTACGCCTTCGATCAATTCCGTGGCGGCTCATCCCATCCGGCAGATGCTTGAGCACAGCCTGTCCGTGTCCATCTGCACGGACAACCGGCTGGTCTCAAACACTACGGTTTGCAAGGAACTGCAGCTCGTGACCGATCAATTGCCCCTCACGCGACACCAATTCAGGAACCTGGTGGCGGCGGGCTTCAAGAGCAGCTTCTTCCCCGGCAGCTACATCCACAAACGCGCCTATGTCCGGCGCGTTCTCGACCGCTACGAGAAGCTGGAGAAAGAATTGTTGAAGCCCGCCTGAGCCGGTTTCTCCGTTTCTGCTCACCGATACCCCTTCGCGGCAAGTCCACGCGATGGTTTTCGTGCGTTTTTTCGACACTTCTTGTTGACTCAAACGCCGATTCGAGACAAGTTATCGAAGCCAAAAGGATCCCCCATGAGCCGGAACAACTATCTCGACCAATTCATGGCCTCGTTTCCCTTCGAGGCGCTCACCTTTGACGACGTCACGCTGCTCACGCAGTATGCCGACTTCCTTCCAAATGAGACGGATGTCACGAGTCGTTTCTCCTCGCGCATCAACGTCAACATCCCCTTTGTCAGTGCCGCCATGGACACCGTGACCGAGGCCAACATGGCCATCGCGATGGCCATGCTGGGTGGAATCGGCATCATCCATCGGAACCTGACGGCCGAGCAGCAGGCCAAGATCGTCAGCACCGTCAAGCACCACCTCAACGGCCTCATTACTCATCCCATCACCTTCCGCGTCACCGACACGCTCAAGACCGTGAGCGATACGCGCAAGGCCAAGGGATATAAGTTCAGCGGCTTCCCCATTCTCGATGCGCAGGACAACGTGGTCGGCATCCTCACGGCGGCGGACATCAAGTTTGCCAAGAATCCTGCCGCACCCATCGTCGACGTCATGACCAAGGAGGTCATCACCGCGCCCCGTGGCACAACGCTGCAGCAAGCGTACGAAATCATGATGCACAACAAGATCGGCAAACTTCCGCTTGTGGATAACGGGAAGATTGCCGGCCTGTACAGCTTCGCCGACGTCCGCACGCTGACCCACAATGTCGAGCCACTCTACAATCGCGATGCGGAATATCGTCTTCGCGTCGGGGCGGCAATCTCACCCAACGATTACGAGCGCGTGGATACCCTGGCCAAAAACCACATCGACGCCGTCGTGGTGGATACGGCACATGGTCATTCAAAGGGCGTCCTCGACATGATTCGCTGGGCGAAGAAGAATCACCCCCACCTCGACGTAATCGCCGGGAACATCGCCACCGCAGAGGCTGCCATCGCTCTTCGCGATGCCGGCGCAGATGCGGTCAAGGTCGGCATCGGACCCGGGTCCATCTGCACAACACGCGTCGTCGCCGGCGTGGGCATTCCGCAGATCGGAGCCATCTATAACTGTGCCCATGCCCTCGAAGGCAGTATCCCCGTAATAGCCGATGGCGGCATCCGTCATTCCGGCGACGTCGCGAAGGCCATTGTGGCCGGAGCGGACACCGTTATGATGGGTTCCATCCTGGCCGGTACAGAAGAAAGTCCCGGAGAGAAGATCATTTACCAGGGTCGCCAATACGTGATGTACCGCGGCATGGGCAGCCTTTCGGCCATGCAGACGGGCCAAGGCAGCCGACAGCGCTATGGGCAGGATAACGTCTCATCCGATGAACTGGTTCCACAGGGCGTCGAAGGCATGGTCCCCTACGCGGGAACGGTGCAGAAAGTCATGACCCAGTTCGTGGGCGGACTGAAACTCTCCCTTGGATATTGTGGATGCCGCACTCTGGGGGATCTGCAGGCCGGCGGGAAGTTTATCCGGATCACGAATGCCGGCGTGACCGAAGGTCACGCGCACGATGTGAAGGTCACGAAGGAAGCGCCGAACTACCGTTCGTAATCCTAGAACTTGATCCTCAGGCCTGCTGTGCCCTGCGAACCGGAACCCGAATTCGCCTCAAGGACCGGCACCACTTCATCGGCATACCCGCCATCAATCGCCAAGGCGATATCGCGACGTAACTGTTCCCGCTCTTCGGGGGTGGTGCGAGGCGTCGCTTTGCCGAAAACATTGTCCCAGTCCGCCTTCATCCCAATGATGAAGAGCACACCGATCACCACGGCCAACAACCCCACCGTGATGATCGCGCCGTCTGAGCTTTCCCCGTTATCGCTGTCGTCGGTCGCGTAGGAACCGGCTTGCGCTGCGGGAACAAAGCAGAGAAGTAACGCAGGAACCAGCACCAGACTGATCACTCTTATCCAGAACCGACGCATGATCTACCTCCGATCTCAAGACACAAGATTAGCACCCGTCCCTGACGTGTGACCACTTAGAACGCTCCAAAAAATATACTGGTGAACGTCGTGATGGGGGCCGTCTCGCGATAGTCGTCAATCGTCGCCCGCAATTCGTTCAGCAGAAGTTTCGCTTCCTGGTACAACTCATCATCCTTCGTAAGCTTTCCAAGTGTCCCCTCGCCCTTGGCAATCTGGTCCGTGATCTCCCGAATCGATGCCGCAGCTGCGGACAGATCATTGTACAACGTGTCATCCTCGGAAAGCAGTTTGCCTAGCGTGCCCTTTCCTTCCCCTAGGCGCTGGCTCACGTCCTTGAGATTAGCTGTAATTTCCGAAATGTCGTCATAGACCTTGCGATCCGTCAACAGCTTCCCGATGGTCCCCTCGCCTTCGTTGAGCTTCGTCGTGATTTCTTTGATCTGCGCCATGGATGTCTTGAGGTTCTCAATGATGCCGCCTTCCTCAAGCGCCTCCCGGATCAGCTTTGCTGCTCTCGTGGCCTCGTCGATCAGGTCGGCAGGCATCTTGCCTTGGAGCACCGAACCGGACGCAACCACTGGTTTATCTGACGACCCTACATTGATGTTCAGGAATCGACCGCCCAGCACGGAGGACGGAAGAATCTCGACGCTGTAATCCTCGTGTACCACCACTTCCTGATCGAGCGTCACCCCCACACGCACCCCCGAGGGCTCAATCTGCAATGTCTTGATCTTGCCCACATCGACACCCCGCACAAAGACGTTGTCGCCCTCACGCAATCCGCGCACATCCTGAAAGACCACAACCACGGAGTAGTTTTTCCGGAATACATTTTCACGGCTGAGAACGATGGTAAAGAAACCCAGCGCCAGCAGGATCATGAACATGAAGGCGCCAACGGTCACTTCGATGGACGTTTCCTGCATCCGGCTCTTTTTCATGATGGCACCGCCTTTTCCCACGCTCCGCGCGTTGTAATATACTGTGCTTCCAGAAAATCCTGAATAACCTCGTTCGATGACCGGATAAATTCCTCCGGCGTCGATATTTCCACGATCCGCCCCTCATGCAACATGGCAATCCTTGATCCGATAGCCAGCGCACTGTGCAAATCGTGCGTAACAACAATGCTGGTCACGCCCAATTCCCGGCGCATGCTGTCGATGAGCCGGTCAATCGACCTCGATGTCACCGGATCCAGACCCGACGTGGGTTCGTCGTAGAGAATAATCTCGGGCTTCGTGACAATGGCGCGGGCCAGACCGACTCTCTTGCGCATGCCGCCGGACAGGTCGGACGGATACTTGGCAACCGCATCCTCCAGCCCGACCAACTTGAGCTTCTCCACAACCTGCACCCCGATGGCCTCGTCATCCATGTCTGTCTTCTCACGGAGCGGCAGCGCCACGTTCTCTCCCACGGGCAGCCACTGCAGCAGCGCCGAGCCCTGAAAAAGATACCCAAAACGCAACCGTATGGCTTCCAACCGGCTGCCCCGCGCTTCGCTGACTACATCGTCCCCAATAATCACCCGACCGCTGTCAGGCGTCAGCAGGCGCACCATGTGCTTGAGCGTAACGCTCTTGCCGGCGCCCGAGGAACCGACGATGACAAACGTCTCGCCGTCCTTGATCTCCATATCGACCCCGTCCAGAACCACTTTCCGGCCGAATCGCTTGGATACTTTTTCAAACCGAATCATACGTAAAACATTCGTGTGATGACGTAACCGACCACAAGGATCGTAAGAAACGAGATGATAACCGTGCGGCGCGTCGCACGCCCGACACCTACCGCCCCCTCGGACGCGTTGAATCCCTGGTGACAGGCTACCGTGGTGATAATCACGCCAAAGACGAAGGCCTTGAACAAGCCCACATACAGATCCTTGTTCTCCGCGTATCGTATGGCATTGTCGAAATAGGCTGTCAGCGACACGCCCAGTTGCGTGTAGCCCACGATCGCCCCGCCCACCACACCAAGGATGTTCGTGTAGATGGTGAGGATCGGCATCATCATGGCCAGGGCGATCAGGCGCGGCGTCACCAGGAACCGCACCGGGTTGATCGACATGATCTCAAGGGCCGCAATCTCCTCGGATACGACCATCGTGCCGATCTGCGCCGCCACTGCCGAACCCACGCTGGCCGCTATGATCAAGCCCGTCATGAACGGCCCCATCTCGCGCATCATGACAACCGTCACCGCAGTCCCAATGTTCACTTCCTGACCAAACCGACGCAACTCCAACCCGGTCTGCAACGCCAGGATCATCCCCGTGAACATGGCCACAACGGTGATCACGCCGAGACTCTTGATGCCCGTCAGGAACATCTGGTAAACGACTTCATGCCTCATGCGCGCACGCACACTCAGAGGCATGAACCAGGCTGCTTCGGCGAGCATGACGATAGACCGACCGGCATCGCGACAGGCGAAGAGAATGCGACGGCCGATGCTCGCCAGAAAGTTTACCGGCGGCTCGTGAAATTCTGGTTCCCGCGTGATTATGGCTTCGTCTCCTTACCACCAAAACGCATGAAATATAACACTCGCAGGCTCTTTTGTGTACCTTCTCGACGATATCCAATCAGGCCATGCAGAATCGACCATTCGCGCTCCGCACGCTCTCGATCGTCGCGCTGCCAGTAGAGGAAGGGAAAAATCGACATGCGGCACTCGGCATCGCCGCGCCGCTGGAAACGATAAAGGCCCCAAAGCAGCTCGTGATCGAGCGCATCGCCCACCGCCGTGCGCGAATACAGCGTCCATAACGGAGCCCAGGACCGTTCCACGGGGCCAGAGTTCCGCAGGGGCCAGAGTTCCACACAGCGAAAGCGGCGGGAATCCCCGTCACGCTGGTACGACCACAGCGGCCAGATCTTGCTGTACCGCCCCACGACCTGCAGCTTCTCCCCCTTCTGGGAAGAGCGTCGCGTCCGCTTCTCCGTCTGCACAAAGGGCATCGCCACGAAACGCCGAACCAACTCGTCGCCCCGGTCGATCCGATCCTTCTTGAAAATGGGCCACAGGAAGAATGTGCTGCGGACTCCCGGCATCCTCTTCTGCCCCCAGATCGGCCAGAAGTACAGTTTCTCCGTCTCACCCTTGCTCTTCTGAAAGAACGGCCACGGGCAATACGTGTAGTTCATCCTTTCGCCCCGGGAAAACCGGATCAGCGGAGGCACCACCATCCAGGCCTCCTGGTCCGTCAGCTTCACGTGGCCCCAAAGGGGAAACAGGATGTAGCCCTTTCCCGATGAATTCGGATAGTAGTACCTAGCCGAGGTCCAGAACGGCCACAGGACAAACTTCTTGTCAAACTTGTCGCGGTGCTTCGTTCGCCCATAGAAGGGAAATACACGAAACCGATAAATGCCCTTCCCCTCAGACCGCGAATAGATCGGCCACAGTACATCTGTGGTGTGCACTTGGTTGATGGCACTCCGCGCGTAAAGCGGAAACAGCACGAACATCACCCGGTCGCGACCGAGAATCTCGTGTATGGTCCCGCCCAGCGGGAATACCGCCGCGTAACCCTTCTTGTTGACATCCCGGCCCTGAAAATAGATGGGCAACATCCAGAACCGGTACCGCGACTTGGGATCCGTCACATCGAACTTCGTGTAGTACGTCAGCAGCACGCGGACAGAGTGTTCCTTCTTGAACTGCTTTGTGGTGGCTATGGGCCACAGGTACTCCGAACTGCGGCGCTGCGAAACAGGATCCTTGACCGTGCTGTACAATGGCCGCACGGCCCAGAGCCTCGCGTCGTTCGTCGATACTGCGCGCTCGAAGAACGGCCCCAACGCCCTCAGCCGCATGTCCCCGTTCACGTCGCGATAACGACTCGCGATCGGACCGAAGTCAAATTCGCCGGGATCGTTGATCGCCCGCGACACAGGGACGCACAGCAACAGGAATACGGCTATCCAACAACGTTTCATTACACGTGATATTTCCCGGACCCTAAGTCCGCCAAAGCTACATCCGCGGCACCATATGCTGCCAGTCGGGCTTGTGATCAAACACCCAACGATAGTAATCCCGGCGCGCCAGCTTTGAGGCCGCCGCCTCGTCAAGCACCACGACGGAACGCTCGTGCAATTGCAGCGCTGAAGCTGGCACCAGCGCCGTGAGCGGCCCCTCCACCATCT
>DAISJM010000093.1:0-7219 GCA_036821485.1 Verrucomicrobiota bacterium | reverse complement strand
TGCCCCTTGTAGGCCGAAAGATCGATATTGCCCGACGCACCACTGATAGCCGGAATGGAGAATCCAACCGCAGCCGCCGATTCTGAAGTCTTGGGCTGCAGCGGCTCAACAGTGCCTTTCCCCGCCGGCTTGCATCCGGAAAGCACCATGAAGGAGACCAATAGAGCGCCCGCTATTCGCAAGTATTTGTTCATCTTGATTCCTCGTGTTCTCGCCGCCAGTTACCTGTCCAAGTTACGCTGATACGGCCTATTTTCAAGACTGCAAGGGGACGTTTATATCAGAAATATCCTACATTTAAGTGCTTGTTCAGTACGGGGATAGACACTAAACTACCACCGTTGTTCAACTTAGCCGCGATGCGGCGCTGAAGGTGGCAGCGTGAAGGATAAACAACACTGGGGACCTCCGGGGTGGCCCTGGGAGTTGGAATTGTTGGCGCTCGTCTTCGTGGTGACCGCCATTCTCGTTCCCTATTACCTGCAGTATATGCAGGCTCCAGAGCCCTCGCAGATGTCGCTCATGGCCAAGGCCGAGCATGCCCGGCGGCAGGAAATGACGACGTGGCAAGACATGGAGGGCTTCTTCTGGGCCATCATCATTGTCGGCTTCTATCTTGTTCACATCGCCATGGCGAGCGCATCCATCGACTTCATGTCGACTCCGTTTACCCACCTTTTCTCGCCGCTGGTCTTTTCGGTCATCACCTACTACCGCTTGTTCAAACTTAAGACCGTCGCGCTTGCAGGAACCCCGCTGGTCAGTGGGAAGCCCTTGGAAATCGGCATCTGGCTAACCGGCGTTCTGGTCATTACGTATCTTGTGGCGCGGATACGTATGGCACGCCTCATGCTCGGATTCCGCGATACAGACTGGGATGTCACCACGCCTTCCCTGTTCGACAAGACGTACACCGAGTTGATGGTCCAGATTCGTCCCCTGATTTACGCCCCGCGTCTCTGTCGGGCATGCAGCAAGGGCATCCTGATCGAAGGCTGGTTCTATGCCATGCCGTTGCCCTTTGATTCCATTCAGTCCATTGACGCCGTGCAGGGTACCACCATGGTTTCGTCCAGCTACTGCCTGGCGACGTCTCTCAGGTCCATGGTCCGCATCCAGATCGCAGAAAAGGCGGAACCTGTGCTGATCTCTCCCAAGGATCGAGTGGCCTTCCTGCGTTACTGCCAACAGCACGTCGCAGCGAAGACCCCCACCCATGGCGGTACCAGTACCGGCACACGGGCCGGCGTGCTGCTGAGAGCTGCTTCCACGACGGCTGGCGGAACACATAGGGGCTGATCCCGGCATGGCTATCGTGCCGCGCTCATGAACGATTCACGCACCCAGAATCTATTCGACTCCTCCCTGGTCGTACTTCACGCTCTCCAGGCGGCCGGGTTCACGGCCTACTGGGCCGGCGGTTGCGTGCGCGACATGATCATGAAGCGCACACCCAAGGACATCGATATTGCCACCAGCGCACACCCGGAGCAGGTTGCCGCGCTCTTCCCCGGAGCCCCCGAGGTCGGCAAGTCATTTGGCGTGGTGAAAGTTCGCGTGCAGGGCCACACTTTTGATGTCGCCACGTTTCGCCGGGACCTGTCCTATACCGACGGCCGACGGCCTCAGGGCGTCGAATTTTCCACTCCGCGGGAGGACGCTCTCCGGCGCGACTTCACGATCAACGGATTGTTCTACGACCCGGACAAGAACCTGATTGTGGATTTTGTCGGCGGACAGGAGGATATCTGCGCGCGACGAATCCGCACCATCGGCAACCCCCTGGACCGCTTTGGCGAGGACCACTTGCGCCTCCTGCGCGCCGTGCGTTTCGCCTCCGTGCTCGAGTTCTCCATCGATCCGGCGACTGCGGATGCCATCACCACCATGGCGCATCGCCTTTCCACCATCAGCGCCGAACGCATCCAAGGCGAGCTCACACGCATCCTGCTCGAGTCGCCCAGCGCAGGCCAAGGCATCCGGCTACTCCATGAAACGGGACTTCTGGAGGTAATTCTCCCCGAGATTTCGGCCATGGCCGGTGTGGAACAACCCCCTCAATTCCATCCTGAAGGTGACGTGTTGACGCACACCCTCATGATGCTGGATGCCATGGAGAACCCCGACGTCGTGCTCGCTTACTCCGTGTTGCTGCATGACGTGGGGAAAACCGCGACCTTTGAACGGGCCACGGAACCCGATGGAACGGAACGTATCCGATTCCGCAAACACGCCGAGGTCGGCACGGATATCGCTGCACGGATTCTGGACAGACTCCGCCTCCCCTCGCACGAGTCGGAACAGATTCTTCATTGCGTCCGGAATCACATGCGATTTATCGATGTCCATCGCATGCGGCGATCAACGCTGCGCCGCATGGTGGGCTCTCCCACATTCCCTGCCGAACTCGAACTACACCGGTTGGACTGCTCCTGCAGCCACGGGGACCTTTCAAACTACGAATTCCTCCTCAAGTTTCGAGAGCAACTGGCTGACGAACACCCCCTCCCGGATCCATGGATCACCGGACACGATCTCATGGCTATGGGAATTCCAGAAGGTCCCGCGGTCGGGGTGTGGCACAAGCGCGCCTATGATGCACAACTGGAGGGACGATTCGCCGGCCGGGAAGAATTGCTGGCGTGGATACGCCAGGCCGTCTCATCCAAGGTCGATTCGGAATCCGACTGAACGCTCTGGAACCGCCGGTGCTGTTACCACGGCGACCCCGCCAGTTTCCTGCACCATCAGGTATCGACGGATATCCTCCGTCGACAGCATTCCAAGAACCCGGCCCTCCCGCACGACCGGGAACACGCTCTGTCGCAACATGCCCAGATCTTGGTAGAGTCGCTCCAGAGGCGTCTTGGGCGTCAACGAGAGAAAATGCCTGCGCATAACATCGCCCACTCTCGCACCCGAACCCTTTTCATGGAGAGCGGTCAGCCAATCGGACCTCACCAGCAACCCGACCAACCGACCATCCTCAAGTACCGGGAAATCCTCCTGCCGTTTGTGATACACGTACTCCAGACAGCGGCCCACAACATCTCCGGGCTGGAGACTGGCCACGCCTGTCACCATGACATCCTCGGCCAGAATGTGCCTGAGCACATGACGCACACGAACAACGCGTTCTTCGCCCTCCGCCCCGAGAAAAACGACAATCCCGATCACGGCCAGAAAGGGATTGACCCACAGACCCAGCAGAACGAAACACACGGCAAGCATCTGCCCGACGGTGGCCGCAATCAGGGTGGCACGCACACGCGGAAGGAATGTGGCCAGCAGGCTCCTGAGCACACGGCCCCCGTCCATCGGAAAGGCCGGCACCAGGTTGAAGGCCGCCAACACCACATTGGCCCGCAACAGCGCATCGCCCAATTCACGAAGGTTCGTCGGAAACGGCGGCATGCCACTCCATGAAGGCCAGCCGCCCATCACAGCAGCCAGCAATCCAACAAGCCCCACGTTAACCGCTGGACCGGCAAGAGCCACAAGCAATTCATGCACAGGTTTCTCGGGAATCGAACGCATGCTCGCCACGCCGCCAATCGGCAGCAAGGTGATGCTGCGCACCTCGGAGCCGAACCTCATGGCCACAAGACTGTGAGCAAGCTCGTGAAGGACGACGCAGAAGAAGAGACTCAGCACCAGTGCGACGGCCCACAAACCCGACGTCAACCCCCCGACACTCCATCCCATCCATCCGATCCATAGGATCAAGAGAACGAAGGAGATGTGCAACCGTATGGGAATACCCGCAACACGCAACAGGGGCAACGACCACTTCATGCCGGGTCAGCTTCCGCTTGGCTGGAAAGACGTACTCGCACCACACAGGAAATGCCCATCAGCAAGCACAGAAGCATGAGGATCTCGCTGTCTCCAAAGTTATATTCCACTACACCGTTCAGCATCAGTCCCGTGAAGGCGCTAAAGACACCAACTGCCATCCAGGACACCTCCGGCGACGCGCGAACCGAAGCCTTGGCAGCGCGTGCCATTACGGTGAAGGCCATCCCCATCCACACAACCCACACCGCCAGACCCGGCCACCCGGTCTCAAGAGTCACCTGAAGCGCGTTGTTGTGCAGATGATTCAATCCAGTCTGCACATACGGCGAACGACGGGCAAGATCCTCGTATCGCACGGCCCCAAGCCCCATACCCAAGGGATACTTCCTGATCAACTTCGGGGCCACTTTCTTCCATAGGACATACCGCCCGCCCTGTTTCTTCGACCATTCTCTCTGGAGCATGCCCAACCGCTCTCGCGTCTGGGGAATGCACAGCAAGCCAACGCCACACAGCACCAGAACCACCAGCACACGCCAGCGCTTCATCCAGGCCCCCATCAAGCCAGCCGTGAGCCCAAACGCAAACCACGCGCCCCTCTTGAAGTGAAGGACGAGTCCCACGGTATTCAACATCAGGGCAGACCATGTCCACGCAGGTCGCACCATCGATCGACGCGTCAGAAGCAATGTCAGCAACATGCACAGCGCAACAAGGTACATCTGCGGGTCCCGCATATTGCCCGTGTCGTACAAACTCACGCCGCGGGCAACAAGTACCGTCACACGGACGATATCCATGATCCCCAGCAGTGTCGCACCACTGATGAAGAGCGTCATGGCGCGCACCGCACGACTCCATCCGCCGGGACGAAGCGGGTCGAAAGCGTCGGAGAGGATGAAGATCAGACACAGAAGCCACAGACGGTGACACTTTCGAACGCTGATCTCGGGACGCACACCCCACAACGAGACCATCAACGCAACGCACGCAAAGGCCACCACAGGCCACAGATAGGGATTACGACGCAGCCCCGTTTTGCGGGAACGCATGACCCGGTAAAGCCATACCGGAACGGCTGCAAACGCCAGGGGCTCGGAAATGCAGATGGCCAACGGGAGTGTGAAGGCAAAGCCGAACAGAAGGTAGTTCAGCAGTCGCTCATCCCATGATTCCCCGGCATGGATCGATGTCGCCGCGCTCATGGCAAAATCCGGCCCGCAGAAGATACGCCACGGACCACACGCACCTCATTGCCCTGACTCAATCTCAAAGGGCTATGCTTCCGAACATAGTCGATTACAGCGCTTCGAGTGTCAATGTCCGTCATCTCCAGTCTGGACTCAGGTTGCAGGGCAAGGCGTCGAAATGTCGTGAATCGTCCGCCTCCAGATGCCAGAACGAAACTGCTCGTGGCCGTACGAAATCTCCGCCGCGCATGCGGCTTCGATCCATCGGCTAACGTCAGATTCCGAATCCGCTCCCCCTCCGGCGCGTCGGGCCACAATTCGTAGCTCAGCCCCCGCACGCCAAGGAAATGAACGGCACCGGCCAACCCCGCATTCTCTTCCAAGATGTCCCGGATCTCAGAAAGCGTCAGATAGAGCACGCCGATTTCGTTTTCATAGGGCACCAATTCCCATATCTGTCTACGCGTCAGCGGCCCCGCCGGGACCTCCACCTCATCCAACACCCCGTGCAGGACCACCTCGGCTCCCACAGCCTTTTCCATTGCTGCCGAGATAAGCTGCTGCACAGGCGACTGACCCGGCAACCTGCACGCCCCGGTGATGGGCAGTTCCGCCATTCCAATCGGCTTCTCCGCGAACGTCGTGGCCCTCGCCACGTCGTTGCTCAGCAGGAAGGCCAGCGATTCGCTGACGGCCGTACGCTCGTCCACTTCGATGAGCCGCGCTTGCTTGCTCACAACGCGCTTCTCCACCGTGTCGTATGCCAAGTCCACCCGCCCGACATATCCGCCATGGTAGCCCGCCTCGCTGAACAGCACCCCATTCAACCTGGCACTCTCCACGGGTATGTGCTGATGACCTCCCAGGATGACATCGAACTCGGGGAACTGCTGCGCCACGCGCTGCACCTCGTTTGCATCATCGTCTCCCCGGGCCTGACATCCCTGGTGCATGGCCAACACCAACACGTCGGGGTGAAGCGAGCGGATCTTCGGCATGATACGCCTCAAGGCATCAAGCGATCTTTCCGTGCCCAGCCCGGCGAGATGGTCTGGAAGAAGCCACAAGGGAATGGCTGGCGTTGTCAGCCCCACAACAATCACCCTGACACCCTCATACTCGCGGACGACATAGGGACCGACTCTTTCAAGTCCTGCCTCCTCGGACCCCGTGATATTGGCGGCAAGCAGGGGAACCCTCGTTGCATCATGCAACCGCTTGAAGGCGTCCACACCCCAATCCAGATCGTGATTCCCGGGCACCCATCCATCATACTGAAGCGCATCCAGCGCCTTTGTCATCAGCATGCCGCGCGTGGGCCAACTCTCGACAGCGCCCTGGACCAGATCACCGCAGTCCAGCAGCAGGACATTGGGTTCATCCTTCCGCACGCCCTCAATCACGGATGCACATCGCAACAACCCGCCAAAACGCCTGTTGCCGTCATAGCTGGAACTGGGCAGAACATGCCCGTGGATATCCGTCGTGTGAAGAATGGTAATGGGAATCTCTCGCGCGCAGACGGCATGAGCCCACGAGCACACTACTGTCAGAAGTAGAAACGAGATCGCCCTGTTATCCCTGGATCGCATCACGGGTAGGAGGCTCAGGCAATGCGTAGCGACTGACGAGCCGCAGTGAGAAACGCACATTTCTCCTGAACAAAGGATTTCGTAACGCACAGATCCTTGACGTCGTTCTTCATCGGAACATCGTACATCACGTCCAGCATGATGTGCTCAAGAATCGCCCGCAGACCGCGCGCGCCCGTGCCCTTACGGAAAGCTACTGCCGCCAGTTCTTTCAGTGCGGATGGCGTAAAGGTCAGGTTTACACCTTCCATCGCCAAGAGCTTTGTATACTGCCGGATCATGGCATTTTTCGGTTCCGTGAGGATTCGTACAAGATCTTCTTCCGAGAGGGCATTCAGCTTTGACGCCACGGGCAAACGTCCGACAAATTCCGGGATAAGACCGAATTTCAGGAGATCCTCCGGCTCGATGTGACGCAGCAACGGGTTCTCCTCCCCACCTTGACGCGAATCCAAGGCCTTCTCACCACCGAACCCCAGGGTCCCCTTGCCCAATCGACGACGCACCAGTTCATCTACACCTACAAATGCCCCGCCACAGATGAACAGGACATTCTCCGTGTTGATCTTGATGTACTCTTGCTGGGGATGCTTGCGCCCGCCCTGCGGAGGAACATTCGCAACCGTACCCTCAAGAATC
>DAISJM010000092.1:0-7302 GCA_036821485.1 Verrucomicrobiota bacterium | reverse complement strand
AGGAACCAGAACGTGTGCGAAAGCACGTTCAGAAGCGGCGCGTGCGAGAAGGGCATCGGCGGCTTCTGCGCCCCGAGCTTCAGGTTGTCCACACTGGCCGGCATGAACGCGCCGCGGATCAGGTCCAGCCATTTCTGGACCTCGTCCTCATATTTGAAACGCGCCAGAACGCCGAGCCCCTCGGCGGAGAAGAAGGCGTTCAGGTCGAACTCGTTGAACTCCCCCTGCATGGCGATCTCCCGGATCGCGTCCGGAAGTTGGTACGTCAGCAACACCATGCGCGGCAGCGCGGCGTATGGATTGTCCGCCCCGGCCCAGTCCCTCTTCGCCCGCTGCTCGTCCGAGTAGGTCCAGTTGTAGATCTGCTCCTCGATGAATTCTCCGGAGGCGATAGCCCGGAACGGCGTGCCGGACAGATAGAGATAGGCGTCGGTGGTGATCGGCATGACCCCCTCATCAAAGATCTCGATGCCCTCTCCTTCGCCGAATTCGACTTCCTTCTTGTCCTCGGCCTCGAACAGGTCTTTAGCGTTCTTCCGCCAGGCGCCGTAGTGGTATTCGTCAAGAATCACACAATCCCAGTTCGTCGAATGGACCCACTCGTTCTTCGCCTTGATGCCGCCGGTGCTCGGATTCCTGCCCAGATAGTCCTGAAACGACCCGAAGCAGACCAACGGCCGCTTCTTGTCCGCATCCTCGTAGGACAGGCCGCCGGGCGAAACAAACTGCCAGCCCTTGAAATCCACGTGGCCCTTCAGATCCTCCGCCCACGCGCTCTGCACGGCCGGCTTGAAGGTCAGCACCAGCACCTTGCGCCAGCCCATCCGCTTGGCAAGCTGGTAGGCGGCGAAGGTCTTGCCGAAGCGCATCTTGGCGTTCCACAGGAAGTGCGGCGGCTTGTCGCGGTTGGCCCTGTCCTTGCGCCAGCTCTTGAAATAGGCGGCCGTCTTCGCCACCGCCGCCTCCTGCTCCGGCCGCATCGCGAAATCCAGCGACCGGTTCTCCTCGTTGAGCTGCCCCGCGCGCACCGCGAGAACCGCCGAGCGCACCTCGGCGGCCGTGCAGCGGAACCACTCGCCTTCCGGGTTCTTGACCCCGTTGATCCGCAGCATCCGGTGTACGTCGTGGTCGGTGAAGACCGACCCGTCGTTGCGCATGGCGGACTCTTCCAGCACGATCCGGTACGGCGGCTTGCCGGGCCGCAGGGTCGGATACTGCTGGGCCACGCGGCTGCGCGCGTCCACGGTCGTGTAGCCGACCTTGAGCAGCCCCGCGTATTGCGGGTGCGTGTCCTCGTAGGCGTAGATCATCGGCCGCGCCGCCGGCCGCGGCGGGAAGAACTCCTTAACCGCCAAGGCACGCGAAGGAACGCCAATGGGGACTGAGGCCGGGGCTCCCGCCATTTTGGATTCGCGTCTATTCGCGTTCATTCGCGGTTACCCCCTTCTGTTTCATCCGCTAATAAACGCGAATGGACGCCAATGGGTGGATGGGTCATGGCCATTCGCTTCCATTCCAGCTTGGGTGTTCCGAAATTGAGCAGGACGCCGACCGGTTTTCCCGTAGCCTTCAAGTAATTGAGCAGTTGCGCGTCCTCCACCGATGTCAGTTGCTTGAGCGCCTTGATCTCAACGATTATCTGTCCGAAGCAGATCAAGTCCGGAACATATTTCTTGGTCAGTTCTCTTCCTTTGTATGTGATGTCGATCTCGACCTGTCTGGCAAACGGAATCAGCCTTTCCCCCAGTTCCAGCTCCAGAGCTTCTTGATAGACCGCCTCCAGAAAACCGCAACCCAGCACGTTGGACACTTCCATCGCCGCACCGACAATGGCATACACTTCATCCCCAAAAATCAAATCGCGTGTATTCGCGCTCATTCGCGGCCCCCCTTCTTTATTAACCGCCAATGCACGCAAATGGACGCTAATGGGTGGAGGGCCTTAGAACACATGCGCAGACAGCACACCCCCATTATCAATTTGCGTTCATTCGCGCTCATTCGCGGTTTCTTATTCATCGTCCGCCTCCCCGATGCGTGTGGGGCGCTTGGCGGGCGGCAGGAAGTTCTCGCCCGTGACAACGCTCCTGCCGGTCTTCTGCTCCAGCTCCAACCGCGCCCGTTTGGCTATTCTGCCGCCTTTCTTCCCCGCCTCGGCATTTTCCGTCATCCCGGTTGCGGCCACGCTCTCGGCGATCTGGCGGGTGGACAGTTCAGCCAAGGCCGTAAAGATCAGCTCCGCCTCGTTCATGTGATCCCGCAGATTCTGCGTTTTGAGTCCTTTGATCTCCTTGTGCTTCTTAACCGTCACGCCGCTCCACTCCCGGTGGATGATGTTCGTGAGGATGGCGTATTCATCCTCGCCCTTGATCGCGTGATCCTTCCAATAATCGGTGAGCTTGTTGCGCGTTTCCTGCCCCATCATCCGCTGCTGAATCCACTTTTCGCTGCGCCCGTGCTGCCTCCAGAACTCGCGGGCGCGGTCGAGCGAACGCGCCGGATCGCCCATGTCTTGAATGCGTTCGTAACCGACCTTTGCCAGCCATTGCTTGAAGGGTTCCGCCTTGGGCGAGGGTATGGACTGGATCAGGCGCAGCAATGTTTCCGTGTCGGCCATATCCGTCAGCCGCGACTTTCCATCAGCCGCGGGCATTTTCAAGGCGTTACATTTTGTAACGGTTTCGGTTGCCCCCTCATCTTTCAGGCGTTTCTTCAGCACCCGCCAGTAGACCGCCGGGTTGACGCTGTCCGTCAGCGCCGCTACCACGTCAACAACGGAGAAATACCAGGTCTCGTTCTTCTCATCGAAGAACCGCCGGATCTCATGATTCTCGAAGGCCACGAGTACCTTATCCTTATCCATGGCACACCTCTTGGTTATCCGCGAATGAACGCGAATGAACGCCAATGGGGTCGGTACGCTGGTCTGCGGTCTTTGATTCGCGTGTATTCGCGTCCATTCGCGGTTTCTTACTCATCGTCCGCCTCTCCGCCGTCGTCCGGCTCCGCCGCCGCGTCGGCCGTCATCGGCTTGACACGCGACTCGATAAAGGCAATGTCTTCCTGGGTCAGCTTGTACTTCTTGTAAAGGACTTCATCGTTCCATTTGCGGTTCCACACCTGCTGAGGCACCCAAGTGTAAGTAGAACGAGTGGCGTGTTGTGTGATTTTTCGAAGCGAGACGAGAAAACGGAAGAAGCGCGTTTTCAGATAAGTATCAAGGCTCTCGGCCTCCGCTTCCGAACCGACATAGAAGAACAGGTAGGTCTGCGTGCAGACCGATGGGGAGGACGCGATGAAGCTGGGACCGAGTACGGTTGCAGGACGCATACCGCGCTCACCGTACGCAGCAGGAACCATAACCTTCCATGTATCGATAAGGTGGGCGCTCTTATCAATGTCCTTGCGATCAATCCAACCGACCAGCCTCTTTCCTTTACGGTTGTAATGCAGCGCGACATCGTTTGGTCGTTGTTTTGCATGAAATCCGTCGAAATTGGATGTCCAGCCGAATTCCTTGTCCACTGAAAGAATTTCGGTGATTGACGCCTCGCCCGCGCTCAATATCTTCTTGAGTATCTTCAACGCGCGGCTGTCTCGGACGAAAATATCGTACTCGTTCAGTTTGCGTTCGACAGGCCCGATGGTCTCATCCCCGCAGACCGTTGTGACCGCGCAATCACCCTCGTCATCACGGTCCCACAGGAAGAAGCAGACCCCGCCCTCGAAATCGACGCCGGGAAAAACCGCATCCATGCGCTCGAAGTCCACCAACTTCCGGATTCTCCGGTCTTCCAGCATGGTTCTGCGGAACTCAGCCAGCCCCAGCCCGCCAGCCATCCAGCGTGAAGGAATAATCATGGACAAAAAACGGGGATTCAGTTTCTTTGCCTGCTCGACAAACTTGTTGTAGATGGGAATGTCGCGCGTGCCGCCGTCCGACCCCATTTGATACGGAGGGTTTCCGATGATAACGTCGAACTTCATTTTAAAGATCTCCTCCAGCGACTCGGGGTGGATAAATTGATAAGCATGCGTCTCTAACTCTTCGCCGCGGTCGTATGCTTCACGACTCGCGCCGCAGTGCCTGCAACGCCCGTTCTCCCAGGTGTGTTCCACGCGTTCGAAGCGGATGTTGCCCTGCGGGTTGTCGAAGCTCTCGCACACGGAATACTTGCCGTTGGCCGCCTTGGAGCAGTACACGGAGCGGCGCGCGAGCAGGGAGGTCAGCTCGGTGATGGCGAGGCCGAAGAGCTGCCGCTTGAAGATGTGGTTCAGCCGCTTCTGGCGGTCGGGGATCTGCGCTTCAAGCCCCTTGTCGAGGCGCTTGGCGATCTCCCGCAGGAACACGCCCGACTTGCAGCCGGGGTCGAGAAAGGTCGCGCTCTTGTCGCGCCACAGCTCCGACGGGAGCTGGTCCAGCATGCGGTTCACGAGAGCCGGCGGCGTGAAGACCTCGTCGCTGCTCAGGTTCGCGATGCACGAAAGCACATCGGGGTTGTAACTATCGCTGGACATGGGCGACCTCCAGGAAACTGACGGGCGGATAGTCTGCCACCGGCTTGGGATTGTAGTCGTCTTGGGCGACTTCTGCGAAAAGGGACATCTGCTCTTGGCTGCCGTTCTTGGGCTCGGGGATCAGCATGGCTTCGCGGTCCTGCTCGTGCTGAATGAGGCCGCCAAATTCAAAATCGCGCCGCTTCACCAGGCTTCCCTGAACGAACGCCCACTCGGGGAAGACGATGGGCTTGGCCGGCGCCCCGCACGTTTCGAACTTCAGCGCGTCGCCCCAGACGATGTTGTGGGCGAGGACAAAGCGGATCGCGTCCCGGCAGCCGGCTTTGGAAGTCTGAGGGAAGAGCCGCTCATAGACCGCATCAAACACCGCGAACAGGCGTTCCCGGCATTGCGAGACGTTGTCAGAAAGAATGTCGATGCCGTAGAGGCTGGCTACCGCGGCAAAGGCGTTCCGCTCGAATTCCAACTGCGACTTGCCGTAGCGTCGCTCCACGACGGCGAGTTTCCGTTCGAGAATCGCTGTCAGGAAATTGCCGTTGCCGCAGGCGGGCTCGAGAAAACGGGATTCGATGCGCTCCGTCTCCTGCTTCACGAGGTCGAGCATGGCTTCGACCTCCCGCTTGGCGGTCAGCACCTCGCCGTGATCCGCGACGCGCTCCTTGGATATGACCTGTTCTTCCATTCTTGTATTCAAAGTGTAGCACTTGCGGCGCGGACGGCGCGAGGGCAAAAGGCGGGCCCTCTACTTCGCCTTCTCCACTGCCGCCCGCAGTTCTTCCACGCGTTCCGCGTGGTCGTAGCGGGCCGCTGTCGCGTCCTCGGTCCAGCCGCCCAGTCGCTTGGCCAGGTCATCCGACACTCCCGCCTCGCTCAACCGGGTGCGGAACGTGTGCCGCCAAGAGTGGAACGTGTGGGCCTCGACATCGACCTTCGCTTTCTTCAGGATGTGCGAGAAGCGGCAGGACAACAAAAAACCGCGAATTCTTTGAGAATTCACGGCTTTTTGAAGAAATCAAATGGCGGGGTGGACGGGATTCGAACCCGCGACCACCGGATCGACAGTCCGGTGCGCTAACCAATTGCGCCACCACCCCGCGAAAAAGTGAATGCAATTTATCAAACGCCCCGCAGGCTTGCAAGGGGGAAAATGAAATTTTTTCGCGCGATTCCTCACCGTCATCAAAACGGCTAGGCGTACGCGCCGTTTTTCGTTATAGTCGCCCTGTAACGATGCTTAAAAGAGGAGCCGTGCTTGTGAAAAACATCCATGTTCAGGCGCAGAAAGACCACATCACCTCGCTGTGCACGGCGTCACCGATCCAGGCGCTGACCGAACTCATCTGGAACGCGCTTGATGCAGACGCCTTTGACGTCAAGGTGGACATCATCCAGAACGCGCTGGGGGGGATCGATGCGGTCCGGGTGGCCGACGACGGACAGGGCGTCAACGCGCTGGAGGCGGACCGGCATTTCGGCAATCTCGGCGGGTCGTGGAAACGTGGCGCAAACAGGACGCCGCTCTCGGGGCGCGTGCTGCACGGCAGCAAGGGCAAGGGGCGCTTCAAGGCGTTCGCGCTCGGCAACCGCGTTGAGTGGCGGACTACCCTCGAGACCGGCGGCGGCTTGCGCTCGTTTGTGCTGGCCGGATCGGCCGACGATCCCGGCCTGTTCACGCTGACCGAGGCGGACTCGCCCGGGCCGGCGACCGGCACGGAGGTCATGATCACCGAGATCCAGCATGCCATGGGCTCGCTGCTCGACACCGCCTGGGTGGTGCAGCAGCTCGCCTCGCATTTCGCGCTCTATCTCAAGGCCTATCCCAACGTGCGCATCTACTTTCAGGGGCTGCTGGTCAACCCCGTGATCGTGCAGCACGCCAGCCACCTCTACCATCTGAAATCGTCGGAGGGCGCCAAGGCCGACCTGCAGGTCATTGAGTGGAAGACCAAGCAGGGGCGCGGCAAAGTGGTGTTCTGCAACAGCGACGGCTTTGCGCTGCATGAGGCCGACGCGGCAGTGCGTCCGGGCGGCGGCTTCAACTTCACCGCCTATCTGGTGAGCCCGCGGTTCGCCGTGCTGCACAGCGAAAATCTGCTGGTGCTGGACGAGATGCATCCGGAGACCAAGGCGTTTCTGGACGCCGCGCGCGATATCCTGCGCCGCCACTTCCGCGAGCGGCGCGAGGCGCTGACCGCCGAGCTCATGCAGCAGTGGCGTGACGACGGCGTTTACCCGTACGACGGCGAGCCTGCGGACGGGGCCGAGAGCGCGGCGCGCAGGCGCTTTGACGGCTGCGCCCTCGCGGTCCGCGCCTATTCCGACAACTTCGATGTGATGACGGCTGTGGAAAAGAAACTGCTCTTCCGCCTGTTGCGTGAAACGCTGGCGGCCAGGCCCGACGGCGCCACGCTGATCGCCGATCTACTGGGTGTGCCGCTCAAGCGCCGGCGCGAGTTGCAGAAGCTGTAATCGGTTGTTGATTCGGTTGTTGATTCGGCTTGCGGAGACTTAACCAGCAGGATTATCATTACCGCGTATATGTTGTGTGTTGTGCGTACGACGACAGGTTGAATCAAGATGCACGGATTTGAATCATCAGGCTTTGCGTACTGACGTCAGGATGCGCAGTGAAGGGGTTTGATCATGGCCATGAAATGTGTGTTTGGCGGTGTGGTGTGCGCCTGCGGCGTGTTTTCTCTTTTGGCGGCCGAGCAGGTGTGGCTGGATGACGGGCCGGACAACGTGTGGAGCGTGTCGGCGCTCAACTGGGATGCCGGCGCGGGG
>DAISJM010000091.1:0-7497 GCA_036821485.1 Verrucomicrobiota bacterium | reverse complement strand
TGCGAAAGTGCTTGAGGGTCGCAAGACACTCCGGATCCTCTGCCGTGGAACGGGCTGACGTGCCGCGATCATGGAGGACCTCTTGGTGGTAGACGGCGGGGATCCGCTGCATCCATTTGTCGTATGCCTTGACCGGCCGGTCAGCGCGCACGGCGTGTTGCATCACAACGTAGCCGGCAGGTTTGATATCAGCGGATGGCAGAAGAAGGTTCCGATCGGCGGGGGGCCGGCCTAGGCGGTCGCGCCATTCATTCCTCCAATCCTGAAGAGTCGGCCCAAGGTTTCTCAAACCTTGAAGAGAGAACAGGTCTGGTGCCAGCGGGAACACGACGTAGTTTGCCGCGATGATTGCGGCCCGGTTGATTGCGCCCAGGTTTGGACCGACGTCAATGAGCACCAATTCCGCCTCTCTGGCTTCCGCCGCTTTCAGGATGGCGCGATGAAAGGCCGATTCCGTCCGGAAGCCCGCCTCATCATGGTTCATGCAATCTGGCCAAGCCGACGAGAGTTTGGCCTCGAAGCGGGACAGTCCCAAGTCGCCGACCAGCAATCCAAGATCACGGTTGATCTTCTCGACATGAGGCTCTGCGATATCGCCCAATCCTCGGAGGATCGGGGAGATTGTGCCGAGGATGCTCTTCGGATGATCGCCGTCCGGCCACAATTCCTCCAACCGTTCCTCGCTGAGGAACATGGCGCTCAGGTTGGCCTGAGGGTCCAAGTCGGCCGCCACAACGGAGACGCCGAGGTCTGCGTACATCCACGCGAGGTGATACACCAGCGTCGTTTTCCCAACGCCACCTTTGTTGTTGAAGAACGCGATCGTTTTCATGGTTTCCTCCGGATCGTTGCGAGCACGTGAGATGTCTCGAAAGTGAACTCCGCCGGAGGATTTCCGTTTCTTCGCAAGGCGTCTTGCGCGCGAATGACGCCGCGTCCAAACATATTGACGAAACCGAGCGTCGCCATGGCCTCTGAAACAACGGGGTTCCGGTAGTCGGTCTGCTTCGGGAAATTTTCGGGCGATGCCATGCCGTAGAGTCCGCCGGGGTTCTGAATCTCGATGCGATCGTCATACCAATAGAACCGAACGGGGGCATTCGATTCGTAGGAGCGGTGCATGACCGCATTCCACAATAATTCGCGAATAGCCACAGTGGGGTAGTCGGTCTCTGTTCGTTCACGCAGGGCTGATTCCGCGACCGGCGCCGCTGCCGCCGGCAGAGAGAGAAATGCCTGCATTTCGCGAAGCACCGTCAGGAGATCTCCGCTGAACTGTTTCGTATTCAGCGGGTTGTCCGCCATCGTCGTGCCACCCCAGCGGACAAACTGGATGTAAGCGCCAGGAACCCACCGCAACGGTTCCTTCGCAAACAGAAGCGCGCCGGCGTGTGTCGGACAGTCGGCTCCAAGGTCGAAAAAACGAAGTGACGCCATCTGCTGCCGGATGTCTCGCTTGTTTTCCTCGATAACCTCACGAGCCACGGCTGCGGGCAGATAGGTGACTAGAAACAGATCGAGGACCAGATCATCGAGTGCGCAGCCTTCGCATGGACGCCCATCGAAGGTCTTCTGAAAGGCCGTTCTTTTCTCGGTCAGGATTCGCTCTTCCTGCTGGTTGGCGGCGCGCCGCGACGGCCCGACTCGAATCCAGACACGCCCTTTGTACCGTACGGGTGGAAGGTTAGACGGAATCACCTCCACGACCGCAACTTCGCCATCCGGCAATTGCTTCTTCTGAACAGTCAACGCCGGGATTGGTTCCAGGTTCACGTTCGATCGGAGGTTGGCGAGATCGCGAAGCAGCGCATCGGTCACCGTCAGCCCGCCGGCTCTTCCTTCATCGTTGACCCCGACCAGCAAGTAGCCGGGCTGCCGATGGTTCGGGAAGTCGTTGGCAAAGGCGCAGATGGCCTCAGCGAATTTATCGGTGTTCTTCGTGGATATCGTCCGCTCGACACGGTCAGATTCCGTGTCGGCCATCAGCGCTTGCAGTTGTGCCGTTGTCAACATTAGCGTGCTCCCGTTTCAGGTTTGTGGATGTTGTCTGTCGTGGGCCATTGTGCTTCTCAGGATTGCAGGGCACGTATCGCGTCAGCAGTTTTCGCGCATTCTGCATAGCGGTCGCTTGCCGGTCCTTAAGAAGATCATACATCTTGGTATCGTTCTTCTGATATTTCCGCCCGAGCAACCCGGTGAGTTTGTCGCCGTACGCCTGTCGGTGGAGGGCGGCGTCGCTGAAATTGAAGTGCAGAAAGTACCATAGCTCAAAGCACTGGTTTGAGTAGGCCACCCGTATTCGGTTTGTTCTCGCGAGACGGAATGCTTCATTGAAGTTGCCCGCAGGGAAGACATCCCGATCGAAGACACACCATACTTGGTTGTAGGGTGTCCCTTCTCGCGAGGCGTCGTCCCGCCGGGCAACGGCGTCCCCGACCAAGCTCAACGTGTTCGCGCCGATGCCCTGAACATCGACTTCGACGAGGTCAATGTCCACGGAGAACTTGCGGAAATAGTTGGGTTCCGTCTTCTCGCCTTCGCAGACAATCAGGATGCGATTGCGAATGACCCGCGTATCCTCGCGCCGCCTGTAACCCTCCGCGCGTTCCCAGGGCTTACTCATGGCAGCCCTCGCACAAGAGCCACTCGGGATCCCCGATGAACGGAATCGCCCCGTACTTGCCCTGGATGTACTCCTTCCCGAACGCTGCTTCCTTGCGAACCCCCTTCAATTCCACAAGCGAGTAGAGGTCCGTCGCCCCGTACTGGTCCTTCTCCGTGAACCAAATTTGATCCCGGCGAAATAGCTTCGGCGTCAGCAGCGTCGTGTCGTGCGAAGCGAAGATCAACTGGGCATTCGACCCGTTCGCTGGCGAGTTGAACAGCGACACGATCAACCGTGTCAACAGGGGATGCATCCGCGAATCCAACTCGTCCACAACGAGAACCTTGCCCGTCTCCAGTGTATCCAGAATCGGCCCGGTCAGTTTGACCAGTTTCTGAGTGCCCCCTGATTCGTTGTCTTCCAGATCGAAGATGACCTCGCCAACGTCCTTGTTCGCGCCGTCGACCTTGCGGTGCGTCGTCTTCAATTCCACGATCACAGGTCCATCGTTGATGATGTCCTTCTTGATCTCATCCGGCAATTCTTTCGGCAAGTCCTGGAGCGTCAGCTTCTTTTGTTGAAGATCAAAGTCCGTGATGCCGGGATCGGTGACCTTGGTCAACTCCAAGACCCGCCCCTTATGTTTCGGCGCCTTCAACTTGTCAATCGTCACAGGGGCAAATCCCATTGGCGCAAATCCCTGCATCGTCCGCAAATTCTGGAACCACTTGAGTAGTCCTGTCGCGACATCTCCGTTGAACTGCGCGCAGACCGACAGGAAGAGCGCATTCTCACGCGTGCGCTCTTCCAGCCCTTTCCCCTCCTTGAAGCGGTCTACGTTCACGTCGATGTTCTGGGCTTCACGCTTGAAGTAGGTGGCTTCTTTCGTGCTCGGTCGCGAGAAGAGCCATTCAGCATGCACGCGCTTCCGGTCGGTTTGGAACCCATAGCGGTACAGAGTTCCACCTTGGAGGAAGACCACCTCGAATTGCGAAGGTTTGCCGTCACATTCCGTAGAAAGCAGGAACGGCTCGACGTCAATCTCCTCGTTTACCTGGGTGTCTTTGGACGAGGTCAAAACCATGCGGCGCATCAGGTTCAACGCTGCTAGCAGGTTGCTCTTCCCGCTGGCATTCGCACCGTACACAACCGCACTGCGCACCAGACGGTGTTTCTCCGTGGCAATGACGTTCGACTCTTCCAGGGTGTCGTCAGTCGAGGCCACCATGCTGAAAGTCGCCCGGTTCTTGAAGGAAAGGAAGTTCGTCACATTGAATTCTATAAGCATAGATGACTCCCACAGTTCAAGAATGCCTGAATATCCGTTTAGGACGATAATGAACATGCGTCTTTCGCGGAAAAGATGCAATAAGAAAAAGAATAGCTCCGACAACGCCTATTATCAGCGCGTCTTTTCCTGATGCCTCCCATAAGCTTCGAGCGGGCGACGAAGACTGGCGCGCCTGCCTGCGTCGGGCCTACGGCGGGCAGGTCACAGCGCCGTCTGTGTCTGCCTCCGTCACAGGCAGGCGACAAATGTCCGGAGTCGGGCGACGTCTTTCTTCCACGTCTTGGCCGTGGCCCCGTCGAGGATCTCAAGCATCTGGTCTTTCGGCGTCTTGGTAACGTCAACCGTTTTGTGCCCCGTGACCTTCTGCACGAGTTCAAGCGGCACGCCGGCAGTCAGCGCCAGTGTCACCCATGTAACGCGGAAGCTGTGGAAGTCCCGCACGCTGGCGCGGCGCAGTCCGTCCTTGCGTTCGGCGTGAATCTCGCCGCGGATGGCGTCCGCGTCGGGCGCGTCGCCGTTCCCGTTCTCCTCGTCCTCGTCGGCGTCCTTGAAGTCGGCGGCGGCGAACACCTTGCGGACCCGCCAGGTGATTCCGTCGGGGTTCTCCTCGTACATGGCCGCCG
The DNA here is from genome assembly GCA_036821485.1 of Verrucomicrobiota bacterium. GTDB lineage: Bacteria > Verrucomicrobiota > Kiritimatiellia > CAIQIC01 > JAGNIJ01 > DAISJM01. Next base: position 2,978 of record DAISJM010000091.1, on the reverse strand, counting down.
CTTCCGGGAAGGCGTAGCCGCCTGCCTGTGCGTTGCCGCACGCAGACAGGGCGGCGTTGTGCGGGTGCCGGGCGAGTTCGTCGTAGAGCATGGGGAAGATCGGGATTGCCACCGTCACGCCGGTCTTGGCCGTCTTCACGGTGATGAACCGCGGGGCAAGGTCAACGTCGGCCCACTTCAACAGGCAGCAGTCGCCCCGGCGCATGGCCGTACAGATACCGGTGATGAGGATTGGCCGGGTGAAGTCGTCGTCGTGCGCCGCGTCCACGAAGGCCTCGAGTTCCTCCGGGGTGAACGGCTTGCGGAAGATCGTCTCGGTTTCGCGTGAGGGCACGCCGGAGAAGGGATTGATGCTCCACGCCGAGGTTGTCCGCCAACCGGAATCAGCTTGAAGCCGTGAATATCGAGGAAAAGGCGGGAATATCCGGTTGCGCTTCAGGCTCATAACCTGAAGGTCGCTGGTTCGAATCCAGCCCCCGCAACCAATTTACGTTGCGCCGCAACGACTTAAGCCGCTGGCCTTCAGCGGCTTTTCTTCATTCTTGGCACGCTTCTTGAATCCGCGCCTCTCCGTGCACCACTGTGCACTACTGTGCACCGCTCTGCACCATTACCAAACATTTGCCAAACATTTTGGCGGTCGGGAGGGGGCGGGAGGAGCGCAGGTTCGATGTTCGGGCACAGGCACGCCGGGCCAGTCATGTCCGATTGCCAACCCAGGCGCAATCCCGGTGTGGCCTGCAGCGCATCGATCTCAGTCATACTGTGCTTCGGTCTTTCCCGCGTAAACAGCCTGAAAGAACGCCTGAATCTGACTCGGCAGAACCCTGCTCAACGACAGCTCCGGCAGTCTGTCCGCGGCAAAGAAGGCGGACTCCGATGACTCGGATGTCTTCCTCGCAACCCCGCCGGTAATCTCGCAATGGAAGAACATACTGCCTCAACGCCCACTGCTGCTCTCTCGACAGGTTCGTGATGAGAAGTGCTGCACAGTCAGTAGGAACAGCGTCAGTGCGTCGTCATTGTGCGCCGTAACCCTTCTCGACCACCGCCGCCCGGATTTCACTAAGTAGCGTAATAGCGGTGACCAAGCCGTCATTGATCGCCTGGACCTGAGCCTGCGTCGGCGGGTCGCTGACGGTCCTGGACGGGCAGTCTGATCTCCGCTCAGGCCGGGTCGGACGTCGGATTGGCCGACCACTTGGCCGCGACATCGGTGATGGCGAGGTCACTTGAATCGTCTGGCGGCATACTCGCTATCTCAGCCCTCCCGTCGATCAGGCCCCGCAAACCGGCCTGGCACGGATGTCTAGGCCGGTAGAAGACGGTCAGTCCGACGCTGGGCCAAGGCTGTGAATCGGCCAGCGCGTTACCACGTACCAGAACGGCGCGCCCACCACGACCATCGGCCCGCCGGTAAGCGGGACGCATGTGATGACCAAGCTCTGGCGCGATGCCCTGGGCGGGATGTTCCGGTGCACGGCGGCGGGCACGCCGGGGACGTGGACCCAGATCAGGCCGGCGGCTGGTGACGGCAGACCCGTCGAGCGGAACGGTTCCGACGGGCTACCTGATCTTAACGTGACGCAGGGGACGCTGAAGCGCCATGCCGGGGGATACTCGTGGGAAACAATCGTCGGCGCGGCCGGGGACAAGGTCGGGTTCTACGGTGCGACACCGGTAGTGCACCCTTCAGGGGCCAACCAGGTGGCGGTTACGTTCGGGAACACGGACGGTGAGAACAGAGGGCTCACCGTTTCCGATCTGCCCACCCAGGCCGAGTTTCAGGCCCTGCGGGGCAAGTGCGAGCAACTGGCCGATGACGTCCGGGCGCTGTCGACCCCGGTGCATGCCCTGAGGGGGGCGTTGGTCGGAACCGGCTTGGCTAAAGGAAGTGCGTAAGCGAGCGGCATGTCAGCTTGGCGGAATGGGTCGCAGCGACTGGGTCATACTGGGTTCATGTGCAGCGAAATTGGCGAATCGTCTCGATCTGCCAAATTGGCTCTTGCTAATTCGATACAAATAGGAGAGAGGTTATCGTACTAAGTGGATTTCCGCGATGAAACGCTCTTTTGCAGAAACAACGCGCTCGAAGAGGATGGCCGTGCATTTCACATCCTCCACCACGACGCGACTGCTGCTGCTGCTCTGCACGCTGTCCGCGGCGGTGCGGGCCCAGGATTTTGACTACAGGATCGATGCTGGGGCGGTCACCATCACCCGCTACAGGGGGTCGGGAGGCGCGGTGAACATCCCTGGCACGATCAACGGCCTGCCGGTGACCAGCATCGGGGGGCATGCGTTCTTCGGCTGCACTGGGCTGACCAGCATCACGATCCCCAACAGCGTCACCAGCATCGGGCCGCAAGCGTTCTATGGCCTCACCGGCCTGACCAGCGTCGCGATCCCCAACAGCGTCACCAGCATAGGGCAGTATGCATTCTGTAACTGCTTCGCTCTGGCCAACGTCGCAATCCCCAACAGCGTTACCACCATTGGGGCGTGCGCATTCGCGAATTGCGCCCTGACCAGCATCGCGCTCCCTAACAGCGTGATCAGCATCGGCAACGAGGCGTTCTCAGGCTGTCCCGGCCTCTTGGCGATAACCGTAGATGCGCTCAACCTCGCCTTTGCCAGTCAGGACGGGGTTATGTTCAACAAGAGCCAGGCGACACTGATCCAATGTCCGGGCGGCAAAACCGGAAGCTACACGATCCCCGATAGCGTCACCAGCATCGGCCGGAATGCTTTCAAGGGCTGCACCGGACTGATCAGCATCACGATCCCTGACAGTGTCAACAGCATCGGGGGGGGCGCCTTCGAACGTTGCACCGGCCTGATCAGCATCGCGATCCCCAACAGCGTCACCAGCATCAAGCCGTACGCCTTCTCGTATTGCACCAGCCTGACCAGCGTCACAATCCCCGACAGCGTCACCAGTATCTTGGACGGGGCGTTCTTCGGCTGCACCAGCTTGA
>DAISJM010000090.1:0-7664 GCA_036821485.1 Verrucomicrobiota bacterium | reverse complement strand
GCCAGGTTCACACCCGCATCGGTCGACAGCTTCATCTGAACCAAAGCTATCTTGAACGATGTGCGGACGTTCTTCATGCCGACAGGCTAACGGGGCCCTCCCGGCAAAGTCAAGAGGATGACATCCACGGCCCGCGCACGTCTTTACTATTTGCCACCGTTCATCTATGAGTTACGGTATGTCGGTCGCCAGGGTGGCCGCCGGCGCCGAGGTGAAAGAACGCGTGACGCGCATGACCTTTATCGGATACCTGCTCCGCATCGGTGCATGCCTGTGTCTGCTGGCAGGTTCGCCTGCTGCCGCCGCTCCCGAACGCGCCTCGCCCGAACCCGAATCGCTCTATCTCATCATCCGGACCAATCGTCTCGACCTGCCCGTGGCTGACGCCCGTGTCACCACACGCGTCGGCGAAAAACTCCCGCTCTTCCAGCAGAACGATCAGTTCTTCATCGTCCTGCTCAGCGCGGGTCAGCAGGGCAGCCGTTTGTGCGCCTTCCCCCTGGAGACCCGTGATCAGAACAGATCGGCGTGGATATCGGCTGAACGCATGGTCATCTTCGCCTACCCCTCCCATTCGGTGGACGGCACGCTCAGCCTGACCCGCGGTGAAGTGTTCCCCTTGGTCCGCACCGATGGCCAATCTTACGAGATTCTTGCCGAACGTTTTGGACGACAGATCAGCCTGCTCATCCCCAAAGACTCCGGGGGCATCGAGGTCGTCACGTCCGTCCCATCCCGTGCTGCGCCCGGTGCAACCCTTATCCCGATTGATCGGACCTATCGGGGCCTCTCTGCCGTGACCAATGCAGACGGCGCCGTCTCCCTCCTTTTTGATCCCGCCGCTGCCGCCTATCTCGACCAACTGGTGGTTTCCGGTCCCAGGGCGTCCGTCCAACTTCGCAATCCTTCCGTGTCGCTCACGACCGGGGACTCCCTGCCCCTCTTCCAGCAGAATGAAAACTACTTCATCACGCTCGTGAACACGGAATACGATGGCCTGCGGCTTTGCGCCTTTCCTCTCACCCAACCCAAGGGTCGCGTGGGCTGGATCACACCCGAGAAGCGTCTTGTCCTTGCCGATACCGCGTCTTCCTGCGAGGGCATCATCTATCTCCGCCAGGGAGAAGCCCTGCCCATCATCGGGCAGAATGACACGGAATATGAAGTACTCATCGAGCGTTCGGGACGATGGGCTCCGCTGCGCGTCCCGCGCAACTCACCCAACATCAAGGTTGTCCGTGCCCGGACCGCCGCTCCCAAGCCGGCGGCGCCACCGCCACCCCGGCGAACGATCGTGCTGAAGAATGAGCCGGCCATCAACCAGATCGTTCTTCCCATCCCCACCGAGTCGCCGGAACCGCCACCGCCAAGACTGGCCGAACCCGCCCCCGGGGTTCAGCGCACTGCGGGATTCCCCCCCATGGCCGCAACCGGGAAGACCAACGAACCTCCGGTTGTAACCATCGCGCCAACTCCCGAGGCACCACCCGCATTTGCCGCCGGCGGCTCCTCCGCCTCAGGTGCGCCATCTGTGTCTTCCAAGACCATGGCTTCCCTCAAGCAGTTTCTGGCGGCCATCTGGATGGTCCTCGCCGGCCTTGTCATCTTGCTGGTCCTTGTCATCGCCTTTGCCGCCATCAGCCGCCGCAAGTCAAAACGGCGCGCGGCCGAACCCCAGCAGCCTCCTGCTCCGCCGTTGCCCGAACCCCCGCCCGGATCGGATCTCATCGCACCACCTGTGCCAACCACGTCGTCGGACTTCTCGGGATCACTCTCTTCCATGTCCATCGGCTCGGTGTCGCAATTCCTGAACTCCGACAAGGAGAGCGGCATCCTCAGCGTCAAGGACACCAACCAGATGGAAGTCGGAACCGTTCTTTTCGTGAAGGGCGAGATCTACGACGCGAAGAGCGCCACGCACCGTGGCGTGCCCGCGGTCTACGACATCATGCGTGCCAAGGAGGGATTCTTCACCTTCACGCGTGGCGATCATTCCAGCGATGAGCGCACCATCCTCGAAGGCACCATCACGATGCTGCTGGAAGCGCACAGGATCATGGATGAGGAGGGACCCAAGGCTCCCCCCGATGCGCCCAAGGAAAAGCCACGACTTCGAAGGCGCCCTACTTCACGCCACTGAAGCGGTGCCCCAACGCAAGGCACACGCCCTGCACGATCTGCATGTGCCGCCGCGTTATGCCCTTGGGGCTGTGAATGGCAATGAAGCAGATGTCCTGGCTCTGCGCGAAGGTCAACGCGCGATCCGGCGTCGAAACCGTCACACCCATCGTTTCTTCCGGCGAGATGTGCCGCATGTAGTATGCAACACGCTTGAAGATCTGCGGCGCCATCGCCTGCAGGGCCTCGCTGGGTTTCGCTTCCCAACTCGTCGCCAGCAGATGCCCGTCGCGGTGAAGAATCGCACACCCTTCAATTCCTGGCAGCTCCTTGAATCGGCCCGCCACTTCCTTCAGGTCGGGCAGTCCGCCACCCTTGTGCTCGAGCATCCTGTTCACCAAGTCCAACTGACCATATTGTTCCTCGCGCCACGGCAGGCCCGTGATCTTCTCGAAGGCCTTCCGCCCGATACCCGCCACGCGCGCAAGATCGTAGAACCCGAAGAACGGCCCGCCCGATGTGCGCTCCTGCACGATCTTCTCTGCCAGCTTCTGCCCCACACCGTCGATGCGGCATAGCTCGTCGACCGATGCCGTGTTCAAATCCACACCGCGCATGATCAGCGATGGCAGCGCCTCGGCGGTGCCCGATTCCACGACAGCCGGCGTTGCTGCCGGCTTCTCGGCAACGGGCAAGGCTGGCGGCACAGCTTTCTCGACAGGTTTGGCCTGAACGGGTGTCGCCTTGGGAACTTCCGCCGCGGCCGGCGCCTCTTCCATGAACAAGGGAATCGCGATCTTCTTGGGCGGCTCGATCGGCATGGCCGGCGGCTCCGGCTCTTCCTCCGGTGCAGCCGGAACCACGGGCGGTTGCGCGGCGACAGGTTTGGGCTCGACCGGCTTGGGTGCAGGCTCGACCGGCTTCGGCGGTAACGCAGCGGCCTTGATGGGTTCTGGCGGCCGCAGCCCTTCTTCCGCCGCAGCGTCGGCCTTCGGAACGGGCGCCTGGAACGGAACAGCAGGCTTTCTCTCGACGGGCTTGGCCATGCGAAGCCCCGGCTTGGGCGGCTCGGGAGCCGCAGGCGGGGCGGCCTGTTTCGCTTCCGCCGGCTTCGCCATACGAAGTTCGGGTTTCGCCGGCTGAGGCGCTGCCGCCGGAGCAACAGGCTGTGCTGCCGCGGGCGGGGCCTTGGCTTCGGCCTTCTCAGCCGGCTTGCCGTCGCCACGCACAAATAGATTCGGCAACTCACGCAGCGGCAATTCCCTGCTCTTCGATGTCGTCCGCTTCACCAACTCGTCGCTCGCAACGCCATCTACCACCAACGCCAGGGGCAACGCCACGACCTCCTTGCTGGCGAGATCAACACCCGCCGCAAGATGCTCCGTCGGTACGTGGGCAAGGAACCGGGCAACCGTGGTCTGAACCTTCCCCTTCGCCAACTGATCAAAGAGTCCCTCGATCAGCACCGGCACCTTGGCGTCCGCCGCACCCGCCGACTTCGCAAAGGCGTTCGGCAACAGCTTGGCCATCTCGGACAGTCGAATCAACGACTTCGGAAGATCCTCAGCCGGTGGCCGCGCCACCGCCGGCGCGGGCGCAGGAGCTTTCGGCACTTCAACCGGTTTGACCGGCTCCGCCGCCTTGGCCACAGGAGCAGGTTTCGCCGGTTCCGGCGCCTTGGCAACGGGCGCTGCTTTCACCGGTTCCGGTGCCTTCGGCGCGGCCGCTGCCGGCTTCGGCATCTCTGGCGGCTTCGTGGCAATCGGAGCGGCCTTCACAGGCTCTGCACTCTTCGGAGCCGCAGGCGGTGCAACTGGCGCAGCAGCTTTCGGCGCCGGCACGTGCTTGGGCACCCCCGTCGCGGGAACCGCAATGGCCCCTTTCGGCGCAGCCCCCGTACCAAACAGATTCGGCAGGTCCTTGGCTTGGTTCGCCTTCTCAATCGACGACGTGCGCTTTTTCAGTTCGTCCGGATCGATCGACGCCACCACCATCGCCAGCGGCAGATTGACCGGAGTCTCCCCGCGTTCCTCGACATCCGGAGCCACATAATGCGGCGGCACGCCGGCCACGAAATACTTCATCTTCGTGACCACTTTGCCCTTCGCAAGCTGATCAAACAGTCTCTCGACCAGCACTTCGCATATCTCGTCCACCGGCGCATCCGAAGAAAGCGGCCTGAATGCGGACGGCATGATCTTCACCAGGTCGCCCAACTTCAGCGACACGGAATAGAGATCCGCCGAAAGCGTGTCGCTCTTTGCCCCGCCACCACCGCCAACGCCCATGACCTCCTCGATCTGTCTCAGCGCAGAAACAATGGCATCGAGTTCCATCGCCTTGGGTGGCTGGGCTCCGGGAGGACGCTGCATCCCTGCAGCCGTGGTGGATGAAGCCGGCACCGACGGCGCCTTCGGAGGAGGTGGTGCTGCTGCTGGAACAGGCGCGGCAGGCTGCTTCTCCGGTTGCTTCTTCCCGCCGCGTCCCCTGAAGAGATTACCCAGCAAGGCCATTTTCGAAACTCCAACTCTCTGTCTTGGAAAGAGACAAACCGAACACTCCGTCTTCTCTTCGCCGACCGAAGACTGGGAACTCACAACACCCACCGGGTCTACAGCCACCCCGGCGAGCACCTCCCTGACGGATCACAAAAGCGCCGGCCGATGCAACCGCAATCATCGAGCCGCCGATTTCTGTCATCGACTTTCTATCATACCGACAATATACAACATTGTGTAGCAGCCCTATATTATTTGTGGCGTTTGTCGGGCATGTACTTGATCAGGTGAAGCGATATGTCTTTCATCAACTTCTCTCGCAAAGAGATTGCGTTCAAGATTGTCTACTACGGACCAGCCCTCTGCGGTAAGACCACCAACGTCGAACACATTCACCGGCTCATCGGTCCCGAACACAAAGGCGAACTCACAACCCTTTCAACAAAACAGGACCGGACACTCTTCTTCGACTTCCTCCCGCTGAAGTCGGAGATCATCAAGGGCTTCGTGTCCAAGTTTCAGATCTACACGGTTCCCGGCCAGGTCATTTACAACGAGACGCGCAAACTCGTGCTGCGCAACGTCGACGGAGTCGTCTTCGTCGCCGATTCGCAGTGGGTGAAGAGCGAAGAGAATGCGGAAAGCTTCGCCAACCTCGAATCCAACCTCACCGATCAAGGTCTGTCGCTCGACAACATCCCCTACATCCTGCAGTTCAACAAGCGTGACCTGCCCGATGTCGCGCCCGTGCATTACCTCGACTTTATTTTGAATCGGCGCAGCACGCGCGTCCCCTTCTTTGAGGCTGCAGCGGTCAAGGGCGACGGTGTACTGGATTCGTTGAACATGATCGCCAAGATGGTGATCAGCGATTTCATGCAGCGTAACAAGATGCAGGGTAGCGGCGAGGTGCCTGGTGAAATCTGCATCTCCGAAAAGGGCTCATGAACACGTCCATCGCACTAACAGAAGAGGTCAGCCGGCAGATCGACAAGATTCTGTCTGAACTCCTCGAGCGCGGCGAAGCCGAGGCCGTGTTCCTCTGCGATCGCGGCGGTAACATCATCTCGCACCGCTCCGTCGTTGCCTACTCCAACGAAGAGAACATCTCCGCCCTCGCAGCAGGTTCCTTCTTCGCGACCCAGGAAATGGCGCGACTCCTCGGCGAGTCCCGCTTCAAGAGCCTCCTCCACCAGGGCGAGAAGACCAGCATCTACATGGAAGGGATGCCCGGCGATGTGCTGATCATCGTCGTCTTCAGCAAGGATTCAAATCCCGGATTGGTGAAGCTCTACGTCAAGCACGCCTGCAAGGAGTTGGAGCCGCTGAGCCTGGCCCTGCTCGAACCGAGCGGCGCGGGCCATGCCATGAAGCTCAACCTCGAGATCGACGAGAACTCCCAGCCGTTCACATCTCAGGCCGGTCACGAGTAGTTCAACGCCGCTTGGACGCAATCGCGATCATCAGCTCCATCAAACGCGCCACGGGGAATTTCGCCGTATCCATCCGCTCCGGGTGCCACTGTACGGCAAACACCGCCGACCGCAGCCCGCGCCCTTCGACCGCTTCGATCACACCCTCGTCCGACATGGCGATCACCTTCAAGCCCTCGGCGAGACGATCGGGATCCACAGCTTGATGGTGCGCGCTGTTGACCATGTCGCAGCCGTTCCACGCATCTCGCAGCGCACTCTCCCCGACAAATCGGATGCCGTGCACCGAATCGTGTCCGCCCATCGCGCGATGCTCTTCCTTGCCCGACAATCTCAGCGCGGCCGGAATGTGCTGAATCAGCCCGCCACCCAAAGCCACGTTGAGAATCTGAATCCCTCTGCAGATACCCAGCACGGCAACGCCCGCATCCATGAACTGCCGGATCAGTCCGATCTCCTGCCGGTCACGCTCGATGCGAATACTCTTCGTCTCCGGAGCGCGCTGACAATCGTACAACGAGGGATCGACGTCCCCACCCCCGGTAAGCAGCAGGGCATCATAACCGCGTATGTCGCCCGGCGCGTCCTGCCCCACTCCGACGATGTCGTACGAGACCCCGGCCCCACCGAGCCAGCGCTGGTACAACTCGTTCCTGTCGCTGCTTATCGCGTCTGTCAAAAGCCATCGCATGGTGTGCACCCGCGGGAGAGATTACTATATCCGCTTGACGCGTCCAATGTCCTGGCGGACATTGCGTCGGCATGAAGATCGATACCATGGTCACCGGCGCCTTCGACGTGAACTGCTATATCCTGCACGGGACTGACCACCGCGCGATCGTGGTGGACCCCGGCGCTGACGCCTCCGCCATCGTCGCGGCCTTGCATCAGCACGGCCTGTCGGTGGCAGCCTTTCTCTTGACCCACGGTCATGCCGATCACCTTGGCGCGTTGGCTGAAGTCGCCGCTGTCTTCCCCGCACCCATTCACATTACAGCCACCGACGGAGCATGGGCTTTCAGCCCGCTGAACCAGATTCTGCCTTTCTACGGACCTCCTGCAAAACCCTCCGGCGAATGGGTGTGGATCGAAGACAACCAGACGGTCGACGCTGCCGGCTTGACCTGCAAGGTCATCGCCTCGCCCGGCCACTCACCCGGCGGAGTGTGCTTCTATTTCGAGAAAGATGAAGTGCTGATCTCCGGCGATACGTTGTTCAAAGGATCTGTCGGCCGGAGTGATCTCAAGGGCGGCGATCCACGCGTCCTCAGCCAATCGCTGGCGCGGCTTGCAACCCTCCCCGGTTCCACACGCGTCTATCCGGGGCATGGTGCATCGACCACGATGGCGGAGGAGAAAACCTCGAACTTCTTTCTGCGCGGCGCCCGGAAGGGCTGAACGTCCGCTACTTCTCGGGCGACAGTTTGACGCCGCGGCGAATGAACGTGGGTATATCGAGATCTTCGCCGTTGTACACGGTCGGCTCGACGTTACGGAACCGACCCTTGTCCACGGTCTCGAATTTCAAATCTTCCTGCACGGCCTGAATCACCGGCCTCGGTGGCGCCGGCTTTCTCTCTCCCGCCGCTGTTTCGACCGCAGGCTTCTCCACCTG
>DAISJM010000089.1:0-8211 GCA_036821485.1 Verrucomicrobiota bacterium | reverse complement strand
TTCCCGGCGCGTTCATCGGGGGATTCGACGGTGCCGTGCAGCACGCAGACCATCCTCACCCGTGCCGGCAAGCAGCACCCTGTGGCCCTCTTTAGCCAGGTTGTAGCGAACGAGTTCCTGAATGTCCTCTTCGTCCTCAACCACCAGTATGGTTTCTTTCGACATGGCTCACCTTCCAGTTATGCCCCATAGCCAACCAGAAGTGTATTAGTGCTATGTAAGGATTTGGTTAGAAATCGAGTACTTGCAAGCTTTTCGACGGGAGTCCCGCGTCATGAAGGGTGGGGGGTACCTTCCAACGCGTGCCTGACCGCACGGGCAAGGTCCTCGGGTGAGAAGGGCTTCGGCAGGAACGCCATCTTCTTCAACGCGGGGTCACCCGTCTCAATCGCCTCCCGATGGTAGCCGCTGGTGAGCAGCACCTTCAAACCCGGTCTCTTCTTCAGCAATTTGTCGGCCAGTTCAATGCCCGTCAGCCCGCCAGGCATTACCACGTCGGTCAGCAACAGATCGATCTCCTTGGATTTCTTCTCCCAAACTGAGAGACCTTCAGCACCGGACCCGGCCTCAATCACCGTATACCCATACTGCCGCAGCACGCTGCAGGCGAGGATGCGAACCGTGGCTTCATCCTCCACCACAAGAATCGTCTCCTGACCGCCCTTCACCGGCGGCGCACTGGCCCGCGGCACGTCCTGACGCGCAGGTCCCGTATAAACGGGTATGTAAACCTTGAACAGGGCGCCCTTGTTCTCCTCGCTGTGGACTTCAACCCAGCCATTGTGCTGCTTGACCACGCCGTAGACCGTGGCCAGCCCCAACCCGGTGCCTTCGCCCGTCTGCTTGGTCGTGAAGAAGGGCTCGAATATCTGAGCCTGAACACTCGCACTCATGCCGCAGCCTGTATCGTGAACAGACAGACAGATGAAACGCCCGGGTCGGGCTTCGGGATTCTGAGCCACCTCCACCTTGGTAAGCTCAGCCAGGCTAGTGGTCACACGAATTCGCCCGCCCTTCGGCATCGCGTCGCGGGCATTGACCACCAGGTTCAGGATGACCTGTTCCATCATGGCCTCATCCGCGAATATGGGGGGAAGATCCTTGGCCTCCGCCATCTCCAGCGTGACATTTTCATTGAGCAGCCGCCGCAGCATGGGGGAGATGCCGTGGATCACAGCGTCGAGATTCAACGACTTGGGCTGCATCGCCTGCTTGCGGCTGAAGGTGAGAAGCTGACGCGTGAGATTGGACGCCCGATCTGCCGCCTTGGCAATTTCCCGGAGTTGCTCGGCCGTATCGGCATCCAGTTTCTTCTCCAGAAGCAACATGCTGGAGTATCCAAGAATGGCGGTAAGGATGTTGTTGAAGTCATGGGCCACGCCACCCGCCAATCGACCGACGGCCTCCATCTTCTGGAGTTGGCGTAACTGCGCCTCGAGCTCCAGCCGCTCCGTAATATCGTGGGCGTACACATGAACCGAAGGACCGTCCGGCACGGGACAGAACGCCCACCGTATGGTCTGACGCCCGATGGTGACCTCCAGCCCCTGTTGCGTTTCATTGGAGGCGAGACACCCCTGAATGATCTCCTTCACATTGCCCGGCAAGAGGGCAATGGGATCTTCCTTGCCCAAGGCCAGCGCGACCTCCTTTGCCGCACGATTGAAATAGACCAGCGTGCCATCGGGGGCGAATTCCAGCACTGGGTTCGGGTTGTACTGCGGAAAGGCCGCCAGTTTCTTGATCGTCGCCTGCGAATGCTCGCGCTCTGTGATATCGCGCAGCGATTCAATGGCTCCCACGACGTTGCCGTCCGCGTCATACAGCGGTGCGGCAATGACCCAGAGACATATCCCGGTATGCTTCAGCGCGGACGGCTCTACCTCGCCAATCAACGAGTCTTTCACCCGCTCAACGTACTTGTACTCCTTCTCCACATCGGCATTGGGCGTCAGCACCAGGTCAATCAGAAGCGGTCGCCGCGTGCTATAGAAGGGCAGGGCATATTCGTGGTTTCCCTTGCCCATCATGTCGGCCGCCTTTACACCTGTCATCGCTTCCATGGCACGGTTCCATGCAAGGACTTTGCCCTGCCGGTCGATGGCAAACGTGGCGTCAGGCAGAAAGTTGATTATGTCCGCGAGCCGCCGCTCCGACTCACGAAGTGCCTCGTGGGCGGCCACCCGCTCCGTCACATCGCGTCCCGTCGAGACGAAGTTGACGATAACCCCTTCGCTATCCCGAATGGGCGTAAGCGTTGTCGCCTGACAATATATTTCGCCACTCTTCTTCCGGTTGATGAATTCGACGCGCACGGACTCTCCATCGGCCAGCGTCCTCTCAATGGAGGTATAGAATGACTTGTCGTGTTTGCCGGCATCCAGAATATCGGGTGGCCGCTTGCCCACGGCCTCGTCACGACTGTACCCGGTCAGCCGTTCGAACGATGGATTCACGTATTCAATGCGGCCATCCTTGTCCAAGATCATGACGCTGTCGGCTGTTTGCGCCACCGCGCCCGAAAGCTTCAGCAGTTGCTCCTCGGAACGTCGCCGGTCGGTGACATCGCGAACCATGGTCAGTACTTCATCTTTGCCGCTGACCACCATCCGGGCTTCATAGCGGCCCTGTCTCCCGGATATGTTCAGGTCATATTCGTAGATCTGGCGCTCACCCGTATCCAAGGCGGCCCGGATGTGCTGAAGCGTAAGGTTGGCCACGTTCGGCGGAAGAATATCCGGTACCTTGCGGCCGATGATCTTCGAGGGCGGCACGGCCAGATCGTTGGCATGCTCCGCCTTGAAGTCCAGGAAGGTCCCATCGCGCCGAATCCGGAACATCAGGTCCGGAATCGCGTTCAGAATGATGCGGTTGCGCTCTTCGCTCTTTCGCAGAGAATCCTCGGCTCGCGACCTCTGAATCGCCGTGCCCAGCAGCCCGGCAGCGGTCTTCAGCGCCTCGGTTTCGCCCGTGGACCACTCGCGCTCCACGGAGCAATCCTCGAATCCGAGGACGCCCCACCAAGCCCCCTCCACGAAAATCGGAACGGCTATCACCGACTTGATGCCTTGCCCGGCCAGCAGTTGGCGCTCCGATTCCGGCAGCTCCTTGACGTGGCCCTGAATCACATGGCCCCGGCTGAGAACGTCCTCCCACCGCGCAAAGCCCTGTTTCCTCAGTGCAAAGTGCTGCAAGTCCGGATGATAGAGCAGGGGACCCACACCCGGCGCCGTCCATTCAAAGCGCCGACAGAGTTGGAGGCTGGTATCCATGCCGATCAGATTCTCCGACACGAACACGCGACCCACGCCCACGGCCTGTCCCATGCGCGCCAGCACATCGTGGATGCACTGTTCCCACGCCTCCTTGCGCATGAATTGTTCCGATGCAAATCCCACGGCCTCGAGGATGGTCTCCCGCCGCCTCAGCATGTCTTCCGCATGCTTGCGCTCCGTGACATCCTGGATCATCGCCATCTTGGAGATGGTCCCGTCCGGATGACGAATGGGCGTATTGACCACGTAATACCATCGGTTGTCCTTGGGGCTCAGCACCTCCCAACGGACGGTCTTGCCGCGCATAACGTTTTCGTTCACACACCACGGACAAATTTCATCCAGATTGTGCAACGCCTTGTAGCACAGATGACCGACCCCATTGAATCCGGTCCGTTCGATGAACCGCTGGTTCATGAACTCGACTTTGTAATCGCTCGAGCAGATGTAGACCAACCCGTCGAACGACTCGACCATGGCCTCGTAATGCGCGCGGGACTCGCGAAGCGCTTCCTCCACCTGTTTGCGAGGGGTGATATCCAGCACGTAGCCGTGGTAGTGCGTCGCTTTTTGCTCCGCGTCCCGCACAATGGTCGTGTAGTCGAAAACCCAGCGTAGCGCACCATCGCGGGTCGTGATGCGATACTCCTGCTCGAAGACCATGTCTCCGGCTTCCGTGTGCTGCTTCACCTCTGCTGCAATCCGTTCGATGTCATCCGGATGAACGATGCTGGCATACGGGACCTTGCCCGTGGTGAAGTCCTCCGCCGTGTAGCCAAACTGGCGAATGTTTTGAGAGACGTACTCGACGGGCCAGCCTTCGGCAGCGCGCCATTTGAATACGATGGTCGGCCCGCCCATGAAGAGTGTACGGGCGAGAACCTCGTCCTCGCCTCCGGGACCGCCCACAGCAGCGGGGGAACCGCCTGCTGGAGCAACCCGCGCCTTGTCGTCTGATGATGGGTTCTTGGGAGCCGCCATACGCACCCACACCTCCCTACGCAACGCCCGCTACCGCCGATTCTATTACCACTTTGCCTGACGGGTCAAGGCGCGCCGATGCCGGGTCAGCGAACGGTAATCCTGGATAGATCGGTGGACGACGGGGGGAACCGAAGCTTCAGGTCTTTCAGAGCCCCAAGAACAATCTCTGCCACCGCCACATCCCGGAACCACTTGTGGTCGGAGGGGATGACATACCACGGTGCCCAGGGCGCATTGCACTGTCCAAGCGCATCCTCGTAGGCTGCCGTATACTTGCCCCAGTACTTGCGCTCCTCCACGTCGGCCGGCGAGAATTTCCAGTTGCGCGCGGGATCCTTCAGTCGCTTCAGAAAGCGCTTCTTTTGTTCGTCCTTGCTGATATGAAGGAAGAACTTAAGGACGTGCACCCGGTTCTCGCTCAGCATCCGCTCAAAGTCGTTGATCTGCGCGTACCGCTTCTTCCACACCGGTTTGTCGACGAGGTTATGAACGCGCGCGATCAGCACATCCTCGTAATGCGACCGGTTGAAGATGCCTATCTCGCCCCTCGGCGGCACTGCGGCATGTATGCGCCAGAGGAAGTCATGTTTCAGCTCATCGGGTGTCGGCGCCTTGAACGATGTGACCCGGCAGCCTTGGGGATTCAGGCACGACATCACACGGCGGATCAGGCCATCCTTGCCCCCGGCATCCATCGCCTGCAGCACAATCAACAAGGCAAATCGATTGTCCGCGTAAAGTTTGTATTGCTGCTCCGCCAGTTGCTCGAGCAGCTTGGGCAATCGGGATTCCGCATGCTCCTTGTCCGCATGCTCCACCGCACATCCGGGGTCCCAGTCTGACAGCCGCACCTTCTGGCCCGGCTTGATGCGGAAGTGCTTTGCGTAGTTCATGGCATTCTCACTTGAAGAAGATCATCCGCAGTGACAAGACGAGGAACACGCCACCGAACACGCGCCGCAGCACTGCGTCCGGGATACCCTCGACAAAGCGGGCCCCAAGAATACTCCCGGCAATGAATCCCACGCAGATCAACGCGGCCGCGGGGAGGTGCACATGTCCATTCTTCCAATACATCCATGCGGCGAAGATTCCGATCGGGGGCACCATCAGGGCCAGGGTTGTCCCCTGCGCCATGTGCTGCGAAAAGCCGAACAGAATCACCAGCGCCGGTATCAGAATAAAACCGCCGCCCAACCCGAACAGCCCGCTGAGCACTCCCGCCAGGATCCCCAGCAGGACAAACATCACGTTATGCATCATCTGCTTCGCTCCTCTCTACTCATCCACGAACAGCGCCCAGCATCCATATCCAGCACATCACGATCGCCAGCGACAGCAGGGTCACGGGAATACCGACGCGGGCGTGCTCGCGGAAGGAAATGTGAATGCCGCAGTTCTTCGCCTGCTCAAATGTGATCAGGTTGGCTATGCTTCCGATCGTGAGCAGGTTTCCAGCGTATGTCGTCGCCAGCGCCAGCACATACCACGGCACGGGATTGGCGGGATCCATGAACTTCACAAACAGCATGGTCGCAGGAACATTGCTGACCATGTTGCTGAGAATGCTCGAGACGATCGTCAGCACGTAAACATTCTGGATGTCCAGCCCGGCCTGCCGCATGGCCTCCAGGGCGCGCGCCGGCAGGCCTGTCGACGCAAGGCCGGCGATCACCACGAAGAGACCGATAAAGAGTGAGATGAGATGCCAGTCCACGAGGCCGAGTATCGTTCGCGTCTGCGTCTTCCTGCTGCAAAGGAGAATGCCGGCCACGCTCAGCGCCACCAAGTCACGGGGCAGGGGAGTGAAGAAGAGCACCATCAAAACCGCCGTGGCAACCAACCCCTTCTGCGTCTGGTGACGGTCCAGTTTCGGCCACGCCTTTGCGTCCTCTTCCACGGCCACCGGCGTCTGCTTCAGACGGCCTCGGAAGAGAAGGACGATAAGACCATACGCGCCGGCCAGTGCAAGAATGGAAGGCGGCGCGCACCAGGCAAGGAATCGGCCGAAATGCAATTGTCCGACCTGTCCGATCAACATGTTCTGGGGATTACCAATGATCGTCGCGGCCGATCCTAGATTGCTGGATACGGCCAGTCCGATCAGGAACGGCACGGGGTTCAACCCCGCACGCAGGAGTGAAATGGCCAGCACCGGCGTGAACGCGAGGCAGACAATATCGTTGGCAAGAACGGCTGAAAGCAGCGCGCTCAGCACCATCATGATCAGAAGGAATCGGGCCGGCCGAGCCATGAAGCGGTTCATGCTAAGGGCAGCCCATGTGTAAAACCCGCCGAGCCGAAGCTGCGCGGACACGACCATCAGCGCGTAGAGCAGGAGGATCGTGGACATGTCCACAGCCGCGACGGCTGCAGGCTGGGTCAAGACGCCGGCGGCAATCATCGCAATGGCACCCAGCAGCGCCATGCCCGTCCGGTCAAGCGCAAGCCCCGGTATCCGGCCAAGCGCAACGCCCAGATACGTCACCAGAAAGATGACCAGCGCAATATTCACGCAACGGTCATACTAGCGCCCAGAAGGGGAACTTGCCAGAGCAGACGTTCAGCCAGAGTCGGGCTCACTTCGGAAGCGCGAGTTTCTTCAGAACGTCCGCCACTTCCTGGTTGTGACTCCCCGTGGTGACCTTGTCGAAGACGTAGGCTATGCGTCCTTGCGGATCGATGATGAACGTCTTCCGCTGGGCCATCAGCCCACCCATGGCCAGCACGTCGAAGGCCTGCGCGTAGACCTTATCGGCATCGGCAATAAGCTCAAACGGCATGTTGTGCTTGGCTTTGAATTCCTTCTGTCGCTGCACGCTATCGAGACTTGCGCCCAGAATGACGGCGCCAAGCTTTTCAATTTCGGCATACCCGTCCCTGAGCGAACAGGCCTCAGCCGTACAACCCGGGGTGAATGCCTTGGGATAGAAGAAGAGAACGACCCACGAGCCGCGGTAGTCGGACAGCCTGATGTCCTTGTCATTCGTACCCGGCGCCGCAACATCCGGGGCCGCATCACCCACCTTAACCATCGCGCCCTCGGTCTTCGCCACGATCAGCCCCAACAAGAACAGCATCAGCAAGGTTTTCATGACTTTCCTCCGCTGCAACGTACGACCGGGCGGCGTGATGTCAAGGGACCCGCCGACGACAAAAAAAGAGGGCGGGCCGTCAGGCCCGCCCTCAACGCCAACACCGTATCCGATCAAGCATCCTTCAGATGGCCAGCCAGGTACGAATCGTACGAGGCAAGGTCCAGCATGCCATGGCCGGACAGGTTGAACAGAATCACGCGCTTCTTGCCTTCTTCACGAGCCTTGATGGCTTCGTCGACCGCGGCACAGATCGCGTGCGACGACTCCGGCGCAGGGACAATGCCTTCCGTCCGCGCGAACAGAATCGCCGTTTCGAAGATCTTCGTCTGCGCGTAGGCCACGGCGTCCATCAAACCGAGCTTGTACGCATGACTGACCATGGGCGCCATGCCGTGATAACGCAGGCCGCCTGCGTGAATCGACGGAGGCATGAACTCATGGCCCAGCGTGTACATCATCATCAAGGGCGTCATTCCCGCCGTGTCACCAAAGTCATAACGAAGCTCGCCCTTCGTCAGCGATGCACAGACCGTAGGCTCAACCGCCAGGATTCGGCAGTTCGACTTCTTGTCCAGGTTCTCCTTGATGAACGGGAACGCGATGCCTGCGAAGTTGCTGCCGCCGCCGACGCAACCGACCACGACGTCCGGTTTCTCGCCGGCCAATTCCATCTGCTTGATGCATTCCTGTCCAACGATGGACTGGTGCAGGCAAACGTGATTGAGCACGCTGCCGAGCGAGTACTTTGTGCCCGGGTGCTTGACCGTATCCTCGATGGCTTCGCTGATGGCAATGCCAAGACTTCCGGGACACTCGGGGTCCTTCTCCAGGATCTTCCGGCCAACGTCGGTATG
>DAISJM010000088.1:0-8293 GCA_036821485.1 Verrucomicrobiota bacterium | reverse complement strand
AGATGGCCGAGTTGCGCCGGTGGCACGATGTGACGCTGGGGCGCGAGGAGCGAATTGCGGAACTGAAGCGCGAGGTGAATGAGTTGCTGGAAAGTGCGGGGGAGAAGAAGAGGTATGGGGCGGGGGAGTGAAGGGGAGAAGCAGCGAGTGCCGAAACTTGGAACCAAAGAGACGGGTATGAGCACATTTCCGAAATGGCTGGCGGTGCTTCTGGTAGTGGCCATCCTCTGTATCGTGGCCGGGGGCGCGTGGTTCTACCGGATGCAGCAGGATTACGTGCGGCAGGACATCGAGCCGGATCTCGAGACGATCGCACAGTTAAAGGTGGGTCAGATTGTTGCGTGGCGCGAGGATCAGCTTGGGGAGGCGGAGGAGCTATCCAGCAGTTCCTTCTTGGCCGCCGGCGTCGAGCAGTGGTTTGCCAATCCTGCCTCGTCGCCCGAGTACATCCTCCAGCGGTTTCGCTCGCTGCAGCACCATTACGGTTATCTGGACGTCATCATGGTGGACACCAACGGTCACGTGCGTCTCAGTCTCGCGGGGATTCATCACGAGGTTCACACCGGAGCGAGAGAAGATCTGGCCACGGCGTTGCGAGAGGGTCGCCCGGTATTGACCGACCTGCATACGGGCGAAGTCGCTGCCGCCCCCCACGTCAGCGCGATCGCGCCGTTGTTCGTCGGAGCAGGATCGGAGCGGAGGGCGATTGGGGCGGTCATCCTCGTCAACGATGCATCGAAGTTTCTTTATCCTCTGGTTCAGTCCTGGCCGACCCCAAGCGAGAGCTCAGAGACGTTGCTGATTCGCCGGGACGGAGATTCCGCACTCTTCCTGAATAACCTGAAGTACAAGCCGGATGCCGCCTTGAAGCTGCGAATCCCCCTGACCCAAACAAATGTCCCGGCGGTCATGGCCATCGGAGGGCGGACCGGAGTGGTATACGGGTTGGATTACCGCGGGGTTCCCGTGGTGTCGGTGGTGAGGCCCATTCCCGGTTCGCCTTGGTTCATGGTGAGCAAGATGGATGCGGCCGAGGCGTTTGCGGGATGGCGATTCCGCTCGGTGCTCATTCTGGCGCTGCTTCTCGGGTTGCTGCTGCTGCTAGGGGCGATGGTGGGCATGGTGTGGTTGAAGAAGAGCGGGGAATATTACCGCGAGCTTTATAAGGCGGAAGCGGAACGTCATGAAACGGAAGAGCGTTATCGTGCGACGCTCATGAGTGTCGGCGATGCGGTGATTGCCACAGACGCCGGGGGGCGGGTGGAGATTCTGAATGCCGTTGCAGAGAAGCTTACGGGTTGGCAGCAGGATGAGGCGATCGGCAGGCCGCTGGAAGAAGTGTTCCACATCATCAACGAGGATACCCGCGCGAAGGTTGAGAACCCGGTGAGCCAGGTTGTGCGCGAAGGGATCGTGGTGGGGCTGGCCAACCACACGCTGCTGGTCTCCCGGGATGGGACGGAGCGGGCCATCGCAGACAGCGGCGCGCCGATCCATGGGGCGGACGGGAAGCTGGTCGGCGTGGTGCTGGTGTTCCGCGATCAGACGGAGATGCGGGAAGCCGAGAGATCTGTGCGAGAGGCAGAGGAGCATTTCCGCAGCTTCTTCGACAACGCGCCGATGGGCAAATCCATCACGGCCCCTGATGGCAGGCTGATCCGCGTGAACCCGGCCTTCTGCGCGATGCTTGGCTATTCGGCCGAGGAAATGCAGCGCATGTCGTTCGCCGACATCACGTACCCCGAGGATCTTCCTGAAACCCGTGAGTGCGTTCGCAGCCTGCTCGCTGGCAAGCAGGATACGTGGCGCATGGAGAAGCGGTATGTTGCGCGCGATGGTCGTGCGATCTGGACCCACGTGACCACAACACTACGGAGCGATGAGCGAGGGGCTCCCCTCTATTTCCTTACGCACATCATCGACATTACCGACCGCAAGCAGGCGGAGTCGGAAAGGCGGGGTTTGCTGGAGCAAAGCGATCGGGATCGGCGAGCCCTGCTGGGCATTCTTGAGGACCAGCGGCGGGCGGAGGTTATGCTGCGGGCCGCGGCAGAGAAGAGAAGGGAGCTTGAGGTCATCATCAATCGTAGTCCGGCCGTTGCCTTTCTGTGGAAGGCAGAGGAAGGCTGGCCGGTGGAGTATGTTTCGGAGAACGTCAAACAATTCGGCATATCCGCCGAGGACCTTACGACCGGCCGCATATCCTTTGCATCGCTCATTCATCCAGATGATCTGGCGCGTGTGGCGGATGAGGTTGCCATGCACAGCCGGGATGGTGGATCGGATGAGTATACGCAGGAGTACAGGCTGTTATTGCCGGACAGCCGGATCATCTGGTTGTACGATCGAACGTGGATCCGGAGAGGTGAGCAGGGGAAGATCACGCATTACCAGGGCATCGTGGTGGACATCACCGAGCGCAAGAAAGCAGAGGTCGCGCTTCGTGAGAGCGAGCAGCGTTTTCGTTCCTTGGTCAACACGATACCGGACCTGGTGTGGTTGAAGAATCCCGACGGCGTGTATCTGGCGTGCAACCATCGGTTTACAGAGTTCTTCGGCGCAGAAGAGGAGAAGATTCTGGGGCGGACGGACTATGACTTTGTAGATCGCAAGGTGGCCGACTCATTCCGCGAGCACGACCGCAAGGCGATGGAGGCCGGGGGGCCGAGCGTCAATGAGGAGTGGGTGACCTTTGCCAGCGATGGACATAGGGAGTTGTTGGAGACGATCAAGACGCCACTGAGTGACACCGAGGGGCGTGTCATCGGTGTGCTGGGTGTGGGCCGTGATATTACCGATCGCAAGAAGGTGGAAGAAGAAATCCATCGGCTCAACGAGGAGCTTGAGCAGCGTGTTCGTGAGCGGACAGCGGAACTCGAAGCAGCGAACAAGGAGTTGGAGTCATTCAGCTATTCGGTATCCCACGACCTGCGCGCGCCGCTGCGTAGTATCGACGGGTTCAGTCAAGCTGTACTCGAGGAGAGCGAGAAACAGCTATCGGAGGGCACGCTTGGGAACCTTCGCCGCGTGCGCGCGGCCGCGCAGCAGATGAGCCGGTTGATCGATGGCATGCTTGGGCTTGCGCGCCTGACCCGCCGCGAGATGCGTCGAAGAGAGGTCGACATGGGCCCCATCGCGGCAGAACTCGTGCGTACTCTGAGGAAGACGGACACCGGGCGGCAAGTGGAGGTGGAGATAGGTCAGAACCTCGTGGTGCATGGCGATCCGGACATGCTGAAGATCGTGGTGCAGAATCTGATCGAGAATGCATGGAAGTTCACGGGGAAAACGGAGAAGGCCCGGATTGAATTTGGAGTGATGGAGCAGGGGAGTGATGGAGTAATGGGGCATCCCAACACTCCAGAACTCCAGAACTCCAAGACGCAGGTGTTCTTTGTCCGCGACAATGGGGCCGGTTTTGACCCGACGTATGCGGGCAAACTTTTCGGTGCGTTCCAGCGGCTCCATGCGGAGTCGGAGTTTTCGGGCACGGGGCTGGGGTTGGCCTCGGTGCAGCGCATCCTTCTTCGCCACGGCGGCAAGATCTGGGCGGAGGGTGCGGTGGGCAAGGGTGCGACGTTCTACTTTACGGTTTGAGAAGAGTTGGAGCGGAAGGTAGCCGCGAAAAGGCACAAGGGACGCAAAAAGGGATGGAGGACCACGAAGAAGGGGGAAGATGGTTAACCACGAAAGACACGGAATACACAAAAGGGTGGAGGGGGACGGGGGATTTGAACAGAAGGGAACGAAGGGGGAGAAGAATTAGAGATTAGGTATTGGGAAGAGGGGAAGAACGAAGAGGCACAAGGGGGGGGCAAGGGGGAGAGGAATTGGAGATTTGATATGAGGGAAGAGGGAGACGACAAAGAGGCGCAAAGGAGGGATGAGAGATTGGAGATTAGTTATTGGGTATTGGGGAGAGGGGTAAGGGGAGAAGAGAGGGATTGGAGATTAGTTATTAGTTATTGGTAAGAGGGAGAAGGACTGAAGAGGGTGCGGCCATGAAGGTGCAAGAAGTGCGAGGCTGAGGAGTGGATGATATGAGCCGGACAAGACATAGCGTGAGTGTTGCGCCGCGCATCATGGTGGTCGTGCTGCTGCTTTCCGCTGTGTGGGCATGCACGGCTGTTGGTTCGGATTCCACGGATGGGCGTGTGATCACGTCGGGTTGCGAGGTGGACTATCCCCCGTTTTGTGTTGTGGACGAGAACGGGCATGCGACCGGATTTTCGGTTGAGCTGATGAGCGCGGCGCTCAAGGCGATGAACCGTGAAGTCACCTTCCAGACGGGTCCTTGGGAAGAAGTGAAGCAGAGCCTTCTCGATGGAAAAATTCAGGCGCTGCCGTTGGTGGGAAGGACTCCTGAACGGGAGGCGTTGTTCGACTTCACTTTCCCGTATCTCACGATGCATGGGGCGATCGTGGTCCGAGATGGCACGACCGACATTCAGGACCTGGGCGATCTCAAGGGCCGGCGGGTTGCCGTCATGAAGGGCGATAATACCGAGGAGTTCCTGCGGCGGGAAGACCGGGGGATAGACATCCGCACCACGCCCACCTTTGTGGAGGCGTTGCAACAGCTTGCGGACGGTGCGTGCGATGCCGTGGTTATGCAGCGACTCGTGGCGCTGCGCCTGCTTCAGCAGACAGGTCTCACCACCTTGCGGATATTAGACCGGCCCGTGGAAGGGTTCGGGCAGGACTTCTGCTTTGCCGTTCGAGAGGGGGACAAAGACACCCTTGCGCTCCTGAACGAAGGCTTGGCGTTGGTCATCGCAGATGGAACCTACCGCCAGCTGCACGCCAAGTGGTTTGCCGCACTGGAATTGCCTTCTCACAGGCGCATCGTGGTGGGGGGCGATCATGACTACCCGCCCTACGAGTACCTCGACAAGAATGGACGGCCGGCGGGCTACAATGTCGAGCTTACGCGTGCTATCGCACAGGAGCTCGGCCTCGACATCGAAATCCGTCTTGATCATTGGACCAGGATCAGGAAGGGGCTGGAGAACGGCGAGATCGATATCGTTCAGGGCATGTTCTACTCCCCCGAGCGGGCTCGCGTATTTGACTTCAGCCCGCCGCATGCGGTGAACCATTGCATCAGCGTCGTGCGCAAAGACTCGGGTCCGGCCCCGACCACGCTGGAGGAACTGCGGGGAAAACGCATCATCGTGCAACGGGGCGACATCATGCACGACTTTGTTGTGGCGAATGGGCTTACGGACCGTGTATCGGCCGTTGATTCCCAGGGGACAGCTTTGAAGGAATTGGCTGAAGGGCGACACGACTGTGCGCTTGTGGCCCGGATGACCGCGCTCTACTGGATTGAGAAGAAGGGTTGGACGAATCTGGTTTTGGGGACGCAATCGTTCCTTTCGCCTGAATACTGCTATGCCGTGCCGAAGTATCACAAGGCGCTCCTGGCACAGTTCACCGAAGGGCTGAAGGTGTTGGACGAGAATGGCGAATATCGCCGTATTCGCAAGAAATGGCTTGGAGTCTACGGGCAGCCTTCGCTGCGGTTACTCACGATACTTCGGTATGTGGCGATGGTGGCCGTTCCCTTGGGGCTGGCTTTGCTGGTGTTTCTCGTTTGGTCATGGTTGTTGCGCAAACAGGTTATGCATCAGACGGCCAAACTACGACGGGAGATGTCGGAGCGCGGGCGGGCTGAGGAGGCGTTGCGGGAGAGCGAGGGGCGGGTCCGGTTGAAACTAGACGCCATTCTGTCGCCGGAGGGAAACTTGGAAGTCCTGGAACTGGCCGACGTCGTCGATGTGCAGGCCATTCAGGCCATGATGAATGATTTCTTTGGGATCACGGGTGTTGGGATGGCCGTCGTCGATCTGCACGGCAAGGTGCTGGTGGCCACGGGGTGGCAGGACATCTGCACGAAGTTTCATCGGGTTCATCCCGATGCGTGCCGGCATTGCCGGGAGAGCGATACCGTGCTCTCAGGCGGGGTTGAGCCGGGCACGTTCAAGCTTTACCGCTGCAAGAACAACATGTGGGACATGGCGACGCCAATCGTGCTGGGTGGCAGGCACGCCGGCAATCTGTTCCTCGGCCGGTTTTTCTTTGAAGGGGAAGTGCCGGATCGGGATGTCTTCACGGAGCAGGCGCGACGGTACGGGTTTGACGAGAAGGAATATCTGGCGGCATTGGATCGGGTGCCGCGCTGGAGCCGGGAGAAGGTCGATCAGGTTATGACCTTCTACGTCAAGTTCGCCAAGCTGGTTTCGGAGTTGAGCTATGGCAACCTCAGGCTGGCCCGGACGCTGGCTGAGCGCGACGATCTTCTTCGGCAATTGCGTGCAGGTGAGGCCAAATATCGCTCTCTGGCTGAGAACACGCCGGACATCATCTGGCAGTTGGGGCTCGACCAGCGCTTCAGCTACATCAATTCCGCGGTTGAGTCGGTGCTGGGCTATGCCGTGGGGGAATTCATCGGCCAGCCGTTGGCGGTTTTTTGCACGGCCGATCGTCTTCGCCAGATGCAGGAGATTATTGCGCAGGTGCTTCAGAGCACCGAAGAGCATCCCGGCGCGGTATTTGAGACCGAGATGATCCACAAGGATGGCCACGCTGTTGCCCTTGAGATCCATGGCATGCTCCAGAAGGATGAGCATGGACATCCTACGGGGTTTCAAGGCGTTACGCGGGACATCACCGACCGCAAGCAGGCCGAAGAGGCGTTGCGCATGGCCGAACTGCGCTACCGCACGCTTTTCGAACAATCTCCGGACGGTGTGGTGATCCTTGATCCGGCGACCACGGGCTTCCTGGAATTCAACGACCAGGTTTGCCGACAGTTGGGCTATTCGCGCGAGGAATTTGCCCGGCTCACGCTTGCCGACGTCGAAGCGCTGGAGACCCCGGAGGAAAGCAGACGGCGTGTTCAAACTACACTCGGCGAGGGTCGGAGCGATTTCGAGACACGCCAGCGAACCAAGCAGGGTGAGATCCGGGATGTGATGGTCACGGCGCAGGCCTTGCAGGTGGTGGGCAAGACGGTCTATCACTGCATATGGCGCGACGTTACCGAAAGCAAGAAGGCGGCGGATGCCGTCAGGCGTCAGGCGGACTTCCTGCAACGGATGATCGATGCCATGCCGTACCCCGTGTTCTATAAGGATCGGGAAGGCCGTTATCTCGGATGCAACCGCGCCTTTGAAGACTTCTTCGGCGTGCCGCGTGAGCACCTTGGGGGCAAGACCGTGTACGAATTGGCGCCCAAGGAATTGGCGGACCAGTACCGTCTGGCTGACGAGGAGCTTTTTGCCCGTCCGGGCACGCAGATCTATGAGAGTGTGATTCAGTCGGCTGCCGGGGTGCGTCGCGACGTTGTCTTTCACAGGGCCACATTTGACGATGATCGGGGACAAGTGTCGGGCATTATCGGGGCGGTGGTGGACATCACGGAACGCAAATGGGCGGAGCGAAATGTCCGGGCGCTCAACGAGGAATTGGAACTGCGGGTGAGGGATCGCACGGCGGAATTGGAGGCGGCGAACAAGGAGCTGGAGGCCTTCAGTTATTCCGTGTCGCACGACCTGCGCGGGCCGTTGCGGACGATAGCGGGATACAGCCAGACGGTGATCGAGGACTACGGTGAGAAATTGGGGGTGGCGGGAAAACAGGATTTGGAGAGGGTCTACGCGGCGGCGCAGAAGATGTCCGAGCTGATCGACGACCTGCTGGTGTTGTCGCGCCTGTCGCGCCGCGAGATGAAGAAGGAGAAAGTCGATCTCAGCCGGGTCGCGCGGGAAATCGTGGAGGAGCTCTGGTCGCACGATGCCGAACGCAGCGTGGAGGTGAAGATTCAGGATGGGTTGGAGGCGGAATGCGACGACCAACTGATGCGGGTGGTGTTGCAGAATTTGTTGAGCAATGCGTGGAAGTTCACGGCAAAGAAGGACAACGCCCTGATCGAGTTTGGCTTTGCAGAGAAGGACGACCTGAAGACTTTCTATGTGCGGGACAATGGGGCCGGTTTCGACATGAAGTACGTGGACAAGCTGTTTGGACCGTTCCAGCGGCTTCATACGGAGGATGAATTTCCGGGAACAGGTATTGGGTTGGCGACGGTGCAGCGGATCATTCACCGGCACGGCGGCTGGGTGTGGGCTGAAGGGAAAGTGGGCGAAGGGGCGGCGTTCTATTTTACGCTTTGAGAAGAGTTGGAACGGAAGATAGCCGCGAAAAGGCACAGGGGGCGCAAGGGGGAGAGGAATTGGAGATTTGAGATTTGATATTGGGAAGAGGGAAGCCACGAAAAGGCACAAGAGGC
>DAISJM010000087.1:0-8298 GCA_036821485.1 Verrucomicrobiota bacterium | reverse complement strand
TATTCTGGACGAGTCCTCTCGCGTGATGTGTCCCGATGGCGAGTTCTGGCATCTGGCCTATTCCAACGATGTTCTGGACTCTTTGTGCCGCCTGCGTTCGGCACTCCTCGATGACGCCTCGTCTGCCGCTCGTCAGGCCCTCGTCGGGATCATTCTCGGGGCATTGCACGGCCCCATGCCAAAGTCCGCGCCGTCGTATTTCTCCAATCAGTGCACCCGCACGTTCGCGCCGAAGCCCGCCTATGCGGTGCGGTTCTGGACAGAACGTCGCCTCATGCCGCCCAAGGTGGATGTTCTGGAGCTTATCAAGCGGCGGGCAGAGCGTTTCTACTCGGCTGGAGGCACGGCTGCCGTGGGCGGCGTAACGTGCGGTGACAGTCGGCAATCATCGTCCTTTCGCGCCGCTTCCAAGGCCGAATGCAACTGGATCATCACGTCGCCTCCATACTACGGCATGCGCACCTACCTGCCTGACCAGTGGCTCCGCCTCTGGTTCCTGGGAGGGCCGTCTCACGTTGACTACACGAACAACGGCCAGGTCAATCATCGAAGTCCCGCGTCCTTTGCTGAGGAACTGCGCAAGGTGTGGCAAAACTCGGCCGAGGCCTCCGGCGACGGCTGTCGGCTCGTTGTCCGGTTCGGGGCCATCAATGACCGGAAGATCGACCCCGTTGCGCTGATCAAATCATCCTTGGTCGAGACCCCGTGGCGGATAATCACGGTCAAGCCTGCCGGAGATGCCTCGACGGGGCGCAGGCAGGCACTCCACTTCGCCCGCAAGACTACACCGGCTTTGCGCGAATATGACGTGTGGGCATTTCTACAGGCAAAAGAGATGCGAGGGGCTGACGACATTCCGACTGCCCCTCCTACCGGAAACGATCACAAGCGAGGATGACAACAATGGAACAACCCATCGACAAGTTTCAGCGGCTGCTGCGTGAGATATTCCAGTTCGACTGCGCGGACCTGGATTTCGGCATCTACCGGATCATGAATCACAAGCGGGACGTGATTGAGAAGTTCATCTCGACCGACCTGCCCAAGGCCATCGCCGACGAGCTGTCGCGCGGCGGCCTGGCGGAGCAGTCGCAGGCCGCGCAGGAGCTAGAGAGCGTCCGGCAGCAAGTCCGCGAGTCTTTGGGCACCGGCGCGATCAATGGCGACGGGAAACTGGACGAGGCATACCACGCCACTCCGCTGGGCAAGCGATATCTCGCGCTGACAGAAAAAGCCGCCGGTGGACGCGGGCGCGAAGCGCTCGAAGCGACCATCTTCAACCACCTGTACAGCTTTTTCAGCCGCTACTACCAGGACGGCGACTTCATCTCCAAGCGGCGTTATTCCAAGCGGCAGCGGTATGCCATTCCCTACAACGGCGAGGAAGTGCATCTGCACTGGGCCAACCACGATCAGTACTACGTCAAGACGGCCGAGTACTTCCAGGACTACACCTTCTCGTCGCGCGGCGTAACGATCCACTTCAAGCTCAAGACCGCCAACGTCGAGCAGAACAACGTCAAGGGGGAGGCGCGCTTCTTCATCCCGCGCCACAAGGAGATTGTCTGGGATGCGGCGGCTCGCCAGCTTGTCATCCCGTTCGAATTCCGCCCCCTCACGGAGCAGGAGACCGTCACCTACGGCGCGAAGAACCAGCAGGACAAGATCAACGCCGACGCCGTCGACGCCATCCCAAAGAGGCTTTCGCCGAAGGATCACCTGGACGCGCTCGCCGTCCTCACCGCCGAACGGCGCAAGACCAGTGACGGCGTCCCCGTCAGTTTCCTTGAGCACCACCTGCGGCAATATACCCAGCGGAACACGTCCGACTTCTTCATCCACAAGGACCTCAAAAGGTTTCTCTCGGGCGAGCTGGACTTCTACCTGAAGAATGAAGTCCTGAACCTGGACGAGATGGAGACCGCCGGTGAAGACCGATCCGAGGGCTGGTTCCAGGTGATGCGCGTGATCAAGGCCGTCGGCTGCCGCATTGTCGAGTTTCTCGACCAGATCGAGTCGTTTCAGAAGATGCTCTGGGAGAAGCGGAAGTTCATCACCGAGATGCAGTACTGCATCACAGTAGGGACCATTGATGAGCGTTTCTACCCCGAGATCGCCGCCTGCGACGCCCAATGGGCTGAGTGGAGAGTCCTGTTCCACATCGATGAGGAGAAGACCGACCTGTTCACTAACGGGAAGAACAAGAAGGATAGGCGTGTGGCCTTCCTGAAGGCTCACCCGACGCTGGCGCTGGACACAAAGTATTTCGAGACGTCCTGGGTTGATGCTCTGCTCGATAGTTTCGATGATATAGATGGCCAGACAGACGGCCTTCTGCTGCACGCAGATAACTTTCAAGCGCTGGCGCTGCTCCAGGATCGCTATCGACATGCGATTGAGTGCATTCATATCGATCCGCCATACAACACCGCAACAAGCGGGTTCCTTTACAAGAATGAATACCAGCACTCCAGTTGGTTGGCCATGATGCGCGACCGTATCGACGCGGCTCTTCCTCTATTCATTGAAGAAGGAGCATTTCAGTGCCACATCGACGAGAATGAGTATGAGGCTCTATTCCAGTTGTTCGAGAAACTTGGCCTGCCGAACGCGGGAACAATTGTCTGGGACAAGAAGAATCCGATGCTTGGGCGCAAAGGGATCGCAACACAGCATGAGTACATCATTTGGCGCGGTGGCGCTGATGGTGTCATCTATCTTCGTAACACATCGGTCCAGAAGATACTCAAGGCAGCGAGCGACATCATCGCCAAGCATGGCGGCGTTAATCCGGCATCACGCCAAGAGTATGCCCAGTGGATCAATGGCTGCGAAGACCTAACAGGCGGCGAGAAGGCGTATCGTCTGCTCAACGATGATGGACGAGTGTTTCAAAGCGTTGCCATGGGAGCACCCGAGCCCCGTGCTAATCCAAAGTTCCACATTCCGCTCATTCACCCGCGCACGGGCAAACCGTGTCCTGTCCCGAGTAACGGCTGGTCTCGCGCACCAGAGACAATTCAACAACTCATTGACGCCGGAGAAATCATTTTCGGTGACGACGAGACCACGCAACCCCGCAAGAAGGTCTTTCTCACGACAGAGTCAAAACGTCAGGTATCCTCCGTGATTGAGGAGACTGGAAGAGGCAAGCAAGACGTTCTCGCCCTGGGCTTGGAATTTCCTTACTGCCATCCAGTATCGCTTTACGAAACGCTGTTGGGGGGCGCGCTTTCATCGAGAGGTCTTGCACTGGATTTCTTTGCTGGTTCAGGCACGACCGGACATGCCGTGATCAATCTTAACCGAGCGGATCGAAGTGCGCGCGGGTTCATTCTCGCGGAGATAGGGGCGTACTTTGACACGGTCACATTGCCCCGCATCAAGAAGGTCACCTTCACGCCGGAATGGAAGGACGGGAAGCCGAAACGCATGGCTACGCCTGAAGAGGCTGAGAGAAGTCCCCGGATCGTCAAGTACATCAGGCTGGAGAGCTACGAGGACGCGCTGAACAACATCGCGTTCGATGACGCCTCGGCGCAGGCGACGCTGAAGTTCGAAGACTACCTGCTGCGCTACATGCTGCGTTGGGAGACGCGCAAGAGCGAGACGCTGTTGAACGTCGAGAAGCTTGACCGGCCCTTCACGTACAAGCTGACCTTGACGAAGGATGGAGAGTCCGTTGACCGGTCCGTAGATATCCCGGAGACCTTCAACTATCTGCTCGGCCTGCATGTCGCCACGCGCAAGGTGTATGACGACGACGGCCGCCGCTACCTGGTCTACCGGGGCACGATTGACCATCGGCAGGTTGCCGTGATCTGGCGCGAGACGGACGGCTGGCAGAAGAAGGATCTGGAGCGCGACAAGAAGTTCGTGGCCAACCAGAAACTGACCGAAGGCGCAGACGAGGTCTTCGTCAACGGCGATTCCTTCATCCCGAACGCCCGGGCGCTCGAACCGGTGTTCAAGGCCCGAATGTTCTCGACGGTGGAGGCGTAACCGATGGCCCGAGCAAACAACGGCAATCCGGAGTATGTGAAGCTCGAGCAGCGTCTCGTCCTGCTGGCATGGCTGAACAGCCTGTTCGGCTACGAGCAGAACCGTGACCTGCTGGCGGATGTGCGCGAGGCCGCCGAGGGTTTCGATGCCTCCGGACGCAGCTATGTGAATCTGCGGTTGACCGCTCGTGGCGACAAGGTGAAGATCAGTGCAGCCGATCTGGCCCGCTACGACGACAACATCCGCGAACATCTCCAGGCGATGAACGCCCGCCGTCCGGAGCCGATCACCCTGCGCTACTTTCAGCACCTGGCGGCGTTGTACACGGAAGTCTTCCTTGATGCCTACTTCAACCGGCGCGGTCAGTTGCTGCGGGACCTGAATGCCTTCGTGGAGACGCGCAACGCGGCCAAGACGGCCGGAGACATCAAGGACGGGAAGTTCGCCGAATCCGACCTGAAAAAGCTCGCCTTCTGGATGGCGACCGGCAGCGGCAAGACGCTGATCATGCACCTGAACTACCGGCAGTTCCTGCACTACAACAACCTACCGTTGGACAACATCCTTCTGATCACGCCCAACGAGGGATTGAGCGAGCAGCACATCGCGGAAATGACCGCCTCGGGCATCACCTGCCGCCGCTTCGACATCAACGAGAGCGGCCTTGGGATGGTCGAGAAGAACGCCGTTCGCGTGATCGAGATCACCAAGCTGGTCGAGGAGAAGCGCGGCGGGGGCGTGAGCGTGTCGGTCGAGTCCTTCGAGGGAAACAACCTGATCTTCGTGGACGAAGGGCACAAGGGCTCCGGCGGCGAGGCATGGCGCAAGTTCCGCGATGCGCTGGGGCAGACCGGGTTTACGTTCGAGTACAGCGCCACGTTCGGCCAGGCCCTGACAGCCGCCCGTAACGACGACCTCACGGCGGAATACGGAAAGGCCATCGTCTTCGACTACTCCTATCGCTACTTCCACGGGGACGGCTACGGCAAGGAGTTCCACATCCTGAATCTGAAGGAGGAGACGACCGAGGACAAGACCGAGACGCTGCTCCTCGGCAACCTGCTGTCTTTCCATGAGCAACAGCGCGTCTTCCATGAGCAGCAAGACGGTCTGCGTCCGTACAATCTGGAGAAGCCACTCTGGGTGTTCGTCGGCAGCAGCGTGAACGCGGTCTACACCGAAGACCGGGAGAAGCGAAGCGACGTGCTGACCGTGGCGAGGTTCCTGCACCACTTGCTGGAGAACAAGCGCGGGTGGGCGGTGAAGGCCATCCAGAAGCTGCTGGACGGGAAGACCGGCCTGGTAGATACGAACGGCCAGGACATCTTCGCCGGGCGGTTCGGGTATCTGCGCGGGCGCACCGACTACGCGGACGCCGTCTATCGGGACATCCTTGCCAAGGTGCTTCACGCGCCGACCGGCGGCGGTTTGCACCTGTGCGATCTGCGGGGCCATGCGGGCGAACTGGGGCTCAAGGCCAGCGGCGCGGAGGAGTACTTCGGACTGATCTACATCGGTGACACCACGACGTTCAAGAAGCTGGTCGAGGCCGACGATTCCGGCATCGTGATCGAGGAGGACGCCATTGCCGATTCGCTTTTCGAAGGCATCAACGAGCCGGACACCAGCGTCGAGATATTGATCGGCGCGAAGAAGTTCATGGAGGGTTGGAACTCCTGGCGCGTGTCGAACATGGGGTTGCTCAATATCGGGCGCAAGGAAGGCTCGGAGATCATCCAGCTTTTCGGGCGCGGCGTGCGTCTACGTGGAAAGGACTTCACGCTCAAACGCAGCTCCGCCCTGGACGGTGCCCATCCGGAGCATGTCCCGTTGCTGGAGACGCTGAACATCTTCGCTGTGCGGGCAAACTACATGTCCCAGTTCCGCGAGTACCTGGAGAAGGAAGGCGTGGAAACCCGGGGCGATGTGGAGTTGCCGTTGCCGATCCGGGCCAACGACGGTTTTCTCGGGCAAGGGCTGTTCATACCCCGCGTCCCGGAAGGGCGCTGCTTCGCGGACGAGACCGACATACTCCTCGAGGTCGACTCCGGCATACGGGTTCGCGTGGACATGTCGCTGAAGGTACAGACGCTGGAAAGCGGTGCCGACGGCCTGACGGCCACGGCGGTCAGGGCAGGTCAACAGCGCCCCATCCCGGACGAGAGCCTCGGTCTCGTGGACTGGGAGAAGGTGTATCTCGACCTGATCGAGTATAAGGAGCGCAAGGGGATGCGGAATCTGGCCATCCGTCCGGATGTTCCGAGGGCCATTCTCTCGACGACCGAACCGGCCAGGCTCTACAGCCTTGTGGCCGATGAAGCCGTCGTCAGACCCGACTCGTTCGCTGGGACGGCATGGTTGAACGAGGCCGCCGTGACCATCGTGCGCAAGTACGCCGACACGTTCTACCGCAACCGGCAGGAGCGTTGGGACGTCGAGCACATGGTGTACAGGACGCTGGGCAAGGACGACCCCAACTTCCAGAACTACACCGTCAAGATCGCCAGAGGCGAGTCGCGGCTGATCGAGGCCATCCAGAAGCTGATCGGAGAGGCGGACACGATTTACCGCCAGGACGAGCGCGACCTGCCCACCATCCACTTCGACCGTCATCTGTACCAGCCCCTCCTGGTCGAGCGCGGCGACAAGGTTCGCAGCGAGCCGCCGGGGCTGAAAGAGAGCGAACGGAAATTCGTCGAGGACCTACGGGCCTATTGCCTGGCTGAACGCGACAAGTCTCTGGCGGCTGCCGAGGTCTTCCTTCTCCGGAACCTGAGTCGCGGCAAGGGCATCGGGTTCTTCGAGAAGCGCGGGTTCTATCCGGACTTCATCCTGTGGATCAAGAGGGCCGACTCCCAGCGCATCGTGTTCGTCGAGCCCCACGGCATGCTGCACGCCGAGGCATATCAGCACGACGACAAGGCGAGGCTGCACGAAGCGCTCCCCGCCCTTGCGGTCGCCATGTGCAAGCGTAGCGGCGCAAAGGGTGTCGCTCTGGATTCCTTCATCGTGTCGGCGACACCCTTCGAGGACCTGCGCACCCGGTACGATGACGGCGGGTGGGATCGCAAGAAGTTCACCAAGGCACACATCGTATTCCCTGACCGGTCGGCCCAGTACGACTACGTGGGGATCATCATGCGGGGTTGACACGATCAGAGTTAGGGAGACGAACACATGGCATCTTACAAAGCATTCTGGTACACGGATGAGGCCAACCTTCGGCACTTTGGGCGGCAGCATTTGAAGGCCCTTTTGGACAACTATGCTGTGCAGCTTCAGGATGCGGGCATAGTCATCGAAGAGCCCAAAGACCTTGACGAATACTACAGGAAGCTGACCGCCGTGTTCCTTCGGCCAGAGGGTATTCCGACGGAACTCCATGAGGCGCTGTACTTCATAAAGGCTCTCGACAACGATAACGGCTTCAACCGGATAGCGCATGCCGTCAGCATGAACCAGCTCACAATCGACATGAACGCGGAAACATCCATCGCCGACAAGGCGCTGCAAGCGTGGTTGCAGGATGAGACACTCGTCAAGGGATTGCATGTCGAAATTGGGCTGGATGCCAGCAGGTCCTTCGTCCACTTCAAGCCGACCTACAAGCCTGTCCCCGCGATGAACCCCCTTGCTCACGTTCGAAAGGCATTTGAGCAGGATCTGTCTCTCGTTTTTCAAGCTCACGGGCGGGGCACGTTCTGCGAAATCGAGCAGCACATCCGAAACCACGAGCACGTCTTCGTCATGCGGCACGGCGATCCCTACCGGAGAGACACTGAACTCAAGCAACAAGCCGCAGTGAAGCCGCTCTATTACTGGCCGGGTGTGCAGGACCTTGTGGTCTACAACGCCAAAGCGAAAACGATGCGGATGAATGTGCATTCCCCGTGGCACAAGCGCGCCTACGCCCAGAATTTCGGGAAGCACCTTTTCGGCGATCCGGGCCTTTTCATTGAGAAGGAGGTCTTCACGTTGGAACCCCTCCGCGCCCAAGGGCGAGCCATACTGAACGGCACAATGTACGGGATCGAGGAGATCGGGCTGGTCGAACTACAGACCGTCGCCGACGAGGAACTGAACGACATGCGAATCCGCAGGTCGAAGGATGTGTTCACATCCTACGAGAGGGAGAACGGCATTCCGGACGACGAGAAGATCAAGCAGGCCAGCTTCCGAGTCAGATTTGCAGGAGCGAAGAGCTTCCGCACGGTGATGGTGAGCGGGAGCCGGGCCCGATATACCCAGGATCACAACGGGCGGCATGTCACAGAGTGGCTGATCGGCACCGGGATC
>DAISJM010000086.1:0-8806 GCA_036821485.1 Verrucomicrobiota bacterium | reverse complement strand
TTGAGGCTATCGAGAACCCGCGGCCGGGTTCTCTCAGCCTCACGGCTGACGTTGGACGAGCGGAATATGAGCAATAGTTGGATAGATTATCCATTGAGTGCAATTGCTGCTGCTGTAAAAAGCGGAGTTGGCGGAGTTGTTACAATCATGCTTTCGATATTCTTGGGAACAGCAGTTGGACTGTGGGTGCTTGATATGCCTGCACGATACTTCGCTGAATTGCCTGTATACAGTTTTGTCTCGATTGGAGCTTCATGTTTACAGATATGGGGTTTTCTTTATGTCGCAGCATTGATATCGATAGCTTATCACACGCTTCATGAAGATGCGTCACGTTTAAGGATAGGATATACAGTGATTATCCTACAAGCCGTTGTAGTTATTATTGTAACAATCGCCATAGAAGCATTCCCGAAATGGCCTGCAATAATTACAAAAGGAGCCATCGTTGGATCTGTCTGTCTCATTTTCTTTTTCGTTGCAAGGACCCTGAAAAGGAAACTCAGCGTAGAAGGATAACAATGCGTCCAACAAGGCCTTTGAGGCTATCGGGAACCCGCTGCGCGTGTTCCCTCAGCCTCAAGGCGGACGTTGGATTTATGAAGACGAGCATCCCATGGATGGTCATCCCTGCCACTCTTTGTAGCGGCGGTCGCGGTTTCGGCTTCGGGATATCGAAAGGTCGCGATAGAATGCCCGGGGCGGGTGGAACGCATCGCGTGGAGCCGGGAGAGCAGTGAACGGCCGACGCTCCGCGGCAGCGATTCGACGGCGCCGAGACGGCAAGGTTGCGGCGAGGCGCGAGCACAGGAAGAAAGGGATCGATTATGACGCCTAGAAAAATATGCATTACGAATGCCGACAAGCGGCGCTTGGAAGAACTCATCGAAGTGGCCGGAGAATTCGGCAATCGAGCCCGAAAGGATTTGGAGGCCCTGGCGCACGAGCTCGCTAGGGCGGACATCGTGAATCCCGAGGAGGTTCGCCCCGACGTGGTAACCATGAATTCGCGCGTAGTGCTTAAGGATGTCCAGACCGGCGAAGAAATGAACTACGTCCTGGTGTTTCCGAAAGCCGCCAATCTGGACGCGAACGCCATCTCGGTGCTCGCCCCTATCGGCACGGCGATTCTGGGCTACTCCAAGGGCGATATCATCGAGTGGCCGGTCCCCGCAGGCATGCGGCGTATCCGCATTGAGAAGATTCTGTATCAGCCGGAAGCCGTCGGCGATTTTCATCTTTAGCGGCCCCATCGAGGGGGCAGGCGCTCCGCGCCCGCGCCCCCCCCCCCCCGGCGGTGAAACATAAATCAGGATGACGGGATGGCCCTGCGCGCCAGCGAAGGAATGAGATAAAAATCATGGACGTCGTATATGTCATTGGCCCGCTGATTCTGATTGCCGTCGTGCTGGCTGCGGTGTGGCTTGACCGATGGAGCGTTCCGGTCATCCTTGTCGCCCTCTGCGCAGGCATTGTCTTCGGCAGCGACGTGTTAAACCTCTGGTACTTTGACGACCTAGACCTCACCAATCGCGTCGCCAACCTCGCCCTGATGTTCATTCTGTTTCAGGGAGGCTTCTTCACCAAGAGGTCCAGCTTCAAGGCGGTGGCCCTGCCGGCCGGGGGCCTGGCCACTTGGGGCGTGGTCCTGACGGCAGCGGCTACCTTCAGTGTGCTGTATGGGCTTCTCGGCTGGCCGTTTGAAAAGGCCGCGCTGCTCGCGGTCATCATCTCGTCCACCGACGCCGCCGCGATCTTCTCGATTCTTCGTCGGCAGCCGCTGCCCCCCAAGGTGTCCGCCATCACCGAAATCGAAAGCGCCGCCAACGACCCAATGGCGGTGTTGCTCACCGTGGCGACGGTCGGCGCGCTTACGTCCACCCAGTCGGCATGGTTCATGACGGGCCTGCTCTTCCTCTGGAAATTCACCGCCGCCCCGCTGGTGGGATGGCTGCTGGCGCGCGGAGCCCTGTGGCTGTTCAATCGCCTCAGCCCGCAAGACCGCGGACATTACTATGTGCTGTCCCTGGGGATCATCCTCCTGGTGTATGGGGTGACCGAATGGATTCAGGCCAGTGGCATGCTCGCAGTCTTCATTGCCGGCTATGTCATGGGCAACAGGC
Organism: Verrucomicrobiota bacterium; assembly: GCA_036821485.1. Taxonomy (GTDB): domain Bacteria; phylum Verrucomicrobiota; class Kiritimatiellia; order CAIQIC01; family JAGNIJ01; genus DAISJM01. The sequence goes on along the minus strand of DAISJM010000086.1, from coordinate 6,683 downwards.
CTTTTGTCCACAAACAGGGGGTGGCCAATTTCTCGGCGGCGCTTTCCACCGTGGCCAACATCGGCATGTTCGTGCTGCTGGGCCTTCAGGTATTCCCCCACCAGTGGAAAACCCTTTGGCCGGAAGGATTGCTGCTTTTCGCGGTCCTGACCTTCATCGCGCGACCGCTGGCCGTCGGACTCGGCACCCTCGGGATGCGTCTGGGCGGGAAAGAAAAGGTTTTTATTGCCTGGGCGGGACTCCGGGGCTCCGTTCCGATCGTCCTGGCCACCTATCCGGCGGCCGCGGGGCTCGCCGTGGGACAAGAGGTATTCAATCTGGTGTTCTTCGCCGTCCTTTTGTCGATTGCGGTGCAAGGGAACACCCTGGGGGCGCTGGCGCGTTGGCTGAAGCTGACCTCGCCCTCGCGCCCCAGGCCCCTCTTCAATCTGGAGCTCGTGACCATGCGCGCCAGCGACTTCGATTTGATTGTGGTGGATCTTCCCGGCCCGCAGGGCGCGGAGGGAAAAGCCATTGCCGACCTGCGACTGCCCCCCGGCGCCGTCATCACGTTGATCACGCGAGGCAAACATCTGGTCGTCCCCACCGGCTCGACGCATGTACACGGGTGGGACCAGGTAACCGTCCTTGCCCATGCGAACGAAGAAGAACCGATCCGCTCCATTCTGTTGAATGCCATTCCGGGCGATTGAAAACCAGAAAGTCGTGCTAAGTCTGGACGAATAATACGGAGGTTCGCGGAACGGGCCGTGACCTTGTCCAAGGATTGAAATCGGGGAGGCAAAGATTTCTCGCACGGCGACACGGAGTCACAGAGCAAACGAGAATAAAACAGGACAGGTTTTCCCCTTGTGCCGTCCTGCGTGGTGCCGATACTCTGTCGGCGTGAGCCAGGGGGAATGGAAGGCAGGTGTTCATGGCGGCCCCACCGAAGTAGTCTTTATGCGGAAAAGGGCACCCCCAAAAATCAGAGGCCGCATAAAGACTACTTCGGGGGAATGCAGAAAGACTACTTCAGCGTCAAAAATCCCTTGACGAAGAGCCCTAATAGGCACAGCTTCACGCACATGCAGACGGCCTAGGCGAACCGGGTGACCGGGGTGAAGATTGGCCGGGGCGCGGGGATGCCCCGTGTTACGAAGTATGTATAATAACACTTTTCTGCTTGAGGATATGAAGAGGCTGATCACGGTCATAGCGATGATCGCTCTGACAGGTTGCGGGAAGCGCGATGATGCTCCCGTCGTCTACACCCAGCAGGATGGAAAGAAGACGGGAGCGATAACTGAACTCGACGGAAAGGTATCGTATCAAGTCATGGGCGAAGACAACGTGGCACCACAAGCTCAGGCGTTGCACCAACGGGCTAGGGTTAAAGGTCAATCTGGAGACTACGACGGGGCAATTGCCCTGCTTGGCGAGGCAATTGTCGCGCAACCCAACTGGCCCTATCCACACTACGACATGGCGTTCACATACTTGCTCAAAGGGGACAGCGCAAACGCGCTGTCCAAGTACCAAGATGTGGCCCGTCTCGCCCCCAAAGGATTCTTCACGACCAAAACCGCCGTGTGGTGTTTGGAGAAAGAGAAACAAGGGACCTTTCCCGCCGGGACCTACCTTGCCTACGTCTCTCTCGAATGGACGGATCCAAACCAGAAGGCGCAACTCGTCAATGAGTTGGCCACTCGTCTGCCCACGTTCACACCCATTTGGAAAGAGAAGGCTTTGCTTGCAGATGATTACGCAGAACGGCTAAGACTCCTGGACCATGCCTTGTCTATGGATGCAGATGATGAAACCTACGGATTCCTGATCCTCAACAAGGCTGTAACGCTCCAACAAACCGGACAACCTTCGGCTGCGAAAGCGCTTCTCACAATCCTAATGGAAGGCAATCGCACGACGCACTCTAGCCAAAACCTAGCCAGAGAGATTATGAAGACCATGAAGGACTGAGCAGAACCACGGCCTGCTGGGTACGTCGCTGTCGCGCCGCCCCAGAGGCCGAACGTTCGATGACAGCAGAGGAGGTTAACGATGGCATACGTCAGTTACACATCTTTTCAGTCGCTCGAGCAGGACCATGTGTGCACATGTGATAAGTGTGGACGGTCATTCACGCAATATGCCAGGGGATACGGGCGAGGCAGTGCAGGGCACGGCACAGGCGTGCTGAGTGTACTAACAAATGCGGCGTCTCGCGACAGTGCACTCGTATCGCGCACCGCCAATGGCGCAGCGGAGAAGGGACTCCTGCGTTGTCTCCTGTACCCCCACCGTTGCACGGAGTGTGGGCACTATGCGGAATCGGCACTGAGAAGAATACGGGACGCGTATCCAGAGTATCACAGACGCCAGAGGGCTGCGTCCAGAGCGGCGTACGTTAGTGCTGTTATCGTGTCATGTATCTTCTGGTTTGGCTTCAGCAGCGTGAGTCACGTGCTGGCGCTCAGCCTGGCGCTGCCACTGGGTTCAATTCTTGCATTGTCGGGGTTCATATGGGCGCCTATGAGCCAAGCGCGGTACGAACAACAAGTTGCTTTGGCCAACAGCTCAGACGCCGTTTTGGTTTGGCGTGCCAAACTACGCTCATTTGGGCGTGCGAGGCTCGATGATCTGCTATCCGGAAAGCCAGCAAAGGTGACGCTTGGCCATGTCCCGATAGGAGGCCATATCGTCGCCGGGTGGAATGCCGCGTCAAATCTCCTTCACAACTATGACCCTTGGTGGCGACTCAGCTCTAGATTCACGACTTTCGCAGCAATACGAAGCCGGGTTCGTCGCCAGCGTATTGCTCGCATGGTTCTCGGCGTTCCTCTTGGTGCCTGCATGATGTGGGTGCTTTGCTTGCCTGTCGTGCTCATCACTGGGGGCCCGACAGCTGTCTTCGTTATCTGCGGCGTCGGTGGCCTGGTTGCAAGCACCTTACTCGTAGCCAAGACCAGCAAACCGCTGGTTCTCGATGACAACTCGCGCATATGACGAGGAAACATCGAACAAGCGCCCGGACCACTACAACTCATTCCGCGGACGGAATGAGTTGAGGGTCAGGCGCACCGTTCGGGGACAAAGACAAGAGAGGGCTCGCTTATGCAAGCACGTGGACTCCTTATGATAGAGCATCGCCTGATTGAGCGGATGATCACCCTCATTAAGCGTGCTGTGCTACAAATCCAATCCACCAGCTTGGTTGATCCTCTATTCGTCGACACAGCAGTGGATTTCATCCGTATGTATGCCGACCGTACCCACCACGGGAAAGAAGAAGACATACTCTTCCGCGACTTGTGCAAGCGAGAACTGTCATCCGATGACCGACGAATCATGAACGAACTAATTGATGAGCACGCGTTTGGGCGGAAAACCACCAAAGCCCTCATTGATGCCAATACTCGTTATCGGAAAGGAGACAAAACGGCCTTGGCCGATATCGCTGAGAAACTCCAAGTCTTTGTCGAGTTCTATCCGAAACATATTCTGAAAGAAGACAAGGTATTCTTTCCATCATGCAGAGGCTACTTCACCGACGAAGAGGAGCAAGCCATGCTCGAGGAGTTTCGAGAGTTTGATCAGAAGATGATACACGAGAAGTACAAGTCCGTGGTCGACGGATTGGAATCATGAAACTCCCGAACCACCGCCTTCACCGTACGCGCATGCCGAAGCGGCAGCGCGTCCGGTGAGGCGTGACGTTGGGCGATGAGAAATCCATGAACGAGCGTGGACCAAGACCGCTAAGCTGGTATCGAGAGACCTACATAAAATGCGGATACCGCTGCGCTTACTGCGGGAAGGACCTGCTTTACGATTTCGAGACATGGATGGGAGTAGAGGTTGATCACATCGTCCCGATTTCAAAGGGCGGCAGCGACAAACTCAGCAACAGAGTAGCAGCGTGCTCCATCTGCAACGGCGAGAAGGGCCGCTACCTCCACCTCAACCACAAAAAGATGACCACCCAACAGATTCTAGAAGCTGCAAGGGCATACGTCCAAATGAAGCGTTCCAAGTGGCGCAAGGTCCACTCAGAGGCGATCGAAGAATTCAGAAAGAAACGCCCAACAAGGCGTTCCAGGCTATCGGCGCCCGCAGGCGCCTCAGCCTGAACGCTAACGTTGGGCTTTAGGAGAAGATAATGTTTGATGACATACCACAGGGCATCCTTAACCGGATGAAGGAGCTTGAGCAGATTGACGCTCAAGATCGCGCTGACGGCACAGCCCGACTTGAGCGCCTTCGCCAGATTCCCCCGGAGACAGGCAAGTTTATCGCGCTGCTTGCCGCAACCGCTCCTGCAGGACGATATATTGAGATAGGAACCAGTGCAGGCTACTCCACGCTCTGGCTCGCCTTGGCGTGTCGCCTCGTCGGTCGAAGGATCACAACATTCGAAGTTCTTGACGAGAAGGCCAAGCTGGCACGTCACACATTCGAAAGGACCGGGGTCGGCGATGTCGTGGACCTGATCCACGGCAACGCCCTTGACCATCTCCCCTGCTGTTCCGATGTATCATTCTGCTTTCTCGACGCGGAGAAAGAAGTCTATGCCGCGTGTTACGAAGCCGTCGTCCCGAAGATGGTATCCGGAGGCATCCTTGTTGCCGATAACGCCATCAATCATGAGAAGACGCTTCGACCGATGTTGGACCGAGCATTGGCCGATGATCGAGTAGATGCGCTCATTGTCCCGATCGGAAAAGGCGAGCTGGTGTGCAGGAAGAAATAGGAAGCCCAACCAGCGCATGCAGCCGACGCGCTACGCGCGTCGGCTGATGCGTAACGTTCGGCAACCGATAGACAGGAGAATCATCATGACGGCGCTATTCAAGAGATCCTCCGTGTGGCGGCTGGGCGTTGCTGCGATCGTCCTCCCCCTGCTAACCCTCATTGCGCTGTCGGAATCTGATTCCGAGCAGCTCCAACCCAAGAAAGCCACCCCCTTGGGAAACGAGCTGTCTCCATCCGTCCAGATGCAGTTCATGAGGCCTGGCCAGTTGGAAGCAGCCGCTCGAAAGTTCCCGGTGGTGTATGTGCCGTTTGGGTTAATCGAGTGGCATGGCCGACACCTGCCTCTCGGCAATGATGCTTTGAAAGCACACGGCATCCTGGTCAAGACAGCGGAGCAGTTCGGAGGGGTTGTTTACCCTCCCATCTATTTCCACGAGGGCTTCGACAGAACAAATCTTGTTCCTCTCCTCACCCAGTTGTTTGAACGCCTCAAGAGCACCGGGTTCCGCGTGATCATCGGGGTCTCCGGGCACAACGTTCCGGGTCAGATCGACATGATAAACAAAGCCCTCGAACCCGTCGTGGCGGATGGGACAGTCGCCGGCGTGGGCCTTTGGGAGACATCTCTGACCAAGAGTGAAGAATCCGGCTCGGACCACGCGGCAAAGTGGGAAACGTCCAACATGATGTTCTTCTATCCCAACCTTGTGGACCTGTCGGAATTGGGCACGAATACGCTGGCCCCGGACATGAAGGCACCGGACGGGATTGGCGGCATGGACCCCCGGGTACACGCGTCCGGGGAGGCAGGCAGACGAAATGTCGAACTCAACGCTGAGGCGATCGGCAAGAAGGCCCAGGAGCTTCTTCAGTCCCTCCCCGAGGATCAACGGTCGTTCCGTCTGAAGAGCTTCAGTCCAGAGTACTGGTGGTGGAGTTGATGCAGCATGAAGAAAGGCACACCGTGAAGATACCATCGTGCCTGGCAGTCTGCACCGCCCTTGTACTGGCGGGCACGTCCAGCATGGGACGGGACGTCGTGATCACGTCGTTCCAGGCGAACGGTCATCTCACATGGACCAACCCGGTGGACAGCCATGCGCTGTATCGCGTGGAGTGGGCGTCGCAAGCTCACGGGCCGTGGTATCGGACATTCGACAACATCGGAACACTGGACGGATTGGACGGGTCCGGCTTCACGGTATCAGTGCCCATGTTCTACCGCATTGTCCTGACCACCAACCAGCCGCCGGCAGGAATGGTCTGGATCGATGCCGGAGAGTTCGTGATGGGCGACACCCGGGGCACCGGCTACGGCACCGAGGTGCCAGTCCACACCAATTTCATTGGCGGCTTCTGGATGGACGAGATGGAAGTGCGCAAGGCGAAGTGGGATGAGGTGCGCACCTGGGCCACGAACCACGGTTACCGCTTCGCCATCCCCGAGGGTGAAGGCAAGGCGTTCGACCACCCGGTGGTGAATGTGATCTGGTACGATTGCATCAAGTGGTGCAACGCGCGGAGCCAGATGGAAGGCCTTGGGCCCTGCTACTACACAAGCCCTGCCCTGGACGTTCTCTATACCAACGGCAATCTTGACGTTCACAATGACTGGGTGGACTGGAGCGCCGACGGTTATCGCCTCCCGACCGAGGCAGAGTGGGAGAAGGCCGCGCGCGGAGGCCGCCAAGGCAAGGAATTTCCCTGGGGCGGCAACACCATCAGCCATCAGCAGGCCAACTACTACTCATCGGAGTCAGATGGATTCGACGCAAGCCCGACTCACGGCTATCACCCGGCCTACACCAACGGGGGCACCCCCTACACCAGCCCCGCCGGGAGCTTCCCCGCCAACGGATATGGACTGCACGACATGGCGGGAAATGCTGCCGAATGGTGCTGGGATTGGTACAATACCTACCCGGAAGGCAACCAGGTGGACCCTTGTGGGC
>DAISJM010000085.1:0-8880 GCA_036821485.1 Verrucomicrobiota bacterium | reverse complement strand
GTTTCAGCACGAGGCCCAGCAGGAGCGGGTACACAGGGCTCCAGTAGCAGTTGAAGACGGCGGGCCAGTGGCCGCGCCAGAACGCATCACCGATGTCGAGATAGGAAACGCCGTCGGGGTTCATGAAGAAGCGCGAGGCCCACGCGCGCCACGCGCCGAGAGCCAAAATGACAAACCAGCATGCGATATTGGCGATGCGCCACGATCGCGGTTCCGGTTTTTGAAGTGATGACGTCATGAGACGCCCTTAGTCTAAGGGCATTCCCTTGTCCGTGTCATGCGGAATAGCTTTGGTTGCGGACCGGACGGAGAGGGCGGCGGGATGGCGGGGGTCCTGTTCGAGTGTGCGCGTGATCTCTGCCTGCGCTTCATTGGTCTTGCCCTGGAGTTGCAGTGCCACGGCCAAGTTCCAGTGGGCGTCAGCCTTGTCGGGTCGTCGTTGGACGGCCTCGCGGAGAAGTGTTTCTGCCTCGGCGAGGCGTCCGTCTTCTCCCTCGATGATGGCCATATTGATCAGCGGAGATATGTCCTTCGGATTCAGCGCGCTCGCGGCGCGGAACATCAGCATTGCGCCGCGCGGGTCGCGTTGGTGTTTCATCTCGAGCCCGACCCATGTGAAGGCGCGCGCACTGTAAGGCTGGTCCTGTATCGCGCGCGACCAGAGATCAAGATCGGTTCGCCAATCTGCAAGGCGAAGGATGGCCAGGCAGGCGTAGGCGGTCGCCGTGCAGGCCAGCAGAATGGTGCGCAAGCGCGTGCTGGAGGGTGTAGCCAGGAGCGATGCAAAGGCCAGTGCGAAACCGGGAACGACGCAGTAAAGGTAACGTTCGGCAAAGGGGTTGTAGAGCGGCAGCATGTTCGATGCGGGCACGAAGGCGATCATCATCCAGCCGAGGCCGAGTGCGACGAGCGGCTGGCGTCGGCGCAGGGCAAGGAAGAGTGTGAGCGAGGCGAGCACGGCCAGCGCGCCGGCAATGAACCGAGGTTCGACGATCGAGCGAACGGGACGAATGACATAATCCACGACGAGCGGGTAGGGCGCGATGATGATGCGCAGCATCTTGAGCCAGAGGTAGGGAAGGGTCAGCAGGTTGTGGGGGTAACGGAGTTCGGTGCCGTAGGCAATGTCGCCCGAGGCTTGAAGCGGGCCGGAGGCCATCCACAGGCCGACGAAAATGAAGATGGCGGCGATGCCGTACACGGCGAGACCTGTGGCTCTTCGGGTGGGTGGGCGAAGGGCCGGCAGGCAAAACCAGATCGCGAAGAGAAGGAGAGGGCCGATCACGGCGGTTTCCTTGGACAGCAGTGCGAGGATCAGCGGTACGGCGGAGAACCATGCGGAGGTGTCGCGGCGCGTGGCGAGAAGGAGATAGGAGAGAAGGAAGAACGTGACCAGCAGATCTTCGCGGAACGCGGGGGACTGCACCGCCTCGATCAGTACTGGATGGAGTCCAAACAACAGGGCCGTGCCGAACGGCAGGAGTTTTGATCCCGGGGCGACAAACTTTCGGGCGAGCGCCAGCACGAGCAGCGTGTTGCAGAGGTGAATCAGCAGGCTGGTGGCATGGAATCCGAGTGGTCGCAGGCCCCAGAGGCTGCGGTCGGCCATATAGCTCAGCAGCACGGTGGGGCGACGCCCGTCGGGGACGGAGAGGTCGGTCAGCGTGCGCAGGCCCAGAACGTCCCGGATGTGGCCGGATTCCTGAAGATAGGCATTCTCGACGATGGAGCCATGGTCATCGTAAACGAAGTCATGGTTGAGCGCCGTGATATAGGGCACGGCGACCAGGGCCAGCAGGGCCAATATGCGTAACCTGTCCATCAGGCTTTGAGCGCTTTGTAGAAAGCCTCCCAGAAGGGATCCACACCCGGATGTTCCAGCACGCGCCGGCGGCCGGCCTCCACGACATGAATGCCTTCGGAGCTTTCGGTCATCTCACCGCAGATCGAGGCAAGAATGCCGTGGTCGGTGAGCCGCTGCAAGACCTCGTTGGCGGCATGGGGGCGGACGGCGGCAATCATGGTGCCCTCGCTGATGCTGCTGAAGGGCTCGATCTGGAACAACGCGCAGACCTCCTTCACCGAAGGCGTCATGACAATCTGGTCGCGATGAACGACAAGTCCGAGATTCGCCGCGTGGGCGAATTCGTGCAGGCCGCCCCAGATGCCGTATTCCGTGGCATCGTGCATCGCGGCGACGCCGCGGTCGCGGGTGCCGACGGCAGCGGCGATTCGGGCATCGTCGACGATAGACATGCGATAGAACACATCTTCCGCCTGCTTGCGCAGCGTGGGGCCGCCAAGCTTTTCAATGCGGTCCGGGAACATGGCGGCGAAGATGCCGGTGGCTTCGACGGCCGGGCCCTTGGTGATGATGAGTTGGTCGCCGGGCTTGCAGAACTTCGGTGAGCAGTACGCGTCGCGTGGGCCCATGGCCATGAACGTCGCGCCGCCGATCATCGGATAATTGCAGTTATCATAGCGGCCGGTATGTCCTGTCACGATGGCCGCGCCCATCTTCACGCATTCGCGATGGATGACGTCCCACATCAGGGCGAAGTCGGCATCTGTGAGCTCAGGGGGCAGATTCAGGTCGATGGAAAGAAACGCGGGCGGAAGACCCGATGTGACCGCATCGCTGGCCAGAATGTGGATGGCGAACCAGGCCGAGCGCTCGAACCCGTATTCGGGAACGATGAAGACCGGATCGGCAGTCATCGCGAGGGCGAGTTCGCCAAGTTCGAGGATGCCGACATCGACGCCCTGCTCGGGGCCGACGGCGACCTCGGGGCGGTGTGCGCCGAGGCGCGGCTTGATGATCTTCTGAAAGACGTCGTCCGTAATCTTGCCCAACGTAGCCATGGCACTCTCCTATTACTGTATCGCGGGAGCGAGACAAACGGGAGGAACACCACGGATCTCGCCGGGAGACCGTCGTCCAGCCGCTTCCCTTCGCCGGTATTACCCGGACAGGTTCCAGGGGTTTCTTCCTCTCCAGAGGAATCTCAGCCTGCCAAGCAAGCTCCCCCGCGACCAAGCGAAAGTGATGATAGGGGATTTGTCCAAGCGGTCAAGATATGTTGGAGAAGAGGTGTGGAGTTAAGCGCAGCGTGCAGCGGGAGAGGCCAGGCAGTGTTTCATCCAGTGATGCGGCCGCATCACTGGATGAAACAGATGCTTGACGTTTGCATAGCGTCTGGCAGCATGCGCGCCGTGACCACCTACACTTTTCGGCATCCTGATGTCAGCCTCACCGTACTACGACGGAGAGCGACCGATTTCCTGCTGGATTGCAGTGCGACGTACTTCAAGTTGGCCGCCACGAGCGCGCATCCATCTTTTTGGCGGACCTGCTTCGCCTCGAACGCAGGGTTACGGTCCGCCATGCACCGGCTGCGGAAGGCTGGCGTCATAGCAGTTAGAAGAGGGAGGGATGGGACCAGATCCCTGCAAATTTCCAAAAGTCACCTGCCTGTGAGGCGCGAGTTGAATCCTGAGGCGGCGTGGCGGACAAGGTGGGATGGAGTATGGAGGGTGTTGATCTACGATATCGACGAAAAGGAGCGGGTATTCCGCAATGGTCTACGTCGCTTTCTTTGCTCCCAGCACATGGGATGTCTTCAGCAGAGCGTGTGGGTAAGCCCCCTCGATATACGACCGGTGTATGCGGATTTGCAGACCACCCTGAACGTTGATTCCGTCGCCTATCTATTTGAGGCCAGGACCGTGTTGGGCCGGTCCAGTCAGAGCATTGTGCGTGACGCATGGGATTTTGCCCGCTTGGCGGAGGGGCATGAGCAGTTTATTCATGCGGCAGAGGAAACGATGGATGATCTTCTGTGCGGGCGGGTGTCTGCACCAGATGCCGCCCGGCTTGTGCGCCTCGAGCTGGCACATTATCTCAGCGTCATGGATCGGGACCCATTGCTTCCGCGAAGCTTGTTACCGTCTGACTACCGGGGCATGGACGTGTACGACATTCACAAGAAGCTCACGAAGCTCCTGGCCAAATGTCTGTGAAGTATGTTTCATCCGATGATGCGGCCGCATCATCGGATGAAACAAATGGAGCCGGGGCGTGGGCGATGGTGGTGGTCAGGCGTCAGCCCGCGTAGCCGAGGCGTTTGAGGATCCAGAAGTTCTTGGTCCAGTCCTTCTCGACCTTGACCCACAGGTCCAGCGTGACGGGGATGCCGTACATCTCGGAAAGTTCCCTCCCCGCGCTTTCGCAGACACGGCGCAGCAGGCGGCCCTTGTGGCCGATCACGATGCCTTTCTGCGAAGATCTCTCCACGAGAATGGTGCCGTGGACGATCCATTCGTCAGGCTTCTCTTCCACGGTTTCAACCTCGATGGCCAGCGAGTGGGGAAGTTCATCCTGCAGCTTGCCGAAGTACTTCTCGCGGATGATATCGGCCATATTGATCTTGCGGGGATGGTCGGTCAGCATTTCTGCCGGGAAAAGCAGGGGGCCCGGGGGCAGGAGTTCGAACAACCGGCTGACAAGCTGGTCGACGCCATCGCGCGTGCGCGCAGAAATCTCCACCCATTCGGCGGTCTTGGTGCTTTGTTTCTCCGCGGCGATGGTTTCCCATAACTTCCGATACTCGTCGGCGTGCCCTTGGGGCACATCACTCTTGTTGAGCACGGCGAGCACGGGGACGGTTTCGCGCAGCAGGCGCCGGATCCAGCCGTCATCCTCAATGCGTGGCGAGGTCGACGCATCCAGCATCAGTAATACGGCATCAACACCCTCGACCGATGCGCGAGCAACGCGGTTCATGAGGCGGCCAAGATCGTACTCCGCCTTGTGGACGCCGGGTGTGTCGAGCAGTACGAGTTGGCCGCGTGGCTCGGTCAGGATACCGCGCACAAGCGTTCGCGTCGTCTGCGGTATGTCGCTGACGATGCTGACCTTTTCCTCGAAGACGGCATTGACGAAAGTGGACTTGCCGACGCTGGCGCGGCCCACGACGGCGATGAGTCCGCAGTGGAGAGGGGGGGTAGCCCGGGTTTCGCTGCTTTCGGGTTCCTGGCTCACAATTCCGCCACATCTCCCTGGGCCGGCGTGAATACGTCCTTGAATCCAAGACCCTTGAGGCTTTCCGCGAGTGCCGCGCGCTGGTCCTGTTCGCCGTGTACCAGGAATATCTTCTTGGGGTGCGCGGCCTGAGCGTAGGCCAGGAGGTCGTTGCGGTCGGCATGGGCGCTGAAGGAGTTGAGGCTGACGACATCGGCACGGACGCGGAACATATCGCCGAAGATACGGACCCGCTTGTCGCCATCGCCCAGATGCCGGCCCAGCGTATTGGCGGCTTGGAAGCCGACGAGCACGACCGTATTCCGCGAGTTCTCGATGCCGTGCTTCAGGTGATGCAGGATGCGGCCATGTTCGCACATGCCCGAGGCGGAGATGATGACGGCGGGCTGGTCGGAGGCGGTGATCCGCTTGGATTCTTCCACGCTGCTGGTATAGGTCACCCATTCGGGATGCAGGACGTGGGCCACGCTCTTCTTCAGCGTGCGGTATTCGTCGTCAAGGTAATCGCGATGCTGGTCGAACACATCGGATACGGCGGTGGCCATCGGGCTGTCGACAAAAACAGGGACGCGGGGCAGGCGGCCGGACACGATCAGCGACGTCAGGTGATAGATAATCTCCTGGGCGCGCTCGAGGGCAAAGGATGGAATGATCACTTTGCCGCCGCGGCGGATGGTGCGGTCAACGACCTCGAAGAGTTGGTCGTCCTCTTTCGCCGCGGCGTCGTGCAGCCGGTCGCCGTAGGTGCTTTCCAGGACGAGGACATCGATGCCGTCGACCACTTCCGGGTCGCGAATGAGGGGAAGATCGGCGCGGCCAAGATCGACGGCGAACGAGATGCGAACGGTGCGACTGCCCTCGGTGGCGGCGAACGTGGTGATCGCCGCACCGAGGATATGCCCGGCATCGTTGAGTACAACCTGGATGCCCGGTGCGGCTTCAAACGTCTGACCGTACCGGTAGCCCTTGAACAGCGTGAGCGCGCGTTCGGCGTCGGCCACGGTGTAGAGCGGCTCGACGGGTACGAGGCCCTTGCGGTTGGTCTTCTGGTTCAGGTAGGCCGCGTCCTGTTCCTGGATGCGCGCCGAATCGCGAAGCATGATGCCGCAGAGAGAAGCCGTGGCCGTGGAGGTGTGAATCGGCTTGTTGTATCCGTGCTTGGCCAGGCTGGGGATGTTGCCACAGTGATCGATGTGGGCGTGGGAGAGGACCATGGAATGAACCTGGTCCACGTTGAACGGATGCCGGCTGTTGATGGCGTTCGCTTCCGCGCGATGGCCCTGAAAGAGGCCGCAGTCCCGCAGTACACGCGAACCGTTGGCTTCGACGAGATGCTGGGAGCCGGTGACCGTGTCTGCACCGCCGAGGAAGTGAATCTTCATGGGCTGCATGGTACCCGGAAAACAGTTTGCGATCAACCAACGGAATGGGTTGGGCTTGAAAGTTGAAACTGGAAACTCGAAACTCGCGGCACGTTGAAGTCGCGGCATGCATATCCTCCGCTGCGTCGTGTGTACCGGCTGCTGTTTGACCACTTCGGTCCACAGCACTGGTGGCCGGGTCGCACCCGGTTGGAGATCATGGTCGGCGCTATCCTGACGCAAAACACCGCGTGGTCGAACGTGGAGAAAGCCATTGCGCGGCTGCGAAAGGCACACGCGCTGAATTTGAGAACTCTGCACGGCGTGACGCTCGAACAACTGGCCGACTGGATTCGCCCCGCGGGTTACTACAACATCAAGGCGCGGCGTTTGCGTGCGTTCACGGAGATGATCTACTCGAGGCACCATGGCCGTCTGGAACACCTTCTGGCCATGGCCACGCAGCCGCTTCGCGACGAGTTGCTGGCCGTGAACGGGATCGGGCCGGAGACGGCGGACAGCATGATCCTGTATGCCGCGGACAGGCCTGTATTCGTCATCGACGCCTACACCCGGCGGTTTCTCTCGAGGCATGGCTGGATCGAGGGGACGGAGGCCTACGACGAGTTGGCGCACTTGTTCGTGGCCTGTGTGCAGCGCGACAGAAGATTGTATAATGAATACCACGCGCTGGTGGTGGCGCTTGGAAAAAACCTTTGCAGAAGCAGGCCGAATTGTGCTGAATGTCCCCTGAGGGTGTTGCTGCCGCCCGGGGGGCCGCCGGGCATGGAGCGGATATCGAAGAAAGCATGAGGAGTTTCATGAAGACTGAACTGCGGCATGGAACGATCTGGCTGATGATGATCACGGCGATGTTGGCATTGCCGCACATGACGGGATGCAAAACGGCGGAGACGGCCGAACCCGGCGCGGTGGAGTTGACGGGTGCCCCGCCTGCGGTCGAGGCCACCGAGGTAATGGTGGGCCGCATCGTGCAGGTTAACCGCCGCTACAGTTATGTCATCGTGAAATGCGAGAGTCTGCCGGCTCTGGATCAGGATGCGATCGTGTATCACAAGGACAAGCCAATCGCGAAGTTGCACCTTTCGGGGCCGACACGGCCGCCGTTTGTGGCGGCGGATATTCTAGACGGGCGTCCCCAGAAAGAGGATGCTGTGAAGGTGATCAGGACGCGAAAGGCAGACGCCTCCGCGGAGTGAAAGGAATAAGCCATGTTCTCGCGAGTTGGACCTTGGGAAATCATGCTCATTCTGCTCGTGCTTGTGCTGCTGTTCGGCGCCAAGCGTATCCCGGAAATCGCCCGATCGCTCGGCAAGAGCCTGGGTGAATTCAAGAAGGGTCAGCAAGAGGGCGGCCAGGACAAGGGCAAGGACGAGGACAAGAAGGACGATCAGAAGCCCGCTCAGGGCTGAGTGGTTGTCTCCGCCGGCTCTGTAGATGTCTCTTTTTTCGGAGTATCGTCGTTGCCGTCTTCCTTCTTGGGCTTTGGCTCCGACTGTGAGGCCAGCGCCACGAAGAGCGGATCATTCCTGATGGGGTCAAAGTCCCGGCTCTTGGCCCACGTATTGACGAAATCCTTGGGGAACAGCGCCTGAGCCCGCGCGAGTGTCTCCACGGCCTGATCGGCCATCGACTGTTTCGCGTAGCATACCGCCAGGTTGTAATACGTTGTTGAGTCTGCAGCATTCTTCTCCAGCACGCCGTTGAAGAGTTGGATGGCTTTGACGTACTCGCCGAGCTGCGAGTAGGCCACGCCGAGTTTGTTCTGTGCCACGATGTTGTCGCGCGCCATGGATACAATCTTCTTCAGGTGGGGGATGGCCAGCGCCGTTCTGTCGGTATTCATGTAGGCGTCGGCGGCGATCTGATTGGCGGCAAGGGAATTGGGATCGACGTCCAGCACCCAGTTGGCAACGGCCAGCGATGCGGCGTAGTTGGTTTGGCCATCGTAACACGTGGCAAGCAACATCCGGGCCGGCACGTCGTCAGGATTGGCGTTCAGCACGTTCACAAGAAGCTCGGTGGCCTGTGCGTATTTTCTTTGATCCGCATACAGTTTTGCGAGACGCGCCTGCAAGGCGAGCGCATGGGGCGTGGTCTCCAACGCTTTCTTCAGTGCGGCCTCGGCGTCGTCCATCAGGCCGCGCTCCTGCTGGGTCTGTGCCGTGAGCAAAGCATCCGGCAGGCGGCTCCATGCGACAATACGTTCCTGGATGGAAACGGCCTCAGCTGTTGCATTGCTGGATGGGGTGGCCACCGGATTGGCGGATGGCAGGGCGGGCTTGCCGGTCTTCCTTTCACCGCGGAGGACGGAAGCGGCGAGTACGAGAACGTAGCCAATGACCACCACGGCAACACCGGTCCACAGGATGCGGCTGGTCAAGTTGCCGTGTTGCTGGTGGTGGCGGTGCGAACGATGGCGGCGGGTCTCGGGGCGCTCGGACGAAGCGTGTCTTG
>DAISJM010000084.1:0-8944 GCA_036821485.1 Verrucomicrobiota bacterium | reverse complement strand
TCAATCCCCGCGCGCCGCAAACGCCGCAGCCCCCTGCCAGCGTGACGCGCGTTTGGATCTCTTGCTCCCACGACCACTCGACGGACTCCGCTTGCAATCACTGCATCCGTACACGGCGGCGTACGCCCCCATGTGCAACAAGGCTCCAACGTCACGTACAACGTGGCCCCTCTTGCGAGGGCTCCGGCACGATGCATGGCAATGATCTCGGCATGCGGCCCCCCAGCTTTCCGATGGTACCCCTCTCCAACCATCCTGCCGCCGCGCACCACCACCGCGCCCACGGGAGGATTCGGTCGCGTGAGCCCTTCCGCCCGTCGCGCTAGTGCGAGAGCTCTCATCATCCATCGCTGATCTTTGGAAAGTCGTTCCATCACTCGCCTGAACTCTCCGAACTGCCGTCACCACCCACCAACGCCTGTGCAAACGCATCGGGATCGAACGGCACCAGGTCTCCCGCGGCTTCCCCCAACCCCGCAAAGCGAATGGGAATGCCAAGCTCTTTCGTAACAGCAAAAGCAAATCCGGCCTTGGAGGAACCGTCCAACTTGGCAATGATCGCGCCCGTCAACGGCACCGCCTCATGAAATACCATCGCCTGCGTAATCGCGTTCTGCCCAAGTGTGGCGTCCAGCACGATCCACGTCTCGTGTGGAGCGCCCGGCAATTTCTTGTCCAGTGCGTTCCGAACTTTCTGAAGTTCTTGCATGAGAGGCTTCTTCGTGTGCATGCGGCCGGCGGTATCGATGATCACGGCGTTACAGTCTCTGGCAAGCGCGGCAGCCACCGCATCGTAAGCCACGGCCGCGGCATCCGCCCCTGCCGCACCCGTCACACTCTCGCAACCGATCCGGTCAGCCCAAAGCCGTAACTGGTCGGAGCCGGCCGCCCGAAAAGTATCCGTAGCACCCAGCAGTGGACGAAGCCCCTCGCGCCGGGCCAGCGCGGCCAGTTTGGCGCACGTCGTGGTCTTTCCTGAACCATTGACGCCCACCACCAGCACCACCAACGGAGATGCATCACGCTGCCACGAAAAGGAGTTCGAAGATTTGAGCGCATCCGACAACATGCGTTTCAGCATGTCTCGACGGGACACTCGCAGCCCCGCATAGCCCTTGTCGAGTTCCCCGATCAGGTGCGCTACAAGGCGGGCGGGAACATCCGCGGAAAGGAGTATCGCTTCGAGTTCTTCCAGGCTGACATCGTCAGGCTTGTCGCGCCCCCGAAGCACACGGGACAGGACTCCCGTGATCCGGGAACGGGTGCGCGCCAGGGCATCAATCCATGTAACCACGCCTCAACCCCCTGCGTGGCCCGGTTTGGCTCCCATCACGGCTGCTCGCGAAGGCCGATCCATCTCCTTTGACGCCTTGTCGAGAATGCCGTTGACGAACCTGCCGGACTCAGCGCCGCTCAGATCCTTGGCAATTTCCACGGCTTCGTTGATCGACACGACGGGCGGAATGTCCGGCCGGTGGATCATCTCATACATCGCAACGCGCATGACGTTGCGGTCCACCGCGCCCATCCGCTTGATATCCCAATGCTCCGCATACTTGGCAATCTGGCCGTCCAGTTCTTTCCTGAACTTCTCCACCCCGCAGATCAGCTCCTCGGCGAACTCCCGCGCTTTCTGCCCCATCTTGCGCTCCTGCCAAAAATCGGCAAGGGCCACGTCCAGTTCATCGGGATTGAAGTCCCGCTGAAACAGGAACTGCACGGCACATTCTCGAGCTTCGTGTCGACCACCCATGAAAGATCCTATGTTTTAAACTGAGTGAAAAGATTCGCAAGTTCCACAGCCGATTGGGCTGCCGTCCAACCACGGTTCCCAGCCTTCGTCCCGCTGCGCTCGATCGCCTGCTCAAGCGTCTCCGCAGCCACCACACCGTCCACCACGGGGACATCAAAGTCGAGCGATATCTGCGTCAGCGCGCGCGTCAACTGGGTGTTGATCAAACCCGCATGTTGTGTTGCGCCCTGGATCACCGCGCCCAGCGCAACGATCGCCTGGCACTTCTTGCCCTGTGCCAACTTCTTGGCGGCCAGCGGCAGATCGTAGGCACCCGGCACCCAGACAACCGAGATGTCCTTCTCGTCCGCACCATGACGCTTCAGGCAGTCCAGCGCGCCGGCCAGTAGCTGACGCGTAAGGAAGTCGTTGAACCGGCTGATCACCAGTCCGAACTTCAAACCCTTGGCATCGAGTGAACCCGAGTATTCCTTGTAGCTCATCTTCTTTCCTCCTTCTAGAGCCAGTGTCCCAGCTTTGTCTTCTTCGCCTGCAAATACTTCTCATTATGCGCGGTGCTCGGAAACACCAGCGGCACGCGATCCGTGACCTCAAGCCCGTAGCCGCGCAAACCAATAATCTTCTTGGGATTGTTCGTGATCAACCGAATCTTGTGGAGCCCCAGGTCGGCGAGAATCTGCGCGCCAATGCCGTAGTCCCGCAAATCGGCATCGAACCCCAGTTCCTCGTTGGCCTCCACCGTGTCCAACCCCTCTTCCTGCAACTCGTAGGCGTGAATCTTCTTGGCCAACCCGATCCCCCGCCCCTCCTGCCTCATGTACAGCACCACGCCATGCCCTTCAGCCGCAATCATCTCCATCGATGCCTGCAACTGGGGGCCGCAGTCACATCGCATGGATCCAAACACATCCCCCGTGAGACACTCGCTGTGAACTCGGACAAGGGCGGAAGGCTGCGTCGCAGGCGAACCCATCACCAGCGCCAGGTGATGCTTGCCCTCCAGCGCCGAGCGATACAGATACAGATCGAACAAGCCATGCGCGGTCGGCAGCTTCACTTTCCGTTCCAACTCGATCAACTTCTCGCGTTGGCGCCGGTACTCGACAAGGTCGTCGATCGATACAATCTTCAGCCCATGCTTCCTGGCAAACTCTCTCAGCTCGGGCAGGCGCGCCATGCGGCCATCTTCCCGCAGCACTTCACAAATCACTCCGGCAGGCTTGAACCCGCACAAGCGCGCAAGATCCACCGATGCTTCGGTGTGACCCGTCCGGCGCAGCACACCTCCCGACACCGCCTCCAACGGAAACACATGGCCCGGCCTCACCAAGTCCGCCGGCTTGCTCGACTCATCAATCAGCACGGCCACGGTCTTCGCCCGATCAAACGCGCTGATGCCCGTGGACACGCCGCTCCTCGCGTCCACCGACTGCATGAAAGCAGTCCGGAATTGATCGCCTTCACCTTGAGGCACCATTCTCGAGAGGCCCATGGCCGCCAGTCGGGAACCTTCCATGGTCACGCAAATCAATCCACGCCCATGCGTCGCCATGAAGTTGATCGCTTCCGGGGTGGCTTTCTCGGCCGCAACGACCAAGTCTCCCTCGTTCTCCCGCTTCTCATCATCCACCACGATGACCATCTCGCCCCGCTTCAGGGCCTCGATTCCATCCGAGATCGAATCGAACGATGCCTGGGGCTCTGTGTTTTTCTGAATCATGTTCCTTACACCCAATAAAAAAGCCTTGGAGCATGAGTCTCCAAGGCAGAAAACGGGCGACGGCCCGATCTTCTTTCATCCAGACTTTACTGTCGGCTGCGGGTACCCTGTTTTACCAGGACTACCGCATCAGTCCCGATTCGCTTTCGCTACACCGGGAGTCGCGGGCTTTCACCGCCGGTCAGGAATTCCACGTCCTCTCATGAGGTCGCAGTCACCATGCCCTGAAGATCGCATCTCTATCTATTCAGTTTTACCTAATGTACGCCCCCACCGCTCTTTGCGCAACAGGAATCAATCGCCGCTCTCTTCTTCGTCCCCGCCGCCGTAAGGGCAGATACCCCGTTTGGACGCTTCTACGAACTCCCAGAGCACGCGCACGGGCCCTTCTGGAAACTCCGACCGCAGGCGCTCAACGGCCTGCGAAACATTCAATCCCGACCGATACAGTAGCTTGAACGCCTGCCGCACGGCCAGACGATCCGCCGGGTTGAACCCCGCCCTACGCATACCCACAACATTGAGCCCCGCCACACAATTCTGACGGGAGTTACGCGTCGTGCAATAGGGAGGCACATCCTTCGAAATTGCTCCGAGTCCGCCGACCATCGCCAGTGTTCCCACGCGCGCAAATTGATGTACGGCTGCGTTCCCGCTGATGAACACGCGGTCGCCCACTTCAACGTAGCCGGCAAGGAGCACGCCATTCGCCAGGATGACGTTGTTGCCCATCTTCACGTTGTGCGCCAGATGACTGTTCGCCATCAGAAAGCATCCATCACCCATCACCGTCTCCGTACCCTCCTTCGATCCCCGGTGAATCGTCACACCTTCGCGCATCACGCAATTCGCCCCAATTCGAACAAAGCTCTCCCCGCCCTTGAAACCAAGATCCTGGGGGTCGTCCCCAATACATGCGCCCGGATGCACACGACAGCCTGCCCCCATCGTCGTGTAGCGGCGAATCACTGCATGCGGACCAATCACGCAGCGATCGCCGATGTGCACACCCGCTTCAATCACTGCAAAAGGGCCAACGTCAACGTCCTGCCCCAAGGTTGCCTTGGAATCCACCGATGCCGTGGAATGTATGCTCATGATGTCACTGTCCTTTTTCAAAATCGACCAAGCCCGACTCCCGTAGGCTCACATGATCCGCGTCCCGCTGTTCATCGCCAAGGCCCAAGATAACGTGATCCAGCACCTTGATGTCAACCACATGCCCCGCCTGCACAAGTTGTTTTGAAATGTGGATGTCCTCGGCCGAAGGCGTCGGATCGCCCGAGGGATGATTGTGCACCACCACGACCGCCGCCGACGATGCCCGGATCGCCTCCTTGAACACCTCGCGCGGATGAACCAAGCTCGCGTCCAGCAATCCCTTCGTGACCTCAATCGGCGGACGCTTCAACCTGCACTTCGTATCCAGCAATAGCACCCAGAACGCCTCCTGTTCACGAACCCGCGCATGTTGCCGCAGCACACGGGCGGCGTCAGCCGGACTGCGAATCATGTCGCGCGGAGGCGCCTTCTCGTCGCTCAACCGCCGGGCCAACTCCAACGCGGCCCTGATGATCTGTGCCTTCACCCGGCCCACGCCCTTCCATCGCGCGAGTTCGTCGATCGACACCTGCGCCAACGCGGTCAGCGATCCGTATTCCTCCAGCAACCGCTCCGCCACATCCACGACGTTTACGCCCTTGACGCCACTCCGCAGCAGCAACGCCAGCAGCACCGACTCCGACACACTCTCCGCTCCAAACCGGTCAAACAGCTCCCGCGGCCTCAACCGCGACGGCAGATCCTTGACCCGCCTCGACGCCCCGTCATACACCGCCGTACGCTCAGCCTTTGCCATCTGTCCCTCCACCCTCTTCAACACCCTTCCCCATTGCCTCGATGTCATACTTGGCGCACGCCCCGAGCATGCTGCCCGGTACCGCCGCATCGATCTCCACCGTTTCGTCGTCGCCGTATGTCTCCGCATAGGTGCGGCTGACGCTGCGAATGGCCGCCAGCAACTTCCCCTCGGATACCGGCACGCGCAGGTGAACGCGAACATTGCGGCTCTTCAAGTAGTCCGCCACTTCAACGCGAAGCTGGTCAAGCCCCTTCCCCGTCAAAGCCGATATCTCCACGACGCGCCCACCCACCCTCTCCGCAAGTCGCCGGGCATGGAGCTCCGCCGCAGGCAAGTCCATCTTGTTCAGGACATGGATCACAGGCTTGTCTTCTGCACCCAGGTCACGCAGCACACCATGCACCGCATCGATCTGCTGATCGACCTGCGGATGAGACGCGTCGATCACATGCATCAGCACATCCGCCTCGTTCACTTCCTCAAGCGTAGCCCGAAATGAATCCACCAGGTGATGCGGCAACTTGCGGATAAAGCCCACCGTATCCGTCACCAGCGCGGGCTGATGATTCGGCAGCTTGATCTGGCGCGTGGTCGGATCAAGCGTGGCGAATAACCGGTCATCGGCCTCCACCTCTGCACCGGTCAGCCCATTCAACAGGGTGGATTTGCCGGCGTTCGTGTAGCCCACCAGCGTGATCAATGCCCAGCCGTGGCGGCGCCGGCCACGGCGCTGCTCCGAGCGCCGCGCACGCACATCCTCCAGGGCAACGGATATCCGCGCAATCCGGTCCTGAATCTTGCGGCGGTCCAATTCCAACTGCTGCTCGCCGGGACCGCGCAGGCCGATACCACCGCGCTGCCGCTCCAGATGCGTCCACATCCTGCGCAATCGCGGAAGCAGATATTCGAGCTGGGCCAGTTCGATCTGAAGCCGGCCCTCCTTCGTCCGTGCGTGCTGCGCAAAGATGTCCAGAATCAGCTGCGTCCTGTCGATGATCTTGCAGCCTATGATCTCGCTCAGATTTCGCCCTTGGGCCGCCGACAAGTCGTCATCGAACACCACGGTCGTGATGCCCTGTTCAGCCACCTGGGCCGCAATCTCCGCGGCCTTGCCCTTGCCGATATAGGTTGCCGGATGGACCGACGGCTGCCGGCACACCAGGCGCCCCGTCACCACGGCCCCACCCGTCTCCGATAGCAAGTGCAACTCGTCGAGCGAATCGCCCACGTCTCCCATCGTGCGGCCTCTGAGCTGGATGCCGACGAGAAATGCCCGCTCTTCCTCGGGTTCAGATGACCACAGGGGTCGCGCCATATGTCCTCCACAACATGCTTACCGCCTCTGCCACGTCGTCCGCTCTCATGCCGCGTTCCACCGTCACCCACTCCACGCGCGCCTGACGCCTAAACCACGTCATCTGCCGCTTGGCCAACTGCCGTGTTCTGACGGCCGTGTGATACATCGCCTCGCCGACACTCAGCTTCCCATCCAACACACTGAACGCCTCGGCATAGCCAATGGCCTGCAGCGCGGTCTTCGACAAGGCAACCCTCTCCCGCAGGTCCGCCGCTTCATCCAACAGCCCGTGCTCATACATTTGCGCCACGCGGGCTTCGATCCGCTTCGCCAGCATGCCCGGCTCCATGAACAACCCCACCAGCGGCACGTCCGGTCTGCCGGCCCACGCCGGCCTGCGATCCGCACGATGATGGGCCAACTCGATGGCACGAATCAATCGCCGGGGATTCAGCGGGTCCTTCAACTCGCGCAGCCGAGCCTCGTCCAATCGCCGCAGTTCGTCCTGCAACCCCTCCACCCCCCGCGCCTCCAGGCATTCCTCCAACCGGTTCCGCAACACCGGATCTTCCTCCGGCAGCGGAGCCAGCCCTTCCGTAAGACACTTCACGTACAACCCGGTTCCGCCCGCCACGATCGTGGCCCGCCCGGCCTGCCGGGCCTCCTCCAAGTAGCTCCGCGCAACCGTCACGTAGCGCCCCACGCTGAACGACTCCGAGGGATCCACCAAGTCCAACCCGCCATACGACACGCCGTCGCGCTCCTCTGCGGTCGGCTTCGCCGTTCCAATATCCATGCCGCGATAGACCAGCATGGAGTCAGCCGAGAGAATGCCCCACCCCTCCCGCTTGGCAATCCGCTGGGCGATCTCCGTCTTGCCACAAGCCGTGGGCCCCACAAGGAAATAGGCACGCGTTGTTGAACCACCGGCCGGGGAATCGCCGGATGCAGAACTGGACGACCTCTGAAGACCGTCAGCCATCAGACTTGTTTTCCGCAGGAGCGGTACCCTTGAGCTGGGATTCGTGAAGCGGATGACCCGCCAACCACAGGGCGGAAAGTATATAGATGCCCACGCCGACACAAATCGCCGAGTCGGCCACGTTGAACGCCGGGAAGTGGTGACCACGCCAACTGAAATCGAGAAAGTCCGTGACCCATCCCAACCGTATGCGGTCCACGAGATTTCCGACAATACCCCCCACCATCAGTCCCAACGCCAACCGGTGTTCCCACGTGTCACTGAGAAAAGACCGGCGGAAGACCAACATGATGATGAGCATGACCACCGACAACACCGTGAGCCACGTGTTCTGACCACCCATAATGCCCCATGCCGCGCCGGTGTTGCGGACATAGGTGAAGTCAAAGAACCCCGGGATGATCGGAAGGGATTCCCCAACGGCAAAGTGAATGCGAACGAAATACTTCGTGACCTGGTCAACGACCGCTATCACCAATCCAAGGATTAGGACCAGCATCGTGCCCCTTCACCCGCGTGCGCGGCAAACCCCCGCATCACGAGCTTGTTTCACCAGTGTCACCTTGGGAGAGTGACGGGCCAAACGGACGGAAGCGCGTCTTGCCCTTCTCAGCCTCGGACTTGCAGCGAATGCAGAGCTTCGCGAACGGTAAGGCTGCCAGACGCGGCTTTTCGATGGCTTTCGCGCATCCTTCGCACACGCCATAGGTTCCCAACTTGATCCGTCCCAAGGCGTCGTCGATTTCGTACAGCACGTCCTGCTCACTGCTGACCAGGTTCAACGCAAACTCGCGATCGAAATTGTCCGTGCCCTGATCAGCCATGTGGAAACTGTAACTGGAGAGATCGCCGGATGATTCCCTCTGCGACCTGTTCAGATTGTCGCCGGCGAGGAAGCTGATCTCCCCCACCACGCGCTCGCGCAGATTATCGAGAAGCTGCTTGTAAACCTTGAGCTGGGCGGCCTTGAAGACCTTCTTGATGATAAACTCTTCCGGCTGTTCCGTGGCCTTCTTCTCCTTGACCAATTTCTGGCGGGCGGCCTTGGGCGTAACCAAGCGGGCCATCGTGTGAAGCTTCTTGGCGATCTTGGCGATCTTCTGCTTCTTGACCGCGGCGTGCTTGGTTGTGGCAGCCTTGACGGGTTTTGCCACCTTCTTCTTCGAGCCGGTCTTGGTTTTCTTTGACATCATCCACCCTGTTAAGGTTGAGTCTCTCGGGCTCTGTTCCCAAAAAGCCGCGGTTACCTACCACAGCACACCATCCATGTCAACACACTAGGCCTTCTCCATCCGGATCGAACACGACCTGCCGTTCAAATCCCATGCCTC
>DAISJM010000083.1:0-9132 GCA_036821485.1 Verrucomicrobiota bacterium | reverse complement strand
CGAAGAACTTGCGGTCAATCTTCATGCCATAGACCGTCACGGCATACTCGACCTGTGTCTTGAGCGGGTCGGGATTGACGTTGGTGTAACCGCCCGCCGGAGGCGGCGGGGGAGGTGGTGGTGTAGGGCCTTCGCCGCCGCCCCGAGTCGAGGGCAACTTGATTTCTTCGTCGTAGTTGAACTTCTCCTCGAAGTACTCGCAGACGGCGAAGAAATCGAACAGCTTGAACTTCTCTTTGGGCTTTGTGTGGTATTGGACCTGCCCGCCTTCCTTCTCCGTATAGCGGAAGGTGTATTTACGCGTGCCGCGCCCTTTGATCTGGATGAAGTCCGTCGGCGAGAAAATTGGACGAAGAAGCACGACGTTGAGCAGGTCTTCGCAATCGTAGCCCGTGGTCATCATGCCGACCGTAACGCAAACGCGCGTCTTGGAACTGATGTATCCCTCCAGAAAGCGGGTATGGCCGTTGAGGTTGTTATTGGCAAAGCTGGCGGCCATTTGCTGGGCATCTTGAACGGCGGAAGTCACTTGCACGGCGAAATCGGAATTGTACTTGCCGGGGTGGAGCGCGTGCGCCAGTTCGTTCAGCTTCTGGACGATGCGTGTCGCGTGGTCCTGACGCACGCAGAAAACGATCGTCTTGCCGATTTCGCCGCTCAACGGATCGCGCAGTGCGTTCTTGAGAAACGTTTCGCAGAAGACGCGGTTCGTCTCGTCCGAGAAGAACTTCTTCTCGAAGTCCTTGCCGAAGAACGTCTGTTCCACGAGTTCGCCGTCTTCGTTCTCCTGCATGACGGAATAGCCCTCTTCGGCCAGCAATTCCGTGGTGATCTCCGTCCGCGCATCCACGACAACCGGGTTTAGCAGGAAGCCGTCCCGAACGCCGTCCGTCAGGCTGTGGCGAAAGGTCGGGACGCCGGACTCGCAACCAAAGGTCTTGTACGTGTCGAGCAACTGGCGGCGTTCCCATTCGCGCGGGTCGCGCTCGCTGATGCGGGCCGGATCAATCTTCTTCAGGTAGTCTTTGGGGGTTGCGGTCAGGCCAAGCTTGTATCCGATGAAATACTCGAACACCGCCCGGCTGTTGCCGCCGATGGAGCGGTGCGCTTCGTCAGAAATCAGCAAATCGAAGTCCGTGGGCGAAAAGAGGCGCCGATACTTGTTGTTGAACTGAAGGCTTTGGACCGTGGAAACGACGATCTCCGCTTTGCGCCAGTCGTCCCGGTTCTCCTTGTAGATGACCGTTCGGAAATCATTCTTCAAGAGCCGCACGAAGGCTTTCCACGCCTGGGTTTCCAGTTCGAGACGGTCCACGAGGAACAGGACGCGCTTCGCGTTGCCCGTCCGCAGAAACATCTTGATCACGGCGGCGGCGGTGAGGGTCTTGCCGGTGCCGGTTGCCATTTCAAAGAGAAACCGGGTCAGCCCCTTGCGCACGGCATCCTGTAGCGCACCAACGGCCCGCATCTGGTACGGGCGGAGAAACTTCAGTTCGGCGTCTTTGATGAATGCGTCGCGTTCGGCGGCATCGGTCCAGCGGGGATCGTTGGCGTAGTTGGGGTTTTGTGTGACCGCCACATAGTCGGTTTCGACCTTTTCGCTGACAAGCGAGTCAGGATTTGGCTTGAAGGCGTGAAAGTGGGCGAATGATTCAGGGTTCGGAAACTCGGTGATCAGGACCGGGTTGCCCTGCTCCAAGTCCCAGAAGTAATGCAGGTTGCCGTTGGAAAGAATGACGAACCGCACATTTTGCGAGAGGGCATACTTCCGGGCCTGTTCCTTGCCGACGAGGGGGTCGTATTTCTCGGACTTCGCTTCCAAGACTGCAAGAGGGAATCCGCGCTCGTCCAAAAGTAGGTAGTCAACAAAACCGTTGGCCGTCTTCTCGAAGTCGTTGCCGAGGTCGTCGAGGGCCTTTTTCTTGAGCTTAACGTTTGCTTCTAGCGCGATGTTGGCGGGGCCTGTCTCTTCATCAAAGAACCGCCAGCCCGACCTTCGGAGAAGGTCGTTTATCAGTATCCTTGCTTTGGCTTCCTTTTGCATATCGCCATGCCATCGCCATTTACACAAGAAGACACGCGGTCAGAGTAGACGATTTCTTGACTGACTTCAATCCGATTCCTGAAACGAAACATGTTTGCAAGTGCCCCGCCTTCCTTCTGGCACTTGCGGGCATGTTTCTCCTGCATCCCGTTTTCAGGCAACGTGATCCCGTTCGCTTCGCATCGAGACTGGCGCTGTGCCTGTTGCCAGCGCGCTGGGTATGCGAGGGGCCATCCTGTGCGCAAGGGTGGTGGGTGGGGCGGGGTAGGATTGTCCGATGGTTGGAAAGAACCCCTGCGGGGTTCCCCATCATTGGAGAAATGTCGCGGGGTAACCCTCTCCTACAGCTACAGGGCGAGGAGTGAACCGTCTCGTGCAGATGCCGGGTGTTGATCTCCTGTGGGGATGCTAGTATTATACTAGCAAAAAGGAAGCGGAGGTGGGTATGCCGGCGTTGGTGATCAAGGACTTGCCTGCGGAGATTCATCAGAGGCTGAAGGACGAGGCGGAATTGCATCATCGGTCGATGACGCAGGAGGCCATTGTCATCCTGGAGCAGGGGCTTCAGCGAGCGCGGCCCATCCCTGCGTTCAAGGCGTTTCGCGGTGCGTTCCCGCTGACGCGGGAGCTTGTTGATTCTGCCCGGCGCGAGGGACGCGCATGATCGTTGTCGACTCCAATATCCTCGCTTTCTACCTGATCGAGGGAAAGCACACGCCTGCCGTTCACATGCTGAGGGACATCGATCCGGAGTGGATCGTTCCCGGTTTCTGGCGCATCGAGCTTCAGAGCATCCTGTGGAAGTACGTTCGCCATGGCGGCATGAAGACAGAAAAGGCGCTGGAGTTGCTCGATCAGGCCCTGGGGCTGTTCTCGATCAACGAGGTCACTCCATCCCCGGATACGGTGCTGAGAGATGCCCTGAATTGGAACATCACGGTCTATGACGCACAGTACGTCTCGCTTGCACGGCAATATGACATTCGCTGTGTCACCGAGGATGTGCCGGTTCAGAAAGCCTGTCCCAAAGTCGCCATCTCGCTGAGGGAGTTCATCGCGCAGGCGTCAGGCGGGCGAGCGGTGAGGGAGATGAGGACAACGTACCGGGCGAGAAGAGTGGGCAAGAAGTGACCAGTGAGTAGTAAGAAGAGGCGGAGAGGGGTTGGAGAGGCACCGGGCGCAGAGGCCCGGCCTACATGGGTGATGGAGGAGAGCGCCGGGGACAGAGCCCCGGCCTACTTCTTCCCGAACAGGAATTCGAGCCACTGGCCGGTGACTTTCTGCCATGCGGCTTCGTTGTGTACGGCGGGGGCATCTTCCGCAACGAGGAGATTGCGGCCTTCTTCGTAGCCGCGCTGTTTCAGCAGGTCCGCCATCGTGCGCATGCCGGGGATGAGTTTGCGTTCCAGGTCGTCGCCTTCGCCGCAGTAGAAGTAGAGGCGAAGGTCGGGGGTATTCGTCGAGGCTTCGACCACATCCAACTCGTGCCGATCGTCTTTGTAGGCGAAGGCCGGTGATAGGCAGGCGGCGCCGAAATAGACGTCGGGATGTGCCCACGCCAGATAGAAGGAAATCTTTCCGCCCATCGAGGAACCCGCGACGGCAGTGGTTTCCCGGCCCGGCAGGGTCCGATATTCGCGATCGATCATGGGTTTCAGTTCCTCGATCAGGAACCGGGCGTAGTCCTTGCCCTTCACCGCCGGGTTGTATTCCTCGAAGCGGTTGGCGGTGCAGTAGGCGCCGACCACGATGATCTCCTGCAGCTTCCCGTCGGAGATCAGCTTGGTGCACCATTCGTCGACCTCCCAGTCGCGGCCGTGGGTCGAGGTCTGCGGGTCGAAGATCTGCTGTCCGTCGTGCATGTAGAGAACGGGGTAGCGCCGTTCGGTATCCGTCGCATAGGACGGCGGAAGCCACACGATCACCTTTCGATCCAGTGCGAGGAATTCGGAATGCACGGCGTCATGGATGCGGTAGTCGCCGGTGATGCGCGGTGCCGGAGGCGGGCCGGGCTGCTTCCACCCGGCTGCTCGGACCTCAACCTCGGTGTCGCCGCCGGGCGGCAACATCTCGTTGGGCGGAATGGAGCCGTCTGCGAGTGATCGCTCCGTTTCCCACGAGCCCTTGGTTACCTTGAACTCGACGGTTTCATTGGCGGGAAGATCGACGGTACCCGTCCACGTTCCGTTGGAATCGGCGGAGAGAGCGAAGCCGTCGGCCTTCCACTGGCCGAGCGCAAGAACGTTGCCGGCGATGAAGATGCGTTCGTTGGCTGCGGGTTGTTCTGCGGGCACGATCCGGAAGGTGACCCGACGTGTTGCGGGTCCCTCAGCGTTGAGTACGGCCACAAGTGCGCCCAGCAGAATCAGGACGATCAGTATTTTCATGGCGAACATCCTAGGAGGAAGAGGTGGAAAGATCGAGGAATGGTTCGATGGGGGAAGAGAAACCTGAAAGCTGAAGGCTGAAACCTGAGTGAGGAAGAAGGAAAAGAAGTGGCAGAGCCGCAGAGTGGCGGCGGGGCAGACGCCGGGGGCAGAGCCCCGGCCTACAAAGGGGGGGAGGGAGCTTATGGACATGGGGCGGGGCTTGGTGTTAATCTTTGCCCCGGTTCAGTACGGAGGTTCCCGCCATGGCGACAACAGTTTGGGTCGTGGATGATGACGATGCGGTCCGAAGCGTTCTTGAGGCCATGATCAAGGAGCTTGGCTACACGGTTCATGCTTTCTCCAAGGCTGAGGACGCTCTGGAATCCTGTCGTCAGCACTCACCCGATGTGGTGATCACGGATGTCCGCATGCCGGGTATGAGCGGCATGGATTTGACGCGGGCGATGCAGGAAATCGACCCGAGCATCATCGTGATGATTCTGACCGGATTCCCTTCGATTCCCGATGCCGTGGAGTCGATCCGCGCCGGTGCGACCGATTTCTTGTCGAAGCCCTGCCGCATTGAAGAGATTCGTATTCGCCTTGAGCGTGCCTTGGAGAACCGCGTGTTGCAGGGGCGCCTGCGCAAGACGCGCATCCTGGCATGGGCGTTGATTGGAACGTTGCCGATCTGGTTCATCCTCGGCATTCTGCTGGCCCGGATGTTGCAGCAGTAGGAGAGAGGCCCGCGACCAGCGGTCGCGGCTACAGATCCCTTCGCGGCGGCGCGCTGAAGAACTTGAGCCAGTCGGCGACGCGCGCGTTCATGTCCGGCGCGTGGACGATGTCCGAGATCAGGGCCATGCCGTCCGCTCCCGCGAGCCACACGTTCTCCGCTTGTTCCAGAGTAATACCGCCGATGGCCACGACGGGCATGTCGATGAGCCGGCTCAGGCGTCTGAAATGACCAAGGCCGAGCGGGTCGTAGTCGATTGTCTTGGAAGCGGTGGGGAAGACGGAGCCGATGGCGACGTAGGACGGGCGCACGGCCATGGCCTGCGCGAGTTCGAAGTAGGATCGCGTGCTGACGCCGAGCCGTATACCTGCTTTAGCCAGTGCCCGGAGATCGGCGCCGGGGAGATCCTCCTGCCCGAGATGAACGCCGTAGGCGTTATGCTTCAGCGCGAGCTGCCAGTAGTCGTTGATGTAGAGGTTCGCGTTGAACCGTCGTGCGAGTTGCACAGCCGTGCGGACCTCGTCTTCCAGAAGTGACTCGTCGAGGTGCTTGACCCGCAATTGGACGGTACGGACACCGAGGGGCAGGAGCTTGTCCAGCAAGGCGGCACGATCGACGATGGGGTAGAGGCCGATCTGCTGTGGGTCGACATCGGGGAAGACGATTCGGTCGTGTGCCTCCTCCGCGCGATGGGTGATCCACGGAAGATCGCGGTGGTCGTCGGGCCATCCGGTGTGGGAGAGGGGGGCGCGGCCGCGGCCTACGCGCAGGGTGCCGCGGAGGCCTTGATTGACGAAGGCCTTGGCGATGACGAGCGCGTCCAGTTCCGAGAAGTTCAACGCCTTGCACGCGGCGATGGCGGAGGACAGCGTACAGCCGGTACCGTGCGAATCCGAAATGTCCAGACGCGGGCTGGTGAGCCACAGGCGGGTGTTTCCATCGGTCCAGAAATCCTGGCAGAAAGCTCCGGGCGCATGTCCCCCCTTGAGCAGCACGGAGCCCACCCCGTACTTCAGCAATTCCACGGCGGCTTCGGGCATTTCAGAGTGGTGCTCGATCGGGCGGCCCAGAAGGGCGGACGCTTCGGCGATGTTGGGTGTCAGCAGGTCCACGTGGGGCAACAGGTGCTGGATCATGGCTTCCAGCGTATCCTTCTCGACCAGGCTGGTGCCGGAACTGGAGACGAGCACGGGATCGAGCACGGTGAAGGGCTGAATGGCCGCGAGATGGGCGGCAACCTTGCGGATGACGGAGTTTGTTCCGAGCATGCCGATCTTGACGGCGGCGGGATGAAGATCGCTGGCCAGGGCCTGGAGTTGCGCCTCCATCATATCGTCGGACTGGTACTCGATTCGCGAGATGCCTGTGGTGTTCTGGGCCGTGAGCGCGGTAATGACGGAGCAGCCGTACGCGCCGAGCGCATGAAGTGTTTTGAGGTCGGCCTGGATGCCGGCGCCGCCACCGGAATCGGACCCTGCGATTGTCCAGACGATGGGCTTGCTCATGCTGTTCCCCCTGCTTCCCCCGACGCGTTGCCGCGTCGCCATGCCATGGCGACAAGGTAGAGCCCCGCGCTCGCCAGCATGCCGGGCAGCGATGCGCCGATGGACCATCCCTGCCGCGAACTCACCTGGCAGAGGACGAATCCCAGACCCCACGCCACTATGGCCCGGAGATTCACCCCGGCATTATACCAATAGGGATCACGCCGGAACAATCCGTTTGCGTCGTAAGAGCCCTTCTTCACGAGGAAGTAGTCGGCCAGCACAATGCCGAGCAGGGGCGAAAAGGCTGAGCCGATGAGGAGGAGGAAAGACTCGTACTCCGTGACGGGGAAGAACACGGCGCAGAGGGTGCCGGCGACGCCGCAGAGGAGTACGGCCGCGCGCTGGCCGAGACGAGGGACAACGCTAAGCAGCGAGACCGCGTTGGAGTAGACATCGAGGAACGTGGTGGTCAGCGTCGAGAGCAGGATTACGATCAGTGCCGCAATGGCCAGACCGTGTTGATGGAGGAGATCGAGCACCATGGAATCCGGCGTGGCCGTTTGCGTGGCGAGTGCCGCGCAAAGTCCGACGGCATACATCCAGCAACTGCCCGCAAAGTATCCGAGCCACGAGCCCCAGAAGCTGCCTTTCGTGCTGCGCGCGTAACGCGAGTAGTCGGACGTCATCAACGCCCACGAGAGGGGCATGGCGATGACGAGGTCGAGGCCGAGCATGAAGGAGCCGGGCTCGGCGGGACGCACGGCGGCGAGATTTCGCCAGCCGTACTCACGAACGACAATCCATGTCATCACCACAGACACAAGGAACAGAAGGATGACAGTGAATCGTTGCAGTGTTTTCCACAGGCGGTGTCCGCCGAGTGCCCACAGCGTGGTGAGGCCGCCGCACACCACGATCCAGAGACGGGGGTACTGAAGTGAGGCGGGGCTGAGTCGCGCGGCGGCGTGTCCACCGATCCAGACCATGACGGCGGTCCAGCCGGCGAGTTGGATTACGTTCAGCGCGGCGGGCAGGAACGCGCCGCGCGGCCCCAGCGCGCCGCGTGTGCTGACGATGGAGGGGACGCCGTGGCGGCTGCCGATGATGCCGCCGAGCGCCATGGGTGTATTGCCGATCAAGTGTCCAAGAAGGATGGCAAGAAGACCGCCGACGAGACCGAGCGAGGCGAGGAGACCGCCGGCCCAGATTTCCGGGAGGGCGATGGCTGCGCCGGTCCAGAGGAGGAAGAAGTCCCATCCGGAGAGATTCCGTTCATGACGTTCAATTGGGCCCAGAGACATAGCAACGCCTTTCCATGTGTCGCCGGGAGAGATGCTGCGGGAGAAAGTACGGAACCGCCGCTTTCCCTCCGTTGGCATGACCCAAACAGGTTCAAGGGGTTATCCCGTAATCGGGAAATCTCAGCCCTAACTTTTCAGGGCGCCCCCAGCGAGCAGGGGAGATGCTGCCTCCGGCACGGCAATCTGTCAAGCAAGAGGGGGTTGGTGGAGAGGAATATGAGAAGAGAATCTCAACCACTAATGGACACTGATGCACACTAATTGGAGAGCAGTGACACATGGAAGCACGTGGAGAAAGTGTCTGCAGATAGGCGTGGATGACGCGGATGAAGAGGGAATTAACGCGAAGGCGCGGAGGGAAGAAGAGAGCCCACGAAGAGGGAAAGATGGAACAGGATTGCCCACGGATCACACAGATAACACGGATGAAGAGGGAATTAACGCAAAGGCGCGGAGGGGGATGAGAGCCCACGAAGAGCACGAAGAGGGAAAGATGGAACAGGATTGCCCACGGATCACGCAGATAACACGGATGAAGAGGGAATTAACGCAAAGGCGCGGAGGGAGAAGGAAAGAGGCATCAGGGGGCGGATGAAGAGCGGAGGAATTGAGGGGGAAGGGAAGATTTGAACCGCAGATAGCGCGGAGGGGACGGATGAAGAGGAGGGTAACGCAAAGGCGCGGAGGGAGAAGAGAGCCCACGAAAAGCACGAAAAGGGAAAGATGGAACAGGATTGCCCACGGATCACGCAGATAACACGGATGAAGAGGGGATTAACGCAAAGACGCGGAGGGGAAAGAAAAGGGAAAGAGGAATCAGGGGACGGATGAAGGGAGAGAGAGGTCGTGAGATGTGAGGAAGAACTGATCAGGCACGGGCTACATGGTCTCGCGGGAAGACGGTTCGGCAGAGGTCTCTGGCTTCTGCGATCCATTCCTGTCGCTGCTGTGGTGTGCTCGTGACCACAACGTTGAAGATCTTGCGCCGGACGTTATGCACGCCGCACAAATCGAAGACGCAGCGCTTCCACATCGCCTCCAGCGGATCTCCAAAGGCGGTCTGTTCGCGATCATCCGGCGTATTGGATGTGTTCAGCACGATGGCGGCCTTTGCCTTGAGCAGGCCGACAGGGATACCCTCGCCGCCGTCGCCTTCCTTGAATCGGTAGGCCACACCGGGCCGGATGACTCTATC
>DAISJM010000082.1:0-9144 GCA_036821485.1 Verrucomicrobiota bacterium | reverse complement strand
ACAGCAGCGGATACCACGTCGTGGCACTCAGGAGCTGTTTGAGCGTCATGAATGCTGCTGGCGCGAGGCGTGGCCGAAGGGCATTTCCGCCGCGACGTGACGGTAATGGAACTGCACCTCACCATTGTCTCGCTCTGCTATTACTACCTGTCCAACGCAGCGACGATGTCCAACTTCTTGGATTTCGACATGAAGCAGCAAGACGCGCGCGATGCCTGGCTGACGCATATAACCCGTGTCGTATCGGATTTTCTTGTGCAAAGATAAGCGCCGACCTTGCAGTGGGTCGATAGTGGATTCCGGGCCTTGTTCGATACGTACAATCCATGCATGTCCAAGGCTGCTCGTGTCTCTCTTGAAAACCGGATCTCCTATCGATGCCTTTCGATTGCCGCCCGGATTACCCGCCATCTTTCGCCTGCGTGGAAGGCGGAATTCGGCCTGACCGTGATCAGTTGGCGAGTCATGGCGGTCATTGGCCGGTTCGCGCCTGTCTCGGCCAAGCAGGTCGCAGCGCGCACAAGCACGGACGCATTCTTCGTGGCCCGCGCCATTGATAAGTTGGTCGAGCAAGGTTATGTGCAGAAGGACGTGGACCACGAAGACAGGAGGCGCTTGCGACTCAGCCTTACACCCTCAGGAAAAAAGGTTCACCGGCAGGTGGAGGACATGATCAATGCTGTGGAAGCAGAGCTCTTGGCCGGGATACCCTCAGACGAATCAGCGATCTTCTTTCGCGTGATGTCGGTGCTGGAGGATCGGACCGGAGCTCTGGCATCCATACCGTCATGATTTCTCAGTTGCCCAGCGTGATGCCTGCCTTCTGAATCACGGAACCCCAGCGCTTGAACTCCGACTTCAGGTAGGAGTCGAACTGCTCGGGACTTGATCCGCGGCTTTCTACGCCCAGCTCAGTGAGCTTCTCCTGCACATCGCGTTGCGCGAGCACGTGACGCATTTCTTCCGACAGCTTTCTGCGGAATTCAAGCTTTGTTCCTGCCGGAGCGAGAACTGCAAACCAGGGTCCTGAAACGATCTCCGGGTAGCCTGCCTCGGCAAATGTCGGAACTTCCGGCAATACCGAACTTCGCTTGGCGGACGCCACTGCAATCGGCCGCAGCTGACCTGAACGGATTCGCGGCAACAGATTGATGGTGTCCGCGATCATCATCCCCACCCGCCCGGCAAGAACGTCCGTAAGAGCCGGTGGAAAGCCCTGGTACGCGACGTGCGTCAGGTTGATTCCGGTTTGCTGGTTGATTAGCTCGCCGGTAACATGGCCGGTCGTTCCGACGCCTTGGGTACCGAAGGTCATCTTGTCCGGATTCGCTTTGGCGAATCCGCGCAGCTCCGAGAAGTTGGCGACGGGAAACGCCTGGTTCGTGACCAACACGTTCGGCGCCTCGGCCACCACCGTTACGGGCGCGAAAGCGGCTTCCGCGTTGTACGGGAGCCGCTTCATGAGGAATGGATTGAGGACCAATGGCCCCTGTGCGGTGAACAAGAACGTGTATCCGTCAGCGGGAGCCCTTGCGACAAAATCGGCACCGACCGTGCCTCCGGCGCCCGTGCGGTTTTCGACCACGATCGACTGCCCTAGTCTCGTTTCGAGATGCCGCCCCATCAAGCGCGCGAGAACATCGATGGAGCCACCCGCTGCGAAGGGCACGACAAAGCGAATGGGCTTCGAGGGCCAGACGTCCTTGCCTTGGGCTTGGGCGTCCATGGCGCCGCAGGTTGCCATCAATACGGCCGCGATGCTGATGATCGTTCCGAACTTCGTAATCACTTTCACTGTAATGTCCTTCAGGGTTGGATTGATCTGTCCCACTCACCGCCGGCGAGTCGCCCGACACCATGCTCGTCTGAGACGCAGGGGTCAGAGTGCTCGCTGAAGGGCGTCAGGCAGACGGTACGGTGGCCGGGTGACTGCCCGCCTGTTCCGCGGTCACGTCCTTCGGGAGCAGCATGGCCACGGCCCTGCGTCTGTAGAGGTCGCCACGGGCAGCCGCCACGGGAACGATTCCTTCACTGGCGAACTTCTTTGCCGACTCGATCAGACGACGCCTGCATCTGACGATTGCGGTGTCCGAGGTACCGAGGTGCTCTTTCGTGCGATCAGCGATAGCGCCCTGACTCTCCTGCACGGCGAGGTCCTGCAGCTGCGCGCTCGGAATACCGGTAAATGAGCCACTCCTCTGCAGGGTTCGGTCCATCAGGTAGTCATTCGCACGGTTGCCCTCCGGGATGTAGGTTCCCGGCAGCAGCTTCGCGTAGTCAAGTGTTCCGTGCCTGTACTCGGCAAGTTCCTCGCTGCTGAGAGGACGACCGGCGTGGTATCGCACGCGATACCACCAGCAGTTCTCGTCGTCGATGGGAATGAACAGATTTGCCCTGCAGACCAGGTCGTCTCCGGTGGGTACCAGGACGCTCGTGGGCATCAGCCACTGCGTGATGCGCCAATAGTAGGCGTCCGGTGATCCCTCGCGGCGTGCCGAGATTCTCATTCCGTACTCGGTGTCTTCGCAAAAGAACCTGGGCGCACCGTCTGCATCGCCGAATTCCTGCAGCTCGCCCACCCCGAACACATCCTTTTCCATCGGCCCGATCGACCGGTGGAGAAAGGTCAAATGGGCCGTATCGATGCTGCCTTCCAGTGCCTGCTGGTAGTTGCATTTCATCAGACACTTGGAGGCATACACGTTCGCTGCGGGCAGGCCCATGAACTCCATCTGTGGAAGGGGAGGAATCGATTCCACGGGCCCGAGATATGCCCAGACGATCCCACCAGCCTCATGCACTGAGTAGGCCTTGGCTCGGACGTTCGGGTTGCATCGCATCGGGCTTTCGGAGGGCTCGCTGGGCATGTCCAGCACCTCCCCCGTCACGCTGAATTTCCAGCCGTGGTAGACGCATCGGAGTCCCCCCTCCTCATTTCGTCCGAAGTAGAGGTCGGCCAGACGATGCGGGCAGTGTGAGTCCAGCAGCCCCACCCGCCCGGCCGAATCACGGAAGGCCACAAAGTCCTCTCCCATCAAACGCACACGCACGGGGGGGCAATCGGGTCCGGACAGTTCTTCGGACAGAAGAGCCGGTTGCCAAAAGTGTCGGAAGAGCCCTCCCATGGCGGTACCAGGGCCGACGCGGGTGAGGATCTGATTGTTCTCGGAAGTCAACATGCTCTATCTCCGTCGAGTAATACTAGCGATTCGCTATTATTAATGCGACGAACAGGAGCTGTCAACGCCAGCGAGCGAAAATATGCGCCGCGTGGCGCATGGTTTCACTTGCCACCGGGCTAGTACTAAGAGCAGGCTCCGAACAGGCTACGCTGCAGCGTGTCACGAGCTTGCATGAGCACGGGAAGCAGGGTGCGCGTGAACTCGGTCATGGACATCCGCTCTGCCCCGACCGATATGCTCAGCCCGGCGATGAACTTGCCGTCCTGGCCGCATACAGGCACAGCAATGGATCGAACGCCCAGTTCGAGTTCCCCATCGGCACCCGTCCAGCCGTCGCGGCGGCACCGATCAACTTTCTCAAGCACTGCGGCAAGTTCGTAGATCGTCTTTGGCGTCAGAGGCCCGCGCCGCATGTCGCCTATTCGCCGTGCGGCCTCGGTCTGCGGAAGGTTTGCCAAGGCCACGCGCCCGAGGGAGGAACAGTAGGCGGGCAAGCGAGAACCTATCCCCAGGCCCGTGGAGAGGCTGCGGCGCGCAGTGGAGCGCGCGATGATGATCACGTCATCATCCTGCAGCTTGCCCAAGGACGCCGACTGCCGCGTGCGCTCCGAGAGCGCATCGAGCAGCGGTTGGGCCAACTGGGGGGTGGGGCGGGATGCGAGGTAGGCATGCGCCACCAGCAAAACCCGGGGCCCCAGCCAGAACCGCCGCCCATCACTCTCCAAAAAGTCCAAAGCGTGCAGCGTAAGCAGTGAACGACGAGCGGATGCTGGCGAGCTTCCAGTCAACCGCGCCACCTCGGACAAAGTGAGCTTGGCGTTCTGTCTGTTGAAGCAGGTCAGCACGTCCAATCCCTTCTCCAGGGATGCCACGAAATCTTTGCTCTGTCTGAAGGCCATGCGCCAATTATTGTGCGAGGAGTAAGTAGCTGCTACCCGGCTTCACCGTCGAACCCAATCAGGAAGACGGGAGACGCACGGGCGCTCTCTCTCAGAATTCACGGCCGCACAGTCGCCGCCGTTCGGCATCTCGTCGCGGACCTGGCATGCCACAGGTTTAGTGCGGCGGTTCACCCGCGGTGGTGTTCCCCGTGGGCAGGGCGGCTAGCGCCACAGTGCTTCGTCAGCGACGTGTTCGTACCTGGTCCGGCAGCCACTTACTCATTCGGAAGCCGCACGCTGGGTCATCTGGGCGAAGTTTTCGCATGCGTGCGTCAGGGCCGTCACGAGTGCCTGCCTTTCGCGGTGCATGATCGCGGTGCTGCTGCCGATGCACAGGGCGAGCAGCGGCTGGCGAGGAATGACCGGGAGCGCCGCGGCGATCGAGCAGTGCCCGGGCGACGGAAACTCGTGCGACTCGGCCCACCCCCGCGCCTCGGAGACGCGTATCTGCTCCAGCAACGATTGCGGGTGCACGCGGTTCCTCGAGACCGGATCGACCGCATTGGCATGCCGCGCGATGCGCAGGATCATTGCGTCGCTTTCACGTGAGAGGAGGACTTTCCCCATCGACGACAGACACACGGCCGCGAGGGTGCCGGTGCGAACCGGCAGGGCGTCAGCCCTCGTGCCGCGCAGCGCGATGATGGAGCGCACGTGGATGCCTTGACGCAGTCCGACCATCACGGTCTGGCCGGTCGAGCGCCGCAGTGCGTCCAGGGCCGAGACCAGGCTGCCCTCGCCGAAAAGCTCGTCCTGGATCCAGCTCCCAAGTAGCATCACGCGCACAGTGGGCCGGAAGGTGCGGTCGTCCGCGTCGTAGGTCAGGTACCCGAGCGTCTCAAGGGAACTCAGAAGCATCGACGTGCTCGATTGCGGAAAGGCGAGCTGACGACTCACTTCGGCAACGGTGGCGGGATCGCGGGTGGCGGCGAAGTATTCGAGCACCTCCAGCACGCGCTGGGCTGATTTGACCGTCACAAGCACACCCTCCTTCACTGCAAAGCATCACATTCATGATTACATGGGCCGCGCCGCGGCACCTACGATCCGTTCGTGAAGGCCGACAACAAAAAAGGGGATATTCGATGCTCTTGAACTGCCATCGACCCGCGCACCGGATGGCGCCAACTGACGAGAACCATATGGCGGAAATCACATGCTTGATGGCGCTGCAACCTGCACCCCGCCTATGCTGGCCAGCATGAAACGTAGGCATTTCTTGAGCGCCGGTGCCGCCAGCATGGTGGGCGTCGGAGCATGGGCCGACGCCCAGCCGCCCATTCGCCTCCTCGCGGGATTCCAGGCAGGTGGCTCCACGGACATGCTGGCACGGATCGTCGCGGCCGCGCTGCAGGACGTTCTAGGGCGCTCGGTCATCGTGGACAACAGGCCCGGCGCGGGCGGACGACTGGCGATGGAGCTTGTCCGTGCCTCAAAGCCCGGTGAAGACATTTTCGTGGTGGCGCCGCAAGGCTCACTCACGCTATTCCCGTATGTCTACAAGAACCTGCGATACGACCCTGTCGACGATTTCACTCCCATTTCCCGCCTGATCACCTTCGACTACGCGCTCACCGTCGGACCCGGCACACCGGCACGCAACCTTGCCGAATATGTGAGCTGGGTCGCTGCGCATCCAGCGAACGCGATCTATTCGTCCGCGGGCGCCGGCACTACGCCCCACTTCGTCGGCGTCGCTTTCCATCGAGCGGCCGGTGCACCCGGAGCACACGTTCCCTACAAGGGTTCGGCCCAGGCTCTGCCCGACCTGATCG
Source organism: Verrucomicrobiota bacterium (assembly GCA_036821485.1). Classification (GTDB taxonomy): domain Bacteria; phylum Verrucomicrobiota; class Kiritimatiellia; order CAIQIC01; family JAGNIJ01; genus DAISJM01. Next base: position 3,246 of record DAISJM010000082.1, on the reverse strand, counting down.
CGGGCCGTGTTCCCGCGATGGTCGCGACCATGGCCGATTCCCTGCAGCAGCACCGCACGGGGCAACTGCGCATCATCGGCACGGCCGGCGCGGAACGCAGCACGCTCGTGCCGGAGGTACAGACCTTCCAGGAGGCAGGGATTCCCGTGGTTGTCCCGGGGTGGAACGGCCTTTATGGCCCCAAGGGCATCCCTGCGGCCCGGCTCGCTGATCTGAACGCCGCAGTTCAGAAGGCGTTGATGACTCCCCAGGTGATCACGAAACTGCTCGGTCTCGGCATGGTTTCAGCGCCGAGCACATCCTCAGAGCTCGCGGCATTGCAGAAGCAGGAGTTTCTTTTTTGGAACCCCATCGTCAGGAGTTCCGGCTTCAAGCCGGAAGAGTGAGCCGCTTCGGCTCGGGTCTGGTCAAAGGCAGCAACAAGACCGGGTTCCTGCGCAAATGTCCGCTTCGGACATAAAGAGCACGTCTGTTGGTGGCCGGCGCGGCCGGCGGCTGCAGTAAGGCAACGCGGTTCGCTCACAGGACAAGCAGGCCGAACCACCTCACGCAATTCCAGGAGATCACACGGATGCTCACTCGCCGCCAGTTTTCCTCGCTCGTCGTATCGGCCTCGGCCGGTGCGGTTCCTTCTGTATTCGGCGCCGCAGACGCCTTTCCCAGCCGGCCAATCGAATTGATCGTCGGCTACGGCGCAGGTGGCGTGGTCGACATGGTGGGCCGTGCCATTGCACTCCCGCTCGCCAAACTGCTCGGGCAACCTGTCGTCATCACGAATAGACCGGGTGCCGGCGGGACGCTCGGTCCGGCCACGATGGCGGCGAAGGACAAGCCCGACGGCTATACATTGGCCTTCATCGCGATGTCGATTGGGCGGCAGCCCCTGATGCAGAAGACGTCATGGGATCCGCTGAAGGACTTCACGTACATCTCGATGTTGACGGATTTCACGATGGGGATCGCAGTCCCTGCGGACTCACCGTTCAAATCGCTTGCGGACTTGCTTGCGTATGCGAAGGCTCATCCCGGCGAGGTCACTTACGCGGCGCTGGGACCTGGCACGGGTATGCACCTGAGTATGGAGCGCATCGCCCAGCAGGCGCGAGTCTCGCTGAGTTTCGTGCCATTCGCCCGGCCAGCCGACGTGCTGCAGGCCGTCCTCGGCCACCACGTGATGGTGCAGGTTGATGCGAGCTCTTGGGCGCAGCACGTCGACTCGGGCAAGATGCGCCTGCTCGCAATGGGTACCGACGAGCGCTCCAAAAAATGGCCCACGGTTCCGACGCTGCGTGAACTCGGGTTCCACTTCAATATCGACGGGCCTTTCGGGATCGCCGGGCCGGCGGGAATGGACCCGGCCATCGTGCGGAAACTGGACGCAGCCTTCGCCGCTTGCATGCAGGACCAGGGCGTGCTTCGCGCGCTCGACTTCTACGACATGCGCGTCAACTACCTAGGTCCGACGGCTTACCACAGGTACATGGAAGACAAGATCAAGAGTGAGGGCGAGCTGCTGGAGTTTCTGGGCCTTCGCCGGAAAGCGTGATCGGACCCGGCCCAACCCCCCGATCTCGCAGAGCAGGGATAGGACCATCCACCGGCCTGCGCATGCGACTTGACGGTGTCATCATTCTTAGATACCACCCGATGAACCCGCGGAAAGGATGGTGTCTCTGAAGCAGCGCTCACGAACCTCGACTCAGGCAGGTCCACCCGGCAACTTCCTTCGTCAAGCCATCAACCAGGACCTCGAACGTCAAACGTACTCGGCGCGTCGCTGGGGCGGCAGCCCCGGCGACGCCCGCCATCATTCCCTCGGGACCCAGGACTGGGCTCGAATTCGCACGCGCTTTCCGCCGGAACCCAACGGCTACCTGCACATCGGCCATGCGAAGAGCATCAGCGTGAACTTCGGCTTGGCACGGGAATACCAAGGCGCTTGCCACCTCCGGTTCGATGACACGAACCCGGAGAACGAAAACCTCGAGTATGTCGCCGGCATCAAGGACGCCGTACGGTGGCTTGGCTTCGACTGGGAGACGTCAGGCGGCAACCATGTCTACCAGGCCAGCGACTATTTCGATTTCATGTACCGCGCGGCCGAATACCTCATTGACGCAGGCCTCGCCTACGTCGATGAGCAGAGTGTGGAGCAGCTGCGCGCCCATCGCGGGGACTTCGCCAGGCCAGGCGTAGACAGCCCCTTTCGAGACCGCAGTCCCGGCGAAAACCTTCTGCGCTTTCAGGAGATGCGCGCCGGAAAACTGGCCGAAGGGGTTGCGATCCTGCGGGCAAAAATTGACATGGCGAGCCCGAACATAAACCTGCGGGATCCCACCCTCTACCGCATCAAGTACGCGCACCACCATAGCAGCGGCGACAAGTGGTGCATCTATCCGATGTACACCTTCGCGCACCCCATCGAAGATGCCCTGGAGAACATCACGCACAGCATTGCCACGCTGGAATTCGAGGACCAGCGGCCGTTCTACGAGTGGCTGCTCCTGCACTTGGCGCAAGGCGGACTGATCAACACTCCGCCGCCGCGCCAATATGAATTCGCTCGGCTGAACCTAACGCATGTGGTCACCAGCAAACGCAAGCTCAAGCAACTGGTGGACGAGGGACACGTGGACGGCTGGGACGATCCACGGATGCCCACGATCGTCGGGTTGCGGCGCCGCGGCTTCACGCCAAGTGCTCTCCGGCTCTTTGCGGACCGCATCGGGGTGAGCAAGGACTACAGCTGGATCGACTACTCCGTCCTTGAAGGCGCCTTGCGGGACGACCTGGAACCGAAGGCCGCTCGTGCCATGGCGGTGCTGGACCCCGTTCGCCTCATCATCACCAACTGGGACGAGATCATGGGGACAGGGCATCTTGAATCCTGCTCCGCACCCGTCCATCCCCGAGAACCGGAGCGCGGCCAGCGCTCCTTTGCATTCGGCCGTGACCTGTGGATTGAGCGTGGGGATTACTCCGACTCGCCCGGCTCGGATTTTTTTCGCCTGTTTCCCGGGAATACCGTGCGGTTGAAGTTCGGGTACGCCGTGCGATGCACGGGTGCCGTCAGGACGAATGCAGGCGAGGTGGTCGAGGTCCACGCCGAGGTATTGCCGGAGACAAAAAGCGGCTCGGTGGGCGCGGCGGCCATCAAGATCAAAGGCACCATCACCTGGGTGGGTGCATCCGGGGGTCTCCTCGTTTTCAGTGCAATAAGTGACGGTACGCAAAGCTAGCACTGGC
>DAISJM010000081.1:0-9617 GCA_036821485.1 Verrucomicrobiota bacterium | reverse complement strand
CCGCCGTGTCCGGATGTGCAGTACCCGTGACATTCGTACCATCGGCCCACGATGTTCGCGGATCGAAGGCTGTCTCACCGGCCTCCATCAAGGATCCGCCCTTGCGATACACACTATCGTGGAAGCGGATGCCATCATAGGCCATCTTGTCGCCGTCAGGATTTCCGCCGCTGGCATCATTGGGATCAAGGGGATTCAGAAGGTTATCCACTTCCCACTTGTCATCCATGCCATCGCGGTCAGTATCGCAATGCGTGGGATCCGTACCCGCATTGTATTCCGCAATATCCGTCAACCCGTCGCCGTCAGTATCACCACTGGGATCGTTGCCCACAATGGGGTCCAAGCCGACCCATGCCAACGGCGTGCCGCCATGCGTACTCGCACCTGCTCCACGCCAATACCAGAAGTAGTATTCCCAGCCGTCGGGCAAGCCATCGTTATCACTGTCCGCATCCGTCGCCGAGGTCGCCGGGTCATCCGAACCAGCAGTACGCCATGGCCCTGGATAGTTCGTATCCCAGTGCCCATCGAAGCCCGACTGCTCAAAGAAGTTGTTGAAGGGAGCCCCTGTGTTATAGCCGGCAAGAAGCCGCAAACCTGTCAGCGGCCAGCCTCCCACGCTGGTGGGAATCAAATCGCCATCCTGATTTCCATATTTACCATTCGATCCATTCGCTGTCGTCGGATCGAGCCCCGCGTTGATTTCCCAGAAGTCGGCCAACGCATCGTTGTCCAAGTCGCCAAACCCGTTATCTGTCGCGCCCACCTCACCGCTGAACAGATACTGGATGGTAACCGTATCATCCTCGCCGACGGCAATAACGTTTGTGCGCGAGTACTGATTCTGCTCCGTAATCTTGTCCCCGCTCCACCGGAAGAAATAACTGCCGGCGTTCGGCGTGGCCACAATCGTGGCATTCTGAGCCGCAACATATGGAGGTGCTGGCGTGATGGTAACTGAACCACTACCCTTGTTGGCGTACGGAGTCTGATCCTCCGTCACCGTGATGGTTCCAGCCCACGCACCCGTAGCACCCATCCAAAACGACAGGATGAGGAGTCCAAGCGCCCACGTCGTGATCTGTTTGCGCTGCATGTTCATGGTCATGGTTCATCCTCTTTTTTGCGTTCGCGATTCGTAAAGGCCTGCTTCTCCGCCAGACGCGACAACCGGTTGCTGAAAGCCGCCTCGAGGGAATACTTGTCTTCATCCGAAAGTGTCGCCGTCCGCGCGAACTGGCTCACGCGCTGCGGGTCAGAATTGGGCGGAATGATCCGCAACCGCTGATCGGCCACATTAACTCGGGAGTGTTGCATCCGTTTCCAGAGTTGTGCGATCTCGCTGACCGTCATGGAGGCTGACATACCGTCCGGCGAATCATCGCCCGTCACGGTCTCACCGTCAAACGCCACCTCGGTGCCCCCATCCGTCGCAAAACACTCCAGCGTCTTGTCCGATGCTGCTCCCTTGGCGTACAGACCTGAGACATCCCCCACAATCTTCAGGGGCTTGCCGTTGAGGGAGACCGTCACGTCCAACCCCACGGGGCGCATGGCTGCAGGATCGCCCTCCATGACAACGAACATCGGCGACTCGCCCGGACGAACATAAGACATCGTCCACGCCTGAACACCTCCGGGGAGATAGAGCTTGGCCTCCGCTCCATCATCACTGCGATACACGCCAAAATAGTCCTCAGGCTTGAGAGGTTGCTGAACGGCAGTCTCCGCCACCGGCGAGGAGGTCGCATCAGGAGTGGCCGCGGAAGCAACGACAGCGAGAAACAGCACCAAGCAGGTGGAGAGAAGCCCGTGCGAGAAAACAAGCCCTTGCTGCCGCAACCTGAGTAGCATCACATACCCTCGTCAGAAAAATGCAGCGCGGATAAAAAACCACAGCGGAGGCGGGTCCTACGCGGCCCGCTTCCGCTAACCAACAAAAATCCTAAACCGCGATACCACAGGCATCACGGCCAAACCCAATATACATTGAAATGGTTAAACTCTTTGACAACCTGACACAACAAAAAAAGACGGAAAACACGATGCTTTCATGCATCGCGACACTGGGCGCACCCACCCGAAACACTCCACTGATGTGGAAAGGTACGGCATTGAACGGGACGGGCGGCGTAGACTTCGCACTCTGCCCCCCGGAGGAAAACGCAGGAGTCATCTTCCTTCATGACAAGGCTGAGATTCCTCCGATTGGATGCCAGACACGTATATCGCTCTACGAATGCGCTCTCCTCCATCTGGAGAAGAGCCGCCAGCCGATTGATATCCTCATCCGTGAGAAGCACGTGACCGGACCAACGGCAACACTCGCCGCAGCGAACACAGTTCCAAGTTCCAGATTCCAAGTTCTGAGTTTGAGGCACAGGCATGGCTGCTCCCACCTTGAAACATGGAACTTGAGACTTGGAACTCCCTACTGCGCCAGAGACCGCGACCCACCCAGACCGAATTTGATCGGTGCAGCGGCGTCAAGCAGTTCGTAGGAGACCTCGATCTTCTGGTTCCACGCCAAGCTGCGTGCGCGCTTGAAGACCTGGTAACTATCATCCCGCACCAGGAACGTCAGCATCTCCTGCTCGCGGTTCAGCCCCGTGAGGATGCGGCCGTACCAGTCCGTCTCACGCTCCTTCGAGGCATCGGCCAGCGGGTAGCCTTTTGCTTCCCGTATCGGATAGATGGCGAACTGGCCGAGCAGCGAATACGTCAAGTCCACCCGGTATTCGTCCGTTTCAACCTTGGCTTCCGTCAAGCCACGCAGCATCTCGGCACTGTCGCCCTTCGCCGCTTCCGAAATACTCTTCAGGGTGTCCTGCGCCAGTTTCTGAAGTTCAGCCACATTGACGCGAAACAACTCGTTGTTCCGGCACTCGATGAAGATCGGCTTCTTGTCGGTCGGGTGCTCCATCGGCGTGGGAATGAGCACCTTGATCTGCGAGGCATCGATACCCGTCAGCAGAATGATGAGCATGAGCACGCCCAGCATGCAGGTCATGATGTCCAGAAAGGAATCCAGATTTACGCTTTGACCTCGATCCTTCTTTGCCATGACGTTTCCTGCTACTGCTGCTGCTGAGAAGCTCGCCCGGAAGCCTTGGCCGCGCGATCGTATTCCACTACCCGGTCAGCTTCGTAGAGTTCGAACCCCAGATCGACACCACTGTCCCTCACCACTTTTTTCAGACGATGGACGACCGAGGCTGCGCCCGGCCGGGCAAGCAGCACCATGTACTCTGTCTCCCGGTTGGTCGCAATACCCGCCAGCATCGTCTCAAATCCATTGCCCGGACGCTCCAGATCACGCAGGGGAACCACCTCGGCCCCAGGATACAACACGAGATGATCGCGATAGACATCCACGTAGAGCGGCTCCTTGCTCTTATTGCCAAACGGGAACGGCGGCGTTCCGCTTCCATGCGTGGATCCGTCCGCATACTGCCCCGAAGACTGAATGATGGAGGTGATGCGAATGTTTTCCGGATTGCTGATGATCGTCACGACATTGACGATCAGCACAATGACCAGCATGCCGATCATCATGAGGATGATGCACATGAACGAGGACATGTCCTGGCTGAATCCTCTGGATTTCTTGGCCATAGCTCACTGCTCTAACTCGGACACGAGGACTCGATCCGGGCGATCAAGACACTTCTTCGCGCAGGGTAATCACACGCGGCTTGCTCAACCGGCTGCAGAAAGCATCCGTCGTGGCAAGGTGTTGACGGAGATCCTGCAGTGTGCTGCGGAAATCTTCGGCACCCGTGATGCCTTCCATACTCTTCTCCACGGCCTGTCCAATCTTGAGCAAGTCCTGAATGCCCTGGGCCAGACGCGTTATCTCCAGCATGCGTTCTGCAAGACTCCCGGCAGCTTGCAGAGATTTCTCCGCGCTTTCGCGCGTCGTTGCCTGCAGATCCTTCGCCGTCTGCTGATAGTCCGCAGCGACCTTCGCCGCCTCGGCCTGAATCTCTCTCATCATGTCCGCAAGTCGCTGGCTCTCTTCCTGCGCCATCTGCCGGCGCGACGTCATGAGGCTTTCTTCCTGGGACTGCATGTTGACAGCCACCTTCTGCATCGAAGCTTCCAGCGAATTGCCCACGTCCTTGAGGCCCGAGGCAAGACGCCCGCTGAGATCCGAGATCGCTGCCTCGTAGTTCTTCACCACGTTGGCGAATCTTTCCTCCACAGTGGCCGCGGCGCGCTCAATGGATCGCGTGAAGACTTCATCGTAACGATCCGGATCCGGAATGTAGCGCCGGAAAGCCGCCTCAATAGAATCCTCCAGATTCTCGATCACAATCGGCTTGCTCTCCGGAGACGGCAAACGTGAAATCAGCGCGTCATCCAGGTAGATGTCGATTTCCACGAAGAGCGATTCCTCGCGCCGCTGCAGCGAAGACAGCGGGAACATCAGGAAGGTCACCAGCACAAGCGCAAGAAACGTCGTGTCAAAGGCAACACCAAGACCGATCGTGACGTTCGCGATGGCCTGTTTGATCTGGCTCAGTTCGGCCGCACCAGCAAGAAAGTTTGCGAACCCGGACACAGCGTAGCCCAACCCCTGCACCGTTCCGATAAACCCCAGGATCGGGATGGCCCAGATCAACACACGCGCCAACGCGTAGGACGAATCCGAGGACGAACTGTCGCGATCCGATTCCGCCGCCGCCCAACCCGAGAGTCGACCCAGGTCCTTCGTGGCCAGCCAGATCGCAAGAATACGGTCGAGACGGCTCAGGGTGATGCTCTCGGCAAACAGCGGATGATTCACAATGCTCTTGCGAAGATCCTGCACCTGGATGTCATCGCGCAGATCGACCTTCGTATCCACGGGTCCCTCGGTAATAACCCGTACCTGGTTGCGCAGAATTCGAATCTTCAGAAAGATTTGCGCAGCCACCATGAACGACATGAAAAGTTCGATGTACTGAATGGGACCGCGGTTGTTGATCAGTGACCAGATGTAGTCGAGCTTCGTCCCCTTGAAGGGCATGACCATCACGCTGACCAAAATGGTGCCCACCAAACCCGCGAGCAACTGGATGACAACGTTGGCGTCTGTGGAGGGCCGCGCTCCCTGTGCCGCCCGGATTTCCAGTTCCTCGTCCTGAATCTCGTCAGCTACAGGTGTGGGTTCTTCAGCCATTTCTCACCTCAATTAAGACACGGTCCCGCCAACGATTTCTCGATGATCACGCCAGACCGATGGATGTTTCGCTCGAATGTATACACCTATGCCCTTCTCTTTTCTAGGCCTAATCGCGCAAGTCAATTTACTTCCCATACGAAACCACCGGTCTATTATGGGCGCGGAGGACCCGGCCATGTATGACGTTTCCTTTTACGAGGCGTTCGACGAGGAGCAAAAAGCCCTCCGGCATTATCTGCCCTCCGGCATCAAAGCCTCCTTCACCGACCGCACGATTCAGGAACAGGCCGATCGCCATCCGCAAGCACCCCTGATCTGCATCAGAACCCAGTCTGAGATCCCTCCCGATTGGGCTCCGCGAATCCGCGGTATCCTGACGCGCAGTACGGGGTTCGACCATGTCCGCAGTTATCTCGAGAGAAACTCCCCCTCGCTGGCCGCAGGCTATCTGCCCAAGTACTGCGCTCGGGCAGTGGCCGAACAGGCCATGTTGCTCTGGACCGCGCTGATGAGGCGCCTGCCCATCCAACTGGACCACTTCAGCCACTTCAACCGCGACGGTCTTTCCGGCCGGGAATGCCGCAACAGTACTCTCCTCATCGTTGGCGTCGGAAGCATTGGCGTCGAGATCGCCGACATCGGTCGAGGCTTGGGGATGAATGTCCTGGGCGTCGATATCGTCCAGCGATTCCCCCATGTGAAGTACGTCTCCATTGAGGAAGGACTTGCAGCAGCCGACATCGTCACGTGTTCGATGAATCTGACATCCCTCAATCGCGCTTACTTCGATGCCGCACGCCTTGCCACGGCCAAACAAGGGGCCGTTTTCGTCAACATCGCGCGCGGCGAAATGGCACCGGCCTCAGACCTCCTCCAGGCGCTGGACAGCGGCCGCCTCTCCGGCGTCGGGCTCGACGTGTATGAAAACGAGAGCCTGCTGGCAGGCTCGCTTCGCGCCGGACAAGACGTCAACGATCCCTCCGTCACCGCTCTCTTGCAACTGGCTCGGCGACCCAATGTCATCCTGACACCGCATAATGCTTTCAACACCATCGAGGCCGTAGATCGGAAATCGGCCCAAACCGTCGAGCAGATCCGGAAGTTCCTGTCGGATGGGACGTTCGTTTGGCCCCTTCCAACCGCTTGAAACACGCCAGAAAGGCTCGTTCCGTGTTTGACAGCCCCCGGGCTCCGGTTCAGTATGGCGCGCGTTTCGCTTGAACATCCGTACCTGTACACATGTCTGAGTGAAGTATGAAAGGAGCACTATGAAAGCGATCCTGTCGTCCTGTTGCCGCTCAGTAACTGTCCTGTTGGTCTGTGCCTTGGCAGGGGGTCTCGCCGCCGGTTGCGGCAAGAAGTCCGAACCCCCGGCCCAAACGGGTGTTGATCTCTCCAAACCCGGGGATTTGTTCACGCAGCCCATCCCCTCCTCCCGCCCCAAGATGGACCCGTCCACCGTCATGGTCACGGTGAACGGCAAAGACATCACCCGCGGAGAGGTCGATGAAGACGCCATGAAGATGGTCGATCTGGCACGCCGCCGTATGCCGCCCGAACAGGTGGCCCAGATGGAAGACCAGTTCGTTCAGCAGGCCTTGGATCAGCTCGTCCTCCGCATCCTGCTCACCGAAGCTGTCGATCAGGAGAAGATCGACGTCACCGATGATGAAATCCAGAAGGCCATTGCCCAGTTCAAGGAATCTCTGCCCCCGGACATGAAGTTCGAGGACGTCCTCACCCGCAACGGCTGGGACGAAGAGCGTTTCCTCACCAGCATGAAGCTCGACCTGCGGATCAACAAGCTCTTCGAGCAGAAGGCCGCCTCGGTGGAAATGCCGACCGACGACGAACTCAAGAAGTTCTACGAAGACAACCGCGAGCGGTTTGACATGCCCGAGACCGTGGCCGCGCGCCATATTCTCATTGCCTTCAAGCCTGATGATACGGATGAGGCCAAGGCTGCCAAGCGCAAGACCGCCGAAGAAGTCCGCGAGAAGCTCGTTGCCGGTGGGGACTTCGCCGCTCTCGCTGCTGAGTTCTCCGACGACCCGGGTAGCAAGACCCGCGGCGGCGACCTCGGCGTGTTCCCTCGCGGCCGCATGGTCAAGCCGTTCGAAGAAGCCGCGTTCACGCAGAAAACCAACGATATCGGCCAAGTGGTTGAAACGGCCTACGGCTTCCATATCATTCAGGTCACCGATCACAAGGAACCCCACCTCGCCCCACTCGAAGAAGTCAAAGAGCGCCTCTCGACTGCCCTGCACCGCCAGAAGCAGCAGGAAGTCGTACGCGAGTATGTCAAGGGTCTCCGCGAGAAGGCCTCGATCCAGTTTCCCGGCGGCCAGCCGCCCATGGGCATGATGGCGCCTCCTCCGGGCATGCAGCCCACGGCAGCGCCCCAGCCGGCCCCGGCGGCACCTCAGCCTGCCCCGGCTGCACCCTGATCGGAACCAAGTTCAAACAACAAGAAGGCCTCCTCCCTTGCGGGAGGAGGCCTTTTGATTTGTCAGCAAACTGGTGCACCCGGAGGGACTTGAACCCCCACGCCTTTAGGGCATAAGAACCTGAATCTTACGTGTCTGCCAATTCCACCACGGGTGCGTCACAATTTCCGCCCTTACATACCAGCACTGATGAATGGAGTCAACTGACCGATGGAGAGAATCTGCCATCGGGGAAGGACTACTCCTCAAAACCATCGGCCGCGTCAGGTTCAGGAACCTCGTCGCTCTCCCCAGCCCCACCCCCGCTGCCTCCACCACCGCCGCCACCGCCCGTATAGACCTCTGCACCCTTCACGACAATCTGGCCACTGGGCTTCTGCTCCATCTGAACCTGACCACCCTCGCCGACATAAGTCTCCTGCGACAGCGGTTCCCCGTTCGGCGTAAAAACGTGTCGCGCATATTGCCAAGGTCCGGACTGGTGAAGAATGTGGATGTTCCCGACCCCGTCAACCTGCATCACGGGCGTAAACATCCGTACGATACTGCCCAGATCCAACACGCCGTAACATTCGCTCTGATCCTCATCATCGATCCGAAGGAACAATCGTTCCTTCCGGTCCCGACTCAACGTCCGCAGAGAATACGTACGCGTGACGGAGGCGTCGCCCGGAACGCCGCTGACCAACTTCATGAGCTCAAGTCCCGGCACCACATCCAGAAACATCTTCCCCGAAACAAAGGCTTTCTCGTTCCAGTCAAGTCGCGTAGCGACCGTATACGGTCCTGTCCGCCGCAATGGGTAGGCCGGGAGAATATTGACCGCGGCCTTCCATGTCTCTCCGGGTGCGATCGTCACGGGCTGCGACGGCAGCGGCACTCCCGTCGACGGCACAAGCAATCCGGGCCCCTGCTCAACGTCAAACGTCAGCAGCGCATTGGCATCCGCACTCGACAATCGAAGCGGCTGGAAGGATCTATTTGAAATCTCCACCCACACCAGCACCGGCTCAAACTGCAATACACGCCCGTTAATCAGACGGCAGGCGATGTCAACCTGCGCCGACGCCAGCACCGGAGTCAGCAATGCGACAGCAAGTAGTGCAAATCTTTTCATGAAATACGCGAGCCTTCCTTGAAGCCCTGTCGCGCTAGCGACCAACAGCCAGACGCGCAGCCACTCTCCCCGGCAGACCCACATCCAGAATCTTCTGCTGTGTGACGCGGAAATCATAGGCGATACGACGCAATTCAACCTGGTTGTTCATCACATCGTAGATCGCATAGGCAGACCGGGGATCTCCATCACGCGGCTGACCCACACTGCCAACGTTGATGAAGTACTTCTTGCCCATCGCGATTTTGATCTTGGTATAGAGACCCGCACGAACGGTATCGGATTTCTCAAACGCCAACGGCACATGCGTGTGCCCAAAGAAACAGACTGAACTTGTCTGGTAATTGAAGTTCGCCTCGGCCTCGAGCTTGTCGAACACGTAACCCCACATCTCCGGCATGTCCAGCGTGGCATGCACAATCGTGAAGGTGTCGACCAAGGCCACCAACCGCAGGTTGCGAAGGTAATTCCGCATCTCCTCGGTCAGTTGCTTCCGCGTCCAGTCCACGGCATCCGCGGCCAGGGGATGGAAACCGTTCAGGTTCTCGTCGTGCGAACAGTAGTGATCGTGATTTCCACGCACCACCGTGCAACCCAGATCCCGGATCAACTGCAGGCACTCAACCGGGTTCGCGTTGTAGCCCACAACATCCCCGACACAAGCGTAATGAGTAACGCGCTGTTCCTTCGCGTCTGCCAGCACGGCTTGGAGAGCCTCCAAGTTGCCATGAACATCACCAATGATCGCGTATTTCATCTGCTCGTATCGGCGTCGAGTGAACGGATTTCAGAGAAGATACCCTTATCTCCCGCCTTTGAAAAGAGGTTTACGCAATTCATCGCACATCAGGACCAGTATCGACTGTGGGCAACCCTGAACCCT
>DAISJM010000080.1:0-9809 GCA_036821485.1 Verrucomicrobiota bacterium | reverse complement strand
GCGTCGAACAGTTTTCTGAAGTCGTGGGAATGAGGTGGGGAATTGAGCAGGGAGCAAGGAGCAGGGAGTTGGGACGAAGACGGGTGAGCAGAAGAAGGAAATCGTGAAGAGCAAGATGTCAGAAGGTAAAGAGGGCAAGAGGCAAGGGGCAAGGGATAACGCGTTCACGCTGGTCGAGCTGTTGGTGGTGATTGCGATTGTTGGGATATTGGCTGCGATTCTGTTTCCGGCGATCAACCAGGGCATCAAGCGTGCAGAGATCACCCGGGCCAGGCAGGAGATGAATCACATCGTTGCGGCGATTAAGGCCTACTACGCCGAGTACAGCAAGATGCCGACGCCGGATGGTAACGGCTGGCCTGACATAGACTATGGCGGTAAAGACATCGTGGCTGTGGCGAAGCAACAGAACGTAGTCATGAACATTCTTCGGAGCGTGGACGCGCAGGGGAATGTCGGGCTTACCAACAACCCTCGTCGGATTGTATTCCTGGATGTGCCGGAGAGTTCACTCTCTGGGACCGATTACAGGAATTTGAGATATGATAAGGAAGAGGGATACTATCTGGATCCTTGGGGCAACCCGTATGTGATTTGCATGGACACAGACTACGACAACCAGTGCTACTTCTCGAAAATGCCGAGTCCTCCCGCGCCAAGCCGTCCCGATGGGAAGGGGTGGTGGAAGAGAGGAGTGTCAGTAGCGGTCTGTTCCTATGGGCCTGGGCCGTATACCACGACCAATGGATTCATGATGGTGCCGGAGGGGATAGAATAATAGGCATGAACTGTCGCACCCAGAGATTGAGGATGCAGGGCAGCGGCTCACCCGGAGGTTTACCCGCCGAAGGCGGCGCCTACGGCGACCAGGGGTTCGCCCTGCCAACGCCACGAGTTCGGGCTGCGTTTACGCTGGTTGAGTTGCCTGTAGTGAGCAAGCGTGGTTTCACGCTGGTCGAACTGCTCGTGGTGATCGGCATCATTGCCCTGTTGGCGGCGATTCTCCTGCCCGCGATCAATTCCGTGTTGAAGAAGGGCGAGCAGACGAAGGCGCAGGCGCAGGTCAAGGCGCTTGCGACCGCGTGGAAGAATTACTACAACGAATACGGCAAATGGCCAGTCTCCAACAGCTATTGTATGGGGCAAAGCACACTGTTGGCAAGAGAGGGCGCAAATGGTTCCTATGGCATACCGATGAATTCCAATCTCGTGATGCTGCTGAGCCCAAGCCTTTATGATGATATGGGCCATCTAAGCGGCGACGAAACTTCTGTTAAGAGATATAATCCCAAGCGCATCACGTTCTTCGAATTCGACAAGGAATCCATAGATCATACATATGCATTGGTGGATCCGTGGGGCCAGACGAACATGATTCTCTTTGATTTGAATGACGATGGTGTGATCACAAGTCGGCTGGGTGTGGCCGTATTCGACAGCGTAATAGCTTGGTCGCCCGGGGCGGATGGCATTGCGACGACCATGCAGGACAACGCAAAGAGTTGGGAATGATGGGGAAGAACATAGAACGCAGGACGCAGCAGACAGAATGTGGGAGCCGAGAGGCCTTCACGCTGGTCGAACTGCCTGCAGTGAGCAAGCGGGCTTGTGATCCGGTCGAACTGCCCGCAGTGAGCAGGCGGGCTTGTGATCCGGTCGAACTGCCTGCAGTGAGCAGGCGTGGTTTCACGCTGGTCGAACTGTTGGCCGTCATTGCGATCATGACGATCTTGTTCATTGTGGCGGTGCCGTCACTGGAGACGTTTACGCGGAAGGGCCTGAGTACATCGATTGCCCCGCTGACCACGACGCTGCGGTTGGCGAGGCAGTACGCCGTGACGCATCGCGAGACCGTGTACGTGGTGTTTCCGAGTGTAAGTACTGTCACGGCCTACACAGGCACAGATGTCGACAGAGCGTTGCGCTCGTATGCGGCCATTGCAAGCAACAAGACCGATGGCTTTTACTACATTGCAGATTGGCGTTATCTGCCCAAGGGGGTGACGTTTGCAGACCGCACAGGTGGGAAATCTAATCAGGACGTGCTGAAAAGTTATAGTCCCGGGGCAGAGACCGTCTTCCCTTTCCCTCCCAGTGCCAATCCTGTGCGCATGCCTGCAATCCAGTTCAGGCCCAATGGGCGGGCCTATTTCTTCGGCAGCACCGGGTGGGGACCTGGCGTAGACATCAAGATACCGCTTACCAGTTCTCGCTACTTCGATGTGAGGACGGACTCGGGTACGATGAGCGCTATTACGCATGTGGCGGGGTTGACAAATACCGTTATGGTCCGTGGTTTGACTGGGCAGATAAGCGTGCTCTATGACGGCGATCCAAACATCTAAGGCAGGTTTTTCGCTGGTCGAGGTATCCTTGGCGATCCTTGTCGTAGCGATGGGTGTCATGACCGTGTTTGCTCTGTTTCCGCAGGCGTTGGATGCGGGGCGACGCTCCACTGAGGCGGGTGAAGTGGCGTGTTTCGCCAGCTATGTTTTCACAGCCATTGAGGCGAATACCAACTCATGGAGTCTTGATGACTTCGATGGAATGAGTATTACGATGACTCATGCCGTTGACGGTATATTAGATAATAGTCAGCCTCGTATCAAAGAACGCGAAGCCAACGACCCTGGGTATTTCCCTTGGATTCCATTCTGGTATGGCGACCAAGGGGGTGCCTTCTGGGCTATTGAAAAGTACGAGGTGGCTTCGTTCACCTATACATTGGAGTACGGCGACGGGCCTGCCAGCCAGACAAAGTATGTGCGTCTGGAAGTGTGGCCGGGCGACAAGAGAGATCAGGTCAAAACAGGTAAGTTTAGAAGGGGAACGGTTTTCTACCGGGAATATGCTACGCCATTGTAGGACGATCTGAGTATGAAGAGTGCGAGACAATCTGCATTCACCCTCATCGAGGTCTTGGCCTCGATGGCGGTGCTGCTTCTGATCACGCTGGCCTTGAGCAGGCTGTTTGCGGAGGCGACCCGGGCCTATACACGCGCGACTACCACGGCGTCTCGCGCGGCCACTATTCGGGCCGCCATGGATATGATCTCCAGCGATCTTGAGGGATTGGCGGTGGACCGCCGCCTGGCCATGCTCAAGGAAGCCAACATTGTCGATGACAACTATGATGCGATTTGTTTTAGCACTACGTCGGGCCCGAGAGACTATGAAAACGGGGCGACCCGCGCGTATGAGCAGGTGATCTATTACGTGACCAACAGACAGGACAAGGGGTATACGACGTATATCCTTTCACGCGTTTGGCGGTCCGATGGTTCATCCCGCGCCGCCGGCATTGACTCTCTTGGGAAGCAGCGTGAATGGTGGAACTTCCACAAGTATCCGTATGCGGGCATTGATACGACAGGGGGAGGGTATAAGTTTGACCGCATTGCGGAGAACGTAGTTCGGTTTGACATATGGATCTGCAGTTTGTCAGGGGAGAACATGCAGACAGATGCCTATGGCATATGGGGAGATTATCAGGTCTTCAGCAGCATCTATGACTATCCCGGTTTTAACCCTCCTCAGTCTTCGAATGTGCCGCCAGCCTATATCGACATCTACCTCCAGATAGCCTCAGATGATGCCATGAAGAAGGCGTCGGCACTGTTGGCGGGTAGCGAGGGTTCTAGTGGGGATGTAAAGGAGCGCCTGAGGGCTGCGGCGTACGCGATCCTGTATCAGGATTCGACGGTTTACATAAATCGTCTAGCCCCGAGTATGGGGTTGGCCGAGAGATTGCACCCTCTGCCCTATTAATGAGACGGGTTTCGATGTGAAGAGGTATAAACAAGACAAAGAGGGTGTGGCGTTGGTAGCCGTGCTCGGTTTCCTTGGCGTGATGCTGCTGCTTGCCGTGTCTCTTTCGATTGCCATGCGGACAGAACGCCTGACGTCGGAAGCTGGGAGAGATGACATGAAGACGCGGCAACTACTGCACACGGCTGTGGCTCGCGCTATGGCAGATGTGAACGACTTCATGCGAGACGCGAATCCATCTGTTCAGGCGACGAAAGATGATTGGCTATATGCTCCAGGGGCGGAAAGTAGCGTTGCCCGCCCCACCATGATCCACTTGCCGAGAGACTTCGCCCTGCTCCCGTCGTTGTCAGTGGATGCCTCCACCAGAACGCTTCAGAATGACGGAATTGAACTGATTTCGGGAGAAATTGAGGATTGGCTGCCGAGCAAGTACTTAACCACGGGTGGGGGTGCGTATGATGCCGCTTCAAAAGCTGCCGGAGCTGAGTGGATCAACATAGTGGACCCGCAGACCAATATCATCTTGGGGCGAGTAGCCTATCTCGTTGTTGACTGCACAGGATTGTTGGATGTTAACCTGATTACTACCGAAAATGAGGGTGCTCCGGCCAGGAGAGAGGGGGAGAGCATCGGCGAAATCGATGCACGTTTGTTGCCCGAGGTGAAAACGCGTGAAAATGCGCAGTTCCTGTACGAGAACAGGGCATTCTACCATCGTTTTGATTCTCTGCCTGAGATCATCTATCTCAATGATGGCACAGGCGGACAAGCGGCCTTTAAAGAGGAACACGCGATCGACGCTGATGCTTTGAACAACCTGACGCCGTATTCGCTCTCGTATGATCGTGGTTGGTGGAAGGGAAACGCGGCGGGGGTTGGAACATGGGAGAGTACTTTTGCAGGTGCCCCCCTGAATTTGAAGGATTGGACCGCTGCCGACGCCCAGAACGTTTTTGCTGCATTGGGTTTTGCCAATCCTACAGACATGGCGCGATGTTTCGAGGATTACACGGATGCTGATTTCATTCCCGGTGGTTCGGGTGGCGCTAATTTTGATGTACCCTGTTGCGAACCGATACCAATGGTTAACGAAATCGACGCCGGTGTTCAAGCCCGGCATGACGGATCCAACTACTTCTTGGATGTTTATGTGGATATTGAACTCTGCTACCCGTTCCCAACGGTAGTGACGAATGACCGGCAGTACACTGTGGAGTATCATAGCTTGGGCATTGTTGCTGGCGGGGTTGGGGCCGTGACCCTCTCTGCAATGGGGGGTATAACCTCCACGCCTCCATTCACCGTGGTCGAGGGTGGGGGGTGGTATCAGACCGTCAGATTTCAGCTTGTGAGTGCCCCAATCATGGTATGGACTCCCCCGACCATAAATGTGCTGTTGAATAACTTTGACATCAGAGTGCGAGACAATGACACGGGCACGGATGTAGATCGAACCGTTAACAGCGGGGCGCCTGGTCTTACGCTGTTGGTTGCAGGTATTGCCAAGCCGAGTGCTGGTGCGAGTTCTCCTCCCAAATCACCGTTACAAAGCCTTCGGTGTAATGATCCGCGAGTTAACCACCTCACAGATGCACGCTGCTGGAGCCAAGGACCTAAGTCACTTGGGGCTGCGAATATTGGCGCGATCTTCAGCGCACCCCTTGTTTGGAATCAGACGACCAATGGCGGCTTCGAGGGGAGCTTGATGTTCGTCCGCAATGGGCCCATGCAGAGCGTGGCGGAAATGGGGTTTATCCCCACGGGCGCTCCGTGGGAGACAATAGACCTATTGTCGTCAGCGGGGGCCGATCTTCTTTCCAAGTTCCGCGTGGAGCCACTCAACACGGTAAACCCCTATTTGTACGGCAAGATCAATCCGCATTCACTGAACACCAGCGTGTGGTATTCCGTTTTCGTGGGTTGTCCCATGTCCGAATATCCCGGTGACGGGGGAGCGTATACGGTCGGTGTGTCGCGGGCGGAGTCTCTGGTGAAGTCCCTTGCGGACTACAATGCAGAGGACGATTCGTGGGGTGCCGATTCCTTCGACGGCTTTGCGGACTGGGTGGGCATCCAGGCTCTGCGACGTGGGTCTACAGACAATTGGGGCCGAGACCCTCGTGACAACGGCAAGCCGTTGTCCAATATGCAGGCTGAGGGAGTGATTCGTAACAGTTACAGGCTGTTCAGCCCGAACCAGAACTTGTTCACGATCATTGTTGTGGCCCAGGCGATTAATGATCAAGGTGTGCGTGGCGTGTACGAGCCGGACGTGGACACCATCCTTGGCGAGAAGCGCGCGGTGGCGCTGGTCTGGCGCGATCCCTTCCCGAATCCCGCTACGGGCCGTAACGAGATGTTCATCCGCATGCTCCGGTACATTGATCAGTAGGTTGGGAAGGCACAGCACCGAGTACGCAGAATTCAGAACTCAGTGGGATCAGGATTCTGCCGCAAGAAAGCACAAGAATCACAAAGAGGACGGTGTGTTGCCCAAGTCCGAAGACGAGATTCTTCTGCCGCAAGACCGGCATCAGAATGACAGCTATCGTCGCGTTTTGTTGCTTCCGCCGTTGTCATGCCGAGCGAAGCTATGCATCTCTCCATTTGGGCAACGGGTCGAGGAGTATGAGCTTCTTGTGCCTTCTTGTGGCTAATCCTGATCTGCTCCTGCCTTGGCGTCTTTGCGTGAGAATTCCCTCTCTACCCGGATTGCCCACTAAATGCACGAAAACGGCCAGGATGATTGCCGCGAGAAGGCACAAGAGTCACAGAGGAGGGGGACTTGCCCACAGACTTGTCCGCCGTAGCTTCAGCGAAGGAGGATGGCGCGGATGAAGATATGGAGGCACGGCAAGATGATTGCCACGAGGAAGCATAAGAATCAGAGGGGATTAAGATGAGCCAACAGATACACGCAGATGAACACAGATTCACGGAAGGGATGCATAGGGGATTTGGATATTGTGATCCGCGCTTGAATCCGGCCTTTGTTCTCTTCCCTCCTCAGGCGGGCAAGCGTTAGCTTCTGTTCAACACCGTCCTTCCGGTTTGAGCTTTCTGTGCCTCTTTGTGGCTACTCCTGACGGACTCAGCCCCCGGGGTCAACGCCCCCGGCTACAGAAGATGGGGAAATTGCGCCACACCGTGGCGCACTACAGAAGACTGGAGAAGAAGGGCCCACAGATCACACAGATTTACGCGGATTCAAAACGAATGGGTGTGGATGAGCGGAGGGCAGTCCTCGAAAGACACGACGTATACGAAAACGGACGCACGACAACGGCGCGTGCTACGGCTTGATGGCGCGGATGCGGAAGAAGTGGACACCGCTGGTGGTTGGGAAGTTGAACCAGAGCGTATTAGTGGAGCCGGACCACGTGCTGTTGAATCCGGCGACCTGCTGCCAGTTGCCGGAGTCGATCAGGCCGTTGGTCACGTAATAGGGCGTGTGTTGCCAAGTGTTCGTGTCGTACGCCTTGAGCACGACATTCGTATAGACTTGGAACCAGACGATGTCGATGTCCGGAACGAAGACGACATTTGTGTCGAAGAACTGGTCGATGTTTGCATAGCCCGGAGTCATCGTGTTCGTCGCCCACAGGAAGTTGGTGTAGTAGGAACCCGTGCCCCAGAGTTGCAGGCTATTGGGGTCGAGACGGGTCCACCATTCCTCGGATGTCATGTCAGTAAACCCTGGTAGTGATCCTCGATAGGAGACGCTTTGTTCCACGCCGCCACCCTCATTGCAAAGTCGTACGCCACTGGCGATCCATCCATCGGAGATATGAGACCCATCGAGTTCGTTGGTGTAGGTCAGGGTGATGTTCTTATTGGTGCCCAGTTCCGAATCCCCAAATACGTAGAAGCCGAAACCGCTGGTCTTGTTGGAGATCACTGTATTCAGCGGCACTTTGTAGGTGCCGTAGTAGCTGAACCTGCCCTCTTCTGATTCGCCAACGAACAACTCCAGCGTCCAACCTCCGATGTCCCAATCCATAGGCCCGCATATCTCAACAAATTCGTTGGTGTCCAATGATGGGTCAGGGACTAGCATATCGTTCAGATAATTGAGTTCGTTGATCCACACCTTGCCGGGCGGGTTGCGCGGGATGAAGATCGTGACGGGATTGGTGGGGCCGCCGGACGGATAGAACGCAGGGCTGGTCAGTTCGCTGCCTGCGCCACCGTAGTAGCACGCCACGTAATACTGGACGGTGGTGCCGCGTGGCTGGGGCGGGATGTTAGTTTGGTTGACCCATGTCACGTAGCCGGTCTGGATCATGCTGCGGGCGGTGTAGGCGCCCGTGGTGCCAAGCCGGTAGTAGGAAGTGACTGTGGGTGCGACGGCGCCATACTCGGGGAACGTGTATGCTTGGATCGATATCTCATCATTGGTGTAGGGCGCAACCGGGGAGTGCCATGCGTAGAGGTACATGTTGGCTGGCGGGGCGGGCGCGGCGACATAGAAGTCGTCAAACATGGCTCGAGTGGCACCGCTAGTGTGGATGAGTTGAACGACATGGCTCGTTGCATCAAAGACGTATTTGGTGAAGTACTGCCACGTTGTGTTGGACATCTTGATGCTTTGAATCGTGACCCAGTTCGTGCCGTTTGTGGACGTTTGAAGGGCGTAAGAGGGATCTGTCCCGGTTCCGTCTTTGAGATACCAGAAGCTGATAGCCCCGACACCTTCCGGGAAATAGGGGCTGCTGATGAAGGCGTTTGAGTTGACGGTCTGCAGCAGCTTTGCAGCCTGTCTCTCGTAGGCGCCGCTGTCCGTCACATAGCCGTCATCAATGCGCCAGCCTTGGAAGACGTACCCGGCGTACTTGATGATGGAGGGCCATGCGTCGAACGTTTGCCGACGGACGATTTGGGGCAGGGAAACGTCGATGCCGTCGATGAGCAACTCCTTAGGCCCGGACTCATGCAGGATACGCACGTAGGCGGGGTGTGTTTCGTAGAGATAGACGGAGAGCGCTTCCCATGTTCGGTTGGTGAAGGCAGAAACGCGATCAGCGTGAGACCAGTGAACGGCATCCGTGGATGTCTGGATGGAGAACGTGATGGCGTTTGTTCCATCGGCATGCCGGTAGTAGAGATTGATTTCGCCTATGCCGTTGGTGAACAACGGCGACTGGATATAGTTGTTGCTGGCTGGCGTGTAGTAGAGCCAAGCGCACAAGCCGTCCAGAGCATTTGCAGAGACTATGCGTCCGGTACAGACCACCCACCCGCCGAATTCGTGACAATCGTTGGCGGCGGCTCCGCTCCAGTCGTTGAAGTCCTGGTAGCGGCGAATGAGTTCGGGATAGGCTATATCGATGTCATCGATGATCAGCCGGTTTGTGCCGATGGTTTGTACGACGCGGACATACGTGGAGGTGAGGTCGTAAATGTACTTCGCGAATTGGTTGTAGGTGGTGTTGAGGACATTGGTGCTGCTGGCGACAATGGTCCAATTGGAGCCGTTGGGAGAAGTTTCCACGGAGAAGCCGAGAGCCTGGGTCGGCGAAGTGTTGGTATCGGTGAACCCGTGGCGATACCAGAAGCGAATAGTGCCCACGCCACCTGCGATTTGGGGCGTTTGAAGAAGATTGCTCGCGCCCGCGAGGCTGACGGCCCAACCGGAGCGGGCCAGAGGAATGCTGTTGGTGTCGGGCGGCAGCAGATAGGTGGAAACAGTCTTGCCGGTGCTGATGAGCCAGTCATCCCGCATGTTGTAGGTGTCGTTGGTATAGGTGGCCCAATCATTGAAGCTCTGGGACCGCTGCGAGAGCGAGCGCAGTTCAACATCATCAAACTGCAGTGCGCCGTTCCATCCGGCGCCATTCACGGAAATGACGATCCGGCCCCAAGATGCACCGATGGGGGCGACAGCGCGGATGCTCTTCTGGGTCCAAGACTGGCCGATGCCTTGAACTTGCATGCTGGTGGCGGAAAGAGCTCCACCGAAGGTCTTGGAGTAGAATTCTATGGCGATGGACTGCTCCCTTGCTGTCCAAAGATTGCCGCCGCTGTCGGCCCAGAACCAC
>DAISJM010000079.1:0-10161 GCA_036821485.1 Verrucomicrobiota bacterium | reverse complement strand
CACCGCATCCGCCTTCGACTCCCCAAAGGCCAGCAACAATGCCGCGCGCGCTTCCAGGATCGTGCCAATTCCCATCGTCAGCACGTGGAAGGGAACCTTCTCCCCGGGACCAAAGTGAGGACTGTTGTCCCGTATCGTTTGCTCTGTCAGCGTCTTGATCCTCGTCCGGGACGAAAGTGAAGAGGTCGGTTCGTTGAATCCGATGTGCCCATCGCGCCCGATGCCCAACAGTTGCAGATCTATCCCGCCGGCCTTCCGAATGCTTTCCTCATAGTGCCGGCATTCCGCCACGAGATCCTTGGCCATGCCGTCCGGGAAGTGCGTTGCCGTCCGGGGCAAATTCACCCGACTGAACAGATGCCGGTCCATGTAGTAGCGATAGGAACCCGCATGCGACGGATCAAGGCCGACATACTCATCCAAGTTGAAGGTGCTGACACCCCCAAAGTTCAAACCCTCATCGCGATGCATGCGCACCAACTCGGCGTAGACTTTCTCGGGCGTGCTGCCCGTAGCCAGTCCCAACACCGAATGCTGCTGCCGCCGGATAACCGCCGCCATGAAACGCGCGGCGTACAAACACGCCGCCGCGCCATCCCGCTGAATAATGATCTCCACGTTTTCCCGTCCTATCCGATGCACCTCTTGACCACGGCAGAGATGGACTCGGTCAACTGCAGGGTGAGTTCCTCCGTCGGACCCTCCACCATCACCCGGCACATGGACTGCGTGCCTGAATAGCGCACGAGCACACGGCCTTGGTCTCCGAGCTTCTCCTCCGCAGCCTTGATGGCATCTTGTACCTCGCGGATTTCTTCCAGCGGCGGCTTCCGCGAAACTGATATGTTGATCATCTTCTGGGGCGCCAGGGTCATGATCTTCCGCAATTCGGAAAGCGGCTTCCCGCTGGCCTGCAGCGCGGCCAGCAACTGAAGCGCCGAAATAATCCCGTCGCCCGTCGTGTGATGATTCAGGAAAATAACGTGCCCTGACGCCTCTCCTCCCAGAACGGCGCCTTGCTTCTTCATGTTCTCGAGCACATAGCGGTCGCCGACCGGCGCGATGTCGTAGCGCAGCCCCATCCGTTTCATGGCTGCCAGAAAGCCGAAATTCGCCATGACCGTGGTCACAACCATGTCGTTGCGAAGCAGTCCCATTTCCTTGTAGCGTTGCGCGCAGATGGCCAGAATGTGATCGCCTGTAAGTTCGTTGCCCTTCTCATCCACCGCAATCACGCGGTCGCCATCACCGTCGAACGCCAACCCCACATGCGCCCCGGTCTCCCGCACCTTCTTGACCAGTGCTTCCGTATGCTGGGACCCGCAATTATCGTTGATGTTCAGGCCATTCGGCTCGCAATTCAGCGTCGTAACGGAAGCTCCAAGTTCCGAGAACACGATCGGCGCAACCTTGTAAGTCGCCCCATGTGCGCAATCGATGACAATCTTCAGATCATCCAGACTCAGATCATCGGGAAAAGTGTTCTTGCAGAAAACGATGTAACGCCCCATGGCGTCTTCGATGCGCCTGGCCTTGCCAATGTCACCCGCCGTCGGGCGAATATCCCGGATGTGCTCGGAGACGATCAATTCCTCGATCTGATCCTCTTCCTCATCCGGCAACTTGAAGCCGTCACGCGAGAAAATCTTGATGCCATTGTCCTGGTACGGATTGTGCGATGCCGAGATCACCATGCCCGCATCCGCCCGCATGCTGTGCGTGATGAAGGCAATCCCCGGCGTCGGCATCGGCCCCACGAGCAGAACGTCCACGCCCATCGAGCAAATCCCGGCCGTTAGTGCATTTTCAACCATGTAGCCGCTGACGCGCGTATCCTTGCCGATTACAATGCGATGGCGCCGATCTTTGTGACGCTTGCACACATGCGCCGTGGCGCGACCGATCTCGAGCACCATCTCCGCCGTCATCGGCGGGATGTTGGCCACACCACGCACACCATCTGTACCGAACAAGCGTCCCATGGTTCTCTCCTTAAGACTTCGCGTCCCAGAGCTGGGCCACTGAATCCACAATCGCCTGCAACCACTTTGCACCCGCAGCCCGCGCCGCCGGATCAAAGCCCTGCACAACCTTCAGGTAGCCCGCACCCTCTCGACCTGCGGCACGCTTGAGTACCGCATCCCGGTTTTCCGCACCCAGAACAGCATCCGGTTCCTGTTTCAACCGCACTTCCAACTGAGGCCAAATCTTCAGCAGGCGCTCCTGCTCCGCCACGGCAACGGAGGACGCCCCGGACGCCTTGGCCAGTTCGACTGACAACTTCATCTTCGCGGCCAACTCACCCAAACGCTTGATGCGCTCCGCGAGCACTGCATCGAGTTGACGCAACGCGCCTTCCCAGCAACGAAGTTCAAAGCCATCCCTCGCCATGAATCCTCGTCGCACATCCTTGTACCAAGCCTGCAACGCCCGGATGTTGCCGATGTACAGAAGGTTGTTCCTGACCACGCGCCCGATCTCGCGATAGGCACCCATGGCGTAAGGCTTCTTCTTCGAAGCCTTGTCCGAAGGACTCACCAGCATGCCATCTTCGGGCACGTCCTCACGCAGAATGGCCCCGGCCGGCACTACGCACCCAAACCCAATCCGCGCCGGCCC
This sequence comes from Verrucomicrobiota bacterium, assembly GCA_036821485.1. Taxonomy (GTDB): domain Bacteria; phylum Verrucomicrobiota; class Kiritimatiellia; order CAIQIC01; family JAGNIJ01; genus DAISJM01. The sequence goes on along the minus strand of DAISJM010000079.1, from coordinate 7,542 downwards.
AACAAGCCCGCCCTGCCCGCCAAGAAAAACAGGCGGCCGGTCCAGCATAACGCCACGCGGTACGTCACCCACCAGCGACGCTGTCGCTTTGTCGCCGTGCGGCGTGAAGTTGAAGTGAATATAGGAGGAACCGATCTCACTATGGTTCTTGCGGCTCGTGCCTCCTGCCATCAATGCATCGCAGAAGTTAATGAGGCTTCCCGCCGTCACAAAAGGAAACAGAATCGTCTGCTTGAAGCCAACCGAGTGCGCACCATTGGCCTCTTCTTCCAGAATTGTGCCCGGCCGCACGTGGGCGCAACTGCCCATGCTCGATCCATCCAGAAACACAGCTCCCGAGAAGTAACCCCCCTTCAGGGCAACCCCCCGCCCAAGTTGGCAATCTTCCACGGTCGCGGGCGCCTCGGCGCCAATCTCACAACCCGGCCCAACGGACAACGAGGCCCCAAGCAGCTTCGAGCCGGTGTGAAGAACCACCCCCGGCGCAATCTGCTCCAGGTTCACGTCTTCCCCGACCTCAACCGCTGCCGGACACGGAATAACCACGCCCTTTTTCAGCAGGGTTTCGACCGCCTTGGAAATGTGAAAAGTCGTTGTCATCAGCAGGGTTACTCTTTATCACACGGACGGGGAAAAGCCAAGCGGCACGGCAGTCCGGCATCTATGGGGCAACCTGCTCCAGCAAAGACGATAAATCATCCCTGCAGACAAGGTCTGCCTCAGCGTCTTCCGGTGTCGGATCGCGGTTTACAATCACCAGGCGCGCGCTGTCGGGACGGTAGCCGGGTAACGATGCCGCAGGAAACACCACCAGGCTCGTCCCCAACACCAGAACAAGGTCCGCCTGCGACATCGCTCGGACAGACCGCTCCCAGGCATCCTCCGGCAGCATCTCCCCGAAGAATGTGATGTCGGGCTTGAACACACCCCCGCACGCACACAGGGGTACCTGCCCAGCCCTGATCGTTTCCTCCAGCGAAACGGTCTTCACGCGACGCGCACAATCTTGACACGTGCTGCTCTCGACGGTCCCGTGTACCGGATAGACGTGCATGGATCCTGCACGTTGGTGAAGATCGTCTACATTCTGCGTGGCGATCCTGACCCACTGACCACGCTTCTCCCACGCGGCCAGCGCCTGATGCACGACGTTCGGCTGCGCCTTCGCGACCACATCATAGAACTCACGGGCAAATCGATAGTAGAAACTCGGATCACGATTGAATTCGTTGATGTCGAAGGCATTGGCATTCCGCTCGTCGGAGTAGAAGCCGTTTGCAGATCGGAAGTCCGGAATGCCCGAAGCCGTGGAAACACCCGCGCCTGTCAGCACTGCGATCCGCCGGGCCTCGCGGACCATCTGCGCCAGTTGTCGCGCCTGCGCTGAACTCACGTCGGCCCCGGCCCCCTATTTCAGCAGAAGCCCGATGGCCACACCCGCTGCCGTGAAGCCCAGGAGGACAAATGACTCTGCGGTCCTGACCTGTGTCACCAGCAGGTCCAGACTCATCGAATCACGATTCAGCACAATCAGAATCACGCACAGGCAGATCAAAATCAGCGCCCAAAGCAGTTTCTTTGTCATGGTCCATCTCCAGAAGTTGGCGGTCAGTATCGCGCAGCCGTCCATCACCCAAAAGACAAAAAATCAGAACAACATCCGTTCCCCGTCGGGCGGCGGCTCAGCCACCTCGGTCAAAGCAGGATAACGCGCCAGCAGGCCCGGCGGCACCTTCACTTTCTCCCGGAGCAGCATCGCCTTGAGCTGCAAAGCATTCGCGACCTCTTTGCCCTCGTAATGATTGTTGGCCACAATCGTCAGCGAGCGGAAATTCTTCGCAAGCGATACAGCGCGATCTCGTATGCCCTCCAATTCGCTCCGCGAATAGAGGTAATTATAGGTCTGGTCGCGCCCGGCTTTCTTATCAAACCACGCCGCCGTGTTGCGCCCGTGGAGCCGAAGATAGCCGTTCATTCCCACCCGGCATTCCTGGAGACTGAAGGAGTTCTTCGCCATCGGATAATCCAGATTCGCTACCGTCACGCCCAACTCATCCAGATAATCCAACGATGCGGGCTGCTGCCACGATATGTGACGAAGTTCCAGCACCAGTTCGGCAAGCGAGCCAAAGGTCTCCCGGATGCTCTCCACATGTTTTCGGCTATCCGGCGTGTCAGCAAAATCATATCGAAACTGTGCCAACAAATGCTTCAGTCGTCCGGCTTCCGCCATCGGCGCGAACCCCTCGCGGAAGGCACGTACCATGCCGTCCCCAATCCGACCTTCGTGTGTAATCTCCTGATGCAGCTTCGCAGTGAAGTAGAAATCCGGCAGGTCGCTCGTGCGCTGAACCCACGAACTCACAGTTCGCGCTTCGGGCGGACGGTAAAACGTGCTGTTGATCTCCACGAGATCGACATAACCCGCCACGAAGCGAAGCTTGTCCCTGATTTTCCCCGTGTAGACAAAGCCCTCCCAATCCGGGTAGGACCACCCCGCTACGCCCACACTGATCTTTGCCGGTTCACTCATAACATCACCCATCAGTCTACCCTTGGAATCCGGAGAATCACGCATGATCGCCCCGCCGTCATACGTCAATCCCCAGCTTGGGAATATTCAGACGCTGCCGGCCGTTCTCCCCCACCAGCAAATCCTTTTTCCTCCCGGGCACATCGTCACGATCCGTTTTGCGCATGGCGGCAAGGTATAACGACGTCCCCAGGCTGAGCGCATGTTTGCCATATTTCCCATTGATCTCATCTACCGCCCGCGATGCCTTCGACATTTTATCGATCCGAACCCGATCCTCGAAAAGCTCGAACTGTTCTCCCCGATCAGCCTCCAACTTGCCGAGCACCACCATCGTGGCACGATATTCCGGCCCCGCCCGAAAGACCTGCCCGAACATCTCGTGCAGCAACGGCATTGCCTCCTGCGTGCTCGATGTGGGCCGGTTCAAAACCGCCTCCGCCGCCTCCTCGCTGAAATCCTGGTACCGCAGGGCTATGCCCATCACCTTTGCGCGCAACTTGTGTCGGCGTAACTTGATGAAGGCCGATTCCAGATTCCGCACGAGTTTGGCATAAATGAATTCTCGCTCGCGCGATGGCGTGCTGAATGTTTTTGTTTTGCTGACGGTGTAGTACGAGGACTTCTCTTCCGTCGTCACCGCATGCACCGGACACCCGCGCAGTTCGCCCCAGATCTCTTTCCCCACCTTGCCCATCAACTGTTCCGCCCACTTCTCCGGCTTGAGCGCAAAATCCAGCGCGGTCCTCAATCCGTGCTTTTTAAGCAAGTTTGTCGTGTTCGGTCCAAACCCCCAAACTCTCTCGAGTGGAATGCGTTCAAGAAACAGGTGGATGTGATGCCCCGCCACGGCGGTGAATCCCCTCGGCTTGCGGAACTTCGATGCCAGTTTCGCCAGGCTCTTCGACAGGCTGAGCCCCACCGACACCGTGATATCCAATTCCGCGCGGATGGCCTCCTGCAACTGCCGCGCCAGGTCTTCGTAGGATGTGTGGAATACCCGGCGCAGCCCGGAGAGATCGGCAAATCCCTCATCGATGGAATACTCCTCCACCATCGGCGTGTACCGGCGCATGATGTCGAACATACGCTTGGAGTAGAGGCTGTAGGTTTCGTAGTCGCTCGACAACACCACCAGTTCGCGACACATCTTGCGGGCGTCCCACAACGTCACGCCCCGCTTCACACCCAGCGCCTTGGCCTCATAACTCGCGCAGGCAATAATCCCACGCTCCTTCCCCGTCACCACCGGTTTGCCCTTCAGTTCAGGATGAACCGACTGCTCAATCGAGGCAAAAAATGCATCCCCATCGAGATGCAAAATCGCATGGGGAAACGCATGCAACATAATGGGCTGCGCACACATGGAGGTCCAAGATTCAAAACCACGGAAGTAACCACGAAAGACACCAAAAACACGAAATCAGAGAACAACACGCTCATACTCGAGTTGGGGAAAATGGCCGAAGTTGACCAACAACCCCAATTTGTAGCCCGTGGCCTTCAAATAGTTAAACACCTGGGCTCGGTGTTCATCTGTAATGCGTTCTACAGCCTTGATCTCTACAATAATTTTCCCGAAACAAACGAAGTCGGGCACATAAGTATGTTTGAGTGGGATTTTCTTATAAAAAAGAGGCAATGGGATTTGAGTCTTGAATGGCATGCCTCGAAGTTCAAATTCGATCTCAAGACACCCCTGATAAACAGACTCAAGAAATCCACATCCTTTCTCTTTATAGACTTCGAAGCATGCACCCATAACCGAATAGCTCTCTTCTCTATGGACAATACTCATGCGATTTCTTTTTCGTGTCTTTGGTGTCTTTCGTGGTTACTTCCTTCCACTCTCATTGATATTTCCGGATCACCGCCTTCACCACACCGCCAATGACCAGCGAACGACGCGGACGGATGAAGCGATATTTCGGATTGGCCGGATCAAGCCGGACACCCGCCGCATCCTTCACAAAATATTTGATGGTCCACTCATCATCCACCTGGGCCACCACGATGTCGTTGGGCTTCGGCGCCTTCCCCTTTTCCACCAACACAATGTCGCCCGGATGAATTCCCGCCTCGATCATCGAATCACCGTTGATCCGCAACATGAAGGTCGCCTCGGGCCGCTCGATCAGGAACTCGTCCAAGCTCAACGTATCGGCCAATTCCTCCTCCGCGGGCGACGGAAATCCAGCCTGCACCGTGCCCAGCAGGCGGACAGAACCGGAAAGTCGGGCCGTGGGCGAAATCTTTCCATTGCGCTTGCGGAGGTAGCCTCCCTCCTCCAGCTTCTGCAGCAAACCGAACACCGCGTTCTTGGAGCGATAACCAAACAGCTTCAACATTTCCCCGTAGCCCGGAACACGACCCTCTTCCCGAAAAAACATCCGCAGCTTTCGGACCTTCTCATCGAGATCAATCGTTCGCGGCATGTTCCTCTCCTTGTTTAAATCCACCCTGCACCATAACTGAACCAAAGTTCAGTTTCAAGAACAAAGGCATTACTCGTTGAAATCACGGGATTTCCAAGGGTTGGAAAATCAGGGATCCATTTTTCCAACCCTTGGAAAAACAGCCCTTTATCCGGCAGGTTTCGACGCCATCAGCGCTCGAAGGGGTCGTGCGCGATCATCTGGCCGCAGAACAGGCAGAACGGCCGCTTGCGTTCCAATGTACGACCGCAACGCGGACAGGACGAGGGAGGCTGCGGGGCCACCCGCCCATCCAGACGGCCATCACGCCGGTCGATCTCCGTGATCCGGTTCGTCAGTTCCGAGTCATCGTATCCGTGCTGCTCCTTGAGTATCTGCCAAAGCGCCTCGGTGATCATCAGGAGCCGCTCGATATCATACCGCATCAGCTCAACTTCTGTCCGCGCGCTCCGCATGGCAGACGCATCGCTGGGATCCACACTGATGTCGATCTGTGTTTTGTGGACGGGTGGATAAAACATGACGCAGCTCCTTTCCGTAATCTCGTGATCCGGTCAGGGCCGATTATGCTACCGCCCGGCGGTGGGGACAAGGACAACGTAGGTCGGCAACCCCACGGCACCGAAGTAATCCAAGACCTCGCGCGCGGGAGATTCGTTGGGCACCTCGGCCTGGTACTTGACCACGATGAATCGACCAAGCTGCGCCTGCACCTCGGCATCGCGGAACGTGGTCTTCTCCATCGCGTGGCAGTTCTTGCACCACGTCGCCCAGAAATCGATGAACACCGGCTTCCCTTCGTCCAGGGATTGCTGAAGCGCGGCGGCAAGCGCACGGTCAGATTGACCCGCCGCCTCCGCGGTTCCAGCCCCGCCACCGGTCGAGGAAGTCTTGTCACGAAATAGCTGCCACGCCAGATGACCGTAATAAAGCGCGAGCGCGAGAATGATCACCCCGAAGGTGTACTTCACCACCGTCATCCACTTGCCCGGCTTAGGCAGGAAGGAAAGTCCGGCCCCGGCGAAGGGCCACGGCAAGCCCATCCCTACACCCAAGAGAAAAGGCAACATCAACCCCAAGGCCTGCCCCTTGGCATAAAGACTGCCGGAGAGCAGCAGGACAGAAATCACTACCGGCGCCACACACGCACCCGCCAACAACGCAGCCACGGCCCCCATCAGCAGCGCTGCCACCACCTGCCCCTTGCGCCCGCCTCGCTTACCCGAATGACCTTGGAAACGGGTCAGATCGATCGAGAACACATCAAACATCGCGAGGGCGAGCAGGATGAAAATGACGGCGATGATGGCATTGAACCACGGTGATGCATTCAGCGTTCCAAACTTCGAACCGGTAAGCACCACGATCAATCCGAGCAGGCCATAAACGGCGGCCATTCCCATCCCGTACGCACCACCCAGCAGAAAACCGCGAGCCTTGGAACCTGCACGAGCCCCGGCTCCGATAATGGCCAAGTTGACCGGGATCAGCGGAAGAACACACGGCGTCAGGTTCAGTCCAATACCACCCACGAGAATGAGCAGCACGGTGAAGAACCAACCCAACTGCCCGGAGCGCGCAAGAAAGTCTCCCTCTGCAGCCGCACCCGTCTCGCCACGTCCCAAGAATGCAATGAAGTCCTCTTTCCCGAGATATCCCGTGTCGCGCGCATTAATGGTGAAGCGATCAGCCAAATCCCTCCAATTGGCGGCAGAAGAAGCACCCGTGGGGGTCTCCGCAGTCCCGTCGGCCGCAGCGGCTGCATCATCGCCCAGAGAGAAGGCTTTTTTCTGGGGGAAGAAACATACTGAGTCGTTGCATCCTTGGTAGGCCACAGACAACTGCACACTACGAACACCTTCGGGGAGCGCAAACTTCAGGGAGAAGTCGGTGTCGTAGACCTTCTTCTCCTCACCCGTGAACTTATCGAGAATCGTAACAGGCTCTTTTGCCTCCAGCGGCGTCAGCGTCGTATCGCCTGCCGATATCTTGAGGTGGTCCGCGTACAGAAAATGCCCGGCCGGTACTGTGAAGTCGATCCTGACCAGACGGCTCCCCGCATCGTCCATCCACGAAGCCTTGGCGCTGAAGGGATCTGCCGCATATGCTGCCGATGCCGCCAGAAGGAAGACAGTGGCAGCGAATTGGATGAGCCTCCGCAGATCAAACGAGTAACGAGTCACGAAGCACCTCTTGGTGACGGTGTCTGCGCCGTCGCTGCCCGGTCATATTACATGGCGAGCAGAGTCGCAACATCGGCACGAATCTGTTCTTCGGGCACAACGCCGACGTAGCGCTTCTGGACAGCGCCAGTCTTGTCCAACAGGAACTTCGTGGGCACCGCGCGTATCCCTCCGTAGGCCTTCTGGACCTCGGGACCCGCCCAACCCACGGGATAGGAAAGGCTGAATTGGCTGACAGCCTGGGCGACCTCGGTCACTGAGCCGTCATCCACGGTCATGCCGATCAAGGTGAAGCCCTTGTCCTTGAGTTCCTTGTACATCTTGTCCAATCGGCCCAATTCGGATCGGCAGGGCGGGCACCAGGTGGCCCAGAAATCCAATAGCACCACCT
>DAISJM010000078.1:0-10723 GCA_036821485.1 Verrucomicrobiota bacterium | reverse complement strand
GGGCGTGACCATGCGCGCAGCGAAGGTACTCTCGCCGACGCGACGCCCATCGACCTTCACCATGTATCGCCCCGACGACATCGCGAAATAGAAACGCTGCAGTTGATAGAGCGCGTCCAACGCCGCCTCGGCCGTGATCGAGACCTTCTGCATCTCGCCCATCACATTCAGCCGCAACACCGTCTTGTTGTTCACCAGGTACGTGGACTCCACCGCCCGCTCATCGGTATCCACCGCCGTGTGGCTATAACCGATCGGCCGGCCTTGGAAGCTGACCTTCATCCACGAATCGAGAATCAGCGGACCGCCCGGAAAAATACCGCGATAGCCCGGCAGCTCGTGCGCGAACCAACCGGGAAAAGCTTCATAACGAACCAGCCAGAACATCGCGCCCAGCCAGAACGCCACGATCGCCAGCCTTAGGAGAATCTTCTTCATCGAAGCAGGTTTGGTGTCAAGATACACGACCCGGCCGCCCGGCGAAAGGGCGCTGCCGACGATTCGGCCCCGAACAAATCACTTGAACGTTCAATGCCCGCGTCTATAGTGCCCCTGTGCAGCAAGAATACCGTTTCGACTGAACGAAAGGGCGATCATGGACAAGCTCTGGTACTACGCTGTAAGCGGCTCCGCAGAAAAGCAGGGCCCCATTCCCGAGGAACAACTTCGCGTACTCATCTCAAGCGGTGAGCTCCATCCCAACGACCTTGTCTGGACTGATGGCATGGCCAACTGGACCGCCCTTGCGCAGGTTCCCGGACTGCAGAATGCCGCCGACACCGGCGCGCCGGCCGCACCCGCGGCACATGCCTTTCCCGCAGCACCCACGGCAGGCTCCGCCGCCGGTATCGGCAGTGCGTCCGGCATTCCTCAGGGAATGGAAGGCTGGATGACCTTCGTCGCCATCATGAGCATCATAGGCGGCGTTTTCAACTGCCTGTCCTGCGTGGGCATCCTCTGGGGCGCGTTCATGATCATGGCCGGCACGGCGCTGCTCGGCGCCAAGACCGCACTCGGCCTTGCCAACAGCATTCCCACCGATCTCGCACCCTTCTTCGAGAAGCTGAAATCCTACCTGCTGATGACCGGCATCTTCTACATCATCAGTATCGTCGGGATGGCCATCTGGTTCATTCTATTCTTCGGCGGCGTGATGTCGGCATTCTCAGCCGCAGGGATGCATCCGCCTCAATGACTGAAGGCTCCAATCCCCGGCCGGGCGTCTATTGCCTGGAAACGACCGTGCGCATGGCCGACACCGATGCGGCCGGCGTCATCTATTTCGCCCGCCAGCTCGAACTGGCCCACCACGCGTTCGAGGCATTCCTCGAGGACGCAAACCTCGGCGTCGGCCACATGCTGGCGGAGAAGGATTACCGCATCCCCATCGTTCACGCAGAGTCAGACTACCGCGCACCCCTCCGCGTCGGCGATAAACTCACCATCTGCCTCACCGCGCAGCGCATCGGCGATACATCGTTCACGCTGAACTTCCGGCTCCGCGATCACGCTTTCCGCGAAGTCGGCGCCGTCAAGACAGTCCACGTCGCCGTCTCCGGCGATACGTGGAAGAAGCGGCCCATCCCGGCGGAACTCCGCGCCGCTTTGGACCGACTCGTCCCCGGCCCCTGATTCATCTATCTCCTTCTCTTCCCCCCCTAGCTCATCTTCTCTCCATCCGATCTCTTGTTTTCACCCTTCATCCGTCTCCCTTTTCATGCCTTTGCATAACTCCCCTACCCATCTGTGTAATCTGCTTAATCTGTGGGCCCTCTCCTCATTCCCCATCTGTATCATCCGCGTCTATCTGTTGGCCCAATCCCCTCCCCTTATCTCCTGCATGCCTCCTATGCCTTTTCGCGGCCCATCATCATGTTCGCTTTCGTGTCTTTAGTGTCTTTCGTGGTTGCCCCCTTCTTCATCCCACACACGACAATTGCCGCCTCTCCCATCGAGTGCTAATCTCTCCCCCATGGCAGAACACGACCCCATCATTCGTGCCGCGGAGTTGACCAAGGTCTTCCGCGATTTCTGGCACCGACCCAAGGTGCGCGCCGTCGACCACATCAGCTTCGAGGTCACACGCGGCGAAGTCTTCGGACTCCTCGGCCCCAACGGCTCCGGCAAGAGCACCACCATCAAGATGATCCTCGGCCTCCTTCACCCCTCGCATGGCGAACTCACCGTCCTCGGCCATCCCCCGCGCGATGTAAAATCGAAGGCCCGAGTCGGCTACCTCCCCGAGGAATCCTATCTCTATCCTTATCTGACCTCCGAGGAGACGCTGGATTTCTACGGGCGCCTGTTCGACATCACCGCCGCCCAACGCCGGGAACGCGTCAGCCAATTGCTCGACATGATCGGTCTCACCCACGCGCGCCACCGCGTCGTCGGCGAATTTTCCAAGGGCATGGCCCGCCGTATCGGTCTCGCCCAGGCGCTCATCAACGATCCCGATCTCATCGTCCTCGATGAGCCGACCTCCGGCCTCGACCCCATCGGCTGCCGCCAGATGAAGGACCTCATCCGCACCCTGGCCAATCGCGGCAAGACCGTCCTGCTTTCCTCGCATCTCCTCGCCGACGTCGAGGACGTGTGCGATCGCATCGCCATCCTTTACAACGGCCGCATCCAAGCCTCCGGCCCGATCCGCGACCTGCTCGAGGAGCGCACACGCCAGCGCATCACCTTCCCGGAACTCCCGGCCGACGCGCTGCAACGCGTCCTCGCCAGCCTGCGCGAAATCGTCGGCCGCGAGTTGGAGGTCGAACACCCACGCCGCGACCTGGAACAATTCTTCCTCGAGGTCGTCGAAAAGGCGCGGCGCTCCACCACCGAACAATCCGGCGTCGGCCCGTCCGACCGCCTCGCCGAGTATCTCTCTTCCAGCTCCGCCGGCCGCCATGAGTAGGATCTTCGCCATCGCTTTCATCGCGCTCCGCAGCTCCATACGGTCGCGTATCGTGCTGCTGCTCCTCGCCATCCTGCTCCTCGTCGTCATCGGTCTGCCCCTCACCGTCCGCAGCGATGGCACCATGGCCGGCCATGTACAGATCGTTCTCGGCTACACCCTCGGCTCCGTCTTTGTCATCCTCGCCCTCGCCATCGTCTGGGCCGGTTGCGCCGCCGTCTCCACGGAAGTCCAGGGCCGCCAGCTCCAACTCGTCGTGACCAAACCCGTCCACGCCGCCCAGATATGGCTCGGCAAGTGGCTCGGCCTCCTAATCCTCAACGGCGTGCTCCTCGCCCTCGCGGGCGCCGTGATCTATGGCCTTCTCCTCTGGACCACCCGCGACTCCGTAACCACGGCGACCGATCGCATCGCGCTCCGCGAGGAACTCCTCGTCGCCCGCCGCCCCATCGACCCAACACTGCCCGACATCGACACCCCCGCCCGCGCGCGACTCGAGGAACTCCAGCGGCAGCAGGCGCTGCCCCCCGATGTCTCGCCGACTCTCGCCTTCGACTCCATCCGCCACACCATGCTCGCGGACTACTTCACCGTCCGCCCCGGTGCAAAACGTGAATGGATCTTCGACGCCCCGCCCGGACTGAACAGAAAATCATCGATCCTCTTCCGCATGCGCTTCAACTCATCGGATGTGGGATTCTCCCCCGTCGATGGTGTCTGGCGCGTCCGCTGCGAGAACGGACCCGAGGTCTTCATGAAGCGCGACGCGCGCGTGCCCGGCGGCACCCAGACGCTCCTCATCCCGGCCGGCTCGTTGCCCGCGGACGGCCGCGTCATCGTCGAATACCAGAACCTCAACGGCTCCATCACCGTGCTGTTCGATCCGGAAAATGGAATCCAACTTCTCGCACACGCGGGCACGTTCGAGGGCAACCTGCTTCGTACCCTCCTCGTCATCTTTGTGCGCCTCGCGTTTCTGGCTGCGCTCGGCGTCACCGCCGGCAGCCTCTTCTCCATGCCGGTCGCCGCCTTCGTTTCCCTCTGCCTGCTCCTCCTGATCCAACTCGGCGGCTACATGCAAACCGCCGCCAACGAAGACCTCGTCTTCCAATCGCACCACGATGCGCCCCACCCGCCCACCGCACGCGACATCTTCTACCGCCGCCTGTTCAAAGCCATGAACGTCGTCGTGGGCCCACTCCAAGGACCCGACACGCTGGAGCCGCTTTCCTCCGGCGTGATGATCAACGTCTCATCCGTTGCCCGCGTCTTCGCCGTGCAGGGCCTGCTCTATACCGGCGTCCTGCTTGTCGTCGGATCATGGATTCTCAGCCGAAGGGAGGTGGCGCTGCCATCTGACTAGATATCGCGTTTTCCTGTTGTCTTCTTTTTTTGGAGTGCGGCGGCTTGACGCCGCTCTGCCATCCGTGAAAACGCGATTTTTCCAACCCTTGGAAAAATGGCTCTCGGTTTTTCCAAGGATTGGAAAAATCGGTCGCGCAACCCCATGAAACGCCTGCCCTCCATCCTCCTGATCGTCATCGCCATCGCCGGGTTCTGGCTCGCGGGCGAATTGCAGCCATCGCTCATCGATATGCGGCGGAGCTACCGCCTCGATCAGGCCGATCCGCTCGAGAACTCGCCGCCCCTTGTCGCGTTCACCACCGTCGCCCTCGGCGGATTCCGCGGCATCATCGCCGACATCCTCTGGATCCGCGCATCCAAGCTCCAGGAGGAAGGCCGCTATTTCGAGATCGTCCAGCTTGCCGATTGGATCACCAAACTCGAGCCGCGCTTTTCACAGGTGTGGGCGTTCCACGCCTGGAACCTCGCCTACAACGTCAGTGTCATGCTCTCCAACCCCGAGGATCGCTGGCGGTGGGTGCGCAGCGGCATCTCGCTGCTCCGCGACGAAGGCCTCAAATACAACGCCGGCGATGCGCAGCTCTACCGCGAACTCGGCTGGCTCTTCCAGCACAAGATCGGCGCCCAGTACGATCAGGCTCACCTCTATTACAAGCAGGCTTGGGCACGCGAAATGACCGACCTGCTCGGCGGGCCACATCCCGATTGGAATGCACTGATCCACGCCCAACCCGGCACGCCTGAGTTCGCCACGCGACAGCGCATGCTCAACGAGTACAAACTCGACCCGACCATCATGGCCCAGGTGGATGCCCAACTCGGGCCGCTGGATTGGCGGCTGCCTCAAACACACGCCATCTACTGGGCATGGCGCGGCCGCGAGTTCGCCCGGGGTTTTGAAGCCGTCGCCGCCGAGCGCATGATTTTCCAATCGATGAACGAATCCTTCTTCGACGGCTTGCTCTATTTCGACCCGGCCTCCGGACTCTACGTCTCCGCCCCCGCGCCGGACCTGCTGCCGCAGACGATGAAGGCCTATCACGAGGCGATAGGGAAGTTCCCGGATCAGCCGACCTTCCACGATGCCTACCGCTATTTCCTGCGCGAGGCCGTCGTGATCCTCTCGCTCTTCAATCGGCAGGATGCGGCGCGCACCGCATATGACGAGCTGTGCACGATTTCGCCAGACGACAAAGTCGCAGAGGGCATTGATGGGTTTGTCCGGAACGACATCGCCTCGCGGGTGGATGACCTGCCCCTTCCGCAAGCGCGCTCGCTGATGGATAATACGGCCTACCAGAGTTACTCATGGAAGGCGCTGGGCAATGAAGAAACTGCGCGCGGCTACGACGCTCTCGCCCACCTGCTGTGGAAGACTTGGGCCACACTGCCCGCCAATCGCGCGAACTCTCTACCGCCGATCTCCACGATTCTTGACGCCGCGTTCCAACACGCCAACAGCGTCTTCACCAACACGACTCAACAAGCCAACCTCGGCACCCGCCCCTGACACTCCGTCCGTCTTCTCCCCCCGCCCCTCGTCATCCTTGATCGACTCTTCCCTCTCCATCCGTCCCATCCGCGTCTATCTGCTGGCGCCCTCTTCTCCTATCCTTTTCCGTGGACTCCCGCTTCATCCGCGTAATCCGTGTGATCTGTGGGCACTCTCATCTCCCTGCCCTTTGCTCCATCCGCCTTTCGTGCCCCTTCGTGTCTTTCGTGGTTCACTTCCCTCCCCGCCTTTCGTGAACCCCCTCTTCTCCTCTCCCTTCATCCGTCCCCTGATTCCTCTCTCCCTTTCCTTTCTTTATCCGTGTCATCCGTGTCTATCTGCTGGTGCCCTCTTCTCCTACTCCTTTCCGTGGACTCCCTCTTCATCCCTGAAATCTGTGTGATCTGTGGGCAATTTCTTCTCCTAACCCCTTATCCATCTCCCCTTTCGTGCCCTTTCGCGTCTTTCGTGGTTCACTTCCCTCCCCGCCTTTCGTGAACCCCCTCTTCTCCTCTCCCTTCATCCGTCCCCGGTCATTCCCTTCCCATCACTCCACCACTCCATCACTCCAAATCCCCATTCCCTACGCCTTCATCCGCGCCGACATCGCCCTGTCCATGAACCAGTCCGGCGCAAAGCGCCGCATGAACGAACCCGCGTACGCCGGGAGCGTCACCGGGTAGCGCGTCCTGGGCCTCGATGATTCCAGTGCATGGAGAATCTTGAACGCCACTGCTTCCGGCGGCTTGGCGAACCGGTCGGTAAATTTCTCCTCCGGATCGTCCCCGCTCACCTGCTTGCGGTAACGGGCATCGAAGACAGATTTGATCAATCCGACCTGCGCCCTCGCCCGCTCCACCGAGTTCTTTCGGAACGCAGTCTGGATCGGCCCCGGCTCAACGACCGACACCATCACACCCGACCCGCGCAACTCCACCCGTTGCGCATCGGAGATCGCCTCCACGGCGTACTTGCTCGCCGCGTAAATGCCCATGAACGGAATCGTGATTCGGCCGAGCACGGAACTCACGTTCACGATCCGGCCGTAGCCCTGTTTGCGGAAGACGGGAACAAAGCAGTTGGTCAGTTCCTGCAACCCGAAGACGTTCACTTCAAACTGATATCGCATCGCATCGCGCGTGAGGTCTTCGATAGCGCCCGGCTGACCAAACCCGGCGTTCCCCACGATCGCGCCAAGCTGCCCGCCGAAGGTGCGCAGCACTTCCTCGGCGACGCGCCGCACCGAAGTGCTGTCGGAGATTTCCAGTTCGATCGGCCCGAATCCGGCAGCGCGCAGTTTATCGAGATCCTCGCTCTTGCGCGCGGTGGGCACGACGTTCCATCCGTGCTCCCGCAACACCCGCGCCGTGGCGAAACCGATACCCGTGGAGCAACCCGTGACCAAGACCGTTTTGACGGCAACCGGTGGAATTTTCATGGCACCAATCTTACCCCCACCGCGCCAGAAATCCAGCATCTGAGGTGCACACGGTAGCGCCACCTCTTCCCTCTTGACCCCAAAGGCACTCGCTCATACCTTCGGCGCATTAGAGGGAGGCTGGCCTGTCCACCGACAGCAGTCTTCGTCGTGATCTGCCGGTCGACATGTGGAGGGCTAGGGAGACATGGAGAACCACCTATGCAGGACTGCTCTTCAGAGGCCTTTCCACCTGCAGGCGCTGCTCCACTCGGTATTTCTCGCCCTGCTGGTCCAAGGCGCACACTCCGCCATGAACGACTACACGTTGGTTAAGGCCACGGCATATACTCAGAGCTTGGAAGGCATCGCGGGCGAATTCCCTGACGATGCGTATCACGCCAGGGTACTGGACGTAGCCCCGTATGATCCAACAGCATATCAGACATGCGAAATCTACATCCCATCTGGAGCGGCATACCCAACTAATCCACTTCCGCACACCGCCGCGCCAGGCTTTCGACCAAGGTTCTTCGCGGCATTCTCGGACCTGGCCACCCTGAACAGCAACTTCCCGGATGACGCGTATGTATTTGAGCTCACCCGAAGCAACGTGCTATCCGGGGCGGTTAACTCGTACACCTCCTCCGTATCATTCCTGACCGGCACCTATCCCATTTCCATACCAACACTACTCAACAGCACTTGGTCCGACGGAGTCCTGGTCGTTCCCACGAATACAACGCTGCTATTCAACTACTGGGACGACTACACAATGAACAACAGTGTGATCACACTGGAATTGTGCTCAACAAACGAGCATATACTGATCTCTCGTGCGCTGGGTTCTCCCGTCACGTCCATGGCCTTTCCCTCAAACTATGTCAGCCTTCACCCGAATACGCTCTACCAAGGCATTCTGTCGTTCACGCGCATTGCAGCAAGCGCCCGAGTGACCGTAACCAATTTCGGTCCGGTCACAACCGACATTGACTTCAAGGTTGGGCTCAGCCACTCCACCTTCTTCGAGATGAGGACACTCCCGGAACCCGCCAGCCTCACCGTGGCAACAACCAATCAAGGCCTGTCATTGCTGATCACCAATCTCAGCGTCGGAGTCTCAAATTCGCTTGAGACGTGTTCAGACCTATTCTCGGATCGGTGGGAAGCTTGTTCGAGCCTCGTGTCGACAAGTCCAGGCGAGGCTTGGTTGATAACGATGACAAACAGTCCCGACAAGGTGTTCTTCAGGATCAGGAGTCGCTAGGACGGCCTGACTGGCAACATCAATCGCTCCCCGCACTGGCCCCGTGAATGGCGATCATAAGGAGAATGGTTCCCGTGCGTTTCATCTTCCATTGCCGGCACATTCCCTTCGCGTCCTTGCGTTAATCCCCTCTTTATCCGTGTCATCCGCGTCTATCTGCTGGCTCTCTCGTTCTTGGCGTCTCCGCGTTACTCCCCCTCCGTGGTTTCCAGTTCTTGCCCCTGCCACGATCCTCCACTACTCTGAGCCCGACATCAGGGAGGAATGTTCATGAAGCCCAGTCCGACTGTTGCGCGTCTTCTCTTCATTGCCCTTCTCGCCGGCCTATTTGCGGGAGCCGGTTGCACGTGGCGAACTTCCTACAACCCCTCCTATCTCCCCCCGCTTTCCCACATCGGCACCAAGGCACCCGGCCGAGGACTCCTTTTCATGAATCCCTCCGATGCGAACTACGTGTTCTGCGGCCGCCCGCACAGTTTCACCGCCAAGGGGTCCAAGTTCCAGGTGCCGCTCGGCAACATCGCGCACGAAATTGCCGCGCGCCAGTTCGGCCAGATGTTCAGCGAGGGCCTTCAGCAGTCGTCCAGCATGGACAGTTCCGGCGCCTTCACAGCCATACTCCAGCCCCGCGTCGTGAGCTTCGAGTTCAAGCTTAACCGCATGCGCAACCTGGACTTTGCCACAACGCCCCAGGTCAATCTCACCATCCAGGTCAGCACCTTCGACTCCGCCGGCAAACTCGTCCTGTCACCGACCTATGACTCCGGCTGGTACAGCGGCAAGACCGTGGTGGACACCTTGAACCCCGGCGAGCTGATCGGCAAGGCGACGCACGAAGCGATGTCCATGCTTATGGCCAAGGCCGCTGCGGATATCGAACGCACACTCCCGACGCTGCGCCCGATTCCCCCTCCGGCCGCACCGGCCTTCCAGCCCGCTGCAGCCCCCGCGCCCGTGCCCGCAGCCCCGTCAAGCTCAGCCCCAGCCGACGAGCGCTTGCGCAGACTTAAGAAGCTCTACGACGACGGCCTCATCTCCAAGGACGCGTACGAGGCGAAGCAGCAGGAAATCCTGAACGAGTACTGAAATACACGGTCAAACCCTCCGTTGTCTTCAGTTGCTTAAGGAGCCCCTATGTCCCGTGCATATGTGCATGGCTACGATCCGAGGGAGAACATCCGGCTACAGGATCAGGCCTCCACGCTGGTCGAGTTACTGCATTCCGACACATCGTATCCGGCAGGCAGCACCGTGCTCGAAGCCGGCTGCGGAGTCGGCGCACAGACACTCACGCTGGCCGCCCATAGTCCGAAGGCGCTGATCACATCCGTGGATATATCTCCCACTTCCGTGGCCGAGGCTGAACGAAAGACCAAGGCGGCCGGATTCCAGAATGTTCGATTCGCCCAGGCCGACATCTTTCATCTGCCATTCCCGCCGGCGTCCTTCGACCACGTCTTCGTGTGCTTCGTCCTCGAACACCTCGCGCAACCCGTGGACGCGCTGAAGGCTCTGAAGCATGTCTTGAAACCCGGCGGAACCATCACCGTGATCGAAGGCGATCATGGCTCCGCCTACTTTCATCCAGACAGCGATTTCGCGCACCGGGCAATTCAGTGCCAGGTGGAGCTGCAGGCGAGGGCCGGGGGAAATGCGTTGATCGGACGCGCACTTTATCCCCTGTTGATGGAAGCCGGATTCGGCGAAGCCCAGGTCTCCCCTCGCATGGTCTATGTCGATGCCAGCAAACCCGGCCTCGTCGACGGATTTATCAGGAAGACGTTCACCGCCATGATCGAGGGCGTTCGGCCTTCCGCCACGAAAGAGGGCCTCATGAGCGCGACCGATTTCGACAAGGGCATCGCCGATTTGTACCGGACAGCAGAGGCGGATGGCGTCTTCTGCTACACATTCTTCAAGGCAACCGCCATCCACAAACAGACTCGATGAATATCCTGATCATACTCGGCCATCCCGACCCCAAGAGTTTCAACCATGCCCTGGCTGCCGGCGTCTGTGATGCCCTGCAGAGCGACGGCCATCGCGTCATCCTGCACGACCTCTGCGCGGAATCCTTTGATCCGCTGCTCCCGGCCAAGGAAATTCCCGAAAGAGCCATCCTTCCTCCGGACATCCAGAAACACTGCGAGGAACTCCGCGCAGCCGATGGCATCGTCATCGTCCACCCCAATTGGTGGGGACAGCCTCCCGCCATGCTGAAGGGTTGGATCGATAGAGTCATCCGGCCCGGTGTGGCCTACCGATTCAAGG
>DAISJM010000077.1:0-10968 GCA_036821485.1 Verrucomicrobiota bacterium | reverse complement strand
GTCCAAAGCGGTGCTCGAAGAGTGCGGGATAACGGCGCTCATCACAGGCCGTTGCGAGGTCCGCGAGCATGTAGTTGAGTGCGATCTGGCGGATCTTGGGCTTCTCGGTGCCCCATATGCCGGGATCACCGAGGCGGATTGCGGACGCCGGCGCTTCAGCCAGGGCAAAGCACAGGCCACAAACGGCATCCACAAGTTCGACGTAGAGTTCCTGCCTTGCGGGTTGGAGAGTCGCGAGCGGCAGGCTGCGTTCACCGGTCGGGCGCGAGTCGTGGAGTTGCCAGGTGCCATCGGTTTGGCGAACGGCCCAGTGGAGGGGTGTGCAAATGGCCGCGAATTGTTTTGCCGTTGCCGGATCAAGTTGATTGAGCACAGCGGCATCCCCGGTGAGGGCCCGGTAGATTGCTTCCATGATGTCGTGGATGACATTGCCTCGGTCGGCGGCGTCGGGTTCGTCTTCCTGTGTGCGGATTGCACCAAGGCGGAACATGGCGCCGAGCAGAAAGCGATAGCGGCAGCGGGCAAGATTCTCCAGGCCGGTTGGGCTGACCTCGGCATGGGCGCGGAGCCATTCGGTGGCGAGTTCGCGGCCTGCATTGGACCGGAGCAATCCGCAATATGGCTCGGATGGCTTGCGGGCGGATGGGGGTGAATTGAAGAAATCCTCGCGACCCAGTTCGATGGTCAGACGATCAAGCAAGGATTGGGCAGGGGCCATGGGTTTGGCTTGCGGCCGGGGTGTGCTCCATGGGGCGATTTCGCCAGCGAGATTGGGCTCGTCGATCGAGCGGGCGATGCGTTGGCGTGCCTCGTCTGCGGCCCGGCAGAGGGGTAGCGGAATGGTGGCCAGAAACGACTCGCCCGGGATCGGTGACCGCTGGTATTCGGCGAGGTGAGCCTCACCGGTGATGTAACGCGCGAGATAGGAGTCGGGACCGAGGACGGCAATGCGCCACGCATCGTACTCTGTCAGATGCGCGTTCCTGGATGCCGGGCCGCCGGCAATGTTCCAGAGACTGCGGAAAAAGTTGCCCGGCACGAGATCCTGCCCGTCGGCGTTGGCGGATTGGTATGACAGCACCAACCGCTGCCGGGCCGCGCCGACGCTGATGAGGAAGAGGACCTTTTCCTCGATGATGCGGACCGTGGACAGTGGCAAGGCCCATTGCGGCAGATCGATGCCCTTCTGCTTGAGCGCGAGGCGAATGGCGTCGCGCTCGGCGTCGCCGAAGACGGAGTCCTGCCGCGGCAGAGCGGGGAACTCGCCCTCGTTGAGGCCGCCGATAAGAACGACCTCAAAGTGGAGCCCGGCTGTATCGAATGGATTCATGACCCAGACGCCGCTTTCCGTGCTGTGGCCGGGCGAAACGGTGAGGTTCTCGATGCATTGCTCAAGGAGGTCGAAGAACTCGCTCAGCGACCGCGGCTTGTCATCGCGTTGCGTTGCGTCGGCGATTTCACTGAGCGCCCGGAGGACGGCTTCGAACGCGCGGCGGTTGCCGAGGAGAATATCCTGGGGCAATCCCTCGGGTGCCCACGTCGAGGGCTCGATTCGGAAATCGGCTGCGAGCTTAATTGCGCGGCGTGCGTGAGTGGTAAACGAGGCAGGTTCCGTAAGTCCGCGCAGGTGGGTGAGGGCCTCGGCGACCACATCGACAAAGCGCGCGCGGGTTTCGGATTCCGGATGCCGGCCGTAGTACGTGCGGAGGCGGCGGCGGAGCGTGTCTGGAGTGACGCGGGGAGGGACGGCAGCGGCGCGGATGTCGTGTGCGATGGCCGCGCGAAGCGCGGGATCCTTCAGCTTGGGCCAGACAAGGGACGCGTTTTGGAGCAAAGCACAGAAGCGTTCACGGTCGGAGCCGAGCGGCAGCGAGAGCAGGGAGAGGAATGTTTTGACGAGCGGCGCGGACGAGATGGGCAGTCCGCGGCGGAAGAAGCAGGGGATGCCGAAGCGGGCGAAGACGTGGGTCACGGCATCGGCGTAGTTGGACAGGTTGCGGACCACGAGGGCGATGTGGTCGGGGGCGACGCCCTTCACATCGATTTCCCAACGGATGCGGCGTGCGAGATCCTCGACCTCGCCATAGAGGCCGACGGATCGAGAGAACGAAATGCGGTCGGAGCTGCCGAGGGCGAGGGATGTATCTTCCATCTCCATGGCATCGCCAAGGTCCTCGGCCCAGCCGCTCCAGGCATCCTCGGAGCCCATCATCACCTCGCTGCGGACGCGTGAGGCAAGGCGATCCTCGACCTTCTCGGCGTGAGCGGGGGGCAGGGCTGAATAGAGAATGACGCGGTCAGCGCCGAGTCCGCGCTTCAGGGCGGCTATGAGCCGCTCCTCGAACGGGTTCAGCCAGCGGAGCGATCGAAACACGATGCGTGCCGGAGACTGCAACAGTTGGGGCCATTGGGAGCGATCGCCTTGCAGCAGGCGGAGCACGGCAGCGTTGACATCGCGCATATCGGCCGAATGGGAGGCGGCAAGATGGTTGCGATAGACGGAGTAGAGCAAGCCGAGCTGATGCAACTTTGTGGCTGGGGGTTGTTCAAGGAGCCACTGGTGGATGGGTCCGGCTTCTTCGCCGAAGGGTGCGAGTGTGCGGGTCAGCGTTGCGAGCGTATCGGCGAGTGCGATGTCAGTCAGCGAGTTGAGTCGCCCGCCGGGTGCGAGTGTGGGGCGGGCTGCCTCGACCGCGCGCAGGATGAGAATGCGGAGGGCGATATCGCTGAGGACAGGTTGAGCCAGGTGGCCGGCCGCCCGGGCGGCTTCGACGCAGGCAGAGCGTACGCGGGTGAAGGTGAGGAAACGGGAAGCGTCGACAAACCCCTTGTCGAGAGCGGCGCGCCGCAGGTATTGGCGGCGTGCGAGTTCTGTTACGAAGACGACAAGATCCGCTTCAGGCATGCCGGGAGCATAGCGGATGACGGGGTACGTTTGAACTCGGAAAAACGCTGTGAATGAGAAACAGGTTGGCGCCTGAATTTTGGGGTGTGGTTTTATGATGCCCGCGGGCTTGACTTATCAGCACTGGTCGGCACTATGCTTACAAGGGGAGGGGGTTGCCATATGAACAGGTTGTCGTCTTGCCTGCACCGGGTTCTTCAAGCAGCGGCTGTCGCCGCAGGTATTCTCATTGTACTGGGTGTAGGCCCGGCTTGGGCGGCGGTGGATCTGGCGGATGGTGGATCAGCATTCCGATGGTTTAGTCCGACGAATATCTACGCAGGTCAGTCCGTGATTTTCCAGGGGTCCGCGCAGAACTCCGGTGGCACGGCAGCCGGAGCGTTCTACGTGGCGGTGTATCTCTCGTCCGACACCATCATCACGACCGGCGACCGTTATGTGGGCCGGGTTTATTACAGCAGTCTCGCAGCCGGTACGTACCAGACCTTCTCGCAGTCGATCACTGTCAGTGCCGCTATTCCTCCGGGGACCTACTATGTGGGTTATATCGTGGACTACAACGGACTGATTGCCGAAAGCGATGAGAATAACAACACGGCCTACGTGCTCAACCGGCGGCTTGTCGTGCTGAACACGGTGCCTTCGAAGCCCACGCTGACGAGTCCGAGCAACGGTGCGACGGGCCAGAGTGTGACGCCCATCCTGTCAGCGTCGGCTTTCTATGACGCAGACGGCGACAGCCATGCTGCGAGCCAGTGGCTGGTGGACAACAACGCGGACTGGAGCAGTCCGGCGTACGAGAGCGGTGAGACCACGGCCTACAAGACCAGCGTAGCTGTGCCTGCCGGCTGCTTGAGCGCGAACACGCTGTATTACTGGACGGTCCGTTACAAGGACAGCCGTGGCGGCTGGAGTGCTTGGGCCAGCTCGTTCTGGTTCAGAACCAGCTCGAGCGGAGGGGCGGTGACCTATGGCAGTTTCGACACCAGCCAGCCTATCGCGGGCAGCGCGGTGAATCGCTGGTCGTTTATGACCGCGTGGAATCTGACCACGGGAGCGCTGAGCGTGTCTCCCTCATGGCAGAATGGCTCGTACACATGGAATCACCCTGCCGACAACTACCAGCAGTGGATCGCCCGTTTCGCGTATGATCAGGTCACGGGACAGACGACGGCCTTGGCATGGTATTACCGACAGGCCCACGTTCAATGAAAACACCATCACACGATCGCAAAGGGAGAACGTCCATGCGCAACGTACTGATTTCAACATTGGGCATACTTCTGGTTGTGGCATTGCTGGCAGGCGTGGTTCAGGCCAATCCCATCTTCAACACCACGCAGCCGGTTGCGGGTTATACGGTCAACCGCTGGTCGTACATGACGGCGTGGAATCTTTCCACCGGCGCGCTCAGCCTATCCTCGTCGTGGTACAACGGGCGGAATGTGTGGAATCACCCGGTCACGGCGAAGCAACAGTGGATTGCCCGCTTCGTCTACGATCAATCCCTGGGCCAGACCCGCGAGTTGGCGTGGTACTACACACAAGACCACGTGCAGTGAGTCGACATGGTTAAATGGTTGGGAGGTATAGCAGATGAGAGAAGTATCTCGCCTGAATTGGGTTCTACGGACGTTCGCCGTTGCGGTGGCTGTGTTCGTTGTGCTGGGCATCCGCCCGGCATGGGCGGCGGTGGATTTGAGGGACGGAGCCGTGTGGCGGCACGACGTCAGTCCGACGAATGCGTACCCGGGGGATGTGAACATCATGGTGAGAGGCGGTGTCAGTAACGCCGGATCGACCGCCTCCGGCTATTTCTATGTGGGTGTGTACCTGTCGTCGGACACCAATATCACGACGGGCGATGTCTTCCTCGGTAACTACTACTATGGCAGCCTTGGGGCTTGGAAAGAAACGAACTTCACGGTGAACGTTCAAGTGCCCTACGACACCCTCGCCGGGACATACTATGTAGGCTACGTCATAGACTACAGCTTCGCGGTCTCTGAAGGGAATGAGAACAACAACGCGGTTGCGATTACGGGGGATAGGCTCAAAGTGCTTCCTCTCGGAGTATACTTCAAGGAGACCCAGTGGATCAGGGGGGTCGCCGACTCAGCCTGGGCGTTCATGACGGCGTGGAATTTGTCGACGGGGGCGCTGAATGTGTCCCCGTCCTTTCGGAATACCACGTATGTGTGGGAGCATCCCACCCCCGGCTACCAGCAGTGGATTGCCCGCTTTGTCTATAACCAAGGCACGGGGAAGACGGCTGGTCTGGCTTGGTACTACCGTCAGTCTCATGTGCAATGAACATCCATTCCATGCAATCAAACGGAGAAAAACTTATGCGCCCCATACTGATCCTTACCATCGGTCTGCTTCTCATCTCGGTTGTTTTCGTGGGTGAAACCCACGCCGGTCCGACCTTCTCCACAAGCCAGATCATCATCGGGGTTTCCTACTATCGGTGGATGTTCATGACAGCGTGGAATCTGTCCAGTGGCGCGCTTTACCAGTCGAATACAGGCTATAATGGGCCCAGCGTGTTCAACCATCCCGCTCCCCAGCAGCAGTGGATCGCGCGGTTCATATATGACCAGACGACCGGCCAGACCCGCGAGTTGGCGTGGTACTACAGCCAAGATCACGTGCAGTGAAGGGAAGTCGTACTTGGTTAGGCCCGGGTAGAAGATTCAGCATCGATCGGCAGCGTCAGGGTGACGTGGGTGCCTGTGCCGGGAGAGGACGTCACGGTCAGGCTGCCGCCGAAGAGTGACGCCGTTTCGCGTATTCGAAACATGCCGAGGCCGGACGCCGGCGCATCTGTGGCATCGAATCCTACCCCGTGGTCGGTGATTTCGATTTGTATTACGTTCCCATCAAGAGGTCTCAGACTCATCTGTGCAATTCTGGTGTCGGCGTGTTTTACGATGTTCAGCAGGAGTTCCCGAACAGCGCGAAGGATGAAGACCTGCAAGGACTTTGATGTTGGTCTGGGGACACGGGCTGCGGTCAGGTGTACCACAAGGCCGAATTGCTGGTGGACATCGTTGACCAGCCACGACAAGGCCTCGCCCAAGTCTTCCTCGATGAGCGCGGGTGGAAGGAGGTCTGCGCTGAGAGATCGCGTGATTTGGATGGCCTGATCGAGCAGGCGGTTGGCCAGCGCCGTCTGTTCACCTGCGGGCGAGTTCTGCGGAGGTGTTTCAAGCGCGTAGCGCAGTGCCGTCAGGACCTGCTGAAGGTCTTCGTGGAGCATGTTCCCGATGCGCTCGCGCTCCGCTTCTTCGGCGCCAATCACCCGGGCCGTCATCATTCTGAGCTGGGCCGTGCGTTCGGCGACGACGGCCTCGAGTTCCTGGTGGGAGCGCTTCATGGATTCTTCGACATTCTTGAGGTCCGTTATGTCGCGGACGGTGCCGACCCAGTAGGTAAGGCGTCCCTTCTCATCGCGCATGACTCTGTAATGATCCGAGAACCAGCGATAGACACCGTCCTTGCGGCGGTAGCGATACTCCGCATAGCCGTGGCCGACCGTGCCGGTGAGCACTTCCTGGATGGCCGCGAGTGATCGATCGAGATCGTCGGGGTGGATCCGATCTGTCGTGGCCTGTAAGCCGCTGCCGGTGAATTCCTCAGGCGTGAATCCCGTCACGGCCTCGACAGAAGGGCTGACGCAGTCATATCGATTGGTTTGCAGATTCCGGCGGTAGAGGACATCGACCGAATTGGCAAGGATGGAGCGAAGACGTTCTTCGGTGAAGCGCAGGGCCTCCTCAGCACGCTTGAGCTCGTCTGCGTGTGACGCGAGGGGCGGGCCGGATGGCTGGGCCTTGCTGGAAGCTTTGTTCTCCATCTGGATTCTCGCTGTATCAGCGGCTGTACGCACTGTCCGGGGCATTGGTGATAAGCATAAGGATTCTGTAGTACTTGCTCGTTGCGTTGGCGAAGTTGGAGTCCTGCCACTGAAGTTCGCCGGACTGGCTGCAATGGATGTTTCGGACCTGGGTCCAAGGGCCAGCGAGGGCCAGAGCTTCTTCAACCAGGTACCGGCTTCCAGCCTTGCCCATCCAGAGGAGCGTTGCATCGGCGGCGGTTCCCGTTGCGATATCCGGGGCCACGTTGGTTGCTGTCACAACACGCGAAGTGGATGCGTACCCATCGGCGGCCGCCGTGATGGTGGCGGTTCCCGCGTCGAGCGCCGTTACGAAGAAGTCTGCAGATGCGCTGCCTGCCCCGATAGCAACGGAGGTTGGCAGGTCGAGGACAGCCGGGTCGTCGGAATTCAGATCCACGGAGATAGACTCCGCAACAGGGCCGCTGCGGGTGACGGTCCAGCGGTTGGACAAGGAGACGTAGATGGATGCCTGGCCGGACAGCGTCAACACATTGGCCTGTGCCACGATGTCCTTGTTGGTTGGCGGATAGCCGTCGGCCTCTGCGGTGATCGTGGCTGTTGGGGCAAGAGGGTCACCGTCGTAGCGCCTGAAGGCGGGGGACTGGTTGGTCTGGATCACGATGGTGACGGGAGCGGAAGCCGCGCCGGCGGGGATGCTGACCGAACCGTCCACGGTGGCCACGGAAGATTGATCGCTGGAGAAGGTCACGGCCAGGCTGTCAGCGCACGGCCCGATACGAGTCACCAACCAGCGGTTGGACGTGCCTGCGTAGCCGGCGCCGCGGCCCGTGAGGAGGAGGTTGCTGCCGAGCATGGTGTGCTTCTGCAGGCTGGCGTTGTCCCACATGGCGGCGGACAAATAGCCGGTGGGGGCGTAATTGGCGGCGAGGAGTGTCACGCGAACGACATGAACTGCGGTGTTCGTGTTGACGGCGCTGATGACATATGTGTTCCACGCTTCCGCCTGCGATCGGAGGTCGTCGTAAATCGAGTTGGTTACGGCAAACAGCAATTGCATGTCGGCATTCCAGAACTGCATCTGCAGTTCGAGGCTGCCGCTCGAGCTTCGGAAGTCCGGATCGCTTCGGCCATCGAGCGAGAAGACATAGACGTCGCCGTTGGTGCTCGTGGTGATCGGTACGTCCTGATAGCAGCCGCCGTAGGATCCCTGCATCCATCCAAACAACGCGACGCCGCGCTCGCCCGTTTCTGCTGCCCACGCTTCGACTCCAATATCGCCCCAAGCTCCCCAAGCGTCGCCCCAGGAAGGGCCTTCCTCAAAGCCCGGATTTCGGAGGAGGTTGTCGGTGACCAGCATGCCGAGCGCCGAGGACAAGAGCCCGGGCGAAGTGGCTGTTATGGTGGCGCTACCGACGGACAATCCCTCGACAAAGAAGGACGCAGTATTCGTGTCGGCGGCAATCGTTATGCTCTTGGGTGCGTCGACGACGGATGGATCGTCGATGGCCAGATCCACGGTAAGAGGCGAGGAGAGGGGACCGGTGCGTGTAATGGTCCAGTGGTTGGAGTAGCCCGGGGCGACGGTCATCAAGCCGGTGAGAACCAGTCGATTGGAGGCCACCGAGAGGGTGTGGCCGGCTGCCTGATAGCCCGGCGCGACGGCTTCGAGCAGCGCGGTTCCAGCCTCGATACCGGATACACCGAACGCCACCTCGGTGTCGCCGATGCCAAGATCGACCGAGACCGGGGCCTCGGCCACGGACGGAGCGTGATTGCTTAGCGTCACGGTAATGGCCTCATCCGCCGGGCCACATCGCGCCACCATCCATGTGTTCGACAGTCCGGCGTAGACATTGGTGAGACCCGAAAGTTGAAGATACCGCTGCGCGACGCTGACCGCGCGGGATGTGGAGGTACATCCGTCGGCCGTTGCGGTAATCGTTGCGGCACCGGTGAGTACGCCACTTACCGCGACAAAAGCCGAGGTCGAACCGCCCTCCATGGTGACGGATGCCGGCACGGAGGCTATCTGGGGCTTGCTGCTGCTGAGGGTGACGGTCAGTGGCGCATCCTTGGACCCCATGCGCGTGATGATCCATTGACTGGTGGATGATGTATACAGCGTCGTGGCCCCCTGAAGCGTGAGAGTGCTCTTCTGGACAGTCACCGGCTGCCATACGCTTGGCAGTCCTGCCGCGGATGCCTTGATCACCGTCGAGCCGCTGCTCAACCCGGTGACGTAGAATCCCGCGGAATTGGTGCCCGCCGGGATGATCACGGAAGAGGCAACGGATGCAGTGCCGGTGGTGAGAAGAGTCAGAGTAACGCTCAGCGAGTCGTCCATCGAACCGGAGCGGACAACGGCCCAGAGGCTGGAGCTGCTTTCAAAGACAATGGGATTGCCTGCGATCATCAGGTTGCTCTCGCTGTCGACGAAGAGAGAGAGGTCGGCGTTGTCCCACATGGCGGCGACCAGGTTGCCCGTCGGGTTGTAATCCGATGCTTGCAGCGAAACCCGAACGGTGTCCACCAACGTATCGGTATTGGTGCAAACCATGGTATGGCGGTTCCATGTGTCGCGCGCCGCAGTGAGCGCGGTGTAGATGTTCACGTCCTCGCTGTGGCGCACGGTCTCGCCCTGCAGAAAATCCATGCGGAGAACAACGCCCGTGGATGAACTGCCGAACCCTTCTTCGGCCTTGCCCTCGATGGAAAACGAATAGACGTCGCCTCCTGCATGCGATGACACCGGCACGTCCTGGGCAAAACCGCCGAAGGCGCCGGCCAGCCAGCCGTAAAGTGCAACGCCACGTTCTCCGGTATGTGCAGCCCACATTTCGACACCGCAATCGCCCCAGGAGAACCAACCGTTTGTGAAGCCTGGCCCATCCTCAAAGCCCGAGTTCTGAAGGATGCTGCGCGAAACGGTGGCCGACTTCTGGACAGGAGAATAGCCTGATGCAGAGGCGGTAAGGGTACCCACCCACGCGCCTCGTCCGGAAACGTAGAAGGTGGCGGATGTGGCCATGGCTTCGATAACCACCGTACTCTGGACGTCCAGGATGTCGGCGTCGTCGACATCAAGGGACACTTCAAGGCTGTCCTGGATGGAGCCTGCCCGCGTAACGGTCCAGAGGTTTGAGCCTTGAAAAGGCACCACAGAGCCGCCGAGCAGGTTCAGGTGGCTGCTGGTTACGGTTACGAGCACGCCGGTGGCGGAGTATCCGGAGGCGGACGCAGTCACGCCGGCGGAACCGACGGCGAGGCCGGACACGAGGAAAGTTCCATTGCTCTCGCCATCAGAAATCAGGACCGAAGAAGGAATGGCGATGATGCCCGGGGCCCCGTTGCCCAAGGTGACGGTCAGGTCTCCGGCAATCGGTCCGCTGCGGACGACGGTACACTGGCCCGTAGTTCCAACGTAGAGGCCGCCCGGGCTCGAAAACGTCAGGGTTCTCTGGAGTATGGACACTCCCTTGCTACCCGTCTGGAAGCTGTCTGCCGAGGCGATGATGCTGGCGGTTCCCGCTGCGCGTCCTTCCACGCTGAACGTGGCCGAGGATGAGGCGGCTTGGATCACGACCTGTGTCGGCACGCACGCAGCGGACGGCGCGCTGTTGCTGAGTCGGACAACGGTGTCGGCATCCAAAGGACCGTCGCGGGTTACGGACCACGTATTGGTGGAGTTCACATAGATCGAAGCAGCGCCGCTCAGGCTCAGGCCGCGCAGAGTTACACTGGCGGTCTTCTGGGCCGGCTGGATGCCCTCCGCGGAGGCAAAGAGCGTTGCGCTGCCGGTAGTCAGTCCGGTTACAAAGAAAGTGGTGGCCGTGGAACCTGTCGGGATGACCACGCTGTCGGGGGAGGTGACCACGTAAGGGCGGTCGCTCGTGATCGTCACCGTGACATCGGCGGCATTGGCCGAACTGCACTGGATGCTCCAAGCGTTTGAAGTACCTTCGTAAAGGGCCTCGTTGCCGGTTAGGGTGAGCCATGGCTGGGCCAGATTCACGACCTCAAGACTGGCGTTGTCCCACATGCAGGCGAGGGGGAAGTCGCCGAGCGGGGCGTAGTTCGCGGCGGCGACGACGACGCGGACGGTGTTGATGCTCGTGTCGAAGTTGGTGTACGCCATGGTCAGCGTGCTCCACATATCCCGGTGGGAGTCCAGATGGGAATAGACGTTCTGCACAATGGACGT
>DAISJM010000076.1:0-11159 GCA_036821485.1 Verrucomicrobiota bacterium | reverse complement strand
CTTCGTATGCTCCACCAGTTGCCGAATGATCTCGCCCTTGAGACGCCGCTTCTCCATGGACTCGCCGTACTGCTTCAAATCATCGCGAATGCTCGTCCGAAGCTTCTCCTCGGACTCCACATTGATCGTCTTGAGAAACTCGGCGTCGATCGTCGGCAGCTTCTTCTCGCGAAGGGCTTTGATGTCGGCAGCGTAGGTCGCCTTCTTGCCGGCAACGGCGGGCTCGACAAACTTCGCGTCGAAGCTCACCACCACCTGCTTCTTCTCACCGACAGAGGCGCCCACAAGGGCTTCGCCGAAACCGGGAAGGAACGAATTTTCATCCGCCAGTACCCAGAAATCCTTGCCCTTGCCGAGACCCGCAGCTTTGGGCGCAAGCTCCTCGATCGGCTTCTCCTCGCACGTCCCCTCATAGTCGACCTGAACCAGGTCGCCCTTCTGCACGGGACGGCCCGAGACCTCCTCCCACCGCGCACCCTGTTCCAGCATTCGCTGGATGGCGTCTTCCACATCCTTGTCCGCCACCTCGACCTTCTTGCCGTCGAGCTTCATGCCCTTGTACTTGGGCAGATCGAAATCGGGAGGCACATCAAGCGTGACCGAGAACGTCATCGCTGAGCCAAGTTGAAGGACCACGTCCTGCACATCAACGATGGCGATCGGATCCAGCTTCTCCTGCTGAATGGCTTCATGATAGCCGCGGGGGATCAACTGATCCCTCACCTCTTCGGTGATTTCCTTCTGATAGCGGCGGGCCACCATCGCCCTGGGTGCCTTGCCCTTGCGGAAACCGTCGAGGCGGGCTGAATTCGCAAAGGCCTCGAGTACGCCATCGTATTCTTTCGACACCACCTCCGCCGGAATCTCAATACGCAGCGTACGACGGCAGGGACCTGTCTTTTCAACATTTACTTTCATCGGAAGAACGAAACCTCCATCAGCATTTGCGCCAACCGGGCGCTTACCATAGGCCAGCACCCGCGGACCGTCAAGGAAACTGGACGTGGGCCGCCACCCCTCTCAGGCCACGGCCCACATCACCACCATCCATCCACTTACCCCTGCAGCGTCAACAGGAACTCGGCGTTGCTTCCCGTCTTCTTCAGACGGTTGACCACCAGCTCCATCGCCTCCACCGGCGGCACGGCATTCAAGGCCTTGCGCAAGACCCACACCTTGCTCAATTCGTCAGGATGCAGGAGGAGTTCTTCCTTGCGCGTGCCGGATTTCTCAATGTTGATCGCAGGGAAGATGCGCTTGTCGACCAGATGACGATCAAGGCCGAGCTCCATGTTGCCCGTTCCCTTGAACTCTTCGAAGATCACCTCGTCCATCCGGCTGCCCGTATCGATCAGCGCCGTGGCTATGATCGTCAGACTGCCACCACCCTCGATGTTACGAGCCGCACCAAAGAATCGCTTCGGTTTGTGCAACGCGTTGGCATCCACACCACCGGATAGAATCTTGCCGCTGTGAGGCTGAAGCGTGTTGTACGCTCGAGCCAGGCGCGTGATGCTGTCGAGCAGAATGACCACGTCCTTCCCGCATTCCACAATGCGCTTGGCCATTTCGATCACGATCTCGGCCACCTGAACATGCCGCTCCGGCGGCTCATCAAAGGTCGAACTCAACACCTCGGCCTTGGTGGTGCGTTCCATGTCGGTCACTTCCTCGGGGCGCTCGTCGATCAACAGCACGATCAACTTCACCTCCGGATTGTTCGCCGAGATGCTGTTCGCAATCTTCTGTAACAACACCGTCTTGCCCGTGCGCGGCGGAGCCACGATCAATCCGCGCTGCCCCATGCCGATCGGCGTCAGCAAGTCCATGACGCGCATGGATATCTCGTCCTGCTTCGTCTCAAGCACCAGCCGACGATTGGGGAACAGCGGGGTAAGGTTTTCAAACGGCACCTTGTGCCGCGATTTCTCAGGATCGCCGCTGTTGATGCGGTCCACCTTGAGCAGCGCAAAGAATCGCTCTTTGTCCTTCGGCGCGCGAATTTCGCCTTCCACCAAATCGCCCGTCCGCAGAGCAAACCGCCTGATCTGCGACGGCGATACGTAGATGTCCTCCGGGCAGGGCAAGTAGTTGTAGTGAGGCGACCGAAGGAACCCGAATCCATCCGGGAGAATCTCGAGAACGCCTCGGCCGTACATCACGCCGTTTAGGCGTCCGTTTGCCTTGAGGATCTCGAAGATCAACTCATGCTTCCGCAAAGCTCCAAGGTCGATCAAACCATAGCTGTCCGCCATCTTGATCAACTCGGGGACCGGCAGAACCTGCATCTGCGACAGGTCCAGGCTACGGCCCGTACCGCGTGGACGATCCTGCTGTTGCTGCGATCCGGCTCCCGCAGCACCGGCCGATCCTCCACCGTTCTCCGGCATGCCGGCCTGCATCCCCACGTCCTGCGGATGCTGCTGATGCGAAGGCTGTCCTTGGGGGGACTGAACCTGATCGTCTGAATTCATCATCGGATACTCCTCATTTGCGCCCATGGGGGGACGCCGTCCCGGTCTATGCCTTCTCGGTCTTCCCGGTCTCTGGTCAACCATGATATGCCTTCTCCTTCCTCGAAATCCTTGCCCACACGTCCCGCGACTTCTTCGCGAGTTCATCCAGTGAGCCATTGTTTTCTACAACGTAATTTGCCCGCCGCGCCTTCTCCTCCACGGGCATCTGTGCCCTCACGCGCGCCATGGCATCCTCTTCCTTCCACCCCTTCAGCCGAAGTCGCTCTGCCACCACTTCCGGGGACGCCTTCACGCACACCACCACGTCCCACATCCCTTCCAGTCCAACTTCGTACATCAAGGGCACCACACCTACAGCAACACCGCCACCCGACATCACACCGTCTCTCCACCGACGCATTGTTTCAATGACCTCGGGATGGACCATCGCCTCCAGGGCTTTCCGCTCGGAATCGTTGGCAAACACCCGCCGCGCCAAAGCCGGCCTGTCGACCTCTCCATCCGTACCCAGTATGGCGCGACCAAAATGGTCTACAATTCGCCGGTACGCCGGACGTCCCTTTGCAATCACCTCATGCGCCACGTCGTCCGCATCCAGCACCGCGGCGCCCTCCCGCTGAAACAATCGACCGATCTCCGTTTTTCCACAGGCGATACCGCCGGTCAAACCCACCGAGTACCCCTTGGCCCGCATCTCATTCGGTTTCATGCGATCGGTATTCAAATCCTTGCTCGCTCAGCACCCCTACATGTTTCAGTATGCGCTGCGCCTCCGCATCGGCCGGATTGATCAGCAACGCCGACGTGGCGTTGTCCTCCGCCCTCTGGAGATCACCTTGCTCCAGCGCTTCGGCAGCCACCCGGGCATACTGTCGGGCCCTGACCTCGTCCTCCCGGCCCGTCATGCGAAACACCCGGTACTTCCGATTACCCCACAGGCAGCGAAAATACTTCAACGATTCCGGCTGATACTCAAACATCCACGCCGGACAATTCGTCGAGGGATCAAGTTCGTTCACGAAGTACCGCATCTGCTGCTGAGGTGCGACCGGGGAGAATTCCCCCATCGCATACACGTAGTACTTCACACCATACTGGTCGGCCCAGTCCCTGAACCCTTCCTCCCGCCCTTTGAACAATTGCTCTCCATAGTCCTGCACTCGGGTCCTGATTTCCTGCGATTCGAATTTCGGATGCAGGACGATGGGACACTGCCCGTAGGTCAATATCGAGGCGCTAATCCCAAAATTCGCCAGTACCGGTTCCGGCCGCACGCCCTTCAGCCAGCGAATCAGTTCGTCGATCTCCCGGTAGTAAACCAGCGTTCTTCCCCATCGCTCGGGCTGGCGCACAACATGTATCCCTTCCACCGCCATCCCAGCCACCAAGAGCGCCGCGGTGACCCACTTGCGCCACCCACCCCTCTCCCATGCCCACGCAGCCGATACGCCCAATATCGCCGATGCGAACACCGCCAGGAACACGTGGAACCTGACAAGCAGAACGAACGCTACGAGTGATATCGCATAGAAGAAAAGCAAACGCTTAAGTTTGGAGCCTGATTGAGTATGAGAGCGACGTAAGAATAAAAAGGCCGCAACCAAAGACAAGGGTAGCATCGCAGGCAGCAGCACCATTGTCAAGGCCACATTCGCCGAATCCAGCGCGGGCACCCACATGATACGCTGGCTGAAGTTGAGGCGCGACGGATCAGCCGGCTTCATGTTGAGGAAACGAATCTTGGCGTACAGGAGTTCGCCGAAGTGTCCATAGGACTCCCTCGCAAGCCCAGGCAACATCATCACCGCCAAGGCAGGCAGCAACATCAACAACAACATCACCGGCGGCCGGCTCCACCATTGTGCACAACCACCCCGTTGCGTCATACGCCGTATCCAAGCCAACAACAGCATGCCGTAGCCCAGGCACATGACCGGCCCGGCGAGAAATCCATGCGCCCGCAGATACGGATTCAGCGCACCCGCCACAAACAACGCACCGAACTGAAGTCCCCACCGTGCATCCAACTCGGGCGTGCCAACTCTTGCCGTCCGCAAGAATCGGGCAGCGCAGTACACCATCCACATGCCCACGTAGAACTGGATCAGGTCCCACGTCACCAGGGCACACACGAGAAGCAGTGCACTCAACCCTGCGGCAAGCCATCGGAACAGCGACCGCCGCGTCTCGTCATCGGCCAGCGCCTCGAACGCAAGGTGACCGATCAGCAACGGAAGTGCGAAATTCTCATGCGACACTTCCTGCCCGGTGGAGCGTATGACGCTGGATAGCGCCACCGCATAGAACCCTCCCGCGAAGATCGCTCCCGCGCGAGACCGTCTCCACCACCAAATCCACAAGGACAACAAGGGGATGCCCATGCAGAACCATGCAGGCTCCAGCCAGCGGATGCGGTCAGCCAAAGGCATCCGCCTCGGAAACAGCCGGGCCAGCGCGGCATACACGTATTCCTCACCCACCGTGTCGGTCTCACGGATAACTACACCCTCCGGATACTCCAACTGCGGATCGCGGACAGGCAGTGTGCCCGTCATGAACACCTGCTCAATACGGCGGAAATTGAGAGCACCCTCCAGCGTGAACGGCAGGTTCCCATCCTGCCGCGCCGCCTGCACATTCACCACATGATAGCGAACAAGAAGTCCCACCAGATACAGCAGCACCAACCCAGCGACCCATCGGACGACGGGCCACCGTCCCTTCTTCGTACCGGGCTGCTGTGTTGTGGGAGAATCTGACATGAGCTGTCTTCCCGGGCGGCGCCGGAAACCCTAAAGATCAGAATAGTTCCGGATTCCGCCTGAGTTCTTCACTCTCGCGAAGACCTTTCGCAAGCGACGCAAATTCCATCGACTCGTAGAATGAAATCAACCGGGCTGCCGGAACCTGCTTCCGCTGCAGGTCGCTCCACGTAACCTGGAGAGGAATATCCTTCCGCAACCGCACCAATTCCAGATTCCGCTCCACTGCATCGCGATGCGCCACCAGGAGATCACGAATACGATCCGATTCCACCTCGGACAGTCTCTGCCACAGACCATCCACCGAGCCATAGTCCGCCAGCAGCTTCGCGGCCGTCTTCGGCCCCACCCCTGGAACACCGGGGATGTTGTCACTCGAATCACCCGTCAGCGCCAGCCAGTCAACGATCTGCTGCGGCCAGACGCCCGTCTTCGCATGGACTGCCGCAGCATCCATCTTCTCCGCAGCCTTCTGCGGACCAATCATTTCAACACCGTCGGTGACGAGTTGGAACAGATCCTTGTCACTCGACGCGATGAGCACCCGCCTCCCCTCGCGCACGCCGCGATCCGCCAGTGTGGCGATCACATCATCCGCCTCTTCCCCCTCCACGCGCAGGGACAAGATGCCGGCACAGGCGAGAAACTCCTCCATCATCGCGAATTGGGATCTCAGGTCGTCAGGTATTTCCTTCCGCTGCGCCTTGTAGGTCGGCAGCCGCGCCATCCGCTCAGCCGGGAGACCCCCATCAAATACCACAACGCATGCCGCAGGCTTCCACTGGGCATCCATCTGGAGCAACATCTTGATAAAGCCGAACACCGCATTCGTGGGCTGCCCCGCTTTCGTCGAGAGCCTTGCGATGGCGTAGAATGCACGATAGGCCACGCCGGTTCCATCAACGAGAAGAAGTGTTTCTTGCAACATAACCGACCTGTTTACTCCGCAGGAACGGCCGCACGAGAGCTGCCATGCCCACGGGAAAAGGTATCAGTCACCTTTACAAAAGGTACTGGGAATACACTCGGTGAATTGTCCGCACCCACACGCGACAAGGCACACCGCCATCGCCGCCTCACACCAGTCTCAGACCCAACCCGCGTTGGTGCAAGATACTGCCTACGGCTGCGCCGACTGGGCCTGCGCACCGCCACCGGGCATGGCCATAGCTTCAGCACGGTGAATCGGCTTGCCCGCAGGATCAACCAACCGCGCGGTCACGAAGATTAGAAGATTGCTCTTCTTGCTCTTTTGACCCTCGCTCCGGAAGAGACGGCCAAGGATCGGAATGTCGCCGAGGAATGGGATCTTGTCCTTGATGGTAACCAGTTCCTCGCGAATAAGGCCACCCATCACAACCGTCTGACCGTCCCAGATCACGATGCTCGTCGTCGCATTCCGGCTGCTGAACACAGGCTGCGGGATGTTGTACTGGAACGTTCTCTGCTGCCGTGCACCAACCGTGCCGGTCTCGATACTGATTGACGAACCGTACTGGATCCAGTCCACCAGTTCCGCAACTTCCGGAACCATGGTCAAATCGATCGTGTATCCATCCGGCCCCACCGTCGGGGTCACGTTAAGGATCACACCGACCTCGCGCGTCTCAAAGGAGCCAGGCGTCACCGTCGGCGGGGTCACCAGGTCACCCTGGCTTTGAACCGTCGGCTGCGTCACTTCGAACTCCGTAGGATAGATGATCTCGCGGACAATCTGAATCTGGGCATTCACGCCGCTGCGCGTCGTCACGCGGGGAGCGGACAACAGGTCCGAGTTGCCCTTCTGCGACAGGGCCTGCAAGACCATGGTCACTTCAGGGTTTGTCAGCACGCTGGAGATACTCAGAATGCCGCCCAGCGCCGCCTGGTTCACACTCCGCGTCACGGTCGAGGCCGGGTCAATGGACGCCGTGCTGTTGTCGAACGAGAAGAAGCGCAGACCCTTCGTCATGCCCTGAGCATCCGCGTTAACCTGCACGCGTTCCTGACCGCCCACCGGCCCACCGGTCTGGTTCTGCAGAAATTCGTAGTTATCGGTAAGTATCCACTGGATGCCGAGTTCCTCCAAATCGTTCTCAGCCACTTCGACAAAGCGGGCCTCGATTTCGACCTGGTTAGGAATGACGTTCAACTGCGTCAGGATTCGTTCAAAGACCTCGAGATTCTCAGGCGTATTGGCAACAATCAACTGACTGATCGTCGGATTGTACGTGATCGAGGTGCCAACCGGGAACGGAACGCCGGCCTTCTCGAAGAAGTCCTTCACCTCGCCACGCTTGATCGTCGAACGGCTGCCACCCATTTCCACAAACTCACCTGTGCGAGCCGAGCTGTCGGTCTCTTCCTTCTGCACGATGACGTCAAGGATGGACGGCTGCACGGGATACATTCTCGTAATCACCCGGCCGGACACAACGTTCGCCGGAGTGATGATGATAGCGTTGTCCTCCAAGCGATACTTCAAACCCGCAACCTCGGTGATGTACTTGATGGCGTCCAGCAAGGAGATGCGTCTCAGATTAAGCGTGATTGTCCGGACCGAGCCACCCGACGAGGGCGACGCCAAGGGGGCTGACGTGGGACCAAACGCATCAGGCGAACCAAAGATATCCCCACCAAAGGCATCCGGTGCCGGAGTAGTTACCGGAGCCGGACCCGAGTCCTCCCCAGGAATGCTCAGGTTCAGGATAATATTGACGCCCGAACCCTCTTCATCGCCGGCAATACTGGCCTCGACGAGGAAGTTGATGACGTCAGTGATGTTGGCCTGACGGAACTCGATGGACGGGATCATGATCTTCGACATCTTCT
Source organism: Verrucomicrobiota bacterium (assembly GCA_036821485.1). GTDB lineage: Bacteria > Verrucomicrobiota > Kiritimatiellia > CAIQIC01 > JAGNIJ01 > DAISJM01. The sequence continues at coordinate 3,109 of DAISJM010000076.1, read as the reverse complement.
TCTGCAACTTCTGGACCCCGGACTCCGTTGTTACCACAGAACCGCGCATGACCGCTTCCGGTAAATCCACCTCGTCGCGCATGGGCGGATTCCATGTATCCCGAACATCGCGGATCATCTTTGCGGCCGTTGCATCCCGCTCCTTCGTACTCAGCTTATAGCGAATATCGTCGATCTTCCTCAGGTACCGCATCGCTTCGACATTGTACTCGTCCTCAAACAGCACCTTCTCGAACAGAGCTGCCGAACGATTGTAGTCCTTCATCTTGTAGTACTGCTTGCCCTCGACGAGCAATTCGGCCACGGTCTTCTTCTTTTCCAGCACATCCGGACGGCGCTCCGGAGGCACCGGGAGCGCAAGGATCTTTTCCTGATCTTCGATCTTCCGAAGCAAGGCCGTGGCAGGCGCATAGTCAGGCACCATCCGCAGCGCCCGTTCCGTATGCGTGCGCGCTTCGGCCATGTTGCCGCGCTTGCGATAGATGTCCAAGGCGATCCTGTACGAGGCCTCGGCATGCCCCCACTTGGCACGATCGCGGTCCTGCTGATTCGAGGGGCGCTCCGGAAGATTCGTCAAAGCATCTTCAAACTGCTTCACGGCATTGGTGAAATCATTGGCCGTCAAGGCACGATAGCCCTGTTCAAGGCTCTTCAAACCTTGAACTTCCATCGCCTGCCGCCGCACTTCTTCCTGTGCCGCATAGGACTTCGCTTCCTTGCTGGTCGCCGGCTTGCCCTTCTCCTTACCCTGCACCTTCGGCTGCTCAACAACAGCTTCCTCAGCAGCGACTTCGGCGGGCGTCTCCTCAGCCGGCATCTCCATGGCCGGGGCCTCTTCCATCGCAGGTGCCACTTCGACCACCGGCTCTTCCATCACCGGGGCCTCGACGGGCATATCGCTAAGGACGGGTTCTTCCGCCGCAGGAGCAACCGGCATGTCCATCACGGAAGGTTCCGACTCCACAACGGGCGCTTCGACTACGGGAGCCTCCACCACAGGTACATCCACTACGGGCAACTCGGCAGGCGCTTCCACCGCGGCCTCCGCCACAGGCGCCTCGGTCCCCATCTCTCCGACCGGCAAGACAACTTCCTCAGGGGCCGCTTCAGGAGTGGCCACTTCGACCGCAGCTTGATCTGCTGCGGCTTCGGCCGTGACCGCTTCGGACGTGGCTGTCTCGGCTGCAGCCTCCGCTGCTACAGCTTCGCTCGTCGCATCAACGGCAGCAGCTTCAGCAGCGACCGCTTCAGCCGTGGCTGTCTCAGCAGCGGCTTCGGCAGAAACCCCGTCCGTTGTGGCTTCCGCGACGGGAGCAACGTCCGCCGCAACAGGTGCCGCGTCTGTCGAAGGCTGACCGATATCCTGGAGTAAGGCTTCGAATCCGGAATCCTCCTGAGCAGTCGCTGCCACGCCAACAACCAGGAAGCAGAGACATGCAAGCACCGCTGTGGCTTTGCTGACTGTCATCGGGAACTCCTCCTTGAGCCTTTTCATAGTCTGTTTTCCTCAATCTGCGATTAACAAAAACCTCGTTGTTCCCCGGGCGACCCCGTCCCGCTGGAACACATTACATCCCCGTGCGGGCCCCTTCCGGAACGACAAAACCCGGCGCGGGAGCAGAGGACTCCGCGCCGCTCGTCATCAGCTGATTTCTCTCGTCTTGCGACAGCAGACCAATCTCCATCGACTGGTTGGTCTTCACGTCGCGTATTAATACTCTATCCTGCCTAATGTCAATGACTTTGTATTCCTGATCCTTGAGTTTGAACGTCTCTCCCACCCTCAGACGGAAGCGGCTGCGATCGATCAAGAAGATGACATCCGCCACCATTTCATACTGCGTGATGGCCTTGCCCTTCACCAACCTGATCTTCGAATCGCCCTGCTTGACAATGATGGTCGACCCCTCAGGCGTCTCCGGCAGGTACTCCAGGACCTTGAATCCCTCGATTTCATCACCCACGCGAACGAAATATGTGCGCTCCAGACTCTTCAGGTTCAGTTGATAACGGATGCTGCCGTCCGGAAGCTTTGCATCGCCTTGGAACCGCAGCTTGAATGGATTGGAGCCCACGCGAATCAGGCGGAGCTTGGCCGTCGGCGGCGGCGAGTCCTTCGCATCATTCAGCTTGGTCTTCGCCTGGTATTCTTCAAGGTTGCTGAACCCGTCGTTGTCCATATCCCGGGCCGCATCTTCGTGATCGAGGTAATTCAACCCCACGGCCTGCTCGAACTTGTCGGGCATGCCATCGCCATCGCTGTCGATCTCTTCCGGGTTCAGGATCGCCGGCTGCTCAGCTCCACAAAACGGACATTTGGTCGCGGAGAAACCGATCGGCTTTCCGCATTCAACGCAACTCACGCGGATCTCGCTCGTCATCAGGCGATTCGTAAACTCACCGCTCTGAAACGGGCTCGCGAAGGCGGCGCGCGTTTTGTCAATCTCGGCCAGATCAATGGGCTGAACCATCTTCGGTTGCACGTCCGGACGTTCCCACTTGGCCTCGGCCAGCGACTGACGCACACGGCCAATCTGAACCACCAGGAACAGCGCCGAACCCAGCAGGCCGATGAGCACCACGATCAGAATGAGCTTGTCGTAATTCTGGTTGAGCCAGCTTGTGCGATTGCGAGGCGACGCGCTCACGGTTGCGCCTCCTGTGATTCTCCGGCGATGAAGCGATACACATCCAGCTCCAACGTCGCTTTGACCAGTTCACGGCCCGCCACAATCCGGCTTTCGTGTGACGGTACTTCTGCCTTCGGCTGAGCCGACAACGCCGCGACATTTGCCGCGCCTCCCGGTCCGGACTTGACGGTCGGCACCGCTACCACGGCCTGCGCCTTGGGAAGAGGAACTTCATTTGCAATATCCAGCCGCGACACCACTACGAACATCTTGCTCCTGGCAAATCGGTTCAACACATCCATCACCGCCACGTCTTTCCCCTTGAACGTCAGAATGTAGTGCTCGCGAGAGAATAGTCCGCTCGGATCGACATACTCTGCAGTCTGCGCCGACTCCCCTTCCTCAGCACTCTGTTCCGGCCCGCGACGACGCCCACCACCCCGACGCCCCCCGCCATACGCGTCATCACCGGATGGCAC
>DAISJM010000075.1:0-11526 GCA_036821485.1 Verrucomicrobiota bacterium | reverse complement strand
CCTGCTGGGCGAGGCGGGTGTCGGCAAGACAGCGATTGTTGAAGGGTTGGCCCAGGCGATCGCGCACAATGAAGTGCCCGAGCTTCTGCGCGACAAGCGCGTGGTTACGTTGGACCTGGCGCTGATGGTCGCCGGGACGAAATATCGCGGCCAGTTCGAAGAGCGTATCAAGGCCGTGATGGACGAGATCAAGCGCTCAAAGAACGTCATCCTTTTCATCGACGAGTTGCACACGATTGTTGGCGCGGGCTCGGCGGAAGGTGCGATGGATGCATCGAACATCATCAAGCCGGCGCTGTCGCGCGGGGAGTTGCAGTGCATAGGGGCCACGACGCTCGCTGAGTACCGCAAGTTCATCGAGAAGGATTCCGCCCTCGAGCGTCGGTTCCAGTCCGTGAAAGTGCGCGAGCCGACTGTTGAAGAGACCGTGGAGATACTCAAGGGTCTGCGTTCCCGCTACGAAGAGCATCATCACGCGAAGATTACGGACGAGGCCTTGCGCGACGCGGCGGTCCTGGCGTCGCGATATGTGACGGACCGCTTCCTGCCGGACAAGGCCATCGACTTGATCGATGAGGCCGGCGCGCGGGCGCGTATTGGCGCGATGACGCGGCCGCCCGAGGTGAAGGAGCAGGAGCATCGTATCGAGGAGATACGGAAGCAGAAGGAAGAGGCCATTCGGGCACAGCATTTTGAAGAGGCCGCGTCGTTCCGCGACCAGGAACGGCAAGCGCGCGAGGAGATGGAGAAGACGCTCGAAGCGTGGCGCAAGTCGCGCGACGAGACCGTGGTTACGGTCACCGGTGAAGACATCATGGTGATCGTCTCGAAGTGGACGGGCGTTCCGCTGACGAAGATGGAACAGGTGGAGATGGCCCGGCTGCTGAACATGGAGAAGGAGATCGAGAAGACGGTCATCGGACAGAACGAGGCCGTGGTAGGTATCTCCAAGGCGCTGCGGCGGTCGCGCGCAGATCTCAAGGATCCGCGCCGCCCGATTGGCTCGTTCATCTTCCTGGGGCCCACGGGCGTCGGGAAGACACTGCTGGCCAAGGCGCTGGCCGTGTTCATGTTCGACAATCCGGACGCGCTGATTCAGATCGACATGTCCGAGTACATGGAGAAGTTCGCCGTGTCGCGGATGGTGGGATCACCTCCCGGCTATGTTGGCTACGAGGAAGGCGGCCAGTTGACCGAGAAGGTTCGCCGCCGGCCGTACAGCGTGGTGTTGTTCGACGAGATTGAGAAGGCGCACCCGGATGTCATGCATATCCTGCTTCAGATACTGGAGGAGGGAAAGCTGACGGACAGCCTGGGTCGCACGGTCGATTTCAGAAACACCGTGGTCATCATGACGTCGAACCTGGGTGCCGACTTCATCCGCAAGGGTGGGAGCCTCGGGTTTGGCAAGGCTGACGCCGCGGCCAACTACGATGCGCTCAAGAGCCAGATGCTCGACGAGTCCAAGAAGGTCTTCCGGCCCGAATTATTGAACCGCGTGGATGAGGTGATCGTCTTCCGCCAGCTCTTGCGCGAGGATGTGGTAAACATTCTTGAGTTGGAGATTGCCAAGATCAAGAGCCGGCTTGCGGCGAAGAACATTGAGCTTCATATCACAGAATCTGCGCGTCAGTTCCTGGTGTCCAAGGGATTTGATCCTTTGTTCGGGGCGCGTCCGATGCGCCGAGCGGTGGAGAGATACCTCGAGGATCCTCTCGCCGAGGAATTGCTCCGCGGCAATATCAGCCGGTCCGAAGTTATCGAAGTGACGGCGGTCGAGGATCGCCTGAAGTTCGAACAACTGGCCGGTACCAGCTAGTTGGGAAGCGGATCCCCGGGGGGTTCGCCTGCGGCGTGACAAGGAGGCCATGAAGACTTCTTTCCGTCATGTTGGTGTGGTAGGGCTCGTCTTGGGACTGTGTTTCTTCGCGGCGAAGGCCTCCTCTGCATCCGATATTCCTCCGTTGCCCGCGGATCGTAATTTCATTCAGGACTATGCCGACATCATCAGCCCTGCCATCGAAGCCCAGGTGGGCATCCTCCAGAAGGAATCGTTCGAGAAGTCCAACACGCCGATCGTGGTGGTGACGATCCGCTCGATGGGTGAGTACAACAGGTCGGGAGTATCGATTGAACGGCTTGCCTTCGAATGGTTCAACCGGTGGGGTATCGGCAAGGTCGGAACAGACGGGAAGCTCTACAACCAAGGCATCCTTCTGCTGGTCAGCGTTGGTGACAGGAGGGCCCGCATTGAACTTGGCGCCGACTGGGGACGCCGATGGGATGCTTACTGCGAAGAGATCATGGACGGCGTGCTTGTGCCCGAATTCAAGGCCGGGCGCTATGGCGAGGGCATTCAGAAGGGCGTAGCTGCTCTGGCGGGGATGGCAAAACTCGGACCGAACTCGCAACCACCCAGTGCTTCGATGCTGGAGAAACTCCGGAAAGAGCTGCGGAAGGCAGCCAACGGCCACCCGAAGTACAGTCCCGTACGAACGGACATCGCTCTGATCCTGACCGTGCTGGGGGTTATCCTCATTCTCGTGTCGTTCTTCTGCCCGACTGAGGAGCGGAAAACGCTTATATTCCTCGGCGTGGCTATCATTGCGTTAACGTGGTTCCTGTGGCTTGTGTTGCTTGGCATCTTTGTTTTGTTCCGTGGGCGGGGAGGGAGTGGGGGCGGATTCTCTTCCGGCGGTGGGTTTGGTGGCGGTTCCTCGGGTGGTGGAGGCGCATCGGGAGGTTGGTGAGAGCGCCACGGCGAAATGTATGAATGCTAAACGATTCCTAACGAAGGACGGAGTGGAGAGGGTGCGGGGTGCCATTGCGCAGGCAGAGCATCGCACCTCGGCCGAATTTGTATGTGCTGTGGCCACAGAGTCGGGTCGCTATGACCGGGCGGAGTCGGTCTGGGGGCTGCTGTTTGGATTGGGCGCAATGGCGTTGGTGTCGGGGATGGATGTCGCAACGCTGCAGGGAACGGGCAGTTGGTCGCGGGGTGCGTATTTTGCGTCGAGCCTCCAGGGATTTGCGGTCATCGCCGGATTCATGGTTGGGTCAATCGTGGCGAGCTTTGTTCACCCGCTGCGCATGCTGCTGGTGAGTCGGGCAGAGATGGCATCCGAGGTCGACAGGGCGGCGGCTTATGTGTTTGGGCTGGGACGTCTGCGCGCGACACAAGGTGGGGCGGGGGTGTTGGTTTACGTGTCGCTCAGCGAGCGGCGGGTGGTGGTCCTGGCCGACGAGAACGCACTGAAGGTTATTGGGCAGGCGGGTTTGGATGCGGCACGCGATGCAGCGCTGGTGTGCTTGCGGGAGGGAAAGAGAGAGGAGACGTTCATCGCCGCCATCTCTTGCCTGGAAGGGCCGCTGGCGGAGAAGATGCCTGCCACAGATGCCGTAAACGAATTGCCGGACTCCGTGTTGGTATTCCCCACGCGCCCGTAGATTTTCACGGGCCCCTCCTTCTGTAAGAGGCTCTAATCTAAATCGTTACAGATATGGGCAAAGTAATCACTTGCATTTACGCGCGCGGCCCGTAGTCTGTGATGATTATTGGTAAAAGGTTTTAACAATTCCTGGGAGAAACCCGATGCTGAAGAAGACGCCTGTTGTTCTTGGTAACGCCCGTTTCACCGTCTATGCGGCCGGTTGCGTCCGCATGGAATATGCGCCCGGCGGAGCTTTCTCCCCATATCCGTCTTTGCTGGTCGGCCGGAAGCTGGCGACGGCCATCAAGGCTGATGTGGTCGTCAAGGGCAAGAAGCTGACGATCAAGACGGCGAAGTTCGAACTCGTGTATGAGGACAACGGCGAGAATTTTTCTGCAGCGAATCTGAAGGTATTCCACAAGAATCACACGAACAACTCGATGGTGTGGGCGCCCGGCAAGCGCGACCAAGGGAATCTGGGCACCGTGACTCGCTCGCTGGATCAGTGGAAGTGGTGCGGCGGGCCGGGACACTATCCCCTTGAAAGCATCCTCAGCACAGATGGCGCACACTTCGTGCAGGACGAACCGCGCGTCTACTGGAACGAGGAGCACGACTGGCCGGAGTGTCGCTCGCAGGCGGTGTGGTTTGACGGCTACCTCTTTGCCTACGGTAACGATTTCAAGGGTGCGCTAAAAGACTTCGTCAACGTGTTCGGGAACATTCCGATGGTACCGCGCTGGGCGTTCGGGTTCTGGTACTCGCGTTGGTACGCGTATACCGACAAGGAGATCATCAATCTCATCAAGCGCTACCGCAAGGAAGACGTGCCGATCGACGTAATGATCATCGATACGGACTGGCGCGGCGGGCGTGGCAGTTGGGGTGGGTACGATTGGAATCCGAAGTACTTCCCGAAGCCGCTTGAAGCTATGAAGAAGCTTCACGACATGGGCGTTCGCACATCGCTGAACGATCATCCCGGCTACGACAACTATGACGGGCTGCCTGCCAACGACAGCCATATCCCGGCCATCCGGAAGCGCTTGGGCGCGCTGCCGCACCAGGGGCAGTGGGCATGTGATTGGTCGAACAAGGAAGCGGTTGCCGCGTGGAAGGACATCCTGCTGGGTCCGAAGTTCGACGAGGGGATGGACTTCTGGTGGATCGATGGATGGATCAAGCCGCCGTTTGCAAACACCGACAGCCAGCTCTGGGCCAACCGACTATATTTCGATCTGGCCGAGGAGAAGACGAACAAGCGTGGGTTGATCCTTGCGCGCTGGGGCGGCGTGGGATCGCACCGCTACCCGGTGCAGTTCTCCGGCGATACACCGTCGGAGTGGAGCATGCTGCAGTACCAGATTGAGTTCACCTCGCGGTCGGGCGGATTGGGTGCGGCATACTGGTCGCATGACATCGGCGGCTTCTTCGGCAAGAAGGTGGACGAGGAACTGTTCATCCGCTGGGCCCAGTTTGGGGCGATGAGTCCGATCTTCCGCACGCACAGCGATCACGGCATGCGCGAGCCCTGGATGTACAGCAAGAAAACCCAGGCGCTCTTCCGGAAACAGACGCGCATCCGCTGCGCGCTGGCGCCGTATTTTTACACGCTGGCCCGCGAAGCTCATGACACAGGGCTCCCGATCATACGGCCGCTGTACCTCGAGTATAACGACAACGATGGCGGTGCGTTGGGTCGCAAGCATCAGTATGGCATTGGCAGCGATTTGCTGGTCATTCCCGCCGAAGGGCCCGTCGACAAGAAGAGCGGCGTCTACCGCAAGCGCGCCTACTTCCCAAACGCAACGTGGTACGGTCTCGAGACCGACGAGATCCTCACCGGCATGCTGGACGGCCATGTTGACATCCCGGTGGAACGTATCCCGGTCTACGTGCGCGAGGGAGCCATCATCCCATGTCAAGAGGTGGGGGAGAACGTGGGGACCCGCGTGCCGGAGCGTATTGAATTCGATTACTTCCCAAGCAAGCTGAAGACGTCGTCCTTCACTCTGTACGAGGACGACGGCGAGTCGAAGGAATACGAGAAGGGACGCTTCGCGAAGACCGTCGTGCGGGGTCGCGCGAGCGAAACCGGGATCGAGTTGCAGATTGCCAAGCCGGTGGGAAGCTACAAGGGCATGCCGGCTCGAAGAGACTACGGCGTTTGCATCCGTCTTCCGCGAGGTGCACGCGTTCAGGACGTGAAGGCGCAAGTGGGCAGCGGTTCATGGAAGGAAGTGCCTTTCCGGGTCGCCAAGGAATGTCTTGCAGGAACGGTCAAATCTGGGCATTCCTTCTGTAACGCCCGTGTCGCCAGCCGCAACGAGCCGGTCCGCATTCGCGTGACGCTGATGCATTGAACCCGGCGGGCTGGTCAGGGCTTTACGGTCGATGATGAGGTTTCTTCTCAAGCGGTTTTCTATGCTCCTGTCGCGTCTTCCTCTGAAGACGGTGACGCGTATTGGTCGTGCGCTGGGGTGGGTCTACGGACACGTTGTCCGTTACCATCGTGGCGATGCCTTGCGCGCCCTGCAGCGGAGTTTCCCCGAAAAGAGCCCCAGCGAGGTGAGGGCCATCGCCGACCGGATGTATGCCCATCTCGGTATCAACATCGTCGAAACAGTGCGGCTTCCGTATCTCTCCAATGACTCACTCCGGTCTCAAATGGTCGTGGAGGGCGAGGAGATCGTGAAGAAGGCCTTGGGGAGGGGCAAGGGGGCGATCATCCTGGGCGGCCACGTGGGCAACTGGGAGATGATGGTGTCCGTGACTCCGCTGTGGGGTTATTCCCTGACCGTAATCGCCAAGGAGCTCAAGGGCGCCACGGTGAACGATTTCTGGAACACCGTCCGAAGTCGGTTTGGCGTAAATGTGTTGCCGCCGAAGAACGCATTCCGGCCCTGCCTGAAGACGCTCAAGAACAATGGGCTTGTGGGATTCATTCTCGATCAGAACATGACCCGGAAGGAGGGCGTGTTCGTCGATTTCTTCGGTCTGCCGGCGTCGACATCGCCCGGCCTCGCCTACATGGCCGCCCGTTCCGGGGCGCCGGTGTTGCCTGCGTTCACCTTGAGGCGTGAGGATGGTCGCCATGATATTCGGGTGATGGAGCCCATCGAACCGCCGACGGACCATCAACCAGAGACCATCAGGCAGTTCACGCAACAGTACACGAAGATCATCGAGGACGTCGTCCGTCAGCATCCCGAGCAATGGATATGGTGTCACCGGCGATGGAGGACGCAACCCAGAGCGCAACAGCAGGGGCCCGCGTGAAACTGCTCTACGACGCTGTCTCTGCCATGATGTCGGCCCTGCCGCTCTCCGTGGCGCTGGCCATCGGCCGCGGGCTTGGTTGGTTTTATGGCAACATCCTTCGCTACCATCGGCCGCAGGCGCTTGAGGCACTCGCGCGCGCGTTCCCGGAAATCACGCTTGCGGAGCGGCGTACGATTCTTGCGCGTATGTACGGCTACCTGGGCATGAACGTGGCCGAATTGCTGCGCATGAAGCGGGCCAGCGATGAATACTACAAGACGTATGTTGAATGGGGCGAGTTGTCTCATCTGCACGACACTTTGAAGAAGGGGAAGGGATTACTGGTCCTGTCGGCGCACACGGGTAACTGGGACCTTCTTTGCTCGCTGGCGCCGCACATCGGGTTCCCGCTCACCATCATCACGAAGGACATCAAGGCCAGATCGGTGAACGAGTACTGGATGGACATACGCAGACGGTTCGGACTCCAGTTTGTGCCGGCCCACAACTCTTACCGGCTTTGTCTCACAGCGCTGAAGCGTAACGAGGTGGTGGGGTTTGTGCTCGATCAGAACATGATCGACGTCGAGGGCATCTTCGTGGATTTCTTCAACAAGCCGGCCTGCACATCGCCCGGTCTGGCCTACATGTCCGCCCAGTCAGGCGCACCGGTGGTGCCGGTGTTTGCCGAACGTTTGCAGGGAGGACGTCACCGCATGCACATCCTGCCGCCCATCGACCCGCCGCCCAACCGCGAGCCGGAGACAATTCGGCAATATACACAGCTCTACACCAAGGTCATCGAAGATTTCGTGCGCGAGCATCCGGAACAATGGATATGGATTCATCGGCGGTGGCGGACGGTTCTCCCGCCCCAGACCCCGACGCCAGGCGCGGGATGACGATGCGCGAAGTCGTTGCATTTGCCTTGTCCCGCAGCCGAGGAACAATTAGGTTCTGAACGTCTTTCCGGGACTTGGGTCTAAAAGCGAAAAGGAAGCCGTTATGAAGGAAGAACAGAAGACAGGGTTCCTCGCGTTGCCGTGGGTGGGGAGCGTATTCACGATCGCCTCGGGCGTATCATTCCTCTTCCTCTGCATGATCCTGCCGCTTGTGGGGCCTGCCGCGACGCACGGGTCAGGCTCCCCGGGTGCGGGCCCAGCTCCGCAGCTTCCGCAGAACCGCATGGCTTTTACAGGCGTTTTGCTGCTCTCCCTCGCCCTGGCCGTGCTGGCAGTGTTCTCGAAGATGGAGCGACGGAAGATCGACAAGAGCCCGCTACCGATTTACTCGTTTCTGCTGGTGGGACTCTGCGTGCTGCTGCTGGTTGCGTTCGTCACGGGCGCGCTGGCCTGGTAAGCGTCTCGCTGCATCTGCCTATCGGTATGGCCAACGGCCCTCTCAAACTTCGCCAACCGCTTGAGCCCCGACAGCTTTTCCTGCCGGTCGATTCCTGAACTGTCGAGAATTTCGCGCAGTGTTTCGATGGTTTCACCATAGACCGTGCGGTCCACGGGGTAGGGCGTGCCGTCCTTGCCACCATGCGCGAAGCTGAAGCGCGCGGGATCTGTGAAACTCGGTGATGCCCCGTACACGATTTCACCAATCAGCGAAAGGGCGCGCATCGTCTTGGCCCCGACTTTGGGACGACCCAAGAGATCAAGGAATGATGAGGGAGGGCGATCGTACGTCTGGAGGAGAATCGTCTGAATGCGGTCCGGGTGAACATCGCTGAGCAGAACTTGGTGCCGACGATCCATCCGCAGTTCGGGCAGGCGTCGGACTTCGCGAAGCAGTGAATCCGCAGGCAGATCGAAAACGCGGACCGCAGCGTCGCGATTGGCGGCACCCTCGGCAGCCACCAGGTTCAGCGCGAGTTGCCCGCGCGCATCACAGCAGATCGCCGCGTGCGGGTCGACGTCCCACGAGTTAACGCGGGATCCCATCCAGTGATAACGGCGAGCCATGCCCCGATGTGCGGCGCCCAAAGGGTCACGTTCATCCGCCATGCCTTGCTGAACGACAGACCAGTGGCCGTCGCGCTCGAAAAAGAACGAGTGGTGATAGAGCTGGTATCCGTCCTGTACGGCAGCACTGTCGATCTTCGCGGACATTCGGCTCGCGTGGGCGAGGGGAACCGGGTCGGTGCCGATGCCCTCGCAGAAATGTGCAATCTCATCGGGTGTTTTTCGTGAGCGGCCGCCCTTGCCTCCACAGACAAAGATTCCGATGGATGGCCCGGCGTCCTGAAGTCCTTCCTTAAGGGCACCGCAAACCGTGGTGGTCACGCCGCTGGAATGCCAATCGAATCCGAGCGCACATCCGAAAGCTTGGAACCAGAAGGGGTCCGAAAGCCGTTCCAGGAAATGGCGCGTGCCGAACTCGGTGACCATAACCTCGACCACAGCTCGTCCAAGGCGTGCCATGCGGCGTGTGAGCCATTCAGGGGCACGGCCGTTGTGCAGAGGCAGGGTAGCGTATCCGGACCGCATAATCGCATTCTAGTGCGGCGAAACATGAATCTAAAGGCCAATGTCGTCTCATCGAGGTACTATTTGAGGCCAAATCCGACTATTTTCGTCGTTTGAAGGCCATTTCAGGCCCATTTTTCGAATGAAGGTCAATTCTTCTTGCCAGACATGCCATTTTTGCCATTATTTGATCACTGTGATCGTTCCCACAATGATTAACTACAAATAGAAAGCGGTTTCACACTTGGTGATGTATGAAGAAGTACACTGAATACGGACGGTTCGACAGCTCGACGCATGAGTTTGTGATTACGAGTCAGGTTACTCCGCGACCATGGATCAACTATCTGTCCAACGGAGAGTACTGCGCGATCATCTCGCAGGCAGCGGGCGGGTTCAGTTTCTACCTTGATCCCGCACATCATCGCATCACGCGTTGGGCGCCGGCGAACTACCTCTGCGATCGTCCGGGGCGCTACCTCTACATCCGCGACCCGAAGACGAAGATGTTGCTCAGCGGCATGGGTGCCCCGGTGGGCGCAAGTGATCGCTTCGAGTGTCGGCATGGGCCCGGCTACACGCGCATCAAGAACCGATATGACAGCATCCAGACGGTGACGACATTCTTCGTTCCTGAGAGAGAGCGACTTGAGATCTGGATGATTGAGGTGAAGAACACGTCGCGCGAGCAGCGGGAGATTGAGTTGTTCCCGTTCATTGAATGGCACCTTGGTCACTGGGAGTCGGAACTCGCGGTACGCAATCTTACCGTGCTGATGAATGAAGGGTTCTTCAACGAACGTCTTCAGGCCGTCTGGGCAACAAAGTTTCCCTGGGGCAACAAGCCGTGGCCGTTCCACGCGTTCATTGCTTCGGGTCTCCCGGCCGAAGCGTGGGATGTGGATTACGAGCACTTCATCGGCGCTGCGGGTGACTATGCCCGGCCGGTGGCGTTGATGGGCGAAGGTTGCACCAACTCGCGCGTCCGCGGCAACAACATGGTCGGCGTGCTGCAGCATCGCCTCACGTTGAATCCCGGCGAGACGCGTTGCTTCCCCGTGATCATGGGTCTTGCGGAAACGGAGGATGAAGCCGCCGCCAAGTTGGAGAAGTTCCGCGACTGGAGCAACTGCGAGGCCGCGCTTCGCGAAGTCCGTCGCAAGTGGCGTGTCTTTACCGACCGGGTCTTGATCGAAACACCGGACACGGATCTCAACGACTTCGGCAACGTCTGGCTGAAGTATCAGGTGGCGATGAACAACCACTGGGGCCGGTCGGCGACCTATTATCACGAGGGGCACGGTGAATTTGGTTACCGCAACACCGCGCAGGATGCGTGGGCGATGTTGCCGTTGGACGCGGATTACTCCCGCGAGCGCATGTTCCAACTTGCGCGGCATCAGCGCAACACAGGGCAGCCGATGGCGGGTTGGTCCTACGTCAGCGGTACAAACGAGGGCAAGGCTCCGGCTGACTTCCCGGTGTGGCTGCCGCTCCTTGTCTCCGCCTACGTCAAGGAAACGGGTGACGTCAAGGTGCTGGAGAAGGACATCCCGTACTACGATGGCGGGTCCGACACGCTTTACAAACATGTCTGCAAGGCGATGCAGTTCCTGCAGGATCGCGCAAAGAGTGAGCGTGGTCTTCCGCTGATGGGTACACAGGATTGGAACGATGCGTTTGACCGCACCGGCATCGGCGGCAAGGGCGAAAGCGTCTGGCTCGGCATGGGGCTGTGCGTCGGCCTCAAGCTGTTGGAGGAGCTCGCGGAGTTCATCAATGACCAGGATACGGTGCGTGAATGCCGCACGCGCTATGAGTCCATGAAATCGCTGATCAATCAGTACGCGTGGGCAGGGGACCGCTACGTGTATGCGTTCAACGACAAAGGCGAGCCCATCGGCTCGCCCGTCAACCGCGAAGGCAGTTGCCAGTTGAACTCGCAGACGTGGGCGGTGATGGCCGGCATCCCCGATGCCGATCAGCTCAAGAAAGTGCTGCATCACATCGATCACACGCTTCACACCCCGTATGGACAGGTGCTCTTTGCACCGCCGTACCTGGAGTACAACGGCGACATCGGCCGCATCACGGCGTTCGCGCCCGGCACGAAGGAGAACGCCGCGGTGTTCATCCACGGCGGCGCGTTCAAGATCATGATGGACTACGAACTCGGGCGGGCAACCGAGGCATACGCCACCATGAGGGAACTGCTGCCCAACGGGCGGGAAAAGGATATTGAGGTTTACAAGACGGAACCCTATGTTTTTCCGGAATACACGATTGGACCAGGCAATCCGCGGTACGGCGAGGGCGCGTTCACGTGGTTGACCGGCAGTGCGGATTGGTTCTTTATCGCGCTG
>DAISJM010000074.1:0-11785 GCA_036821485.1 Verrucomicrobiota bacterium | reverse complement strand
GCACCCCTTCGGGTGTCAGCCCGTCCGCCACCACGCGCATGATCAACCACCTCCACAGGCCCTCGTCGCTCTCGGCTATTCAACTCCTCTCCCCGCCCTGCACGCTCGGCATTACCGTCGGCTCAGAGCGCGGGAGTTATGTTCCACAGCGCCATGTCCTCCGCCATATTGGGCGTCCCCATCATGTCGTGAATCTGATGTTTCAGCACTACCCCGATATGAAGGACTGGCCTACGCAGGGCGTGAACTATCACGGCTTCTATCGGAACCGTCAGTTGAACTCGGGCGACGGGTACTTTCCGCTCTCTCTGGATTCCGACGGTCTCTGGGGGCAGGAGTTCGCCCGTCAGATCGCCGATGTCCGCGCCTATGGCTCGGAACCGCAGCTTACGCTCACTCTTCACGCCGACACACCGGACACCACCCTCATTCGTATGGCCGAGGCGCTCAGACCGTTCACGCCCATGCGCATCAGGATCAATCACGAATGCAACGGCACATGGTTTCACTTCAACGAGCGCTGGACCTATGCTCAGGTGTCAGCTCTCTTTGTGCGCTTTCACAATATCCTCCATCAATACGCGCCCGGGGTTCAAACGGTCGCCTGCTGGAATGGTAATGCCGAGAACCTCCACGAGCCTGCCGATCGCCAACCCCCTCGTGGCCGATTGACGGACGGCGAACTCGGCCCGGCATTTCGCGTGGCCGATATCGTGTCCATTGATCAATACGCCTCCCTGCACTACGGATGGCCGGACCCGTCCTTCGATCCGGCAAGTCCCTCTCAGTTCTTCAAGGTCGATCCCGAGGCTTGGTGGACCGAGATGGGAAACATACACGCGGCCATATGCCAATTGCGCGGCTCGGATACGGATATCGAGATTCACGAAGTGAATGACGATGCGGATATCGTGGGCGACGAGGGGCAAGCCGCGTGGATCCGCCGATTCTACCGCGAGGTCACCGAACGGGCGCTCCCTTGGCTCAGGAATATCACTTTCTACCAGTTTCGCGATCGCGGGGGGTTGGGACTCGAGCGCGAATCTCTCCCAGATCCGGACCGCTACGAAGACCTCCCCTCCCTTGCCGCTTACCGTCAAGCCATCGACGACAGCTACTTTGCCTTGCGTTCCCACACCCTGCCGGGGTCCGGCGGTGTGACACACGATCTTGAGCTTTCGTGGTCCGGGCCCACAGAGGCCACCGGCTTACGCGTGGCGTTCGACAACGTCTCCACCTCGCGCATCGATCTCATTCTGCCCACGCAGCAACACGTTCTGGTGCGGGATGGAGCCGTCTGGCACGCGAAGCCCGTGGGCAAAGATCATGTCACACTCGGCGGTGCTGCCCAGGACGACCGTTGTACGGTCGATATCTTCCTGCCGCCGCCGGATGGGCGGAATAACCGCAGCCATTCGTTTGTATCACGGCTGCAAGCTGAACCGATGCTGCGCATGAGCTGATGGCGGTGCGCTGCACAATGAAACAGAGATAGGCGTAAGGACTTCAAGACTGTAAACTGGATCATGAAGGAGATACGTGCCATGAGGATCATCATAACGATTGCCTGCCTGTGCGCCGTTGGATGGCTAACTCCTCTCGCCGCGCGGGCGGCCGATGCGGAGAATCTCGTCGCCAATCCCGGATTTGAGGAGCCGGCCGATGCACAGGAGGACGCACTGCCCGCGTCGTGGGAGGTGTTCACCAGCAAGGAGAGCAAGCTGGGCATCATCCGATCGGCGAAACGGTCGGGCGAGCAGTGTCTTCGAATCATGGCCCAGGGTTTGGCCAAGGGCTACCAAGGCGTGTCCGTGAAGATGGATGTCACCCCCGGGGAGAAATATACATTCAGCGCATTTGTGATGAACAACCGCGCCGCGCCCTTGGGCGGGACGGGGCACGGACAGCTTTGCATCGAGTGGCACGATGCGAGTGGCAAGGAACTCTCACGTCAGTACGGCACGCTCTGGAACAGTTCCCTGAGCAAAATGCGATGGGAACTCGTCTCCCTGAGAGATCAGGTGGCCCCCAAGTTCGCCACCACGGCAATCTTCGGCATTCACCTCAGCGAGGGCGATAAGGGTGGAGAGGGTTCCTATCTCGTCGATGACGTGTCCATAACCCGCTGAACCAATCTTCTATGCGTCCGCATGAATTGACAGCGTTGCCGCTGCTGCCTATCCTCTAGGCATGCTTCCTCAATGGATCATCGAGAAGAAGCGCGACGGCCTGCCTCTCTCCGAAGAGGAAATACGCTTCTTCATCAACGGCTACACGTGCGGCGAGATTCCCGACTACCAGATGTCGGCCATGGCTATGGCGATCTACTTCAAGGGCATGGCCCTCGACGAGATCGCTGTCCTGACCGATGCCATGATGCGCTCGGGTGATCTCGTCAACACCGCGCCAATCCGCAAACCGAAGGTGGATAAGCATTCGACCGGCGGCATTGGCGACAAAATCTCACTCATCCTTGCCCCCTTGGCCGCGTGCTGCGGCGTCGCGGTTCCCATGATTTCCGGACGCGGGCTTGGCATCACCGGCGGCACGTTGGACAAGCTGGAGTCGATCCCCGGCTATCGAACGAATCTGTCCGATAAGGAGTTCATCGACATCGTTCAGAAATGCGGATGTTCCATCACCGGACAGACTGGCCAACTCGCGCCGGCGGACAAGAAGCTCTATGCGCTTCGCGACGTCACGGCGACCGTCCCCTCGATCCCGCTGATCGTGGCCAGCATCATGTCCAAGAAGCTCGCCGCAGGCATCGACGCCCTTGTGCTGGATGTGAAATGGGGAAAAGGCGCCTTCATGAAGACGCCGGAAGATGCCGGGGTTCTGGCGCGCAACATGGTTGAGGTTGGCATGCGCATGGGCAAAGGCATGGCCGCCCTGATCACCGATATGAACCAGCCGCTTGGCCGCACAGCGGGCAATGCGCTGGAGGTCATCGAATCCGTTCTCGCCTTGCGCGGTGAGGGTCCTGAGGACTTGATGGAACTCACGATGGCACTCACAACACGCATGCTGATGTTGGCGGGCAAGGTGAAGGATTACGTCTCGGGTCTGCATCTTCTCCAGGAGCAGATTCGTTCCGGGAAGGCCTTGGAGGTCTTCTTTGAGATGGTTCGCCTGCAAGGCGGTGATGTTCACGCCCTGGAGGATTTCTCGAAGCTGCCGACGGCCCGCTTTCAGGAACCCTACCGTTCCCCCTCGGATGGCCACGTCTCCGGAGTCGACGCCGATCTCGTCGGCCGTGCTTGTATCGTGTTGGGCGCTGGCAGGAAGAGAACCGAGGATCGCGTGGACTTTGCGGTGGGCGTGTCCGATCTGGCGAAGATCGGCGAACCCGTCAGCAAGGGCCAGCCCTTGGCTACCATTCACGCCAACGATGCTCAGAAGTTGGAGGAGGCCCGGGCCATGCTGCAGAAGGCCTTCACCCTCTCTGATGAGAATGTGCCTCCGGTGCCATTGATCCGCGACATGATCCTTCCCGAGGGGATGAGCGATTGAACTACGAACTTTTCGAGAAAGCACTTGCCCATATCAAGAAGCAGTGGCCGGATGCGCGCCCCGCCTTCGGGCTCATTTGCGGTTCTGGCTGGAGCGATGTCGCTTCTGCGTTTGAGGGCATCGGCTCACTTGATTATGCAGGCATACCTGGACTGGGAGCAACAGGTGTTGTCGGCCACGCCGGGAAGCTTGTCCGTGCTCGCGTGAAGGGCAAGGAACTGATGGTCTTTCAGGGCCGACGCCACTTCTACGAGGGCGAAGGATGGACGCCGGTCGCCCTGCCCGTGTTCTTGCTGAAGAGTCTCGGGGCGTCGGCCTTGGTGCTGACGAATGCCGCGGGCGGAGTGCGCAAGGATCTGAAGCCCGGCGACCTCATGGTGATCGACGACCATATCAACCTTTTCGGCACCAATCCGCTCATAGGTCCGCACAACCCCGTGTGGGGACCGCGATTTCCGGATCAGACAAGTGTCTACAATCCGGAGCTTCGTGCCCTGGCTGTACGAGTTGCCAAGAGTGCAGGAATTGCCCTGGGCCATGGCGTTTATCTGGCATCCTCCGGGCCAACGTACGAGACGCCGGCAGAGATCAGGGCATACCGTAGCCTTGGCGCTGATGCGGTCGGCATGTCCACCGTCCCGGAAGCATCGCTGGCCAACGCGGCGGGCATGAAGGTTCTTGGTATCTCCTGCATCACCAATTATGCAGCGGGTATCAGTCCAACAGGGTTAACTCACGAGGAAGTTACGGCGACAACGCAGGCAACGATGCCGCTCATGCGGACGTTGCTGAAGAACATCTTTGAGGAGATGGCTCATGCCCAATCCTGACCCGCGGAAGCTGCTGGAAGCTGCGAAGGCTGCAGCAGAAAAAGCACATGCCCCCTACTCCAAGTTCCATGTCGGCGCTGCGTTACTGGCGGGCAAGGAAACAGTCTTCACGGGCTGCAATGTGGAGAACGCATCTTACGGACTGACAAACTGCGCCGAGCGAACGGCTATTTTCACGGCGGTTGCGGCTGGCCACAAGAGCTTTGCGGCTATCGCCATTGTTGCAGATGGTTATCAGAAACCATATCCCTGTGGCGCATGCCGCCAGGTACTCTCAGAATTCTGCGGCGCAGACATGCCCGTATATGTTGCGTCGATCAGCAACCTGGATGCTTTTGAGACGATGACTCTGGGTGCCCTTCTCCCCAAGTCGTTCGAGTTTTGAGGGCATTTGTTCTTGCACTCCGGGAAAAGTGCGCTATCCTTCAGCCCACGTTGCGACTGGAAAAGTGCCAGCCGCAGCTTGAATTGATTTAGACTGCGGGGTGGAGCAGCCCGGTAGCTCGTCAGGCTCATAACCTGAAGGTCGTTGGTTCAAATCCAACCCCCGCTACCAACGTGAAACGCCCGTCGGCCCTTGTGGCTGACGGGCGTTTCAGGCCTTATGGCCCGGGGTTCAGGAGTTGGATCAAGGCGCTACGCCTTGGTTCCCTACGAGGCCTCGGGGAGGCCGAGGAGCACGTCGCGCGGAGCGCGAGGCCCGTCAGGGCGAGGGTTGCGAGGGAAGCAACCCGAGTGCAATCCAACCCGCCTACGGCGGGCGAGCCCCCGCTACCAACGTGAAACGCCCGTCGGCCCTTGTGGCTGACGGGCGTTTCAGGCTTTATGGCCCGGGGTTCAGGAGTTGGATCAAGGCGCCGCCCGTAGAATGAGAAAGGCCCCCAGTCTCCTCAAACCAGGGGCCTTCAGCATCAGAACTTTGCAAGCTTGGATCAGTTGTTGAACTTGATCGCGGTGCCTTCGACCTTGGTCGCGAAACGGATAAACAGGATCCACCACTGCGCATAGCCCTCGACTGTTACGTCGATCAGCGCATCCCCACCCTTTTTCGCAATTGCCTCGCGAACGCACTGCGACGTCGAGTTGTGCGGCGTGATCGGAATCAAGCCCAACAGCAGGATGTTGCTGTCGCTCGCAGATGTCCGACCCAGTACCGTATAGCTCCGCCCATTGATCGGCGTCGTGGAATCACTTATGCCACCCGGCGTGTGGGCACAACCAACCAGCAAGGAAACGAACACACAGGCAACAACGGTCGACAACAACCCAGTCTTTGCACGCATACGCGACCTCCCTTTGTTGATGTCCCGAGGCTAGCAAACCCGTCGAGTCATGTCCACCGTTGAGCCACCATGCTTTACAGCTTGTCGAAACGGCTCCCGGTCACGATCATGTGCGAAGTATGAATCGCTTGAGAGCAGTCTCAGCCCTATGCCTTTGCGTTCTGGCCGGATGCCGTTCCTATCCCCCGCCAGGCGAGTCCGCCACGCCTTCCGATCTGGCCGTTCTGGCTGCTTCTGCCGCCATCGACAAGGAACCCTACTCGGCGGAGCCGTATCGCCGTCGCGCCAAACTCTATCAGGCGCGACATGAGACGGGCTTGGCCCTGGCGGACCTGAAGAAGGCAGCCGTACTTGATCAGGCTGACGCCATCCTGCTGACTGCGGCTCAAGAGCTGGATGCCAAGAACTACGCGGTTGCGATCTCGAACTCAACTGCGGCATTGAGGCTGAATCCCCGACTCGAAAACGCGTTTCATACACGCGCGGCTGCGCATCTCGCTCTGGGCGATCTCGATCAGGCCATTGCCGATGCAAGATCCGCCCTGATGATCGAGCCGGACTTTCCGCAGGTGCTCGTAATTCGCGCGCGTGCATTTGGCCGCAAGGGCGAGTTTGCCAAGGCGATTGCCGACTATGACCGCGCGATTGAGTTGAATCCTCGTATTGTCGAGGCCTGGTACGGACGCGGTGCAGCCTATGCGGCTACGGGCGAGCACCAGCGTGCAATCGATGATTGCACCAGGGCAATCCAACTGAACAAAGAGGTCGCCGAGGCCTACTCAGCCCGCGCAGAGTCCTGGGTTGCCTTGGAGCGGGTTGGCGAAGCCCTGGCCGACTATGACAAGGCTGTGGCACTTGCCCCGGGCAATGCGGAGTATCGCAGCAATCGCGGCGCTTCTCATCAGCTTGCCAAGGACTATGACAAGGCGTTGACCGACTTCGACGAAGCGTTGCGACTAAATCCCCGCCTCGCGCAGGCCTACCAAAACCGTGGCATGGTATTGGTTGAGCTCGGCCGATACGATGCAGCCATCGACGATCTCACCCGGGCGATTGACTTGGATCCCTCACTCACACTGGCGTGGTATCACCGTTCGGTGGCTTGGTTTCGCCAGGGAAATCTGGCCAAGGCGTGGGCCGACATCGGAGAGAGTCAGAAGCGTGGGCTGACGACGCCGGCATCTTATCTCCAGCAACTTCAGGCCGCCTCAGGCGGCAAGTGATACCGTTCACCAAGTGACAAACGCCCCCGTCCAGACAAGCTGAACGGGGGCGCAAACGAACAACCGGAAATCGAAGGCCTATTTGCCCTGCTTCTGAAGGCGCTTCTTCAAGTCTACAAGCGTGCCATTGTTTTCCGCCATGGCCTTTCGAACCTTCTGGATCTCTGGATCACTCGGTTCGCGGCCAATGCTGTCACGGTACGTCTTCTTGATCGCGTTCTCGCATTCCTGGCTGAGGATCAGCATATTGCGGATCTTCTTCAGCTCATTGCCCTGCTTGACGGCCAGTTCGCAGTTCTGAACGTCATCGGCGGTGGCTTCACGCCCCAGAATGTCCATGTACATCTGCTGGATGACCATCGTGTAACCCACGCGCTCCTTCATCCCCTCTGCCTTGGATGATGTCGCTGTCAACGTAACCACGGCCACCATCGCCACAAGAACCATCAGACTCATTAAGCGTCGCATGACTGCTCCTTTCGTTCTTCTCTCAATACTGCTTCTCATACTCACCGTGCCCCAGACGCTTCAGCTTGTGAAAGCCAGCGCTCTTTGCACGGTCATCGAAGTTGCTGGTCAGCTTTCCGAAGGAGGCGGCCGATATCTTCCGAACAATGGCTGCCCCACACTTCGGACACACCGACATGGGAGGCTGCTCAATCTTTTCGATCTGCTCGAATCCCGCCTTGCAGAAATCGCAGCCACCGCTCCCGTCTTCGCAGATATACTCGCGAATGGGCATATCAACCTTGCGCCCCGCTTGTTCTGGTTGCGCGGAACACGGCGGACTACTTGGCCGTCGCGGGGTCCGGCTCCGGTTCAGGCATTTCCATCTCCTGCCCGCCGGTTACCTTGGAGCCCTGTTGACTGCTCGAACGGATGTAGATCTCCGTCCGGCGGTTCTTCTGCATGTTCTCCTCGGTGTCGTTGGGGGCAACAGGACGGGTGAAGCCATAGCCCTTCCACGTCAACCGGGCAGCATCGATGCCGCCAACCTCGACGAGATAATCAACCACAGCCTTGGCGCGCCGCTCTGACAGCTTGATGTTGTACTTGTAGTCGGAACGCGCGCGCTTGTCGGCATGGCCTTCCACTCGCGCGGTCGAGCCGGGGTCGCGTTGGAGAACCTTGACCACCACATCGAGCTTGTCGAAGTACTGCGAACGCAACACGGCCTTGTCGTAATCGAACTCGATATTCAGCGTGAAGAGCTGCAGGTCATCCTTGGGATCAAGCGGATCGGTATTGTCTTCAATCACCTCGTGACCATCCGCCACGCCGCCCTTGTCCGTGTCGCGCTCCAGCGGACTTGTCTTGTAGGTAAGCACTTCGGCGCCATCCTTCAGCGCATCCCAGTCCGTATCCGGATTCAGCGGGTCGGTCTTGTAGGTCTTGACCTCTTCGCCATCGGAGAGCCCGTCCTTGTCTGTATCGGGATCATATGGATCGGTTCCGATCTCTGCTTCCTCCGAATCCAACAAGCCATCTCCGTCGCTGTCGATGTCACCGCCGGCCACGGTGAACACCGGCGGCACGGCAGCGCCAATGCGGTAGTTCACAGCGGCACTGATCACGGAATTGAACTCGGTGTTGCCGCCGGTTATGCCGGTCCGGAAATCGCCGCGGATGGCCCACTCGTCGTTGAAGTGAATGAACAGGCCGCCACCACCCATGAGGGCGAGATCGTCATGTCCGTTTTCAAGGGCCTCTCCGTAGTACGAGAACAACCCGCCAACAGCAAAGAACGGATCAAAATGCAGATCCTTGGTGTTGCGCAAGTGGAATAGAAGGTCGGCACCGAGGCGGACAACGTAGGTGTCGTCTTCGAGAGCAAAACGCCCGTCGTCGAACTCGTTCTTCTCCAGCTTCCAAGCATAGCCGATATCGCCTTCCACGGTCCACCGAGGCGACAGATCATAGCCCACCTTGACGTTGAGGAATGGCGCATCTTTGACGACCTCGTCGCCTTCATAGTTGAGATAGCCAAGGCCGACGCTGACATTCCACGGAGCGCGCTCAAACAAGTCATTCGGCTCCCCTGCGAGAGCAGACAGAGTTGAGACCGCCACGATGAGGACCACCAACGAGATAAGAGAGCGTTTCAACATTGTTCCCAGCCTCCATTTTTGTGCGAAAAACACAGTCCGTACGCTATCACGATCTCAACGGAACGCAATGAGAAAACGGGCGGGGCGCAGCGCGCTCCCGCCCGTTTTTGTTGCTCGTAGCCGTGTCGAAATCAGCCCACGCTGACGTTCACGTTCACCGTTGCGCCACGCCGCGCGGGCGGCACAACACGACCTGGGATGCTCTTGCCATTGACGCTCAGTTCCACCCGATTGCCCTTGCCGGTGCGCTGAACGCGTATGACATACGTTGCGCCCCGGAAATGGCGCACCATTTCGTAGGACTTCCAGCGGCTGGGCATCGCCGGACGAATCTCCAACCCCGCATGCGTGGATTGGACGCCCAGGATGAAGTCGGTCACGGAGCGATACATCCAGGCACCGGACCCCGAATACCAGGTCCACCCGCCGCGGCCGAAGTTCGACGACTCAGGCCCATCCACGTTGCCGGGCGTCACGTACGGCTCAGCCTGGTAGTGGTCGGGATTGCGGCCGCGATCGATCGGATTGAAGCTGTTGAAGACCCTGAACGCCCTGTCCGGCGTGCCCGCCACAGCTTCGGCGATGATCGCCCAGCAGCCCGCATGCGTGTACAGCCCGCCGTTCTCGCGCAGGCCCGGAGCATACTGGCTCAGGTGGCCAATGCCCGGATCCGGCTTCTTGAAGGCCGGGAAGAAGAGCAAGGGACCGAACTTGCGATAGAGATACTTATCCAGCGACTTGAGGATGCGTTCCTTCCGTGCCGGCGATGGGATGTCGTACATCAGTGCCCATGTCTGGGCATTGAGCCACACCTTTCCAATGCTGTTCTTCTTCGAGCCCAATACGCCATGCGCATAGGTAGCACGAATGTACCAGTCGCCATCCCACGCGTGCTTGTTGATGGCGGCCTTCAGTTTGGCCGCTGCGCGACGATAGCGGGCCTTGTCCTTGCTTGCCTCGGCGCCGGGCAACAGATCCAGCATCTCTGCCCACTCGGTCAGAATGCCGTAGAAGAACTGCCCCAGCCAGATGGACTCCGCCGTCCCGTCGAAGCCGATGCACGACAGACCATCGTTCCAGTCACCCTCGACCATGGTCGGTATGCCTCGCGGTGATGGACGTCCCAACACCTGTTCGATCGCTGCACGGCAATGCCCGAGCATCGTGGTCTGTCCCTTGTCATAGAAGGACACCTTCTCCTTCAGAAACGCCATGTCACCCGTCTCGCGCAGGTAGCGGATCATCACGAACGGCATCCACAAGAGGTCATCGCTGTTCTTCTTCTTGGCGCCGTCGTCGGTGATGGGATGCCACCAGTGGAATGTTGTGCCGTCGCTGAACTGGTGCTTGGCGGCGCGGGCAAGGTGCTCGCGACAGAGCTCCGGGCGCAGCGGAAGTGTTGCCAGGCTGTCCTGCAACTGGTCCCTGAACCCATACGCCCCACCCGTCTGGTAGTATGCCGAACGGCCCCAGAACCGGCATGCAATCGCCTGGTACGGTAGCCACTGGTTTACCAACAGGTTCACCGAATCATCAGGCGTGCGAACCTGAAGTTGGCCAATGAGATCCTGCCACATTTCCTTGACGCTGTTCAGCTCCTTGAGGGCCTGTCCCTTCTGACCGTACTTCTTGACGATGGCTTCGGCCTCGGCTGCGGTGCGCGTTGCGCCCATCAGGAAGGTCACCGTTGTGCTCGCGCCGGGTTTCAGCGTTACCCGCGTGTGGAGCGAGGCAATACCGTCGTTACAGCGGCCTTGGAGCCCTGTCAGTTCGCCTTTCTTCACGGCGGCCGGACAGCACGTTTCACCAAGCTGACCGAGGAACGCGCGCTGATCGCTGTCAAAGCCAACCGCCTTCGGGAAGGTCGCGTGGAATCCCTTGAACTCATACGGACGGGCCCATGGCCGTCCGCTCGGATCCGGCAATCCCCAGCGCGTCTTCTCCGCCCAGAAGATACCGGTGCGAGGATCGAACTTCGTGGTGATGAATATCTTGTCGAACTCCCGATGCCAGTCGGGCGAATTGCCAAGACACCATTCCAGATAGGTAAACAGGCTGAGATGGCGAGTCCGCCGCGACGTGTTGTGCAGCGTGACAAGCCAGACCTCCACGGGCGACTTCTGGTCGACGAAATAGGTCACGGACGACTTCACATCGGCGCGCGCGCCGGAGATGGTCGTGTAGCCCATGCCGTGCCGGCACTCGTAGTCCTGAAGTGCAACGTTCGTCGGCTTTGGCGCGACGGACCAGGAACGCCCATCATCGTCGTCGCGCACGTAAACGTATTTGCCCCAATTGTCGCGGGTCAGATCCTGATCCCAACGCGTGAGCCGATTGAACTGCGCATGATCGCGCCAGGAGTAGCCGCTGCCCGCCTGGGAGATCGTCATGCCGTAGGTTCCGTTGGAAATGATATTCACCCACGGCCGGGGTGTATCGGGACGCGTAATGACATATTCGCCGGCTTCCTGGTCAAAGTAACCGTACTTGTTCTGGTACAACTTGCTCATACTCTTTATTGCCTCTTTTGGGTTGGGATTCGCAGAAAACACTCGGGCTGCCTCAGCCCATCAACACCTCGACAACGTGAACGCCATGATCGCGGAACATGGGCAGCACCACACCTTCGATTCGCTGCCCATCGACCTTGATCTCCTTCACCCCGCGCGATACACCGCTCGGGTTTGAAATCCGAATATCGTATCTCGTTCCGCGGAACCGGCGCACAATCCGCGCCTGCTTCCACGACGCCGGAATGCACGGGCCAATCGTCAGCCCTGCAAAGCCGGGCCGTGCCCCCAGCATCCGCTCCGTCAGCGCGATAAAGA
>DAISJM010000073.1:0-11962 GCA_036821485.1 Verrucomicrobiota bacterium | reverse complement strand
TTGCATGCCTAATCCACGCCGCCAGCGTTCGTTCTGAGCCAGGATCAAACTCTCCGTAAAAAAACGGTGAGCCATCCTCCCGTGATGGGACGGATGTTTCGATCCTTAGTTTTTAGTTAATAATCGCCTTTCGGCGATCTCATTGGAATCGTACAGGCTTCGCACAAGTCACACCACTTCTGATTCGAAGTAGGTGAATTGTAATCGATATTCAACTGTCAAAGAACAGCACAAAAAAACACACAAAGCTCAGCGACACCTATCCACCTTCCGGCAGACTAGGAAGGCCTCAGAGCTCCGCTACAACCTATAGTAAAAAACCACTCCGAAAATCTGGAGACAAGGTACTGCGACGCCCCAAAAGTGTCAACAGCCTTTTTTCAAAAAAAATTCATCCGCCAGACAAGCCGCAAAAAACCCCTATCCAATCCGCATTCCCACGGCCCCGGCATACCCACCTTCAACCCCAACCTGCACATCCTTCAGACCCTTGATGTGCTGCTGCAGAAACGTGCGAACGCATGTCCTCACACTCTCGTAATCCAAAGTCGACACATCAAGGTGCACGACAAAATCAACAGACACAACCAGCTCCCCTCTTTCACCCGTTACGCGCAGATCATGGAATCCTGTCACGCGGGATTCCGACTTCGCAAAGGTCTCCAACATCGCGAGCACATCCGCGTACTGAGCATGATTGCGATCCACCGGGTCCACATGAACGATCACATCACACGATGCAGATTTTCCCACAACCATTTCGACACGCTCTGCGAGATCGTGAACCTCCAACGCTGATCGCCCGGCATCGACCTCAATATGAAGCGATGCCAACCTCATGTCGCCGTACTTGTGCAGAATGATGTCATGTACACCGCGCACGCCGGCTTCCGCCAGCGCCGCCTTCTCGATCGTTTGCACTTCCTCCTCCGTGGGCGCTTCGCCCAACAGCGTGCTGACCGACTGCCGCGCAAACTTGACACCCGTGTAGACGATGAAAATCGATACCAGCAATCCAGCCCATCCATCAATGCTACTCAGTCCGTATCGCGATCCAATTAATGCGATCACGACCACGGTGGTGCTGAGCACGTCGAAGTGATGATTCCACGAGTCGGCTTCCAGCACGGGTGATTCCGTCACGCGAGCCAGCCGTCGCGCAAATCTTGCGAGCCACTCCTTCAACACTATGGTGGCTCCGAGAATTCCAATCAGGGTAACGCCTCCACGAATGGCTTCCGGTTTTACGAGTCGCTGAATACTCTCGCTCGCCACATCAAGCCCCACCATGACCAGCACCGTGGACAGTACCAGCGCGGTCACACTTTCGATGCGACCATGTCCAAAAGGATGTTGATTATCCCTAGGCTTCTGAGACCAGCGGAAGCCCAGCGCGATGACAAGACTGCTGCCCACGTCCGCAAGGTTGTTAACTCCGTCCGCGAGAACAGCGATACTGCCTGTCAGCCAGCCGAGCAGAAGCTTCACGCCGCTGAGCAGCACAGAAATGATCGTGCTGGTCCACCCCTCCAGCATGCCCAATGCGATGCGGGCTTCGGGTGATTTTGGATCGGCGTCCGCCTTGACCACCTGCCTCACCAGCAGGCCGGTCAGCCCACCGGGTGGCCACTTCGTGGTAACCCGCGGATTCTCGCGTTCCTTATCAGTCATGGATGACTCGGCGCATTCGTTCTGCTATGAAATACGAGGTCCTTGACGGGAACAAGCAGAAACTCCCCACGGGAGGAAAAGACGATGGCAGAACTTATCGTGGCTTTAGACGTATCCTCGACGAATGAAGTGCGCGCGGTCCTTCAGCGACTCCCCCGCGAAGTGACCTTCTACAAGGTCGGGCTTGAGCTCTATTCCGCGGAAGGCCCCACCGTCCTCTCTCTCCTGCGCGACATGGGCAAAAGGGTATTCCTGGATCTGAAACTTCATGACATTCCCCGGACGGTCGAACGTGCTGTTGCCGCCGCCGCGACTCACGGCGTCGACCTCCTGACCATCCACGCCTCCGGTGGGCGGGCCATGATGGCCGCAGCAGCGGCCGCGGCGAAGTCTGCGCCTCGCGGGCCTCGAATTCTCGCGGTCACGGTGCTGACCAGCATGGATTCCTCTGATCTTGTCGACCTCGGCATCCAACGTTCACCCGAGCAACAGGTGGAAGCCCTCGGACGGCTGGCTGTCGCTTCAGGGGTGGATGGACTCGTCTGCTCCGCCAAGGAAGTAGGCGTACTGCGGCAGACCTTGGGTGATGGCCCCCTGCTGGTGACACCCGGCATACGGCCTGCCAGCACGGACGTTGGGGATCAGAAGCGGGTCGCCACACCGGCTGCGGCCGTCAAGGCTGGTGCATCCCACCTCGTTGTGGGCCGCCCCATTCTCGACGCAGCTGACCCAGGCGATGCCGTCAGACGCATACTCCACGAGATGGCTTCCGCGTAGGGACTGCAGGGGTTACGGCATCCGTACACCCGTGCGAAAGAACATCCGTTCGTTCGTGTTGGTGACGTACAACCAGATGTTGGTTCCGTCTGCCTTCCCCGGCACCGTCAATCCCCACGGAGCCCAGACTGCTGCTCCATTCAGGTTGGTCGTCCACCAGACATCGTAGACGCGACTGTTTGTCGTCGGCGCGTCCACGCGCAGACCCGCAACATCACCGCCTGCGAAGACTGTGATCCGTCGCTGAAAGACCGATGCATTGTTCGTGGGAACCGTATCCGCAATATACTCATCCAGATTCAACATGCCGTCCATGTCACCATCGGCCGCAGGATCGCAATCCGGTATCTCGGAGTAGAAGCGAAGTTCCCACAGATCCGGAATCAGATCGCCGTCTTGATCCGGAGTCCAGAGGTTCGTGTAGCTATAGTCCTTCCCATAGAAAGACTCACCGAAGCTCTGTGGATCCAACTCGTAGTTGTTCGTGATCTCTCCGTTCGCAAGCAGCCATACGTTCTCCACAAGATTCGACGCCGAGAAGGTCCTCAGGAATGGGCAATAGAACACGGTTGTACTGTTGGTCAGAGGATCCCCCGCCCCATCCAGCGGCTGTGTCCAAGAGTAACGGTAGACATCAACGGTCTTCGTGCCGGCCATCGGCAGGCCATGGAATCCAGTGCCTGTATCGAGTTCTGCGGCCCCGACCAGCGTCATCTCATCCTGCACTTCCGACCAGTTGGTGATCAGCGGATTCCAGTAGGCCACGCGCATGCCCACTACGGCCTCCAGATTCGTGTCAGGCGCGATTGTGGGATGATCCGCGATGACAAGAAAAGTCGTGGACGTGCGTGCATAATCCACCTTGATGAAACGGCCCCAACTACCACCCGGCACCGTCTCCACCGACGGCGCGTTCGTGCCACCACTGAAGTAGGCCCAATCAATGAACAAAGGCGGGCGATACTCGCCCTCGAAGAATCGCCCATCATCCACGCGGCAAGTCACATCGTTCGTTCCAACACTTTGGGAAAAGCCGACCGACACAACAGCGCGCACTTCATAAAGCGCCGGCGCGGTGCACTCGCCCGTGACGTGATACTCGTGCCACGCGGCGTCATCCGGCGCGATGAAGTTTGTAACGCTGTCCATCTGCACCTTGTTGGTGAAGGTGGCGTCGTACCACTCCAATCGCACCTGGGCATTGGTCATCACGAAGTTCGTGTCGCGCAGCATCCACATGGCAAAGGTGTAGGTTCCGGTGCCCGGGGTTACGTTCTGGGCCACGACGATCGAGTAGTCCGTTGCATTCGTTGCCGCGCCATCGAACGCCGCGCACCACGTTCCCCGGCGCGCGCCCCAACTCGAACGCCATGCCGCCCAATATTCCGGCTGATTGTACCACTGACTTCCACGGAAACTGTAGGGGCCACCCTCTTCAAAACTGACATTTCCGAAACTGTAGACGCCCGTGTACGACCCGCTGTAGAAGGCGGCATTGTCGATCTGCGCACGATCCGGAAGATTCGTGCGCGCCCAGAAGCGTCCTGAGATCATCGGCACAACAAGAGCAATCTCGTTGCTCAGACACTCTCCACTGACAAACACGTGGTGCCAGCTTCCGTCCCGCGGGAAGCTCCGCAGATCCTTCACATCGGCCTGCACCATGCGTCCAGACCTGTCATACCATTCCATCCTGATATCCATCAGGCTTGGGTTGATGCCGGGGTCGTTACGGAACCAGGTGGCGAACGTGAACATCCCGCCCGTGACGCTGACCGGCTGCAGAATCGCGCTGGAGTTGAACGCCACGTGCGGCACCCCTTCCTCGGCCCAGTTCGTGTACCATCCGGGAATGTAGGCACCCAGACCGCCGGAGTGTGCGGACCAATCATCCCGCGTCGCTTCACCCCATCCCTGCCAACCCGAGTCCAGCCACGGCTTGTTGGTGCTGACTGGCGCAGGCGGCAATTCAAAACCTTCATTGGTGAATACGTTTCTCGCCTCGTGCGGCAGGTTGTAGAAAAAGAAATCCCTATACCACTGATTGGAGTGGAACAGTTGCGGGGCCGTAAATCCGTTCGCCACATCGCTATCGATCTGAACAAGGAACTGACGATCCTCAAGCGTCGATCCATAGTAGGATTCGAAATACGGCGCATAGAAGACCTTCACCATGTCGCCGTATGGCACGCCATTGCTGTCGCAGGGCTGTCTCCAGTCGCACGCATATACATCCAAGTCCATCGACCCTGCCGTCGGAAGACCATGGAATGGTTCATTCGTGGTAAGGGTGACCGTCGCGGCACGCGTCATGTTGGTATAACCCGTAACCCAGTTGGTGCTGCCCGGGATCTGCCACGCCGTATACAGCCCGACAACCCCCGACGAATCAGGATAACTCCCAACGCTCGGGCTCGGCGCCAACACGTAGAACGTGGTCGTGGTCTGCACGTAATTCACCTGCAGGAAGGCTCCCAAAGCATTCGTTCCGGGAACCTGCTCCAGCCGCGCGTCGATCTCAGCACAACCGTGATAGCCGCCATCTATGCGGACGGTATTCGTGAACCCGCCCGGAACCATGCGCGCATCATCCATGTACATGGCATGACCACCCGCATCGCGCCCATAGGTGAATTCCGCAACGGCGCGGACCTCCACCAGTGCTGAGTCGGCAGACTCGCCCCGGACCTCATAACGACGCCACGTGTTGTCTGCGATGACAGTCAGATTCGACACGGTGTCCGCCTGAACTTTGTTGGTCAATGATGCGTCGCGCCACTCCAACCGGAGTTGTGCGTTGCTGAGTCCGAACCCGCTCTCCTGCCGCAACCACAGGGCAAAGGTCCAGCGGCCGGTTGTCCCCGGGTAGACGCACTGAGCAAATGTGCTGGTCTGCGATCCATCCCACCAACCCTCGAGTACTCCATCCCATGAACCCGACATCGGCCCCCAAGTGCGACGGCTGTTTGCCAGCCCTTGGGGAACCACGCTCCAACTGCTCCCGTACCACCACTCATCATCCATCGCACTGCCCCGCTCAAATCCACCATTCACCAGAAACGGGAATCCTGTATAAGCGCCGGAGTAAAGCTCCGCATCGTCGAAGAGAACGTGGGCTGCATCTCCAGTCGAAGGGCCGGTCTGACAATCAAACACGACGCGCGCAATTGCCAACTGGCTGCTGAAACAGGACCCGGTCACATGTATTTGGCGCCAGACGCCATCATGAGCAAGATGATCGAACCGTGCCTCGGTGGCAGGCTGAAGGCTGTTCGTGGCTGCATCATTCCACTCAACGCGCACTGAAAGATTCGTCGGAGAGGCGCCATTCCCAATCTTCAACCACCCAGCGAATGTCCAAGTCCCCGCTGTTATCGCACAGTCCTGATATACCGCGACGTCGGTCACATTGGACGCGTTGATGAATACCCCTCGCTCGCCGCTGCGCGAACCACCGGCCACCCGAAGAGCATCGCCGGATGCCATCCATCCAGAGTCCGTCCAGTCGTTTGCAGCCGGAGACTCGAACGAACCATTCTGAAGAACCTGTCCTCCCGCCCCACCCGCCACCATAATCGTGATGGCCATGATCATGATCACTCGCCACACACCAACCTCTTGCCCCTCATGAGCCCTAAACACATACCCCTCCCGAGATGGAAACATCTCCCTCTAGACACTACGTACGCAAACGGTTGCGTACTCAGTACAACAAGCAAACGACACGGTCAACACAAGAAATACCGCCGAGGCAAGAAAGACTCTTATCTGACCTGACACATCCGCCTAGCGAGCGGTGTCGAGTTCCTTGCGCACCGCCGCACCCAGCGTCTGGAACGTATACGGCTTGCCCACAAAATCACCGGCGCCCAGTTCCTGCGCAGTCCTCACCCGATCGCTCTCGCAACACCCGCTCACGATGATGCATCGCTGCTTCGGATAAACACTCAACATCTTCCGGTAGGCATCAAGCCCATCAAAACCAACCTCGAGATTCATGTCCATCAGGACGAGGTCGAACGGCGACCTCCCAGAACCTCCATCTGAAGCATCCTCAGGATGCTTCATCAACTCCAGCGCTGCGCGGCCACTCTCTGCCGTGAGTACCTGGTAGCCCAGACGCGATAGCATCATCGCCGCAATCCCTCGCTGATCCGGTTGATCATCGACCACCAGCAACCTCTCCGTGCCCCGCAGCGCCTTGTGCGTATCCGTCACCACCGGCTTGTTTCTCGCTGCTGCCGGCTTCATCGCCGCCGTCACAGAACCCTTGCTGCGAGCCTCCTGCCTTGTCACCTGCCCCACCAGCAGACGCACAACACAGGGCAACACGCCCTGTGCCGACTGCACCCAAAGATGCCCGGCCACGGGAATCGCTTTCTTCGCACACTGCAGGCGGAACTCGACCGCCCGCTGCTCTTTCGGATTCTTCACCGCTTCCTGCAGCATGGATTCAAAACGCTTCCTGTCGTCTGCATGCAGAAGCCCGGAGAAGGCCCGCCCACAGATGTCCGCCCCGGGAATGTCCAACATGGCCGATCCTGCCCGATTGATCATGAGCAATCGCCCTTGCTGATCAAGGCACACGTACATCTCCAGCATGCCTTCCACGAGCGCGGTATAGGACGACTCGCTCCACTGCAGCGAATCCTCCACGTGCTTGCGGGCAAGCACTTTCTGAATCGTGGCGGGAAGCAGGGAGAGAAAGTTGTGTTGAGTATCCTTGATCAGAAAATCATAGGCTCCACGATGAAGGGCAACAGCCGCGAGCTCTTCCTCTCCGGGGTCCACCAGAAAGATCGTGGGCGTGCCCCGGACTTCATCCAATACATCAAAGGCCGTCCCATCATCAAAACGATAGTCCAGAAGCGCGATATCGTAGTGGGCGCTGTTGAGCCGCCTCACGGCTTCAGCGCCGGTTGTGACTTTCTCCAGCCGATAGGAAGAAGCCTGCCGCGCAACGAAGCTCAGGATGCTTGCGCCATCACTCGCGTCGCCTTCAACAAACAGGATGTGAATCGGACTGGGATTCATCATGAACACAACGTTCTCGGACGTCCTTCGGACTTCAGGGAATCATGCGACACAACAGAGATGAGCACCTGGGCCGGCCCGCGCGCTCGATCAGCAACCTGACATGACATGGCGACCACCCTTGAACAACTCCCTCTTCTTGGCTCCACGCCTTCCACCTCAGAGACACACCTTACCGGTCGTTACTTCGTCGCAGAGAAAGTACCCGAGAAACTCCCCGCACCGGCTGCCGATGTTCCGTCACCGGAAATCGAACCCACAATTCTGTTGTCCACCACCGTCCCAACGTAGGCGACTTGTCCCGTTGCTTCAACACCCGGCCCGCTCACATTCGCCACCAGCGTGAACTCCGTTCCGTGCAGCGCGGTCTCCATGTACATACCTTCCTTAAGGCTGTCGCTGCTCACAAGTCCGCTCGCACTGATATCGATGGACATTCCGTGCGATGCACAAGAAGCTGTTCCCCCATTCGGCGTGAAGCACTCCGTCACGGAACCAGAGTAACGTCCGGCCTCCACTCCGCCACCCCCACCTCCGCCGCCGGAAGAATCACTCCCTCCGTCTGCAGCAACCAACAGCGCCCCGCCCAATACGGCAGCCGCGCCACCGGCAATAATGCCAACACCCAGCCAGCGTGGTCCGCCATCATCGTTTGAAGACCTCGGCGGCTTCGCCGGCGCAACAACCACCGGCTCCTTGTCCTTTGCCTTCGCCACAACATCCTTGATCTCAACGACATACCAAGGCGTTTCGCTTGTGGCATCGACGTGGTCCATGGCTTCGATGTAGTACGAGACGCTGTCACCCGTCAGCATATTCTGGGGAATCGTCCCATAATAGACCGAGCCGGCTGACGGCTTCATCACGACGCGAAACGGAGCCGCATCCTTGGATAGCGAGTAGAAGAGCGTCACCGACTTCACCAGTCCAGAGTCATCGGTGACATTGGCCAGCACCGTCACCGGTTGGCCGCGCACGGCAGCGACCATGGGCTTGTGGGTGATCACAGGCGGCTCGTTCTGCAGAGCGTCCTGCGCACCACTCCGCGCACATACAAGAAAACCGGCCAAGAAGAGCATTCCGGCCAGCGATTGCCTGCGGCACATCAGCGTACCTCCATTTAGGGCGGAGTATGGCGTTTTGATGCAAAAACTCAAACAGGAAATACGGGCAGGCTACTCATTTCGAAGGGCTTCGGCCGGAGTGATGCCGGCCGCCTGTCGCGCCGGCCAATAGGCAAATACACCCCCCAGCAGAATGGAGACGAGAAAAGGCACAAGAACGACGGATAGGCTCATGCTGAGCGGCGCATCGAACTGCGAACGCGCAATCCATAGAACCGTAACGCCCACGGCACTTCCAACGAATGCGGCCGCGCCGGTCACCAGACATGCCTCCACAACAAACATCATGGCGATGTCCTTCCCCGTGGCTCCCAACGCCCGCCTCAACCCAATCTCGGGGATTCGGTCTCTGACGTTGGCGACCATCAGACTCATCAACGTGGTGCCCCCCAGCACCAGACACAAGAATGCCACGCTGCCGCCAGCCACTCTGACCGTGTTCTGTATGCGTCTGACTTGTACGAGCATGCTTTCAGGTGTCACGTATTCCAAGTCTCCCATCGCCAGCGAGGGATCCCGAAACAATCGCTGGACCGCCGCAACAACACTGGATATCTCCACAGCCGGCGGCGCTTTCACGAATATCTGATGGACCCTCGATATCTCGCTGAACGGCATCCAGGATCTCTCGACGGGCGTCGTCACGGGGATATAGATCCCCGCTGCCGTTCCCCAAAGGCCGGGGTCATCCCCCGTACCCACCTTTGCGCTTCCCATATCCACGCCAAGAATACCAACCACCGTGAATGGTATCTGATCCAGCACCACGCTGTTGCCCAGCGTAATCCGCAGTTTCGAACTCAGGTCCCTGCTGATCACCGCATTCCGTTGCCGGTCGACCAAATCGGCCCGGTCCAAAAATCGACCCCGCTCCAGGCGCCACCCCCGCACGGCAGCCAGATGCTCGTCCACCAACGTCACCTGCGTCCAATCGTCTACCCCGCCCATGGGAACCGTCGTCCTACGAATCGCGCTGATCTCGCAATCGGGCAAGGCCGCTCTCAGCAAGGCCACGTGATGCGCGCGCAAGTCCGCGGGCCGCTCGGAGGACCTGCCGAACACGGGCCCGACCGCAAAGACGTTGGCCCCCAATGCATCCACGACCTGCCGCGCGCGATCGCTCAGATTCCCGAGAACGGAAAGCAAGGCCACCAACGCCACCGTGCCCAGCGTCACCGCAAGAAAAGAGAGCCCCACACGGCCGGGTTCGGATCTCATGCTTTCCCAGAGATCCTGCAGCAACGCCTTTGCGCCATGTGTGAACACCTTGGACTTCAATCTTTCTTCTCCACATCGCAAGTGCCTGCCATCATCATGTGGCCGCTCACTTCCGTCAGAATCCCGCTGCCGCAAACCGTGTGACGCGATGCAAAGGGCAGCAACCCTTCGTTGTGCGTAACCATGAGAATCGTGAGGCCTTCACCATTCAACCGCTGTAGACACTTCATCACTTCCAGTGTCGCAGCCTTGTCCAGATTTCCCGTGGGCTCATCTGCCACCAGTAACACGGGACGCAAAGCAACCGCGCGCGCAATGGCCACGCGCTGCATCTCGCCGGCGGAGAGCAGCCGTGCCGGACGATCCGCCGCATATTCCAGCCCAACCTCGGCCAACGCCGCACGGGAACGTGACAGTGCTTCGGCAGGGGCCATCTCCAAGTAGCGAAAACGAAAGAGCACATTCTCCAACGCGCTGCGCCGCGGCAGAAGACAGAATCGCTGAAAGACCGTGCCGACCTTGTGCTTCCTGAGATCGCTCAGGAGCGTCTCGTCATCTCCCGTCACGTCCACCCCGTCAAACACAACCCGCCCCCGGCTGGGCCGATCCAACAAGGCCACAAGGTTGAGCAGCGTGGATTTCCCGGACCCGGACGGGCCGGTCACCATCACGAATTCACCCACGCCGACGCTCAGCGAAACACCGCGCAGCACGTCCACCTGCCCGGCGGGCGACGAGAAGGACTTCCAGACATCCTTCATCTCTAGCACGAATGGCGCCATGCTATCTCACCAGCACCTTTTCACCGGGCTGCAGCCCCGACAGGACTTCGAAGAACTCGTCGTTGGAGATACCCAATTCGACATCGCGCCGCTGCTCACCCGCCCCCTTCATCACTTTGCAGAACGCCTTGTTGCCGTCCCAACTCACAGCTAGACGCGGCACCAGCACCGCCGCGTCACGCGCGCCCGCGAGAATCCTCGTCCGCACCGTCATGCCCGGCCGCAGCCGGGGATCCGATTCCTTGAGCGCCACCACCACCTCGAAATATCGTTGCCAATCGGGCCGCCCGCTCATCGACTGCGCCATGGAGCCGACCGACTCCACAACACCCTTGAGACTGAGGTCCGGATACGCCACGGGCGCGACCACCACCTCATGGCCCGAGTCCACCCGCGACAACTCCGCCTCCGGCACAGCGACCCGCACGATGAGATCTGACATGTCCGGGATCGCCATGAACGGCTGGCTTCGATAAATCGTATCCCCCACCCGCACCGACCGCTGCTCGCTTCCCGTGCGCACCGGCCGGTACACGACCATCCCGTCAATCGGTGCAAGAATCGTGCATCGCTCCATCTGCTGCTTGCTGATCTTCAGCTCCTGCTCCGATCCGGCCAGCGAGGCTTTGGCCTTCTCCAACGCGGAAGGATGCAGGTACTCCTTCGTCAGCTTGAGCTGCATCTTGATGGTCTCCAACTGCTTCTTTGCAGCTTCTACTTTCGACTCCTGCTGATGCACCTCCTGCCCGGAAATCAGTTCATCCTTCGCCAACTCACGGCAGTCATCGAGGTACTGCGTCTCTGAGGCCAGGCTGCTCTTCGCGTCATCCAGACGCTGCTCGATGTCCCGGATCTCAAGCGGCAGCTTGGCATTCTCCAGGCTGTCCAGCTCGGCACGCGCCATCGAGACGTCGCGCTCCAACTTCACGATGTCGCGCTCCAGTTGGTTGGCGTCGAACCGCACAAGCAAATCGCCCTTCTTGACCCGCGTGCCCTCAGCCACGATCTCCACGATGGTCGCCGATCCACCGAGCATCGACATGATGTCCTTCTGCGATCGCGATTCCAGGCCGCCATCGTAAACGGACCACGATTGCAGAGGTCCTGCCGTGACCTCTCTGACATCCGCCCCCCCGCGCTCTCCCCGTCGCCGGCATGTGCCGATAAGGACCAGCCCCACAGCCACCACCATACCCACGGTCACCCACCATCGTCGTTTCATAGACATGCTCCGTTTCACCCGGCCCACAACGCACCGGGACGCAAGACCCTGCTCCTCAGGGAGATTCCGGCGGTCTGTCCTTCACCGCCTCCGGCTTCAGATCCGCGGGATACTCGGTAAGCGTCCCCAATGTA
>DAISJM010000072.1:0-12548 GCA_036821485.1 Verrucomicrobiota bacterium | reverse complement strand
CTTCCCAATTAGTGTCTATCAGTGTCCATCAGTGGTTGAGAATCTTCCCCTCTTCTCTTCCTCATTGGTCATTGGCACTTGGTCATTTCCCTCTCTGCCCCTTCCCCTCACCACTCATCCTCTTCGTTCCCTTCTGTCCGAATCCCTCTTCAACCCCACCCCTTGTCCCCATCTTCATCCTCTTCGTTCCCTTTGTTGCCTTCTGTTCAAACTCCCCTCTTCTTCCCCAATCTCTGTCACTTCCCAATTAGTGTCTATCAGTGTCCATCAGTGGTTGAGAATCTTCCCCTCTTCCCAATAACCAATAACGAATCTCCAATCTCCCTACCTCACCAGCTCATCGATCAGCAGGATACGGGACGGATTGGCGGGGTCGTAAAGTACACCCACAACGGAACCATCGGCGCGCTTTGTCTCTGCCAGTTCAGCATCGCGCCCATAGGCTGAATAGCTGCTCCGGCGCTCGCCCGCAGCATCCTTGAAAACCACCGTGACGCGATACTGCCTCTGCTTGTTCACCGTCACGGAGGTGGCCTCCACGGATTCAATCCGGCCCGCGCTGAAAATCCCTTCCGCGAGGAGTTGGGCCAGCCGCCGCCGCGCCCGGAGGGTGAAGAACACTATCGCCACGCCGATACAAGGGAAGAGAACGACAAAACCGCCTCCCCAATGAAATGGCGAGAGGCGGCAGCCCTCGATCCGCGCCACGGCCGGGCGAACCGGGAGATATTCGACAGCCACGCGCGACCCTGCATCCCGCGCCACGCCCGTGGCATAACACGTGCCCTTCATGGACGATCCGCCAGCCGGGGTATAGGAGAACTCGTACTTGAATACCCTCCGGTTGTTCTCACTCATGGAGGTGGTTTCACAAGCGGTCACAGTGGCATCGCGCGTCACCCGCGCCCCCACATTCAAAGAAAGATCATCCAGCAGTCGCCAGGGAAAGAATATGGCCATGAAAGGAAGACCGAACAGGGCAAAGAAAATGCCCATCACCGCGATCGTCATCGGGATCCGCCTCAACGCACTTCGGCGGACATTGGGCGGAACGATCCGTGGCACCGATCCGCTCAGAAAATCGCGCAACTCCTCAACCGTCACGCTCATGCCAAAAAGAATAGACATTGGGCTTCAGAGCTTCAAGATTCGACCCACAGATGACGCAGAACACACAGATAGTCCATACGGATGGCGGGACCCCGACAAAGCCCGCTGCCCTCCAGTCCATCCGCCGAAACTTCGGCAAGCACCGCGACAAGAACCTCCTTAAGACCTTGGCCGACGAGAAGAAGACAGAACGCGTACGCTAGAAACACCCCGACCTCCCAACCACTGGTCGGCATCAAGAGAGGCAGATGCGCACAGAGGCTAAATGACGGGAAACCCTATACCTCTAAGGTACTCAAATGACGGGTCATAAAATTCCGGCAATCGCGTCGGGTCTGCGACGTCACCCTGAGGCACAACAATCACCATCCCCTGCCGCGCACGAGTCAACAAGACCCGATACGCGTTTTTGAGGTAGTCTTGCCGTTCATGTTTCTTCACTCGATTCCACTTGTCGCCACAGAATGAGAAATGTCTCCATCCCTGCGGCTCATAACGGAAGTCGGCATCCCAAGTCACGCAGGCCCAATCCAATTCCAATCCTTGAATGCTAAACTCGGTCGCCACATCTTCTAGGTAGTATGACGACCGGACATCCTCCTTACCGGCGAGAAACCAATGCACCGGATCCATCGGCGCTTTCACGTGGATGGCATGGG
Organism: Verrucomicrobiota bacterium; assembly: GCA_036821485.1. Classification (GTDB taxonomy): domain Bacteria; phylum Verrucomicrobiota; class Kiritimatiellia; order CAIQIC01; family JAGNIJ01; genus DAISJM01. Next base: position 10,779 of record DAISJM010000072.1, on the reverse strand, counting down.
GACGAAGTCGCTCCGCACTCGATGAAACCACGATCCCGTATCGCTCTGAACCGCGCGCGTTTTCTTTAAGCCACTCCTTCGCTTTCTTTACATTTCGCGTGATGACAATAGGGTATTTCTTGTTCAGTTGTCTGAAGGTCTGCCGCGCTCCCTCTGCGTCTAGGTCTAGCATCTGCTTGACCAACAACGAGACATTTTCGGCCCGAAAAGAACGCATGGAAACCGACAAGTGCAAATCCTCACTGTAGGAGACATTGGGACGTGTCTTGATCTTCTCCAGAAAAGCTCCCGCACCGTATTCACTGTCTGTCAGACGATCTGAAATGTGAATGTGCCATTGGGGGAAGGAGCGATTAAGGGCCTCGATCCATTCACCAATTCCCGCCTCACCGGTGTTGATCTCCTGCCCTCCCCCGACCAAGCAGACGATGACGCCCCAGTCTGAGTGACGATCAATGCAGGAAATCAAGAACTCAGGTTCAGACTGGCTGAAATTCGGCCGGTTTCTCTTCCGCCGCATGAAATTTGCGGTCTGCGCCAGATTCCACGCACGTTGGGCCTCATCAAAAAGCGCAACATGATCAACCGGTGGTTTGGAATCCTTAAGGTACTCATCACGATAATGGCGCACGTTTTGCACAAACGCCTTAACCTCGCTCAGGGCTTCTTTCTTGCTAATCCGCTTCTTCGCTGCTTTTTCACGCCGGATTTTGTCGCGAGCCAGAGCCTCCTGCAGGATTCTCACCAAGGGGTCATTGCCAGACAAGAAGACGCTGTACATGTCACCATCTGCATCAAGATGCTTGGTTGCGATGTTCAATCCGATCAGGGTCTTCCCTGCTCCCGGAACGCCTGTCACAAAACAGATAGCTTTGTGGCTTCGTTCTTTGGCTAACCGTATGACTTTCGAAATGGCGTCCGTCGTTTGGTGAAGGTTCTTCGCTCCCGCGTCGCTTCGAGAAATCTCGGCCACATCATGTTTGCGATACAACGCCATCGCCGCCTCTATAATGGTGGGCGTCGGACAGTATCGACCCGTCTCCCACGCCTTGGCTTCAATGCGATCGCCCGCGGTGAATTCCAAAACGGCATCAATGGTAGAAATCAATGTGTCGGGAACGCTCTTAATCGGGAAAAGCAATTTGTCGTTTTGCGGGGTCACCGCAACAACTGCTTCACAGGCCTTCGCCTTTGTTGCAATAAGAATGGGGGCAACGTAGCAGTCATGACTGGACTCATGAAAGTTCTTCAGGTCCAGCGCGTAGTCACAAACCTGATCCACGGCATGGGCAGTAAAATCCTTTTCGCCTACCTTAAATTCCAGCACAAAGATAACCGCATCGATCAGCAAGACGACGTCTATGCGCTCCCCCATGCGAGGAATAGAGTACTCGAAGTAGATGCTCCCCTCGTATTTCCCGAGAATTGGCATCAAAATCTGAATCTGCCCCAACCACGCATCACGTTGTGTCGTCTCAACTGGAAATTCACTCGCTTGAGCCAATTTCCCGATGGTGGCATCTGGATCACTTCGCACAAAATCTGCGATGGAGTCGGAGTAATAAGCCCTGCTCATTACGAGTAAAATATCAAAGTGTTCTATTTTGGAACACGCTAATACGATGGTTTCCCGTGTCTCAGGGGAATGCTGCGTGATCTTCGCCCGGCTCCAAATGATCGATCGGAAAGCGCCCATCCGACAGGTCTCACTGACCCGCGAATAGCGCGGGCCCCTTCTCATCGATGATTGCAGTGGCAAGAATCTCCGCACCAAACGTAATGGTCTCGTCGTATTCTTGCGCGTCAAAGAGAACGTCGTCGGGAACATACAGCGTCGGCCGACCTTCAATCACAAGCGAGGCCGTGGCTATCCCCTGTTGTCGCCAGATCAGAAACAGACAGGCCTCATTCGCGGCATTCTGCGGGCCACCGCCGACATTGAGCACCACTGCAATCGTCTGCCACGAATTGCAGGCAAGCTCTCCGTCATGCCACTGACAGATGACGGTGTAACACTTGATCTCCCAAGATCCGAAGACACGATTCCTTTTCATGCCCGCCAGTGGAGCGCAACATGGACGATAAGTCTATGGACAATGAGTCAAGTCAGGACGACACGGAAGAGATGATGTTGGAGCGATTGGCTCCGCGTCAAGCTGGCTGCAAACCTATTGCGCCCTACGACTTCTCGTAGTTCCGCACGTACACACCCATGCGGTCCGTGATGAGTGCGATGTCTTCGGGTTTGAGGTGCTGTGGTTGGAATTGGATCTTCTTGCGAAGACGGTCAGGGTTGAGAACCCACACCCTGGATTCTTGAGCGGTCTCGCGAACAAACCATCCGGGGTACACAATGACCGGCTGAATCCAGAACGAGCGGCCCGTTGCGCCCTGGAGCATGTCGTGCAACCACCTGGATTCGGCCTGAGCCTGAACGACGGGATCCCGTTCCGGCGTCCAACCATTTACCGAAATCTTCTCACCGTCGAAGACCACTTCCACCGACCCCTGCATCGGCTTGCTGATGGTCTTTGTCTCTATCGTAAACATCCCCTGCGGGCCAACAATCACGTGATCGATGTTGAACTTCTTGCCGCCGCTTTCGCACGGGATGTCATGGAACACTTGGTACCCATCCGCCCGAAACGTCTCCAGTAATTGCCCGATCGCCTTTTCACCTCTGATCCCCAACCCGATTGCCCGGGCCTGTTTCATCAACACCTGTATTCGGCGGACAGAGAACACCACAACAACCAGAGCGATGATCGTGAGAAGCCGTGGATGGGGGGGGCTTGGCAGCCATGCACGCCACCATTCGAGCGCTGCAAGCAACACCATTAGCACAGGCGCAACTAGATACAGTAGTATCTTCTCGTCAAACAGCCGGGTGAGTTCTGCATCCGACGACTGCCCCGGAAGGCGCAGCGGAGGATCTCTGAGCGGAGTACGCTTCGCGTTTCCCCTTTGCATATCCCTGCCTCCTTAGACGCGACGGCACTGTGTGCGCTGACACATACCGTACACAAGAAGACCCCTTTTTTCCAACCTCTGGAAACCTTCATCTGGAATTTTCCAATGTTTGGAAAAAGTGATGTGGAATTTTCCAACCATTGGAAAAACGGATCAGAAATCTTCCAAGCATTGGAAAATCCGGCGGAAAAAGTTCCCCTGGCCGCAGGACGGTCTTTCGGGCAGGCAACCCTTGGAAAATCGCGGTCCTATTTTTTCCAACCTTTGGAAAACTCGCTCAAGTCCTGCCCCTTTGCGGTCTTGGCGTTAAAATCCTCTCCCTCTTGTTCCAACCCCCGCGCCTTTGCGTTAACTCCTCATTAGTGTCTATCAGTGTCCATCAGTGGTTGAGAGTCTTTCTCTCTTCCCAATATCCAATCCCCGATCTCTGTGCTTTGTTCCCTCCCCATCTGCTTGATCTGTGGGCACCTTCTTCATCCCCTTGCGATTCCTGTGCCTTTTTGCGGCCAAAGCATCGCCCATCTTCATCGGGGCTGATCAAAGCGGAAGACGGGGAGCCGCCGCGCATTCGCGGGGCCCTGGAGGGAACGGCGCGGGCCGTCCATGGAATGCCCGGAGGAAAACGCTCTGCTACTTGCCCGCGGGGGACTTCTTCGCGGCAATGGCCGCCTGCTTCTTCTGAGCTTCGAGGTCCGCCTTGGCCTGATGCTGCTTCGCCGTTTTGTGCAACGCCTTCGGTGATCTGTCGCCCATCGTCGTGCCCCTTGTGGTTTGAATTAACCAACCGACCGCATGTCTACTCCAGGCAACAGGACTGTGCTCCCTTTCGACCGGAATGCAAATAACTTTCGGGCAGCACCAGTGAGCCACGAAAAGGCACAAGACGCACAAGAAGAAATGGAAAATGGAGAATGGTTAATGGTTGATGGGTCCCCAATACCCAATAACCAATCTCTAATCTCTTCCCCTCCCCATTGGTCATTGGTGCTTGGTCATTTCCCCCTCTGCCCCCCTGCCACTTCCCCTTTGCCCACTCAGGTCTCAGCCTTCAGGTTTTTCTTCCCCATCTGCTTCATCCGTGTCAATCTGTGGGCACCCTCTTAATCCTTTTTGTGATTCTTGTGCCTCTTAGTGGCTGTTCTTCTCTTTAATCCCAATCTCCAATCTCTCTTCCCCTTATTCGCGTCCATTCGTGTTAATTCGCGGTTAATCAAATCAGAGTACGATTAGGATTACGAGTACGAGGCCGACCCATTGGTCATTGGTGCTTGGGCATTTCTCTCTGTACCTTTGTCCCTTTGCCACTCTGCCACTTCCCGTCCCCATTCGTGTCCTTCGTGTGTTTCGTGGTGAACTCTTTATCCACTCTTTTCTTCCAGCTCCGCCCAGCGGGCGTAGGCTTGTTCCAGCTCTTCCGGAATCCGCTTCGCGCGTTCAGCGTTGGCCGAGATCGTTTCCGGCGAGGAACGGTAGTAGGCGGAATCACTCATCACCCGGTGCAGTTCATCCAATTCCTTCTCGAGCGACTCGATCCGCCCGGGAAGCGACTCAAGTTCCTTCCGCTCCTTGAAGCTGAGCTTGCGCGGGCGCGCCTCCGGCGGCTTGGGCGTTTCACCACCGGCTTCCTTCTTACGCCGCGGCACTTCTTCAGGAGGCGGACGCTGCCTGAGCCAGTCGTCGTAGCCGCCGACGTATTCCACGACCCGGCCCTTCCCTTCGAACACCAGCGTGCTGGTCACGACTTCGTTGATGAACTCGCGGTCGTGGCTGACCAGCAGCAGCGTGCCCGTGTATTCCACGAGCAGGTCTTCCAGCAAATCGAGCGTTTCCACGTCGAGATCGTTGGTGGGCTCGTCGAGCATCAGAACATTGGACGGTTTCGCGAACAACTTGGCCAGCAGCAGCCGGTTCCTCTCCCCGCCCGATAATGCGCGCACCGGCGTGCGCGACCGTTCGGGCGGAAAGAGAAAATCTTCCAGGTAGCTGATGACATGCCGCGAACGGCCGTTGATGAACACGGAATCGTTGCCGTCGGCAATGTTGTGCGCCACGGTTTGATCTTCATCCAACTGCGCACGATGCTGGTCGAAGTAGGCAACTTCCAGCTTGGTACCGTGCTCAACCGTTCCCTCCTGCGGTTCAAGACGGCCAAGCAGGAGATTCAAGAGTGTCGTCTTCCCGCAGCCGTTAGGTCCCATCAACCCGATCTTGTCGCCGCGCATGATCTGCGTGGAGAACCCGGACACGATGGGTTCGTGGCCCCATTGGTAGGATAGCTTCTTGGCGGTGATGACCTTCATGCCGGACCGCTCGGCGGTCTGCAACTGCATGTTCACCGGACCGCTGACTTCGCGACGTGCGCTGCGCTCAGCCCTCAAACGCATCAGGTCGCGCACGCGACCTTCGTTACGCGTTCGCCGGGCCTTCACGCCCTTGCGCAGCCATGTCTCTTCCTGTGCCAGCTTCTTGTCGAACACCGCGTTCTGCTGGGCCTCGGCTTCGAGCAGCGACTGTTTGCGCTCGAGATACTTGTCATACGGGCAATCCCAGTTTGAAAGACGGCCGCGGTCCAGTTCCACGATACGGGTGGACAGCTTGCGAAGAAAAACGCGGTCGTGGGTCACGAATAGAAGCGTGCCGGGCCAGCGGAGGAGGAAACTTTCCAACCATTGGATGGAGTCGATGTCGAGGTGGTTGGTGGGCTCATCCAACACGAGCAGATCGGGATCGTTGACCAGTGCCCGCGCAAGCAGTGTCCGTCGCTTCTGCCCGCCGGAGAGTCCGTCGAAAACCGCGTTCGGGTCCAGGCCCATTTGCGAAATGGCCTTCTGGATCAGCCGGTGCCGTTCCCACTCCTCCTTGATCTTCCCCAATCCGCCCGCCACGATGTCGGCTACGGTTCCCGGCGCATCCTTGGGGACCTGCTGCGGCATGTAGCCCACCCGCAGATTCTTCTGGCGGCTGATGATGCCCGTAGGCGGTTCCAGTTCTCCAGCCAGCACACGCAGCAGCGTCGACTTGCCTTCCCCGTTGCGGCCGAGAAGACAGACCCGTTCCCCTTTTTCGATCTGCAGCGTCACGCCGTCCAACAGGAGCGGCCCGCCGAACGCCATGCGAATATTTTCTAATCCAATCAGTGCCATGGTGGGGAACGTGGAATGGGTGATGGTCTATGCTTCCCAATACCCAATATCGAATCTCCAATCTCTAATAGCGAATAACCAATAACTCTCCTCTGCCCTTTCCCCCGTCCCCCTTGGTCATTGGCACTTGGTCATTTCCCTCTCTGCCTTTGTGCCTCTTCGTGGCAAAAGCATTTCCTCTCCCCATTCGTGCCCTTTCGTGTGTTTCGTGGGTTCTCCCATCCGTGGTCGCCGCTCAGGCGTCCGGCTCAGGCTCGAGCTCTTCGAGCACTTGTGCCACAGAGGAGCGGAGGATTTCAATCAGCTCCGCCTGCATGAAGATGTACTCATCGGAGATATCGAGACATTCGATCGGCGGAAGCGATTCAAGATGACTGAAGTTGTCCCGGATGCGCGAGGCATACTTGCGCTCCATTACGAGAATAAGGTCAGCCCAGGCCAGGTCGGATTCATTGATCCTGTGCTTGCTGGTATCGCTCAGACCGGCAGCCCGGGCGGATATCCGGCGGCTGCTTTTGAATATCTTCTCCGCCGTAAGACTGCGCCGGTTGTTCTGCCCACAGACAAAAAGAATTTTGATGGGTGACGTCATGGGGGCAGATCATGCACGATCCGCGCCGCATAGACGATACAAGACCTTCGGCACCACCGCACAACGTTCAGCCAATGTCACGGCGCATAGGCCAGGCGTGCCTGCTGCCGGATATCGCGCGACGAACTGCCGACGAGTATGTCGAAATCGCCGGGCTCGGCCACCCAGCGCTTGGTCGCCACACTGTAGAAGGCCAGGTCACGCTCGGTCAGGCGGAAGGTAATCCGTTTGGTTTCGCCGGGGGCCAGTTCCACTTTCGCAAATCCCTTCAGTTCCTTCACCGGGCGCGGCACGCTGCATTCGACGTCGTGCACATAAAGCTGCACGACTTCCTTGCCCTTGCACTTGCCGGCATTCGTGATGTCGACACGCGCTTCCAGCGTCTTCGGGTCCACTTTCAGGTTGCTGTATGTGAATTTCGTGTAGGACAGCCCGTGCCCGAACGGGAACAGGGGCTCCACCTTGCGGGTGTCGTAATAGCGATAGCCGACCAGCAACCCCTCCCGATATTCGCAGTCCTGATCGTTGTACTGCCCGATCGCATGCGCAGGGCTGTCTTCAAGCCGCCGCGGGAACGTAATCGGCAATTTGCCCGACGGGTTGACGTCGCCGAACACAACGTCCGCCACCGCGCTCCCGACTTCCATGCCGCCATACCACACCTGCACAACACACGGCACCTTGTCGATCCACGGCATCTCCACGGCGCTGCCGCTCACCATAAACACCGCCGTGCGCGGATTGACCGCAGCGACAGCTTCGATCAATTCGTTCTGCTTCCCGTGCAGGCGAATATCGCGCCGGTCGACACCTTCCGTGTCGTAGCGGTGATTCTGACCGCCGAAGATGAGGACCGCGTCGGCATCGCGCGCAGCCTTGATGGCTTCGGCAAACTCGACTTCCGGATTCACGCCGCGGGAGTCCGGCCGCACCCACCCGAGCTTGATCATCGCGCCGCCGCTTGAATCGTAGTACTCCACTTCAAAGCGATACGTCTGCCCCGCAGCCAATTCGATCCGCGCATCCTTCTGCTCTTCGCCATGATCGCCCCAGTGGTCGATCACCACCTTGCCGTTGATCTTCAGCCGCGAGCCGTCGTCGCTGTTGAGCGCCAGGTGATAGGTTCCGCTGGACGTCGGCCGGATGTCGGCCGTCCACCGCGCGGAAAAGTTGTCTTCACGCACGCCCGAGGCCGGCCCCTGATCGCGCCAGTTGAAATCCACGGCCTTGTCGTAGCGAACCGCGACGGGTGTGCCCCGCAAATCCCGGTCGTTGAAGTACTCGCCCTTCCAACTGCGAATGCCCGACTTGGGGTCGAAGGTCTGAATGAAGGTATCGCTGATCGCCTCGAAAGAAGCGGTATCGCCCGTGTCCTTGTAGCCCTCCACGAACGTGATCTTGACCATCCCCCCGCCCTTCCGCTTCAGCCCCTCCAAAGGCGTGATTTCGTAGAGTGCGCGGATGGCCGAACTGCCGCCCTGATCCGCATGCTGCTTGGTGGCGTTCTCGCCAATCACCACAAGTTTCAGCGTCTTGTTGATGTCCAGCGGCAGCACGCCGTTGTTCTTCAGCAGGACCATGGCCTCGGCGGCGATGTCCCGGACCGCCTGTTGGTGCGCGGTGGTGTTGCGCGAGCCCGTCTTGCGAGTCGCCGGATCGAGCATGCCGGTGCGGGCCATGACGCGCAGAATCCGCCGGACCATATCGTCGACAACGCTCTCCGGAATCTCGCCCCGCTCGACCGCTTCGCGCAGGGGATTAGCGAGGTAGAACGTATTGTAGTCGTCCGACGTGCCCATCTCGATGTCGAGGCCGTTCATCGCGGAATCGCGCGTGCTGTGCACGCCACCCCAGTCCGAAAGGTACACGCCTTTGAAGCCCCACTCGCCCTTGAGGATGTCGTGCACGAGGTATTTGTTCTCGCAGCAGAATTGCCCGCGGAACCGGTTGTACGCACCCATGAACGTGAGGGCGCCGGCGCGAACCGTCTCTTCGAACGCTGGGAGATAAATCTCACGCAGCGTGCGCTCATCGACCACGGCATTGACCCAGCCGCGGTTCCACTCCTGGTTGTTCAGCGCGTAGTGCTTCACGCACGCGGCCACATCGTTATTCTGAATACCACGCACGACTTCGGCAGCCATCCTGCCCACGTGATAGGGATCTTCGCCGAGGTACTCGAAGTTGCGGCCACAGACCGGTGTGCGGACAATGTTGATGCCGGGGCCGAGAATGATGTCCTTGTTGCGATGCCGCGCCTCCGCGCCCAGCGTCTCTCCGAAAAGCCGTCCCATCGCCGGGTTCCAAGTCGAGGCCAACGCGGAACCGGTCGGGAGATACGTCACGTAATCGTCTTCCCACCCTGCCGGGCCCCAGGAGTCCGGCGCCGTCTCGCGCCGCACACCATGCGGACCATCGGACATCGCCAGCCCGGGAATGCCCAGCCGCTTGATTCCTGCCGTGTTGAATTTCGAGTTGCCGTGGCAGAGCGACACTTTCTCGGCAAGCGTCATCTGTTTCAGCAGGGACTCGATACGGCGTTCCATATCCGGTGTCGACATACGATCCTCCGCCCAGCAGCAGGCAGCCGACAGAACAAACGCAGTCAGGATGGGCAATCTCAACGATTTCAAGGGCATCCTCCCGGAGGGCAGCAACGCCCTCGTTCATCGCAGCCTGAAGACGAATTTGTAACCGCTTTCCGCCGTCAGATCAAACGCGGAATAAGGGATGAGGGATGGGGAATGGTTAATGGTTGGATGGTTTATGGTTCCCAATACCCAATAGCTAATCTCCAATAACCAATCTCTAATCTCTTCCCCTCCCCATTGGTCATTGGTGCTTAGGCATTTCCCTCTGTCCCTCTGCCCCTTCCCCATCTTCATCTGTTTGATCTGTGGGCACCCTCTTCATCTTCCCCATGAATCACACCTTCTTCATCCGTGTCATCTGGGTCTATCTGCTGGCTCACACTTCTCTCCCATCCCCATCCGCGCTATCAGCGAAATCCGCGGTTAAACCTCCCTCAGATTTCTCTTCCCCCATCCGTGTCAATCTGTGGGCATCCTCTTGTGGTTCTTGTGCCTTTTGTGGCTGTGGAATCCTCCCCCGCCGGATACCGGAGGTCAGAGAGACCGGGAGATCGTCATCCACGTCTGCAGCAGATCCTTATTCTTCCCCGTGAGGCCGGATGAGAACTTGAGATAGACCAAGGCATCGTGGAAACAGAGGCGCCGCACAAGTCGCTCCGCCCGTTTTCCCTGCGTTCTTTCGAACGAGGGCTGAAGGGCCATGATCTGCGCCGCAGCGATGGTTACCCGCTTGGGAATCCGCACACAGTTCGCGGGGTTTGCCAAGTGTCGGAACACGGCCTCGCTCAACGCCGAATGTCGCGGCCAGCCTTCCTTCACCAACTGCTCCGCGATGAATTCGTGATAGGCTCCAAACAACAACGACCACAGAAGTGGCTCATAGGGAGTCATGCCCGCTTTCTTCCAGATATCCACCTGACGGAGCGCCTTGGAAAACCACTTCTGACCCTCAACGCCTTCCGGCGTCTTCAACCACGCGCCTATCACCGGGAACATCACTTGAAAGATGCCGGCGCTCATCAGTTTTTCCACCGCTACTTCCGCACGGCCGCAGAACAACAACTTCAGCGCTTCCTCGTACAGGCGATCGCGGGAAGCCAGCGCAATCGTGTCCTTCAATTCCGTCATTGCCTGCCACGCGCTGTCCTCGATGGCAAAATCCAGCGCCGAGGAAAATCGGATCGCGCGGATCATGCGCACGGGGTCTTCCCTGAACCGTACGAGCGGCTCGCCGATGACGCGAATCACGCGCGCATCCAGATCCTTCAGGCCCTCCACGTAATCAATGATCGATCGATCGGCGATGTTGTAGAACAGCGCGTTGACCGTGAAGTCGCGCCGCACGGCGTCCTCAGGCGGCGTGCCGAAAACGTTATCCCGGGCGATCACGCCGTCGCGCTTCTGGAACAGGTGCTCCGGGACCGGCTTGGCATCCGGCGGCATGTGCGCCCGAAACGTCGCGACTTCGATGTAGGTGTTGCGG
>DAISJM010000071.1:0-12852 GCA_036821485.1 Verrucomicrobiota bacterium | reverse complement strand
CGCGCAACTTCCTCGTTGCGACGACATAGAACTCCTGGAGGACTTGCGTGGAGATGACGCCCCAAGTATCTCCACTGCACCCTTTTAGCAAGGCCTCTGCCACCTGCTGCTTGGCACCCGCACCACCGTCCATCGCATAAACGAAGATATTGCAGTCAACGAAACACTTTGCGGTCATATATCTCTTCCCTGTTCCATTTCCAACCGTGTGAATTCCCACCCGCCTCCTTGGCAATTCGCAGGAAGGTGTCCGCCCAGTGCTCCCGCTTCTGCGCACCAATTTCGCGGCGCAGCAGATCGCGCACCAGGGCGTTCAGGGTCGTGTGATGTTCGTGCGCATAGAGACGGCTAGCCTCCAGCAACTTCTCGTCTACGGCCAGGGTTACGTTCTTCATCGTCGTATCTCCACATATCCTGTGTACACATACTATGTGTGATATGGCGCGGCGTCAAGATGGGTTGGTGGCGTTGTGCACATGCGTGGACAAGCACCCCGCTGCCCATGTAAGATGCCGCCATGCGGACGATACCGCGGCGGGTAGCCGTGCAGATCATCTACTGGAACGTGGTGCTTGCGACGCTGATCGTCTGCCTGGCCGCGATTGCATTCCTCCACCGCATCCACCGATTCGACACACTCATTGTGCAACACGCGACCGAACAACAGCTCGACCCGCGTCTCGTATCCGCGCTGATCTGGCAGGAAAGCCGGTTTCACCCGGAATGCGTCGGCACCAAGCAGGAAATTGGATTGATGCAGATCACCGACGGAGCCGTGAAGGAATGGGCCAAGGCCACCCACGTCCCGACACCGCCACGAGAAACGTTGTTTGAGCCCGCCGCCAATATCCGGGCCGGCACGTGGTATCTCGCGCGGGCAGTCAAACGCTGGTCGGTCTACCCCGACCCCCTGCCCTACGCCCTCGCCGAATACAACGCGGGACGATCCAATGCACAGCGTTGGGCCGCCGCCAGTGGCGGAGACAGCAGGAAGTTCGTGGACAGCATCACCTACCCCACGACGCAGAAGTATGTTCGGAACATACTGAAGCGCTACCGCGGAAAAGTCTGAACCAACTCAGTTGCAGCCGCAGCCGCCACCACCCACGCCACGGCCACCCGCCGCCGCTTCACGCGTGAAGTAGATGTGCTCACCGAAGCTCACAGTCAGCGGATCGCGATCGGGCCGCATCGTATAGTCAGCCATTGTGCCACGCTCCCACGGCTGAACGGTCTTGCACCCGGTCAACATCGACGCCACAGCCACCAGGACCAGCATATAGAAGATGATTTGTTTCATGGGGCACCCAGCAATTGCTCGATTTCGGCTCGCAGCTCTTCGACCGTCTTTTCACCCTGGTAGCCGGAATGGATCTTGGTCACCTTACCTTCGCGATTGATCAGCAACGAGGTGGGCATGACATCCACGGACACCTGCCCCACCAGCGTCTGCGCCTTGTCGCGTACCGTTGGAAAGCTGACAGGGTGCGCTTCCAGGAAGGCCTTCATGTCAGCCGAACTCTCGTCCACGCTCACACCCAATATCACAAACCCTCTCTTGCCATATTCCCGGTAGAGCTTGTCGAGTTGCGGCAGCGATGCCTTGCACGGACCGCACCATGAGGCCCAGAAGTCCAGCAGCACAACCTTGCCTGCCAACTCCGGCAGCGCCCCCTCGAAATCCTTTGCCTTCAATGCGGGCAGGGCATCGCCCGGTTTAAGATTCGCCGCATGAACCTGTGGCAGCGCCAGCAACACGGATGCCGCCACCAACAACACCGCCGTGTATTTCATGTTTCTATTTAATGACATAGGACCTGAACCTCCGCGTTTCGAAGAGACCACCTTCCGTCCAGATACAACCGTCCGCCGAGAACTGACGCGCAAGCAACGCCATGCCCGCGTCCGCACCCAGCACGAAGGATGACGTCGCGAGAATGCCGGCCTCGGTGCAGGTCGGCGCAATCACCGTCGTCGACCGGCATCCGTTGTTGACGGGATTTCCCGTTCGCGGATCGATGATATGCCCGTACCGCTTACCACCCACATCCATGAACCGCAGGTAATTACCGGAGCTGCACACGGCACCTTCGTTGAGGGCCACACCGCCCCAGCAGCGACCCGGCGAGTCGGGATGCTCCAGTCCAACTTTCCACGGCCCCTTTTCCGGCGGCTCGCCATGAACCCGCAGATCGTTGCCAAAGTTCACCAGCACATTCTTGATGTTCGCTTCCAACGCCAGGTTCATCACGCGGTCCACCGCGTACTCTTTCCCGATGCCGCCGATGTCCAACATCATGCCCTGCTGCGGCAGGAATATCCCACCGGCCCGACGCTGCACACGACCCCAACCCACAAGCGACCGGGCGGCTGCAACCTCGCTTTCCGACGGCACGACGGCCGGCTGCCGATGGTAATCCCACAACGCGACGAATGGACCCGACGTGGGATCGAACACGCCGTCGGTCGTCCAGTGGAACCAGTCGCAGAGGGAGAAGAGACTCTCTGCCTCGGCATCGACCTCCACCCACTCGCGCCCCGCCGCCGCATTGATCCGGCTGATCAGACTCGAATCGATGAATCGCGAGTACTTGGCCTCGAACTCCGACAGCCAGCGCAGGGCGTGTTCCTTGAACTCGCCCGCCGCGGCATGCGTCTTCGCCGCGAAGGTAATCGCGCATGGCGAACCCATCGCACGGAACGAGAGCTCAAAATAGTCCCCGTGCCCGCGCAACGGCGCGTCCTGTACGCGCTGGAATATCTGGTCGGCGGTTAGAACCATATGCGCACCCCGGCGGTAATGACATTGGCCTGCGGGTAGGCATCGGGCGGCGTTGCCGAATCCTTCCCCTTCTGCTCGTAACGATCCACCGCGAGGTCGAACGACACTTTGTCGTTGGGCGTCCAGATGAACTTCAGACCGTATCCAAACGCCTGTAGCGCGGACAACCGGTAGTCGGCCGAGTAGAACTCGGGGGCCCCCGTGAAACGCACGCTGTAGAAGTCGGCTGCCGTCTGCTCGTAATAGCGGACCTGCGGCCGGAGGACGAAGTGCGGCCCAATCTTCTGATACCACGCCAGTTCAAAGGTGTCCGCCTGGATACCGAATGAATCGTTGTACCAGCGGTAGCTCCCCTCCATGCCACCGCGCAGGGCTTTGAAGTAGTGGTTCAGTGACGTGAAGACAATGAGCTTGTCCTTGTTGTCCGGCCGATTCTCCGCCACGAGCACGCCATTTACCTCCGCCACTTTGTAGGGATCGGCCAGGCAGCCCGACACATGGCTCGCCGTCAGGTTCACCGTGACGAAGGTCTGCGGATCCAGCAACTGGGTGACGCCGACCATCGCATCCACCGTGTCCTTCGTCTCGGATGACGGCAATGTGTCCGCCTCGACAAGGTCGTGTGTCAGCGCCCCGCCGTACATCAGCGTGGTGTTCTTCTTGTTGAAGTCCACGGAGTCGCGTAGCGCCAGGCCAAAGGACTTGTAATCCGATTCCGTACTGTACGCCAACATCAGGGAGGGCGTGTGCCGCCCCAGCTTCTTGATCAAGTCAACAGTGAAGCCAACACGAGTATCTTCCACATCGGCCTTCGGCACCTTGCCGCTGCTTGACGACGAGGTCGTCGTAGTAGTGCCGCCTCCCCCACCTGATCCAGAACTCGATGAAGTCGGCGTAGATGTCGGTGTCGGAGCTGGAGTTGGCGTGGGTGTCGGGGTTGGCGTGGCACCCGCATAATGGATGAACTTCGCTGCACGTCCGCGACGCGCATCACCCTCGAATTCATCGTCCTCATGATCGTCGTCATCACCAATGATGACCGGCGGAGGCGGAGTTGGAGCCGGGGATGACGTCGGCACGACAATCGTCCCGCCGCTCGACGTGGTCGTATACGTCGTAGACGCCGGAGCTCCCGTAGGTGAAGCACCCGAGATCGAGTTATAGATGCCTTCAATCTTGATGGTGAGCGAAGGGCTTATTTCGTATTCGTAAAGAATCGCCGGAGCGATGATCTTCATCCGGTCGCCATCTTCCATGTAGAGCATGGTCTTGAGATCCAACCGTTGCTCGGCACGCGTCTTACGCGGCACGGCCAGATGGAGGGCTATGATCAGAACCAGGATACCGGGCTCAAAACGCACGCGTCCACGTCGTCGCAATCCCTGAAGGACCATGCCGGCACTATGATGATTCATGTGCGTTCCTGTGATGTGTTGTGTAAGCCATACCCACCCTGAGACAACGTACAACAGGTCTTCGCTGAATCAAGGAACGCAGCCGGCCCTCCATCGCTCATTCCTGACCACAAACAGTATCCCCGCGCAGATTACGTAGAATGGGACCCACGAATCTGTGGATTCGTCTGGCGGACACATGAGGAACAGGCGCGGCAGCTCTGCCGCATCAAGCCAACAGATCGGCCTCGCCACTGGAGCTGACCAGGATGGTCGTCGGCATGTCTTTCAGGGTCTGCTCGCAGAAATGTGCGAAGGAGGCGGCCCGATCCTCCTCTGGCGGCTGGAACCCGAGGAATACCACATCGGATTCGCGGGAGTATCGGGATAGCACCACCTCAAACGGTTCCTTGGAGACTACAATGATGATCTCCGCGTCTATCCGTGCGGCAGCAGCCAGGGCGGACAGCGCCTCCTGCGAAGGAACACGGCTTGGTTCATCTTCCACCAGTCTCAGTATCCGGATCGCCGCATTGCTCCACTCCCAGTTGCAGGTGAGCAAATAGGCCAGGATCATCATCAGCGACCCGTTCTCCTTGCCGCGCCACCAAACATCGATCCGCCCACGACCCCCATTCGGAATTCTCGTTCCACGATCAATCACCGATATCACACTGCGGCCCAGGCTGCGAATATCACGCAGATGCCGCGCCCACGGTGCAACACGCTGCGGGTCCGACGGCCAACCGATCAACACGGCATTGGGTTTGATCGGCCCAATTGAGTGCGCCTGCACCATGGTTCGGATGCCTTCGTCAATATCGCTCGTGATCAGGACCTCGGGAAAAGCATCCCAACCGCCCTCCTGAATCACCTTCTCCAAGGCCGACAAGGCCGTCTTGCGAAGATGCTCCATTTCCTCGATACAGCCGATCACGATCTGCACGGCGGTCACGATCCCCCGCCCCGCGCCAAACCATGCCCCAAAACGCAGAAGAGCTGCCCGGGTCATGGGATTGCCCGACAACACCAGCAACGTCGGACGCCAGTTCTTTGGGTCCGGCCCCGAAACCCGCAGCCGCTGAAGATTGCGCGCCACCACCGAATACAGAAAGCCGCGACGCGCATCACCAAACGCCGACCGATGCATGCGGCGGCTGATCACCAGATACAGTCCCGCGATAACCAGGGCCGACACAACGGCCGCTCCAGCGTCGATCAGGAACATGATCACCAGACACTCGATCGCTCCAACCAGCGATACCGTCCAGTGAAAGAAACGAAACCGTGGACGGAAGGAAGGATTCGCGCCAAAGGATTCGACAAACGCAGCCAGATTCACCATCCCATAGGTGCACAGGAAGAACATGGTCACAACTGCCGCAACCGCATCGAAGGCCTTCAATGATTCACTGCGCGCGGCAAGGAAGATGACCACGACCGTGATTGCAAGCGTGAGCCACAACGCATGCCGGGGTTCATCGCCCTTCGCCGTGCCGCGGGCGAACCACGAGATGCCCGGGACCACGCGGTCGCGGGCCAGAGCCTGCAAGACCCGGGGTGCGCCAAGGAAGGAGCCCAACGCACTGGACAACGTCGCTGCGAAGACACCGCCGATCACGAGGAAGGCCGACCCCATCAACGCGTGATCAATCAACATCCGGTACGGCCGCGTCACCAGATCCACCCGTTCCTGCGAACCGCCACACAACAATATCTCGGCAAGGTAGATCACGAATCCCACGGCAATAGCGGCGAAAGTTCCCCGCATAAGCGAGCGGCCGGGGTCCCGCAAATCACCCGACATGTTGATGCCTGCCAAAATGCCGGTGACCGCCGGAAAGTAGATGGCGAATACGACCCAGAAGGAAATCGTCGGCGAGGTGTAGCCCGGCGTCCAGTTGGCCGACATCAACTCCGGGGAGAATCGCACGGCAGCGCCACCCAGAAACGACACGATCGCCAGACCAAGAACCGTCATCACGAAGTACTGGGCCTTGATAGCCCACGCAGCACCGATGTAGTTAAGCACGAACAACGCACAGGCCGTTCCCCCGGCAAGGTATGGAAAGAATGGCTTCAACGCCGGAAAACTTTGCACCAAGGCCTCGGTGAATCCCAAGGTATAGAATGGCACAGAAAGCGCCTGTGCAAGGTAGAGCGCAAGACCGATGGCACCACCAAACTGGGCCCCCAGCACGCGGGAAATCAGGAAGTAGGCGCCACCGCCGCTGATTTTTGTATTGGTCGCAATCGCCGCCATGGAGACGGCTGTAACCAGCACGATGCTCTCAGCCAGCAACAGTATCCACAATGCCCCGCCAATGCCCGCCTGCCCGACGACGTAGCCGGCGCGCAGGAACATGATCACGCCGAGAATGGTCAGTATGGACGGCGTGAAGACACCCGCAAAGGTTCCGAACTTATTTCGCTCTGCCACGGGAACCTGCTGGCTGCCGTTTGCCATGAAGACCTAGCTGTTGTCCTTGAACTGGAGATCGTAGAGGTACTTGTAGTGACCGCCACGCTCGATCAGGACCTTGTGGGTGCCCTGCTCCACGACGCGCCCGTCATCGAGGACCAGGATCAGATCGGCGTGCATGATGGTCGATAACCGGTGCGCGATGGCAAACACGGTTCGTCCCGTCATCAATTCATCCAGCGCGGACTGCACCAGCCGCTCGGACTCGGTATCCAGTGCGCTCGTGGCCTCGTCGAGAATCAGGATCGGGGGATTGCGAAGGATCGCGCGCGCAATGGCCAGCCGCTGGCATTGGCCTCCTGACAGCCGCACACCGCGCTCACCGATCATCGTTTCGTATTTCTCCGGCATCTCGCTGATGAACTCGTCGGCATGAGCCTTCTTCGCCGCCTCCACGATCTGCTCTGGTGTCGCATGCCGCGAGCCATAGGCAATGTTCCGCGCCACGGTGTCGTTGAACAAAACGGTCTCCTGGCTCACAAGGCCAATCTGCTGGCGCAGGGACTTCATCGTGTACTCGCGAATGTCGCCCCCATTGATCAGGACCCGCCCCCCGGCAACATCGAAGAAACGCGGCAGGAGATTGACGAACGTAGTCTTGCCCGCCCCGGAGCCACCGACGATCGCCACCAAGGTGCCCGCCGGGATACTGAGATTGATGTCATTGAGCACGGGCGTGTCGTTGTAGCGGAAGCTTACGTGGTCGAAGGCCACTTCTTTCACCGGCCCAACCAGCTCAACGGCGTTCGGGCTGTCCTTGATCGTCACCTCGCTGTCGAGCAGATGGAAAACACGGTCGGCCGAGGCTGAACTCTGCTGGATCGCCAGATGGATGCGGCTCAACTTCTTGACCGGGTCGTAGAGCGCAACAATCGCCGTCGCAAAGGCGATGAACTTGTCCACGGTCATGTGCGCCGCACGGGCGTAGAAGAGGACCAGCGAAACGCCCACCACCGTCAGCCCCACGATGATCGGCTCCACCGATGCGCGTGCGCGCGTCATCCTCATCGCCCGGCTGAACACGGAACGCGCATGAGCGCGGAAGCGGTCGACTTCGTAATCTTCCATGCCGAATGCGCGAACAATCCGAACCCCCACCAGCGCTTCCTGCAACACGGAAACCATGTCCGCCAGCTTCTGCTGCCCCTCACGCGCCGCCTTCCGAATTCTCTGGCCGAAGAGGGCCACAGGGATAATGCAGAGGGGGAACAGAACCAGACTCACGAGGGCCAGCTTGAAGTCCAGCCACAGCACGAAACCCGCCATCGCAAGGAACGAAAATGGCTCCCGGATCAGATCGCTCAGCACCGTGGAAACGGCTCGCTCAATCATGATCGTGTCGGCCGTCGTACGGGAAATCAGCTCCCCCGTGCGCGTACCCGAGAAATAGAGCACCGGCAGGCGCTGGAGATGCTCGAAAATCGCAATCCGAAGATCCATCACCACGCGATTGCCGACCCATTCCACGAGATAGAGGCTCATGAAATAACCGATCCCGCGAATCACGGCAAAACCAAGCAACAAGCCGGAAACAGCCAACACGCCCGTCCAAGGCATGGACTGTGTGTCAAAGACCTTCGCGATCGTGCCCTTGAGGGCGTACAGCATTCCCGTGGTGGACCCGGCAAACAGCGCTCCGCAGACCGCGCCGATCAGGAGGCGGCTCGTGTAGGGCTTCACATAGCCCATCAGCCGGCGGAACGTGCCCCATGTGTCCCGCTTCTTCTTCTGAACATCCGTACTCATCCGTGCACGCTTTCCACATTCTCGAGATATCGCTGAGCTTCCAGCGCCGCCATGCAGCCGGATCCCACCGCCGTCACAGCCTGCCGGTAAACGGAATCCTGCACATCACCCGCCGCGAATACGCCCGGCACATTCGTCTTCGTGTTGCGGGCCACAATGTATCCCTTGTCGTCCAAATGCACCTGCCCGCCCAGGAACCCGGTGTTCGGCTGATGCCCGATGGCCACGAAGAAACCCTTCACCGGCAGTTCCCGCTGCTCGCCGGTTTTGACATTCCTCAGACGGATCGCGGTCACCTCGTTCTTCGATACGTCGAGCACATCCTCGACCACGCTGTTCCAGATCACTTCGATCTTCGGATTCGACAGCACCCGGTCCGCCATGATCTTCGACGCGCGAAACTGGTCGCGCCGATGAATCACGTATACCTTCGAGGCAAACCGGGTGAGAAAGGTCGAATCCTCCATCGCCGTATCGCCACCGCCCACCACCGCTACGGGCACATTCTTGTAGAATGCGCCGTCGCATGTTGCACAGCCCGAAACCCCGCGACCGATAAGCTTCTGCTCCGACGGGAGACCGATGTACTTCGCCGAAGCACCGGTGGCAATAATCACCGACTGGGTCTCACGCGTGTCGCCTCCTTCAAGCGTGATCTTGAGGGGCTTGGAATTGAAATCGACGGCCGTAACATTGCCAAACTCAAACCGGGCACCGAACCGTTCCGCCTGCTTGTGCATGCGATCCATGAGCTCGGGGCCAAGGATTCCTTCCGGAAACCCGGGGAAATTCTCCACTTCCGTCGTCGTGGTCAACTGCCCGCCGGGCTGCAGTCCTTCGATCACCAACGGTTCCAGATTGGCGCGGGCCGTGTAAATCGCGGCCGTCAGGCCTGCTCCACCCGCTCCAAGAATGACAACCTTCTCCATGATTCCTCTCTTTGAATACGCCGCCGGGCGTTATAACAGAACGTGAGCGGCGTTTCATAGCCTAATTGACGCCCCGATGGCCAGCGCCTATTCTGGCCCGCGAACAGAAACTTGTGAAACGAGGTCAGAATCATGCCCGAAAAAGACATGCTGAAGCACATTTTTGAAATGCAGGCACAGTTGAACCAGCGGATTGGCGTCGATACGCTCAAGATGCCGGAAGACCAGCAACCCATCTGGCTGCTCAACTATTGCCGGGCCATGTCGCAGGAAATCGCCGAACTCACCGACAGTTCCCCATGGAAGTGGTGGGCCAAGTACCAGAAATTCGACAAACAGAACGCACGGGTCGAAATCGTCGATATCCTGCACTTTCTCATCTCCGCCGCACAGGTGGTCGGCATGACCGCCGACGACATCTACAAGGCCTATCTCGAGAAGAACAAGGTCAACTTCCAGCGGCAGGATTCCGGTTATACCGTCAAGGACGAGAACGACAGCCGGCATATCTGATGATCTCGGGCCGCGCCTGTTTGACTGCCCTGTCGGCATGGGGAATAGTGGTCTGGCCATGGAAACCGTTGTCACACTCAATGATCTCGCCGTAGGCACCGCCGCGCGCATCGTCCGTGTGGACATGCCCCCATCGGAAGCCCAGCGCCTCATGGAAATGGGCCTCACACCCGGCACACTCGTCGTCCTCCTCAAACGCGCCCCCATGCGCGACCCCATCGAGATCTCTGCACGCGGCGGCCATCTCTCCCTGCGCACCAGCGCTGCCAAGTCCATCGCCGTGACACCCGTGGAGGGCCGCTGATGGCCGCCCTCACCGCAGAAGAACTTCGCATTCCGCATGTCGCCGTTGCCGGCAACCCCAACTGCGGCAAGTCCACCGTCTTCAATGCGCTGACGGGGCTCCGCCAGAAAGTTTCCAACTACCCGGGCAAGACCGTGGAGAAGCATGAGGGCTCGCTGCACCTGCCCAAAGCCGGCGAAGTCCACGTGATCGACCTCCCCGGCGCCTATTCCATGAACGCACGGTCCATGGATGAGCAGGTCTCTCACGACGTGCTCATGGGATCGCTGGAAGACACCCCTCGGCCGAGGCTCGTTGTCGTCGTCATCGACGCCAGCAACCTGGAACGGAACCTCTTCTTTGCCACACAGATTCTCAGCCTCGGCCTGCCTACCATCATCGCCCTGAATATGATGGATCTCTGTCGGACCGCCGGGCATGACATCGATGAAGTGGATCTTTCCAAGAGGTTGGGCGTTCCGGTTGTGCCCATGATCGCCGCCCGAGGCACCGGCCTTTCCGAACTCAAGGCGGCCATCGAAACGCAGCTGGCCACCCCATCATCCCCCCTTGATCCTGTCCGGCTCCCGGCCGCGGTTGACCAGCAGGTGGAACGCCTGGCCACTGAACTCAAGGCCGCCCAACTGGCGCCACCCGAATCTGCGCGCGGCGAGGCCTTGCGCGTACTCTGCACGGCCCAAGCCCTGGAACAACCCAAATTCAAATCCGCGCCCGCGTCGCTTCACAACACCGTGGAAACCGCGCGAAAGAATCTGCAGGATGAGGGCATCACTTGGTATGCCGCCGAGGCCATCGCCCGCTATGCCGCTATCGATGAACTCATGGAAGACATCCGGAAAGTTCGCGAAGTGTCGCCGTCTTTCAGCGACAAGGCCGACAGATTTCTCACCCACCCCGTCGGTGGTCCGGCTTTCCTGGGACTTGTGGTGCTGGCCATCTTCATCTCCATCTTCAAACTCACGCAAGCCCCCATGGACTGGATCAAACAAGTCTTCGGCTGGCTCTCGTCGCTGGCCTCCGAGGTGATCCCGGCAGGACCGCTTCAGAGCCTGCTC
The DNA here is from genome assembly GCA_036821485.1 of Verrucomicrobiota bacterium. Classification (GTDB taxonomy): domain Bacteria; phylum Verrucomicrobiota; class Kiritimatiellia; order CAIQIC01; family JAGNIJ01; genus DAISJM01. The sequence continues at coordinate 1,647 of DAISJM010000071.1, read as the reverse complement.
ACGGACGGCGTCATCTCCGGCGTCGGCGGCGTCCTCGTTTTCCTGCCCCAGATCATGATCCTCTTCCTCTTCATCGCCATCATGGAAGACTCCGGCTACACCGCCCGCGCCGCCTTCATTCTCGACCGCATCATGGGCCGCATGGGGCTGCACGGAAAGGCGTTCATCCCTCTCTTCTCCAGCTTCGCCTGCGCAATCCCCGGCATCATGGCCGCACGCACCATCGATAACGAGAAGGACCGCCTGCTCACCATCCTCATCGCGCCGCTCATGTGCTGCGCCGCGCGCTGGCCTGTCTATCTCCTGATCGCGGGCACCGTGATCCCCAACGTTCTGATTCTTGGATTCCTGCCGCTACCCGCGCTGGTGCTCGGCAGCATGGTGATCTTCGGACTCGTTGCAGCGATCGCCGTGGCCGCCGTCTTCAACCGCACCATTCTCAAAGGCAAGGCCGCCACCCTCGCCATCGAACTTCCCCGTTACCACCGCCCCCGCATCCGCACGCTGATCCATGTGATGTGGGAACGCAGCATCCTGTTCGTACGCAAGGCGGGCACCGTCATCCTCGCGATGTCGATCATCATGTGGGCACTGACCAACTACCCCAAGACCCCGACGGACACGGGCCATATGCCCATCGAGCACAGCATCGCCGGCCGGATCGGCAAAGCCATTGAGCCAATCGTTGCGCCCATCGGCTTCGACTGGCGCATCGGCGTCTCGGCCCTTAGTAGCTTGGTCGCCCGGGAAGTGTTCGTGAGTTCCATGGCCACCATCTACGGCGTCGAATCGCACGATTCGGAACAGGTGCCGGATCTGCAGCAGCGTCTGCGCGCCGTGAAAGACCCGGTGACCGGCAACCCATTTTTCACCCCGTTGCGCGGCATCTGTATCATGTTGTTCTACGTGCTCGCCATGCAGTGCTTCAGCACGCTCGCCGTCACCAAGCGCGAAACCGGAAGCTGGAAATGGACGATCTTCCAATGGGGCTACATGACCGGACTGGCATGGCTTGTTTCGTTCGTCGTCTGGCAGGGCGGTCACCTGCTCGGGTGGGGATAAGGCATGACACCTCAACTCCAGAACATCATCGTCGCCATCGCCGTAGTCACAGCCGTCTTGTGGCTCGCGCGCAAGCTGTGGAAACGCCGCTCAAATCCGTGCGAGATGTGCAGCTGCGCCGGAAAAATGGACTTGCCGAAGACGAAGTCGTCGAGACAATCGCCCGGCGATCATTCCTCTGTGAGCGATGGCGACTTGTAGGTTACCCCGCTGATGGAACCACCCGTCAGAACAAATCGCGTCGGACCATATGACATGTGTCGAAACGTCCGCGTCTTCGTCCCCGACGCCACGTATTTGATGATGCCCACGCGCTTGCTGCCATAGTAGCCCACCTTGAGCTCATAGATACCCGGAGACAGGGAGAAGGTGCCCGCCGACTTGATACCGCTGACAGGTAGACCGGTCTTCAGATCCGTCAGCGTCACGGTGGTGATGTTGAATGTCGCCGAATCGTCGCGCAGACGGAACTCGGACTTCCGGTCCAACCGATCCGGTAACTGCCGCGTGGTCGGGATAGCACCTGCGAACCCCCACTGCAAAACTTGGGACGTGTAGGACCCGCTGTAGAGGATGTACCAGTTG
>DAISJM010000070.1:0-13131 GCA_036821485.1 Verrucomicrobiota bacterium | reverse complement strand
CTCGGTTGTGGTGGTGCCTAAGGACTGGGATAAGCCGTGTCCATCGCCTGCTGTTTTCCGTTCGGAGAATCCCGAGAAGACCTTCTCCCAGATCGCCCTCTGGTTCGCGCCGCCGCCGGTCAAGTTGACTCCCGGAATACATCCCACCGCCGTTATTGCATCGGATGTGGTGCTGGGCAAAGACGTCTACATTGGCCCGTGCTGTGTGCTTGAACCGGGTGCGAAGGTGGGTGATCGCTCGGTGCTTGTGGCCCAGGTCTATGTCGGGCACGGTGCGGTCGTGGGCAGCGATACCAAGTTGTATCCACAGGTGACGCTGCGCGAACATGTCCAAATTGGCAGCCGGGTCATCATCCATAACGGCAGCGTGATCGGCAGTGACGGGTTTGGCTACAACGTCGACGCGCGGGGCGTCCGGACCAAGATTCCGCAGATCGGAATTGTGGTTGTGGACGATGATGTCGAGATTGGCGCGAACGTCACGATTGACCGTGCCCGTTTTGGCAGGACGAAGATTGGCAAGGGGGCCAAGATCGATAATCTCGTGCAGATTGCGCACAACGTTGTTATCGGCGAAAACGCCGTGATCGTTGCCCAAGTTGGCATCGCCGGCAGCTCACAGATTGGCGCGCGTGCGGTGCTGGCGGGACAGGTTGGTGTGGCTGGCCACATCGTCGTAGGCGAGGGCTCGACGGTCGGCGCACAGTCGGGTGTCCCGCAGGACGTGCCGCCCAATACTTTCGTGCTTGGCTCTCCCGCGATTCCCGCAGAAGACGAAAAGCGCAGAATCTTCAGCGTCATGCGGTTACCGCGCCTGAAGCAGAAAGTGGCCGAGCTGGAGAAGCGTCTCAAGGACCTCGAACAGCGGCTTCCGTCGTAGCCCCTCGCTGAATTTGCCGCGATTTTTCCAACCCTTGGAAAAACCGCCTCTATTTTTTCCAAGGTTTGGAAAAATCGAACTCTTCCGCTACAATCCGGTCCAACGATGGTGGATTTCTCGACACGAGGAGTGAACCATGCAACAGGACCGATTGACGATCAAGTCGCAGGAAGCTGTGCAGAAGGCGCAGCGTCTGGCCGAGGAGTATCGACACAGCGAGATCACCCCCGAGCATCTTGCGCTGGCGCTTGTGGAACAGGAAGAGGGTGTGGTGCGCCCGCTGCTATCGCGGCTGGGCGTGCGGCCCGAGCAATTTGCCGACCGGGTGAAGGACGTGCTTGGAAGACGGCCGACCGTGGAAGGCGCCGCGGTGGAACTTCACCTTGCGTCCTCGATGCGGCAGACGCTTGATGCGGCGTTCCGGCTGGCAGAGTCCATGAAGGACGAGTATGTCAGTACCGAACATCTCTTCCTCGCAGTGATTCAACAGACGAATACGGACATGTCGTCCATTGCCGCAGGGTTGGGATTGACGCGTGATGCCTTGCTGCAAGCCTTGCAGGCCGTTCGTGGCTCCCAGCGGGTGACCGATGCCACGCCCGAGGACAAATACGAGGCGCTCAAGAAATACGGGCGCGATCTTACCGATATTGCGCGCAAGGGGAAGTTGGACCCGGTCATCGGCCGCGATGCGGAAATCCGGCGGGTGATCCAGGTGCTCTCGCGACGCACAAAGAATAACCCGGTGCTCATCGGTGAGCCGGGTGTGGGCAAGACAGCGATCGTGGAGGGTTTGGCCCAGCGGATCATTGCCGGCGACGTGCCGGACGGTTTGAAGAACAAGCGGGTGGTGTCGCTCGACTTGGGTTCCATGATTGCCGGGGCGAAATATCGCGGCGAATTCGAAGATCGGTTCAAGGCGTTCATTAAGGAAGTGATCGAGGCGGGTGGAAAGATCATCCTGTTCATCGACGAGCTGCACACGTTGGTGGGAGCGGGCGGGGCGGAAGGCGCGGTGGATGCGTCGAACATGATCAAGCCGCCACTGGCGCGCGGTGAGCTGCGCTGTGTGGGTGCGACCACGCTGGACGAATACCGGAAGTACATCGAGAAGGATGCTGCCCTGGAACGGCGGTTCCAGACCGTGCTGGTGGGTGAGCCGACGGTAGAGGACACCGTTGCCATTCTGCGCGGATTGCGCGAGCGGTACGAGGTGCATCACGGCGTTCGCATTCAGGATGGGGCTCTGATTGCAGCGGCCAAGCTGGCCCACCGGTATATCACCGACCGGTTTCTGCCGGACAAGGCCATTGACCTCGTGGACGAAGCGGCGAGCCGGCTCCGGATGGAAATCGACAGCATGCCCACGGAGATCGATGAGGTGCAGCGCCGGATCATGCAGCTTGAGATTGAGCGCTCGGCGCTGCGGAAGGAGAAGGACGAGGCCTCGATCGAGCGGTTGCAGAAGCTCGAGCAGGAACTGGCTTCGCAGCAGGAACGCGGCAAGGGCATGAAGCTGCACTGGCAGCAGGAGAAGGAACAGATCGGGAAGATTCGCAGCCTGACGGAGGCACTGGATCTTCTGCGCGGGCAGGAGGAAACGGCCAAGCGGGAAGGACGGCTTGATCGTGCTGCCGAGATTGTCTACGGGCAGATTCCGAAGGTAGAGGCCCAGATCAAGGAGGCGCAGCAGGGTCTCGCAGAGCTTCAGAAACAGCATCGGATGCTCAAGGAGGAGGTGGATGCGGAGGATATTGCGGGAGTCGTATCCAACTGGACGCATATTCCCGTGAGCCGGCTGCTGGAGACTGAAAAGGTCAAGCTGCTGCACATGGAGGAGCGCCTGGAGCAGCGTGTTGTGGGGCAGGCGGAGGCGGTGAAGGCGGTATCCAATGCCGTCCGCCGCGCACGTTCCGGGTTGCAGGACCCCAACCGGCCGATCGGTTCCTTTATCTTCCTGGGACCGACCGGCGTAGGAAAGACAGAATTGGCCCGGGCGCTGGCCGAGTTCATGTTCGACGACGAACACGCGATGATCCGAATCGACATGTCCGAGTTCATGGAAAAGCACACCGTCAGCCGGCTGATCGGCGCGCCTCCAGGTTACGTGGGTTACGAGGAAGGCGGTTACCTGACCGAGCATGTGCGACGGAAGCCGTATTCGGTAGTGCTGTTCGACGAGATCGAGAAAGCGCACGTGGATGTATTCAACGTGCTGCTGCAGATTCTTGACGACGGGCGATTGACCGACGGGCAGGGGCGCACGGTGGATTTCACGAACACCGTGGTGATCATGACGTCGAACATCGGCGGGGCGCTGATCCATGAAACGCTGGCGCAGAACCCGGATCTGAAGTCGAGCGACTCGGCCTACGAACAAATGGAGGGTCAGGTGTTTGATGCGCTTCGCGCACATTTCAAGCCCGAGTTTCTGAATCGCGTGGATGAGACGATCATCTTCCACAGCCTTCGCCGCTCGGACCTGAAGCAGATCGTTGAAATCCAACTTGGGCGGGTCGGCAAATACCTGGAGGAGCGCAACATCTCGCTGGAGCTGAGCGACGCGGTGAAGGAGTACCTTGCGCGTGAGGGATATGATCCGATCTTCGGCGCGCGGCCGTTGAAGCGGCTCATCCAGCGGAAGGTGCTGGATGCGCTGGCCACGGAGATTCTGCAGGGACACGTTAGCGAAGGTGATCGTGTCGTGGCGGATATGGATACGGCGGGCGAGGGTGAAGTCATATTCCACGCGCCTGGAAGGAAGCGTCGCAAAAGCTGACGCGGGGCGGAGTATGTGCTAATTTGGTGCCATGGAAGCCATTGCGTCAGCGGTCCTGATCATCTTCATCTTTTACATGGTGTATTACATTACCCAGGACATGTGACGCGCCTGGCATGAGGACACAATGAGTGACGTACCCGTACAAGTGAAGGGCTTGGTGCCGACGCAGACGGGGTGCGGCGTGTTCCTCAGTCACGGCGACAAGGTCATCGCCATCTTTGTGGATCACGGGGTGGCGGCGGCGATCACGATGTTTCTGCATGGCATCAAAAAGCCGCGGCCGCTGACACACGATCTGATTGCCAACGTGTTCGCCGGCCTTGGTGTGAAGGTGGAGAAGGTTGTGGTGAACGATCTCAAAGACGACACCTTCTTCGCGCGCCTGTACCTGACACAGGAAAACGAACTCGGTCGCAGCGTGGTTGAGGTGGATGCGCGCCCCAGCGATTCCATTGCCATCGCCCTACAGCAGAAATGCCCCATATTCGTGAGCGAAAGCGTGTGGGAGCGAGCCGAGGATATGACGTGGGCACTGGAGCAGGCTTCGCCCGGCTCCACGGATGTGGACGACGAAGCACCCCCGGCCGGGGATGCGTCTGAAACATCGTCCTGAGGCCCTGCCGCGGTCCGCTTTTTTCTGGTTTCATTTTCCCGCGGTGATTACTATCGCCCCATCATGAAAGTACTTGTAACCGGCGGTGCGGGATACATCGGCAGCGTGGCATCGGAGATGTTGCTCGACCAAGGCCACGAGGTCACCATCTTCGACAACCTTGAACGCGGTCACCGCGAAGCGCTCGACACGCGCGCGCATTTCATCCTCGGCGATCTCCGGAATCGTGATCAGATCCGCGATGCCATGGCGAAGACGCGCCCGGATGCGGTCATGCACTTTGCTGCCTATGCGCTGGTTGGCGAGTCGATGGAGCACCCGATGTGGTACTTCCGCAACAACGTGGTCGGCGGCGCCCACCTTGTTGAGGCCATGGTGGATATGGAGGTCCGGAAGATCATCTTCTCCTCCACCTGCGCGACGTACGGACAGCCGGACCGCATGCCGATGACGGAGGATATTCCGCAGCGGCCCACGAACCCCTACGGCGAGTCGAAGCTGATGCTGGAGACCATTCTCAGGTGGGAACAGCAGCGGCACGGGTTGCAGCCGGTCTTTCTCCGTTACTTCAATGCCTGCGGTGCGACGAAGAAGTTTGGCGAGGACCATGACCCTGAGACGCATCTGATTCCGAACGTTCTTGCCGTGGCGCTGGGGAAGAAGGAGCAGGTTTGCGTGTTCGGCAACGATTACGACACGCCGGACGGTACGTGCATCCGCGATTACATCCACATTGTGGATTTGGCCGAGGCGCATCTGCTGGCGCTGACGGGTCAGCATGTGGGTCCGTTCAATCTTGGCAACGGGGACGGCTATTCCGTCATGCAGGTGATCAAGGTTGCCCGCGAGGTTACGGGCCATGCGTTGCCGGTGCAGTTCGAGCCGCGTCGCCCGGGTGATCCTGCCCGGCTTGTGGCCAGCGCACGCAAGGCCAAGAGCATGCTGGGCTGGAATCCCAAGTACGCGGACCTGAAGACCATCATCCAGCATGCCTGGGACTGGCATCAGGCGCATCCGAACGGCTATTCCAAATGACCCTGCCCGTAGAACTTGTCTCCACGGGGTCGGAACTTCTCAGCGGTCGAACGCTCAATCGACACGCCCAGACACTGGGCGAGCGGGTTCGTGCGTTGGGCCTCAGTCTTGTCCGCGATACGACCGTCCGCGACGACATTCCCGCAATCCGCGAGGCCGTCCAATCGGCGCTGTCGCGCGTGGACGTGGTGTTTGTGAGCGGCGGATTGGGACCGACGTCCGATGACGTGACCCGCGAGGCGCTTGCCGAATTGCTGGGCCGGAAGATCGTGTTGGATCAAGTATCGTTGGATGTCATGCAGCGGCGTTATGATCGGATCGGGCGCCGGATGACCGAACAGTCGAAGCGGCAGGCGTTGATCGTGGAGGGCGGGGAGGCCTTATCCAACTCGGTCGGGCTTGCGCCGGGTGAGCGGCTGGAGTTTGGCGGCAAGGTGCTGTTTGTGCTGCCCGGCCCGCCGGATGAATTTCATGCGGTTCTTGAAGATCACATTGTGCCGTGGCTGAAGCAGCGGTACGCGAGTGTGGCGCCCGCTGCAGAGAAGATATTCCTGACGTGCGGAATTGCCGAGGCAGAGGTCGCGCGGCGCTTCGAGGAAGCGGGTCTCGCCCCGGCCGGTATCGAGATCGGCTATTGCGCGGCACCGGGCCGCGTGGAGGTCCGGCTGACCTCGGCGCAGGGCGACGAGAAGGCGGTCGAAGCCGCCGGTGAGGAAGCGAGAAAGCTCATCGGCGAGTTTGTATTTGCCGAAGATCGTCGCCTGATGGAGGAAGTGGTGGGCCAATTGCTGAGGGATCAGGGGGCGACCGTGGCGGTTGCAGAGTCGTGCAGCGGCGGGTTGCTGGGGCATCGATTGACCGCGCTCAGCGGTAGCTCGGAATACTTTGTGGGCGGGGTGGTGGCCTACTCGAATGATGTGAAGGTGCAGCAGCTTGGCGTGAAGCCCGAAACGTTGAAGGCTTTCGGTGCGGTCAGCGAAGAGACGGCGCGCGAGATGGCTGTCGGTGTGCGCGAGCGGTTCGGTGTCGATTTCGGTGTGAGCGTCACGGGTATTGCGGGGCCGACGGGAGGCAGCGTTGAGAAACCGGTCGGCACAGTCTTTGTGGGCGTGGCCGATCGCTCGCATGCGTGGGTGCGCAGGTTTCTCTTTCCGGGCAACCGGGTTCGCATCAAGGAGTGGAGTACCCAGATGGCGTTGGACTTGTTGCGCCGGAGGCTGGCCAGCCTGCTGCCGAAGGAAGGCGATGGTGGTGGGCGCGGGCCATGACGGACGAGGGGCAGACCCGGGGAGATGACGTACTCCGCGCTTTCATCGCGGTGGAGATAAGTGACGAGGTGCGGGCCGGGCTGGCCGCTTTGCAGGACGATCTGAAGACCTGTGGCGCGAGGGTCGGTTGGGTGGCCCCGCAAAATATCCATCTCACGCTGGTTTTCCTCGGCGACATCTTCCGCGCACAGATTGAACCCCTTGAGGCATCCCTTGGTGAGGTGAGCGCTGCGACGGCGCCTTTTGTATTCAACGTGGTGGGAACGGGTTTCTTCGGGCCACCGCGTTCCCCGCGTGTACTTTGGGTCGGGATTGACGACTCTTCCCTTGCCTTATCACGCTTTCAAGCGGATATTGCCGCTTCGGTTCGCGGGTTGGGGTTGCACGTGGAGGACCGCCCGTTTGTGCCGCATTTGACGCTGGGTCGCGTGCGGGCGAGGGTGGCGGTGGACGAATTGACATCGACCTTGGCGTTGGCTAGAAATACGGCCTACGGATTGGTCAACGTTCGCCGTCTTCTGCTCATGCAGAGCCACCTGGAGCATTGCGGGGTTCGTTATTCTATTATTCGGGAAATGCCTTTGAAAGGAGCATGCGGAAATGGCTAAGTCGCAATCGGGGAGCAGCAATACAGGGGCGGGGAAGACGCTGTCGGCCAATCTGACGGCAGTACTGGCACAGATTCAGAAGGAATTCGGCGATGGCGCGATCATGCGGCTGGGGAGCGAGGACATGCACACCAGCGTGCCCTGCATTCCGACGGGGGCGTTGTCGCTGGACGTTGCTCTGGGTATCGGCGGCGTGCCGCGCGGCCGGGTGATCGAGATTTTCGGGCCGGAGTCGTCGGGTAAAACGACCTTGGTGCTTCACATCATCGCCAACGCGCAGAAGGCGGGCGGTATGGCGGCGTTCATCGATGCCGAGCATGCGCTGGACCCGGCGTACGCGCGGAAGATCGGCGTGAACCTGGATGATCTGCTGGTGTCGCAGCCCGACTCGGGCGAAGAAGCACTGACCATTGTTGATACGTTGGTGCGCAGCAACGCGCTCGACGTCGTCGTGCTGGATTCCGTCGCAGCGCTTGCGCCGCGCGCGGAGTTGGAAGGCGCGATGGGTGACTCGCACGTTGGTCTGCAGGCGCGGCTGATGTCACAGGCGCTGCGGAAGCTGACGGCGGTGATCAGCAAGTCGAAGACCTGCTGTATTTTCACCAACCAGATTCGTGAGAAGATCGGCGTCATGTTCGGCAACCCGGAGACGACGCCCGGCGGACGCGCGCTCAAGTTCTATTCCTCCGTGCGGTTGGATATCCGTCGGCTCGCAGCCATTAAGGATCCCACAGGCCGCGTGATTGGCAACCGGACCCGGGCGAAGGTGGTGAAGAACAAAGTCGCCCCGCCGTTCACCGAAGGGGAGTTCGACATCCTGTACGCCGAGGGCATTTCGTGGGCGGGCTCGATCATCGATGCCGCCATCTCGTATAACCTCGTCGACAAGCGGGGCACATGGATATCGTTCGAAGGGCAGCAGCTCGGACAGGGCCGCGATGCGGCGCGCGATACGGTCAAGGGTGACCCTGAATTGCAGAAGAAGATTGTGGAGAAGGTGATGGAGAAGGTGCGCGAAGGGCACCACGTGGGTGCCACCAAGCCGCCGAAGGTTACGGGGGAGTAATACCTCGCGACATACGTGAATCTTGTGTGTTCTGATTTCCCGGGTGCAAGACCTATGATGACAGCGGCGGAGATTCGTCAGTCGTTTCTGGACTTCTTCAAGTCCAAGGGGCACACCGTTGTGCCGAGTTCGCCCGTGGTGATTCCGTCCGACCCGACGTTGCTGTTTGCCAATGCCGGGATGAACCAGTTCAAAGAGATATTCCTGGGTGCGCGCACGAGCGAGTACAAGCGCGTTGCCGATACCCAGAAATGCATCCGGGTCAGCGGAAAGCACAATGACCTCGAGGAGGTCGGCCACGACACCTATCACCACACGTTCTTCGAGATGCTTGGGAACTGGTCGTTCGGCGACTACTACAAGCGCGAGGCGATTGTGTGGGCGTGGGAGCTGTTGACGCAGGTCTGGAAATTGCCCAAGGAGCGGCTATGGGTCACGGTGTTCCGCGAGGATGACGAGGCGGCGCAGTTGTGGAAGGAAGTCACCGACGTCAATCCGGCTCACATTCTTCGATTCGACGAGAAGGATAACTTCTGGGAGATGGGCGAAACAGGCCCCTGCGGGCCGTGCTCGGAGATTCACTTTGACCGGACGGAGAGTGGATGTCGTCCGGACATGGTTAACGCGGGCCTCCCCGAAGTGATGGAGATTTGGAATCTCGTGTTCATCCAGTATAACCGCCGTGGCGATGGCTCGCTGGAAGAACTGCCGTCGAAGCACGTGGATACCGGCATGGGATTCGAGCGCGTGGTGTCGGTGCTGCAGGGGAAGGCTTCGAACTACGACACGGATATTTTCACGCCGCTGCTCGACAAGTTGGTGGAACTGAGCGGCTGCAAGTACGAGGGTGAGGCGGCCATCGCGATGCGCGTGATCGCGGATCACATCCGAACGCTGTCGTTTGCCATCGCGGACGGCGTGTTGCCGTCGAATGAAGGTCGTGGCTATGTGCTTCGCCGTTTGCTGCGGCGTGCGACGCGTTATGGGCGCAAGATCGGCTTCACGCGCCCGTTTATGAGGGATCTCTATCCCGTGCTCGAACAGACGCTTGGGCCGGTTTTCCCGGAACTGCGCGCGCAACGGGAAGAAGTGGTGCGCGCGATCCATGCCGAAGAGGAGAGCTTTGCGGCCACGCTTGATCGCGGTCTCAGTTTGTTCGAGGAAGTGGTGAGCAAGCTCAAGCAGAGCGGCGAGACAACCTTCCCGGGCGATGAAGCCTTCAAGCTCTATGACACGTTTGGTTTTCCTCTCGATCTGACCGTGCTGATGGCTGCGGAGAAGGGATTGACGGTGGATCAGGCCCGGCATCAGGAACTGATGGAGCAGCAGCGCGAGCGTGCCCGTTCGGCCCGCAAGGATGCGATCCTCAAAGAGGAAGCGGACCTTGTCGCCGATCTCGTCGCCGAGGGTGTGAAGTCGGTGTTTACTGGCTACGACACGCTGGAAGATGAGTCGGATGTTCTTGTTCTGTTGTCCGATGGACAACGCGCAAAGGAATTGTCAGAAGGCAGGACGGGCGAAATCGTCCTCACCAAGACCCCATTTTATGCCGAGTCCGGCGGTCAGTTGGGTGACAAGGGCGTGATCCGCGGGCCTGCGGGTGAGTTTGAAGTGTGGGATACCCAGCGGCCGGCCGAGGGGTTGGTCCTTCATATCGGCAAAGTGACTCAAGGGCGAATCACCTCCGGTGAGCGCGTGGCGGCAATCGTCGGCCAGGATCGGCGCAAGCGCACAGCACGGCACCACACCGGAACACATTTGCTCCAATTCGCTTTGAGGGAAGTGGTGGGGCCGTCGATCAAGCAGGCTGGTTCGATGGTGGCGCCGGAACGCCTTCGGTTTGACTTCAACTACTTTCAGGCGATCCCCGCGGACAAGCTGGAGGCGGTTGAGCATCGGGTCAACGAACTGATCCTTGAGAACCTTCCCGTGAAGACCTCCAGCATGGCACTGAAAGATGTGCCCGGCTCGGGCATCATTGCCATGTTTGATGAGAAATATGGCGATACGGTACGCGTGGTGGATGTGTCCGGCTACAGTCGTGAGTTGTGCGGCGGCACGCATGTCAACGCCACGGGCGATTTGGGTCTGTTCCGGATCGTGTCCGAAAGTTCCGTGGCGTCCGGCGTTCGCCGTATCGAAGCGGTCTGTGGCTGGGCGGCGTACGAATGGATGCGACGAGAACACGAGCTTGTGAAGGCTCTTGCCCATCGGTTCAGTTCGGCCCCGGAGGAGCTTGGTCAGCGCGTGGACGCGCTGATGGAGAAGACCAAGGGCTTGGAGAAAGAGCTCAAACAGAAGGCAGCGCAATCTGCGGCGGCGCAGGCGGGTGGGCTGGCCGACAAACAGAAGCTGGTCTCGGGCGTCCCTGCGGTTATCGAAGCGGTGGGCGAAGTCGAACTCGACAACCTCCGCGGAATGCTGGACGTGCTACGCGCGAAGCTTTCGTCGGGCGTGATTGTCTTGGGCAGCTCGCACGAAGGCAAAGCATGCTTTGTCTGTTCTGTCAGTGATGACCTGATCAAACGCGGGCTTCACGCCGGCAAACTGATCGGGCAAGTGGCGAAGGTTGCGGGTGGTGGCGGTGGCGGTCAGCCGGGCAAGGCGCAGGCAGGCGGCAAAGACGCCTCCAAGGTCGGCGAAGCCATCCAGAAGACGCCCGAATTCATTGCCGCCATGGTCAAGTAACGGGGGCGGGGTTTGTGCAGGCGCAACTGTGGCGCTGTGAGCGAAAAGGCAATAGCAGGGGCTGTTCCCGAGTTGCCGGCAAATGAACAATCCCATGACTACGAACGGAAGTATTGGGCGATCTCCGTTGACGGTAGTTGCCTTTCTGGCGGGTGTGCTCGGCTACGTGATGATCCTCATCTCCACGGCTTCCATGGGTGGCGGAAGCAGAGGCCATCAATGGATCCATGACGCTATCCATCGCAGGGGCGTCTGGCAGTATCTCCTGCTCTTTCTGGGAGTGATTGCCAGCACCTACACTCTTGTTCTTGGCGCCGCGCGCATGCCGCGATCGAAGAGGGTTCAGGCAATCCTGATGATTGCAGCATATGGTATTGAATTCCTGTCAGCGAGCTTCGCTGTGGCAGCTCTTCCTGAAGCTGTGCGTTCGGGGATGATCACGGTTGGTCGAGGAATCTCACTGATAGTAGACACTCTAGTTGTGTGTTTGGTATCCACAATCATCTGTGTAGCCGATATGTTTCGATCCAGTTCGCTCTTCGTCAACAGAACGAGAACCTAGAGCCTCGAGTTGAGGACATTCGTGAAACGGGGTGCACAGATACGAATCGGATTCCGTGAAGAGGGCCGAACACCGTTCGGGGCCAAAGTGATCCTGCGGACGGCCATATCAGCTCTGATAAGCATCGGGATCCTTATTGCTGGCGTCCAATTCTTGACGAGCAGTGTCTGCTACTGGTTGATTCATGGACTCGTGGAGAGGGGGGTGAAGGGTTCTGTGACGAATATGCCATACGTGTCCTTTGTTGTTTCAGTCGGTCTGATTGCGTGGGGGGCGTTCACTCTCTTTCACAACATCCGCCTGTGCGCATCATTCGTGGGCGCTACGCATGGCGAGATACGTCAGCAACGACCCGGGGACAGCCAGTATGAAAAACGCGACCGTGGCGTTGAATCCACGGGGAACAGTCCGTAGATAGTGAAGACGTAACCTTTATCTTTCCCGTCCAACTCATCCTGATTTCAATACTCTTTATCCAAGAACACTGGATTCTACTAGGTAAGGCGAACCCTCCGGGCCGGTGTCGTTTTCGCAGTGGGATGCGCCGGGCACGGAGGCCCAGCCTACAATGTCGGATTGATCGAGGCGTAAAGCCTCTCCTACAGGATGCAGGGTCACGTCTCTGCGATCAGGTCGTAGTCGAGTGATTCCACGATCTTCGCGTCGAGGCGGGTGCCGAGTGCATGTTTCCGCAGTTCCGAGCCGCGCAGAAGTATCACGCCGTCCACTTCCGGGGCTTCGAGTCGTGTGCGGCCGAAGGCCACTACGTCCGGCGGCACTTCAGCGCCTTTGTCCACGAATCCGTCGAGCATCACTTCTTCGATTCGGCCGACGCGGCTCGCGAGCCAGCGACGAGATACTTCCAGTTGGGCCAGCATCAGTTCATTCTTTCGGCGATTCTTCTCCGCGGGCGGTACATCGTCCGCGAGTCGCGCGGCAGGGGTCTCCGGCTCGGGTGAGTAGGTGAAGACGCCCGCGTGGGTGAACCGGCCTTCCCGCACGAAATCGAGGAGCTCATTGAAGTGGGCCCCCGTTTCGCCCGGATGGCCGACGATAAATGTGGTGCGCAGGGCGCTGTGTGGAAGCTTGGCCGCGATCTGGTCGAGGAGTGCGATTGTTTCCGCGCGATTCATGCCTCGGCCCATGGTTCTGAGCATGGGGTCGGCGATGTGCTGCAACGGCAGGTCGATATACGGACACAGGTGTGATTCCGAGGCGAGTGTTTCCAATATCTCCGGCGAGAGATAGCGGGGATAGGCGTACATCATGCGGAACCAGACATCGGGGCCGGTGTCTTTCAGGGAGCGCAGAAGTTCGGCGAGCCGGAAGGAACCGTAGAGGTCCTTGCCATAGCTGGTGGTGTCCTGCGCGATCAGGCATATCTCCCGTGCGCCGCTGGCGACGAGGGTTCGCGACTCGGCAAGGATGTCTTCGATCGGCCGGCTGACCTGTCGGCCGCGGATGAGGGGGATAGAGCAGAAGCGGCAGAGATTCGAGCAGCCCTCCGAGAGCTTGAGGTAAGCCGAATGCATGCCGCCGATTCGTAGTCGCGGCGAATTCAGAAATTCCATGAAGCTTGAGGCGGGAGCAGCGGATTCCCGCGATTCCGTGGAGCCTTGGGCCAGAGCG
>DAISJM010000069.1:0-13198 GCA_036821485.1 Verrucomicrobiota bacterium | reverse complement strand
TCGCGTGATGACCTCGTGGGCACCCGCGATCTGCTGCTGCGCGCCGGCCTGGAGGTCCTTACCGAAAAGGGCTTCTCGGCTTCCGGGCTCGACGAGATTCTCGGGCGCGCGGGCGTTCCCAAGGGCTCCTTCTATCACTACTTCAAGTCGAAGGAAGCCTTCGGCCAGATCTTGCTCGAGGACTACTTCGACAACTATCTGCTGCAACTGGGCTCCCAGTTCGACCGCGCCGAGCCGGATGCCCCACCCCTCACCTTGCGCGACGACATCCCCGTCTGCGTGCATGGTCAGATCGACCGCGTGGACCTCATCTTCGGCGAGGACCGACGGCTTTCCCACCTCCTCGTCATCGACTACAAGGGAAGCTCCCGCGGTCACAAATCTCTGCCCGTCTACGCGGAGGAGATATCCGAGAACCTCAACTGCCAGCTCCCGATCTACGCATTTGCCGCGCAGGAATATTTCTTCGGCACACACAACGAGCCCGCGATCAACGCCCTCACCAGCGCGGTCTATCACGTGCAGGATCGGGACCTGAAAAAGGTCATGACGCAACTCGCCAAGAAACGTATCCCGCTGACGCTCAGCGCCGCGAACGGGCTGCCGATATCTGAATCATTCCTCTCTCGTCTCGCACAAAACATCAGCCGATTGGCCGACGCCGATTTCTCCGTGGACCCACTCGATTGCACCTATTGCGACTTCAAACATATCTGCCGCGTGGATGTCCGGGCGCTCGAGGGTGCGGCCGCCGCTGACGGAGGTGATGCAAGATGAACATCATCTTCCATGCCTCCGCCGGAACCGGCAAGACGTACCAGGTGACCAACCTCTATGTTCACATGGTGCTCGGCCGCCGTTACGAAACGCGCGCAGCCGACGGCAGCACCGTGTGTATCTTTGACCCTGCCGGACGTGAGGGCGGTCCTTGCGTCGATCCGCGCCGAATCCTGTTGATGACGTTCACGGACAACGCCGCGGCAGAACTGCGTACGCGCGTCACCCAACTCGTGCTCAAGGCGCGGCACGATGCGGAACGGGCAGGCAACGATGAGGATTTCCGCCAGTGCGCTTCGGTGCTGCAAAGCCTCCCCTCTGCACAGATATGCACCATCCACTCATTCTGCTCCGGACTGCTGCGCGAACGCGCGCTTGAGGCCGGCATCCCACCCGGCTTTGCCGTGCTCGATCAGGAACAAACCTCCACCCTTCTGGATGACGCCTCGCGCGAGGAACTGCTCGCTCGTCTCAATCCGCCGTCCGCCGGCACGCCCGCTCCCGAGTCGCCATACGATCCCGACTTCGCCGCCTTCTGTCACAACGTTCGCGTGCTTGGCGGCGAATATGCGTCGTCCCTTGTCGACATCACCCGCGCGCTACTCGGCCAGGCCGCCAGCCGCGGCGTCGATCTTGCAACGGCCGAGGCCCTGCTACCTCCGCCCGTGCACACCATCACCCGCGCCGATTTCGAGCGGCTTCTCGAAGACTTCAAACGCGCGCGCTCCAACCGCAAGGACGGCAAACTGCCTTCGACCGCGGCGGTAGTTTTCCAATCCTTGGAAAAACTGCTGGGTGGATTTTCCAAGGATTGGAAAACGGAAGAGCTTGAAGCCTTCGCGCGCGAGCTCAAGAACGCCGGGACGACCGTTCGCGGGACCGGCCTTGAAGCCGTCAACAAGGAACTCAAGCGGCTGGTGTCCACCGTTCTCGAAACCGCCGCTTACCGCGTCCACTTCCCCTCGATCCGGGCTTTCGCCCGATACCTCGCCGGCGTCGCTGCCCGATATGCCGAGCGCAAGAAACAGGCCGGCGGCCTCGACTTCGAGGACCTGCTGACCCGCACGCGCGATGTGTTACGCGATCTGCCCGCCGCGCATGCGTTGTATGACTACGTCATCATCGACGAGGTGCAGGACACCTCCCGTGTGCAATGCGACATCCTGATGAATCTGTGGGATCCCGCATCGAACCACCTCGTCATCTGCGGCGATACCAAGCAATCCATCTACGCGTGGCGCAATGCCGATCCCAAGGTCATGCCCGACCTCGAACACCACATTGCCCGCACGAAGCGACATCACCACATTGCGCTCCGGGCCAGCTTCCGAAGCAAGGACGTGCTTCTCGATGTCGTGAACCGAATGTTCGAGATCGTGTACGGCGAGGCCTACACGGAGGATGAACGCCTGACGCCCGCCGCTGAGAAGAAGGCCGTGGTCGCGGCCAAGGAGCGGCCCTGCTTTGAATTTCTTACAGGCGATACGGCAACAGCACAGAGCGACGCCGACAAGGACGAGGGCTCCGACGACGAAGCGGATGAGCCGGACCTCGACAGCCAGCAGCGGGTCAATCTGGAGATGACGTCCATTGCACGCCGCATCCTCTTGCTCGTGAACGGCCCTGCCGAGTTCCGCCCGCGTTTCCGCTATGACGAGGTCGCCGGCATATTCAAGCCCACCAACGAAGAGAACGTCTATCGCTACGCCGACATCCTGATCCTGCTCCGGCGAACCACACAGCAGCAGGTGCTCGAGCACGTCCTTCGCCAGCATGGCATTCCGTACCGGATCGGCGGGCGCGGCACCGGCCTCTTCACCCAGCCCGAGGCCAAGGACATCCTCCTGTTCCTCCGCGCGCTGACTCACCCCATCGATGCCATCAATATGGTCGGTTTTCTGAGGTCGCCTTGGGTCGGCCTGTCCGATGAGAGCATCGACCGCCTCGGCTGGCACGACGCACGCTTTGACGAGCCCCGGCTGCGATCCTTCGCTTCGGATGAGGGCAAACTCGACATGTCCAAGCTGGACCTTGCGCCCGAGCAGGCCGAGCGACTCGCCCTCGCGCGCGCCCTTCTTCGCATGTACCGCGCGCAGTGCGATGCCCGTCTGCCCTCCGACCTCCTGCGCGACCTCATCGCCCAAACGGGTTACGACGCGGTGCTAGCTGGAGCCTTCCGCGGAGGGCAGCGCCTCGCCAACCTGAAGAAGCTCATCGATTGGCTCAGGCAGGCCGAACGCGGCGGCACCGTTTTGATCGCCGACGTGGTCGAGTTGCTCCAGCGCTATATCGACGATCCACCGCCGATCGCGGAGGCGGCCCTGCTCGACCCCGATCAGAATGTGGTCACCATCATGACCGTGCACGGGGCCAAAGGGCTTACTGCGCGCGTCGTCTTCGTGCCCGAGCTCTCCGCCCGACTCCCCGCGGACACCGCGTGGGCACTCCTCGCCCAGTCCGGGGACGACACCGCGCGGCTCTGCGTCAAAACCGAGGACATCAGGCGCGGCGCCGTTTTGTCGCCCGGCTTCACGGATGCCCGGACGGCCATGGCCGACGTACGCAGCGCCGAGTCGCGTAATGTCTTCTACGTCGCGCTGACCCGCGCCCGCGATCTCGTTGTGCTGTCCGGAGACTCAAGCGCGAAGAAACTGCCCGAATGGCGCTCGTATCTACAGCAATTCATCACCGACACACCGGAACGCGACAAGCTGCTTACGAGCCGCAGCCATGGCGAGCTCGAGGCCGCCGTGAACACGCACTTGCCCGGCGCCGCGCAGCGTCCCTCGCGACGACAACTCCCCACTCCCGCACATTTTGCGGCGGCAACCGAGCGCTTCCCCGCTCCACTCCCGCGCGCCCGCGTACTCCGCTACCCGGCCACCACGCTCTCCGCTTATCACAGCGATCCCTCCGGCTACGTAAAGACGGCCTTACCCGAGTCCGAGCCATTCTGGGTCAACCAAGCCCGGTCGCCCGACGCCTCGGAGGCGGGCGAGCAGACACCACGGATTCCCGGTGATCAGGACGTCGCCGGAACCTACGCGGAATTCGGTACCGCCGGCCACGCTGTATTTGAGCAATTGGCCCTGCATGGCTGGCACGGCGACCTCCACGCCCTTGCCAAAACCGCATGGGAGGGTTCGCCCTCAAGGGCCGACATCCGCGACCTCCTCACCCGGCTCGAACGAGCTGTACCCATCCTGCAACGCGCAGCCGCAGGCGCTACCGCCCTGCAGGCCGAGTGGCCCTTCGCCATGACCCTGAAGAGCGATGATGTGACGCTCATCGTGGACGGCACCATGGACCTTCTTTTTCGCAGCCCAAATGGCCGGTGGCAGGTCATGGACTACAAATTCACGGAGGAGCCGGCCGACCACCTCGTCGCCCGTTACGGCCTGCAGTTGAATCTCTACCTCGAGGCACTCCGCCGCGGCGTGCCCGGAGGCGATGCCGCCGACGCGTTCATGGTCGCCGTGCGACGCAACTCCGTTGAATTCATTCCGGTACCGGCAGACAACACATGCGCCGGTTCAGCCGTAGCCGCAGCCCTGAACCTGGACCGTATTGCGGGCAGTGTGCGGGTCTGATCATTCTTGAAATATAACCGCAGGCTGGCAACAATCTGACCATAAGAGGTCGGACACTCAAGGGAGGCGCACATGGACTCAATGACATTGGCCAAAGCGGGCGGGGAGATCATCGGCAATCTCGTCGGAGCAGCCATCGGTTCTCTCATCGGCGCATTGATCATCCAACTGGCAGCCCGCATCGTCGTCAAGGTCAAGCAGGACTACGGCACTGCCTACGCGGCCGCCTTCCTTGGCTACCTGGTTGGGTTCATCATCGGCTTCGTCCTCGACCTCACACTCAAGCTTGCGGGTTTCGCGGGCATGGAAATGAAGTTCGCCGCCACGGCGGTCTCCGTAGTGTTGGCCTTCTTTGCCGGTGCGGGCGTGAACGCCATGCTGCTGCGCAATGCAGAGGGTGAACGGATCAACTATGGACAGGCCTGCCTCATCAGCCTGATTCAAGTTGCCATAGGACTGTTGATTGCCGGCGCGATACTGTTCCTCATCTTCATCCTCGCCGCCGCGTTCAAGGCCGCCAGCTGACGACCGCACGAGGCTGGCTCATGTTCCGGGACTGCGCCCGACGAGCGCATTGCGAACCCGTTTGAGGGTCGGCTTCACTGCCTGGTAAAGCTTCGACTTCCCCATGCGCCGATTCAGCTTGATGCCGGCGAGATAGCCAACCAGTTGGAGGTCTTTGCGCAAGGACTGCTCCGCCCACGGCATGCCCGTGCACGCGCGACACATGCCCGGCGGGTTGCAGGTCCGAATCAGTTCCCGAAGACCGGCGTAGCCGTCGCCATACCAGATCGTCTCCAGATCCTGGTGAAGCACATTGCCCAACGGACGCGTCCCCGAACAGCACGGCAACACATCGCCGGACGTCGTGATCACGGTCTTGGTCCAGGGATCAAGGCAGTGCTTGTACAGGCGATCCTTGCTGCTGGCCGCATTGCGATCACCCCGTGATTCGTCGAACTGATCGCATGGGAAGAGCTCGATCTCCATGCCGGCAGCCTTGGCGACCTCCGAGGCCTCCGCAAAGATCTTGCGGCCGAGGTCCTTGTAGTTCTTCGCCACCGACTCGCCACGTACCTGATCATATTCACCCAGCGCCTGCAGGCTAACCTTGGCCGCCCCCACCTTCTGCGCCAGCCGAACGAATTCCGGAAATTCATGGATGTTCGAATGCATACCGAGAAACACCAACTCCAGGCGCGGCAGCGCCTTGTGGAGTTCCTTCTTCCACCGCGATAGCGATTCAAGCCCGCGCACGACATCCTCCAACTTGCCCGGCGGCCGAATGTGCGCGTAGGTCTCCGGCGTGGCTGCATCCATGCTCACCACCAGCCGATCCAGCCCAAGTTCGACCAGCCGTTTGGCCGTGGCATCCTTCAGCAAGGTCCCGTTGGAGATGGTCGACACCACGATCGGATACCGCTTGAGCTCCTCGAGCATGTAAAGATAGAGATCGGGGTGCATGAACACCTCACCCCAAAGACCGCTGAGCTCAACCGCGCTGATGTGGGGAAACAGGCGCGACACTTTGTTGAACACTTCCTTGGACATCACGCAGTTTTCCGGGGTGTTCACTGCACCGTGCGTCTTCGGGCACATGCGACAGCGCAGGTTGCAGAACGACGTCACTTCCAGCACAAGGGAATGCGGCAGCGGCACCCATCGGCTCGACAGAAGTTTGTGAACTGGATTCATCAGGTCTCGCTCAAGCCTCACTACTTCGCCACAACGCGCGCCTTCTTCACGGCGTCCACATAGTCCAGAACGCCCTTGGAAATCGCCAGCGCGATCGCCTCACGATGGTTCGCCTGCAGCATCAACGATTCTTCCTTCGAATTCGACACGAAGCCACACTCCACCAGGGCCGCCGGACACGGTGCGTTGCGAAGCACCATGAACCTCGCGCGCCGCACGCCACGGTCTTCCCCACCCGCCTTGGACAAGAGAGCGCGCTGCAGGTAGTAGCCCAACACCGTGTTGGCCGAGTCAAAACTGTTGCCCGCATAACTCAGCCGGTCAGAGCGCGTCGCCGTGGTCCCCGCTGTCGTCGGATAGCCCGGCGTCGCCACCACAAATGTTTCAATGCCGGACGGAGCAGCGCTCGGAGCCGAATTCAGGTGCACGCTGACGTAGATATCCCCGCCCCACCGAGCCGCCTTGGCGCTCCGCTCGCCCAGTTCAATGAACCGATCCGTCTCTCTCGTAAGGAATACCTTCAAGCCGGCGTTCGCCAAGTGCACGCGGGCACGCCGCACCACATCAAGCACCACGCGCTTTTCTTCCACATTCCGTCGCCCCTTGGCGCCGCGGTCATCACCACCATGGCCCGGATCAAGCACCACCACTTTGTAGTCGCGGGAAGCAAGGTAGGACGACGGTTCCAGCAGCGGGGCCAGGACCCGACGGGCATCCGTCTCCGTGATGACCCACTTACCCCGCACTTTCGTCGTCGACGAGTGCAACCAGACACGCGTGCCATTGAACCGCGCCTGGCGGCTGTCGATCTCGAATTCCATCGAACGCGTCTTGCTCTGGAGGTACACCTTTCGTCCTGGCGGCGCGGAAACAGAGAATCCATAGACGGAGGCCACATCCTTCAGCGTGACATAGCGCTCGCCGCCGGAAATGATGACGCGAAGGTTGCCGACAAGGCCAGCCTCCGCCAACACCCCCGCCGCAAATAGCACCGCAACAGCCAGTATGACAATCCGTTTCAGCAACAGAAATGCTCCTGTATCACCCGCAACGGCCAAACATTTTGCGCATAGTAGGCAGACACGCCCTTGATGACGAGCCCCTTCTTTCCATAACCTTGAAAGACCTTGCCCTTACCCCGCTCTGAGTGTAGTTTTTAGTTCGCGCTGTCAACTTTAAGGAGCTTCCACCATGGCTGTTGTCGCACTAGAAGATGCCCCGCGCAAGGCGCGCGAATTGTTCGACAAGGGGTTTGCGGCCCTCGAGCGCGGCAACCTCGGCTACTCGATCGATATGCTGCTGGCCGCACTTGAGATCGAGCCCCGACTGATTCAAGCCCGCAGGTTCCTGCGTGCCGCGGAGATCAAGAAGTACAAGGAAGGCAAACCCGGCCCTCACATCATCGCCACGCTCACCAACCTCCCCAGCCTGCTCAAGGTCTTCAGCTCTTCAAAGAAGAAGCCCGCTGAGGCGTTGAAGGCGGCTGAGAAACTCATGCGGGCCGACCCGTTGAATCTCACATTCATCAACGCCCTCTCCCAAGCCGCCTTGGCCGCCGATATGCCTGAAGCGGCCATTCAGACGCTGGAAATTGCCAAGGAGCACTATCCCACTAACACACTGCTCCTGCAGAGCCTCGGCAACCTCTACCTGCAAACCAACCAGACGCAGGAAGCCAAAGCCTGCTTCGAGGAGTTCTACAGACTCCGCCCGAATGATCCCAAGGCCCTCAAGGCCCTGAAGGATGCCTCCGCCCTGGACACCATGAAGAAGGGCGGCTGGAACGAGGCCGGGTCTTTCCGCGATGTGATGAAGGACTCCAAGGAAGCCGGGTTGCTTGAACAGGAATCGAAGGCCGTCAAGAGCGACAAGGACATCGATGCCTTGATCAACGAAACGCGCATCAAGCTTCAGCGCGAACCGGACAACGTCAACTACCGCCGCGCACTCGCCGACCTGTACGCCCGAACGGAGAAATTCGACGACGCCCTGCAGATTCTCAATGAAGCCCAGGCCGTTTCCGGTCGAGCCGATCCCCAGGTCGATCGATTGATCGGATCCATCCGCGTCCGGCAGTTCGATGCGCAGATTGCCCAACTCCGCGCCGCAGGCCAACCCAGCGAGGCAGAGGCCAAGGTGAAGGAAAAGGATGCCTTCCTGCTCGCAGATGCAACGGACCGCGTTCGCCGCTATCCCAACGATCTCCAGTTCCGTTACGAAATGGGCGTGCTGCTTTTTGAGCACGAACACCTGAATGAGGCCATCCAGGAATTCCAATTGTCGCAGCGGAATCCGCAGCGTCGCACGCGCTCGCTCTACTACCTGGCCATGTGCTTCAAGGCAAAGAAGCAGTACGATATCGCCCTTGAGCAACTCGAGAAAGCCGCCTCGGAAATCGGTGTCATGGACGACACCAAGAAGGACATCATCTACGAGATCGGTATCATCCACGAACTCATGGGCAACCAGGATAAGGCGGTTCAGAATTTCAAGGAGATCTACTCTGTCGACATTTCGTACAGGGATGTGGCCGCCAAGATCGAAAAGGCCTACAAGAAGTAGCGTGGTATCCATGCCCCGCTGCCGCTCTGTCTGCAGGTCTTTCATTCTGCGCTTCGCCCTGCTCCTGGCCGCCGTGTTTCTCGTCGCAGGATGCAAACGACAGGGCTCGCATGCCGGGCAGGCCGATCCGTATGCGTGCGCCCCGGACGAGTTCTCGGTCATGACGTTCAACCTCGGCCGCTACTGCCTGGATGATCGGGATGGCGACGGGCAGAAGAACGACCCGAAGCCCGAGAACGAACGGCAGGCCGTTGTCGGCCTCATTGCCGCCACCCATCCTGACGTGCTGGCCATCATCGAAATAGGAAGTCCCGCCGTCTTTGAGGAATTCCGCTCTGCGCTTCAGAACGCCGGGCTGATCTTTCCGTTTACCGAGTATCTTCAGCGCGGCCGCTCGGAAATCAACATGGCAGTGCTCAGCCGGTTCCCCATCACCGACCGCCAGCCTCACACGGACGACACGTACAGCATAGGCCCCGCGGAGATTCCTGTCCTCCGGGGCTTCGTCGAGGTCGAAATCGAACCTGCGCAGGGCTACCGATTCCGCCTTCTCCTGGCGCATCTTAAGTCCAAAGTCTTCCATCAACTGGGTCAAACGGAGATGCGTCGAAATGAGGCGCGGCTTTTGAACAAGCACGTCCGCCGACTCCTGAAGGAGAACCCCGAGGCCAACCTCCTCGTAGTCGGCGACTTCAACGACACGTACCGCTCCGCCGCGCTTCGCGAGATCACCGGTGATAAGGGCCAGTATCTCCTCGATCTCCGTCCTGAGGACAGCGAAGGAGACGCATGGACCGAGTTCGCCAGATCTTCCGACCAGTACACGCGCATTGACTACATCCTGGCGAGCCGGGGCATGATGAATGAAGCGGTGCCGTCCAAGACTCGCGCCGTGAGGGATAGCAAGACCTACCTGGCGTCCGATCACCGGCCGATTATGGCCGTGTTCAAGACACACGATGTGCAGGTAGCGACGGCCGTGGAGAAGAAGACCAACACATCTGCCATGGCCGTGGAAACAGAGACAGACTGAGGTCGACGTCTATTTTCTGGTCTTGGGCGTCGTCAGCGCGTTGATCTGAAGGCGGTAGTAGCCGCGGTCCGAAGCCTCATGCACGGTGTCCGTGAAACTCATGTACTCACCCGTGCCTCGCAGATCCGATCCGCCGGCCACAGCTTCCCACTGCGCACCGCTTCCCAAAGCCTCGGAACGCATAACGCTGTATATTTTCCCGATTTCCGATTTCCAGCCCACGACGTACCCCTTGTTGCCGGATACGACAACCAAGGTTGTTTCAGACTGACCGGGACGGCCCTCGATGATCTCGCGGTGCACGCAGCCCACGCCAACCGAAACAAGAACCAGCGCGCACAAAAGCGGTGACAAGCGCATCATGGATTTTCCTACTTTACGGGATAGGCCTCTTCGGCGGCAGGCTGCTCCACTGTCGCGGCATCCGCAGGCACAAGATCCTCGACCGGAGCAGCAGCTTCGACCGCCGGTTCCTCTGCCGCCACGGGCGCTGCAGCTTCAGGAGCCGGCTCGCTCTCGATGACCGGGACCGGCATCTGCTCGGCCGGCGCTAATTCAAAACTTGCGGGAGCCGGCTGCTTCGTCTCGCGCAGCTTCTTCTTCGACCACTTATCTTCGTACGACGCACGGTCGTACCAGCTCTTGCTCCGCCGCTCCGTGTTCGCGTCCTGAAGCGTCAGGTTGTAACGCTTCGAAAACCAATCCCAGTCGTACCTTGAGAAGCTGAAGAGCTTGGCCATCTCGTTGACCAGCGGTGCTGTCTCGACAGACGCCACATTCACCACCTGCGGGCACCATGCCGAAGCGGCACTGGTGAGAACCGGCGGAGCGAGTTTCTCGTCGCCAACCACAACGACGCGGTTCGGCGTCACATGAAGGAAATTCCCCTGCTCATAGTCGGCCACCTGCACCGGCACCCATTCTGCACCGTTCCAGGCATGCAACACCGGGGCCTCGGTGGACGCATCGCCCTGGTACGAAAGCACGCTCACCGGGAAACGCTGCGCCATATCAAACGCAACCTGAATCACCGAATATCGGGCTGGAACGACGAGCAACGTCGCGCCATCCGTTGCGACTCCCATCGCGGGTAACAAGGAAACCACCGCAAGCGTCAGTATCATCGAGCAGACAAGTTTCATCTTCATGGCAAGGTCATCCCCTTTCCAAGACTCGCAATAATCGTGACTTGTACACTATCACCACAGGCTTCTTGAACTCAAGCCCTTGATGACCGCCCGGAAAGCCGAACAAAACGGCCTCCGGATCCTTGATCCGGAGGCCGTAATTCATGGCAGGACGATCCGGTCAGTCGCCGCCGGCCTTCCGCTTGCCCAGTTCCTTGTCAATGTAGAGCAAGGCACCCTGGCTGGCACCGGCGAGTTTGATTCGGGCCACGATCTCAGAAGCGTTGGCCTCTTCCTCAACCTGCTCGTCCACGTACCAGTTCAGAAAACTGTTCGTCGCATGGTCCCCTTCCTTAATGGCAAGATCGACCAATGCATAGATGTTCTTCGTAACGAACTGTTCATGCTTGAGCGACTGCTCGAACACGGCGAGTGGCGATTTGAAGTTCGCGGGAGGCTTGTCGATGGCCTGCAGTTCCATCCGGGCGCCCTGCTCACAGAGATAGTCGAAGAACTTCATCGCGTGGGTAACTTCCTCCTGATACTGCACGCGAAACCACCCCGCAAACCCCTTGAGGCTCAGGTCCTCAAAGTAGGCCGACATGGAAAGGTATAGATAGGCCGAATACAGCTCCCTGTTGATCTGGTCGTTAATAGCCTTTGCCATCTTGCTGCTGATCATTGAACCCTCCTTGAGTTGCGCGATTCCGTCTTCTTGCACATCGCTCTCAGCAATATACATCACCCCACGCCTCCTGCCACTCCAAAGCAGACGATTTGACGCGCGCTCGTCCGGCTGTATATTGGCCCAACGAGGAGGACTTATTATGGCTACCATTACGCTCAAAGGGAATCCCATACACACCATCGGCCAGTTGCCTGCCGTGGGCAAGCCGGCGCCGTCATTCAAACTCACGACAGCAGAACTTTCCGACGTGGGTTTGGACGCCTTCGCCGGGAAGAAAAAAGTGCTCAACATTGTGCCCAGCCTGGATACCGGTGTCTGCGCCGCGTCAGCAAGGCACTTCAACACGGCTGCGGGAAAATTGCCCAACACCGTGGTTGTGAATATCTCCGCGGATCTTCCATTTGCTCAGAAACGCTTTTGTGATGCCGAGGGACTGAAGCATGTAAGCAACCTTTCCACCATGAGGTCTCCCCAGTTCGGCAAGGACTATGGCGTGGTCATTACGGACGGGCCTCTGGCCGGCCTGATGAGTCGGGCCGTCGTTGTCCTCGATGCATCAAATGTGGTTCGATACACAGAGCAGGTGCCCGAGATCGCGCAGGAACCCAATTACGACAAGGCTCTTGCCGCCTTGAAAGCCATTTAGACGGGTCACAACCGTCAGAAAAATGCCCAGATTAAGTGCGGTTGTGCTGGCCGTCGGCGCGGGCACACGCTAGCATTTCCCACGCAGGAACGGGTTATCCCCCGTCTCCCTGCGCTGAGGGAGATGCGTCCGATGGTTCGTTCGGCGTTAACCCAGTCGAAAAGGGATTTGGTGTGCTGCCTCGACATGGGCACATCACACATCAAAGCTGCCCTGATCGATGACTCCGGCCACGTTGTCGCACTGTCTTTCTCACCGGTACCTCATCGGCCGGCAGGGGCTCACCCAAGCGAGTTCAATGCGGCAGACCATTTTCGAGTTGCCTGCCAACAACTGCGTCATCTTGCCAGGAGCAATCGACACTCGGCCGAGCGCGTGAAGGCAATTGCTGTAACCGGACAGCGCGCATCCATCGTTCCCGTCTACCATAACCGGACAGCGATGGCACTGGGATGGTCTGATACGCGCGGCACCAAGGTTCTTCAACAGTTCTGGCGGCGCCTCGGCGAGGCCCGCTTCCGCCGGATCACGGGATTGCAGCCGTCCACGTTATGGTCGCTGGCCAAAATCCTCTCGCTGCAGCAGGCCCCTCGCCGTTTGCGTCCTGCTCGATTCGCCCTGCTCAACGACTACATCCTCTGGAAGCTGGGCGCGCCCGGCCTCATCACGGATACTTCAAGTGCATCGCTCACCGGCCTCCTCGATATCCGGCGCCGGCGATGGAGTCCTGCCATCCTCCGGGCAGCCGGTCTGTCTGAAGAGAATCTCCCCGCGCTCGCACAGCCCGGCACGGTTGTTGGCTCCCTTTCATCGCGCACAGCGATCCGATGTGGACTTCCCGCCGGCATCCCACTGGTCCTCGCCGGAGGAGATCAGCAATGTGCCGATCTTGGAATGGGCGTACTGGATGCCACAGACACGGGCATCTGCCTCGGAACCGCCGGCGTCCTCAGCTGCCCCACCAAACGACTTCCCAGCCGGCTGCGAACAGGTATCTTCTGCACGGTTCATGTCGTACCCGACCGCTGGGTGCTGGAGGGCATTCATAAGGCCTACGGCTCCGCTCTCGAATGGGTCGGA
>DAISJM010000068.1:0-13509 GCA_036821485.1 Verrucomicrobiota bacterium | reverse complement strand
TTCCCCGAACCTTGGGGCTTGTGGGCAACAATGCCGAAATCTTCCGGATGGTGGAGGCGGGGGGAATTGAACCCCCGTCCGTATAAGAGTCACCTGTGCTTCTACGCGTGTGTTTCGTCATTAAATCTCGCCCTGCGAACTGCCGACGAACAGGCCATCCGCAGAGCCAGCACCCACGAAATTGTTTCGCTCCTCGGCCCGGGTACTCAGCTTTGGAACTAACCTGCTGTCTTCGCCTCAATACCTAGCAGATGTCAGCACTGAGACGTCACGGCATTAAGCCGCGAGAGCCAAGTCTTGGTTGGCTTTTGTGTTTTTTCCCGGATTGTTAACGGGGCCGACCGGGGTCCCCGACGCGCCACACAGGCTTCAACCTACACGTCGAAACCGGTGCGCCCCCATGTCCAGATGTCATAGAACCAACGCAAGAATACACTGGATCGCCCGCGGGATCAACGCCGGGCGCAATGACGATAAAGGGCCCAATGTGCCGATTCTTTCACAAGGGCATAGTCGGGATTGTCACCGAGCAGCGCACGCGGACGATCTCCGTGCGTCATCAGGTAGTCGAGTCCTGCAAACCGATCCACCACTTCCATCAATTGTTCACTCGGCGCGCGTTCCACCCATTCCATGTATTTCGGCAGATGGATGGCACCACGCCGAATGGCGCCAAAGCGATAGCCCACCAATCGTGTCGGCGCCGGCGCATGATTCCAAATGATCTGATAGTTGTTGTAATGAATCAGGGCTGGATGACCGCGGTAATCCGCATCATCAACGAGTGCGCCGATGGTTGCCTGCGCCATCTCCGGCGTGCGCGGCATGAACCGACAAAACTCGCGATCCTCGGCGCGGAAGCCCCAGAAGAACTGGAACCAGAGAAGCGCGTACACGCTGGCGGCACTCAGCGCTAGCTTTCTGGCGAATCGCCCGACCTCGGGAGGTGTTGCCCACGTCGCCACGCCTGCAAGGCCAAGCAAGAAGAGCGCGCTGAAGCGCTGGTAGATGTAATTCTCTCCCGGCAGATGGCCCGGCAGGAAGAAATAGAAAGCAAGCGACGCAAAGGTGATCGAAAGTGTGGCTACGCGGGCAGGTGTCAATGGCGTGTGGCGATGCCGGGCCAGCCAGAGCCCCGCGAGCGGGAGCCCTATCAGCAGAAAAGCACCCGCTGCTGCGACGGACACACCCAGAGCCCCGGCGGCGAGACCTCTGCCGTCATTGACCAGCAATCTCAACCAGCGCGCGGCGAAGCTTTGAGGAAACTGTGTAACGTAATACTGCCGCAGGAAATCCCCAGGATGCTCGCCACCAAACTCCTCGCCCGCGAATCGCCACCACGCCAGAAGCAGCAATCCGGGCAGCAGGGGGAGCAGAGGCCCCAGAGAGAGCCGCCTCGGACGCGACTTCATGAGCAACCAACCCTCAAACAGGACGTAGCAAGCAGCCGCCAGTGCGAAGGCCAGCACTTGAAACCAGTAGACCAGACAAAGGGCACCCGCCAACAGAAGCCCGTTCCTCCATAATCGGTTCTCCGCGAATCGAATATGAGTCAGGAGGTAGACGACGAGCATGGGAATGGCCAGCGTGAATCCGGTGAAACCCCACAGGCAGTTGTAATTCCACAGCGTCAGCACAGACAGGATCGCGAGCACATGATCCCCATCGCAGCGGCGCGCGAGCACTGCCATCAGCAGAGGCACGGCGATCACGTAGATCATGTAGAGCAGGCGCATGCCCATTTCCGGGTTTGGGAAACACGCTGCAAGAATCATGTGCGCGATCGTCGGCTGGGCGGGCCCCACACGAAGAGAGAAGTAGTCCGCGAGGGGAGAGGACGAATGAGTTGCATGCTTCAAGATCACGGCCTCGGCGATGTGATTGGGCAGGTCGGTGAACGGATAGGTGTGGACGACCAGCAGGCCGGCGACGGACACAAGGAGGATGATTCCGGCCCACACAACGGCAACCCTGTCGCTCCCACGGAATCGGCGGAAAGCGGCACCTCCCACGGACAATGGGGATTGTTCGGGTTCCCTCATGTGTCTGCCGGAGTCATCGTCCGGCTACTTCAGCGCCACGTCCAATGCGAGAAGAGAGTAGCAGGTCACCAGCACGGGATCGGCTTCCCACCAGCGCCCCTCCGGATTCACCCAGTAACCACTGCCGGTGGCCGGATCGATCTTCTGCAGGCTGACGAGTTTCTTGGCCAGTTCGTTACGCCAGTTGACCTCTCCGCCAGAGGCGAGGGGTATCTGGTCGCGCCCATACGCCGCCAACGACTTCGAGAGTACGTTGTAGAAGTAATAGAGGCCCTGCTGGCCCATGCCGGGATTCTCATCCAACGACCAATGCCTTGCTGCCCAGTCGAACGAGGATTGGATCCGGGGATCGTCGCGATTGACCTCGGCATAGATCAGGCTGAGCAACCCCGCATAAGTCATGCTGCCATAGGAACGAAAACGGACTTCGCCTTCTTCGTTGGTGATCGTACCCGCCTGGCTCTGGTTGGGGTGATACGCAAAGCCGCCGGCGTTGTCATCGTTGGTGCCTTCGGGCTTGTTCTGAATCTTGTCGAGAAATTGCTGGGCAGCTTTCCAATCGAGATCGGCACGCTGATCGCCGGACGCGCGAAGGTCCTCAACGTTCTCGGTCAAACGCATCGCTTCATAGGCAATGTACGTGTTGGAAAGGTCGGCATACGGCCGGCCCGTTTCCGGATCGTAACCCATCCCGCCGCGATAGTCGTCACCGCCCATGTGCTGGGTGCCCGCAATGAACTTCCGCGCCTTGAGAATCACCGGAGTGAACTCGGGCTTGCCGACGGCGTGGAGCGCGACCATGCAGATCGCTGTGTTGTAGTTGGCCAGCCCGCCGCCTTTTCGCTGCTCGCTGGGTTCGCGGAAGATCGAGCCATCCTCGTGAACGCACGAGAGGATGTATTGAACCCCCTTGTCGATAGCAGCCTGATCGGTGCTGCCGTTGGCGGCCAGCGCCCAGACTGCCAAACCGGTCAGCGCGGGAAACTCAGCGTTGGACCAGTATCCCTCGGGACTCTGCTGGGCCAGCAGCCATGTCATGCCGCGATCCACTGCGGCGCGCGCCTCGTTCGAGAGGGAGAGCGGGACAGCACCGGGTTCGCCTTCCTTGATCTGAATCGAGACGACGTCTGACGTCTCTTGGGCGACAACCGGCACGGCCAGCAGGGCGGCCATCATGACAACAATAATAGGCTTCATGGGTTTCTTTCTCCTGTGTCCGAATCATACACACGCACCCCGGCCGTACAAGGTTCATTGGCCCGGATGGATTTTCCGCAGGTCAGTGTTGCATTGGCCGGAAACGTGTTATATATAACCCCCCGCTGATTGCGGGCTCGTGATCGGCTGAGATCATGCGTACCTGTAGCTCAATTGGATAGAGCACCAGACTACGGATCTGGGGGTTGCAGGTTCAACTCCTGCCAGGTACGCCATTCCACCTTCGCCGATGGACACGGCGCGATTGGACGTTCCCGTTTCGACTTGTCACACCCGCCAGAGCCTCGCCGTAGCCTTCCGAGGCGCAGGCGGGCCAGGTACGCCATTCCACCCTTGCCAAAAAGCTGTGCCATGATTCGGCATTCTCGCTCCAGCCGTTGCTTCCGACCACGCCTCGCCGGAGCCTTCCGGGGCGCAGGCGGGCCAGGTACGCCATTCCATTTTCCGTTTTCCGTCTTCCGTTCTTCTCCCAAAACGCCATCTCGTGCTATAGATTACAAATGCTCTCAAGGAGGAAACAGCCATGAAGCGTACCGCGATGGGGATGGGACTGACGGGGGTCGCGACGGTGATGTTCATGACCGCTGCCGCCCCCAAGGAAGAAGCCAAGCCGGCCGCCAAGGAAGGCTTTCCGCCCGAAAAGATGCCGCTGATCCTCTACGAGGACTGCAAACCGGGTTTTCAACCCCCGTATTCCCCGTCCGGCTGGATGGGCATGACGGAGAACATTGAGTTTGAGAACTGCTGCACCGACAACCCGCGCGGCTCAACCTGCATCAAGTTCACCCTCACCGCGGGCGAATGGGCCGGCGTCGTCTGGCAATATCCCGCCAACGACTGGGGCGAAATTCCCGATGGCCTCAATTTGACCGCCGCGAAACGGCTGACCTTCTGGGCGCGCGGCGAACGGGGAGGGGAGCAGGTGGAGTTCAAGATGGGCGTTCTCGGCCGCGACAAACCCTATCCTGATTCCGGCTCCGCCGGCCTCACCACCCGTCTCAGCAAGCAATGGAAACAGTACTCCGTCGCGCTGAGCGGCAAGAATTTGAAGTGCATCAAGACGGGCTTCTCCTGCTCGATACGCGGCCGGTCGGATCCCGTCACGATGTACGTGGATGATATACGTTACGAGTGACCGCCTCGTTGGAGTCCCATGTCGAATGCGCAGTTCAAGCTGGCGTCGGACTATGTGCCGACCGGCGATCAACCCGAGGCCATTGAGGCCCTGACCTCCGGACTGGCCTCGGGGAAACGTTTCCACACCCTCGAAGGGGTGACCGGCTCCGGCAAGACGTTCACCATGGCCAACGTCATCGCCCGGCTCGGTCGGCCGGCCATTGTCATCTCCCACAACAAGACGCTGGCGGCCCAACTCTACGCCGAATTCAAATCGTTCTTCCCCGAGTCAGCCGTCGAGTACTTCATCAGCTACTACGACTACTACCAGCCCGAGGCCTACATTCCTCAGACCGACACCTTCATCGAGAAGGATGCGTCGATCAACGAGGAGATCGAGCGCCTCCGCCTCGCCGCCACCGATTCACTCATCAACCGGCAGGACGTCATCATCGTCGCCTCGGTCTCCTGCATCTACGGCCTCGGCTCGCCGGAGGACTATCGCGACATGCTCGTCCGGCTCGAGCGTGGCACGGCAGTGGATCGCGACGCCATCCTGCGAAAACTCGTCGATATCCAATACGCGCGCAACGATATCGAATATGCCCCCGGAACATTCCGCGTCCGCGGCGATTCGCTCCATATCTTCCCGTCGTACAGCAAGACCGGCCTGCGTGTGGATTTCTTTGGCGACGAGATTGAGCGCATCCAGAAGACGGACCCGCTGACTGGAAAATCGCTCGGGGACTTGCCGAAGGCCATGATCTCGCCGGCCAAACACTTCGTTATGCCGCAGGCAAAGATCGACAAGGCTCTCGCGGCCATCCGCGAGGAACTCGAGGAGCGCGTCAAATGGTTCGAGGCCAACAACAAGTTGCTCGAAGCGCAACGCATACGCATGAGGACGGAGTATGACCTCGAAATGCTCAAGGAGGTCGGCTACTGCGGCGGCATAGAGAACTTCTCGCGCCACCTCGCCGGGCGCCCGGCCGGCGCCCGGCCGGCCACGCTGCTCGACTTCTTCCCGCCCGGGTTCCTGACCATCATCGACGAGTCTCACGTAACCGTGCCGCAGTTGCGCGCGATGTATAACGGCGACCGAGCCCGCAAGCTGGTGCTCGTCGAACACGGCTTCCGCCTGCCCTCGGCGCTCGACAATCGGCCCATGAATTTCGATGAGTTCCTCGGGGCCACCGGCCAGATCGTCTTCACCTCCGCCACACCCACACCGTTTGAGCTCAGTGTGTCCGGCCCGCCGATCCCACAAGTCATCCGCCCGACGGGCATCCTGGACCCGCCTGTGGAGGTCCGCCCGCTGACGAACCAGATCGACGACCTCATCGAGGAGGTTCGGTCCCGGGCCGAGCGCCACGAGCGCGTCCTCGTCACCACGCTTACAAAGAAAACGGCGGAGGATCTCGCGGAGTATCTTCAGGGCCTCGGATTGCGGGTGAAGTATCTCCACTCTGAGATCGACACCATCGAGCGAGTCGAGGTCCTGCGCGGATTGCGCAAGGCCGATTTCGACTGTCTTGTCGGCATCAATCTCCTTCGCGAGGGATTGGACCTGCCCGAAGTGTCGCTCGTGGCTATCCTCGATGCGGACAAGGAGGGCTTCCTTCGATCCCAGACGTCGCTGATCCAAACCGCGGGCCGGGCCGCGCGTCACGTCGACGGCCGGGTTATCATGTATGCCGATCGTATCACCGACTCCATGCAGCGGATGATCGACGTCACACGCGCGCGCCGCGAAAAGCAATCGGCGTACAACGAGACTCATCACATCACACCGCGATCGATCCAGAAGAGCATTCAGGAGAGCCTGGCGATCCAAAAAGAAGCGCAGGAAGCGGAGGAACTCGCCGTCCGCGAGACCGGCGTGGCCTATGATGTCCAGCAAGTCATCGCGGAACTTGAACGCGAGATGCTCGAGGCCGCGGATGCGCTGGAATTTGAACGCGCCGCGATACTCCGCGATCAGTTGCACGAATTGAAGATAGCGCACGGGCTGGTGACAGCTCCGGCGCAAAAAGCTGGCAAACCAGCCCGTTATTCGGTATCCAAGAAACGCGGCCCATCAACGGGACCGAGCCCGAACAAGAAGAGCAGGGGAGAATCGTGACACTGCCTGACATTACCAGCAAGAGAGACGTTCGTGACCTGGTACGCGCGGCCCTGCGCGAAGACATGGGCCAAGGCGACGTCACTTCCGAAACCTTGGTGGCCGCGAAGACCACGGCCAAGGCTTTCATTGTTTCGCGGGCCAGCACCGTGCTCGCCGGCGTCCGCCTGGCGTCGTACGTCTTCAAATGCCTCGATCCGCGCATGGACATTCGCGCTCTCAAGTCCGACAGCCAGCGTGCGCAGGCCGGTGAGAAGATCCTCCTGATTGAAGGCAACGCGCGCGACATTCTCGCAGCCGAACGCGTGGCCCTCAATTTCCTGCAACGCATGTCGGGCATTGCCACACTTACCCGGCGTTTCGTGGAAGCGGCCGGACCGCGCGTGCGTATCCTCGATACCCGCAAGACCACGCCTACGTTGCGCACGATCGAAAAATACGCTGTGCGCTGCGGCGGCGGCAAGAACCACCGGATGGGCCTGTTTGACATGGTTCTCGTGAAGGATAACCACCGGGCCATCTGGAAGAAACAAGGCAAGGGAGGATTAGCCGGGGCCGTCGAAGCACTGCGCCGCCGTCATCCCGGACTGTTGGTCGAGGTCGAGATCGAGAAGATGGACGAGCTGAACGATGTGGTTCGCGCCCACCCCGACTGGATACTCGCCGACAACCGCACTCCTGCACAGCTGCGCACCATCGTCCAACGCTGCTCGGGCCACTGCAAGATCGAGGCCTCCGGCGGGATTACCCTGCGCAATGTCGCCAAGATCGCTGCGACTGGAGTGGACGCCATTTCGATCGGCGCGTTGACTCACTCCGTGCCCGCGGCGGATTTCTCCCTCGAGTTCGAGGTCTGATCGTGCACGGCAACCCGTCATGACCTCGCCCCCGACAGCCGCATGGACCGGGCAGAGTGACGGCGATATCTCCGCACGATGGCTTGAGATCATCAGCTCGCGACTCACTACCTCCACGGTCGGGCATCCGTTGATGGTGTACGAAAGCGTCGGGTCGACCAACGACGTGGCCCGCGAACTTGCTGCGAAGGGAGCCCCCGACGGCACAACCATTCTTGCCGTCGCCCAGTCTTCCGGCCGCGGACGCCGGGGGCGTTCATGGTTCTCCACACCCGAGTGCGGCGTCTTCCTGTCCGTTGTGTTGCGGCCGGCGATGAAGAGTACCGACGTCGGCTGGCTGGCCGTATTGGGCGGCGTTGCCGTCGAACGAGCCCTCGAACGAATCGGTGTTCGCGATCTCACCCTGAAGTGGCCAAACGATGTGCTGTGTCGCGGCCGCAAGCTGGCAGGCGTGTTGGTTGAGCCGCGCCTTTCGCATGATGGCGTGGATTTTGCAGTACTGGGCGTCGGTGCCAATATCAGCCATACGCCGGACACGTGGAGTGAAGCCTTGAAAGAGACGGCGACTTCTTGTCTTATGGAGGGCGTTCGGACTGACCCGCCGTTGGTTACCGTGGCGCTGCTCGAGGAAATTGAGCGATTTTACCACGTGTTGCGGCGCAGCGACTTTGCGCTGCTTGAAGCGGCATGGGAAAGAACGGGCGGCCAGTTCGAAATGCCAAGGCTCGACTGAAACGAAACATGAAGGTCGTGACAAAACAACCGCTGCTGGTGGTCGACGTCGGAAACACAAGCACGACGCTGGGTCTTTACGGCGGCGGGCGGATTTTGAAAACGGGCAGGGTACCCACGGCCCTCTGCGATGCGAAACGCCTTCGCAGCAAGATCAACGCGTTTGCCGGAACACGCGATATCCGCGGCGTGGTTCTTTCATCGGTAGTGCCCGCCGTCAACCGATTGTGGCATACAACCGCAAGGGCGATCTGGGCAGATGCGGACTGGCTCCAAGTCAGCCCCAAACTGGACCTCTCAGTCCCGGTCACGTACCCGCGGCCCGGACGGATAGGGCAGGACCGGTTGGCCAATGCCTGCGGCGCTGCGTGCCGATACGGCACGCCGGTGGTCGTCGCCGATTTTGGAACGGCCGTCACATTCGACGTCATCTCACGTACCCACGGCTATGTCGGCGGCGTCATCGCTCCCGGCCTTCCCCTGATGTTCAGTTACCTTGCCGAAAAAACAGCGTTGCTCCCGCATGCAGGTCCAGGTCCCATCAAACATGCCGTCGGCAAGAGCACTATCGAAGCCATGCGCATGGGTGCGCTGTGGGGCTATCGCGGGTTGGTGAGGGAAATCGTGGACGAGATTTCGAAGCGCCTTCATGAACCGCACGTCACGCTTTGCGCAACGGGCGGGTACGCGGGCTGGGTGCTTCGCGGCTCGGGTCTGAAGATGAAACTGGACCCGGACTTGACCCTGTTCGGCCTGGGACGCATATACGAGCTAAACCGATGAAAACACGCATTGACCGGAAATTCGAACAGCTTCGCGAAGACGGACGGAAGGGCTTCATTGCCTTCATCACGGCCGGCGACCCGACCATGCACGACACGGTGGACAACGTCCTCGCGTTGGAAAAGGCCGGCGCGGATATCGTGGAACTCGGCATCCCGTTTTCCGATCCGCTGGCCGATGGCCGAGTAAACCAGGAGGCGGCTGAACGCGCGCTTCACGCGGGAGCCACGCTCGACAAGATCCTGACCTGCGTTGAAAACATCCGCCGCCGCTCAGACGTTCCGCTGCTGTTCTTCAGCTACTTGAATCCGTTGATCGCCCGGGGATTTGAACCAATGGCGCGCGCGGCTGCGCGTGCAGGCATCGACGGCTATCTTGTACTCGATCTGCCCGTGGAGGAATCGGCAACCCATCGCGCGATCCTGGCGAAGAATGGCCTGAACAACATCTGCCTTGTGACGCCGACCAGTCCGCCGGAGCGCATCAAGCGAATCGTCGAAGCCTCGACCGGATTCGTCTACTGCGTTTCGCGCGAGGGCGTCACCGGCATGCAAAAGAAACTCTCCCAGGGAGCAGTGCCCGTGGTGCGCGATACGAAGCGTTTCACCTCGCTCCCCGTTGCGATTGGGTTTGGTATTTCCACACCCGCCCAGGCCCGGGCCGCCGCGGAAGCGGCCGACGCCATCATCGTCGGAAGCGCGATTGTGGACAGCCTTGCAAAGCGCGGCAGGAAAACCACGATGCAGTGGATTCGTGAATTGGTCGACGCTGTGAAGGGGGTACGATGAATCCGCACCTGTTCGCCGTGATTCTCGCCGGAGGCAAGGGCGAGAGATTCTGGCCGCTGAGCACATCCAGCCGACCCAAGCAGTTTCTTTCCGTGGTGGGCAACAAACCGTTGCTCGCCGCCGCCGTGGATCGGCTCGGAGGATTCATCCCTCCGCGCAACGTGTTTATCATCACCCGCGCCGAACTCGTTGCTGCAACGCGCAAGGTCGCTCCGAAGGTGCCGGCGGCCAACATCATCGGGGAACCCGTGGGGCGCGACACCGCCGCTGCCATAGCGCTGGGTGCGGCGTTGGTCAAGGCGCGCGACCCACGCGGCATCTTCTGCGTACTCACAGCGGACCATCTGATCGGCGACATCCCACTCTTCCATCGCACGCTTCAGGCCTGTGCGGAAGTCGCTGTCCGCGACGGCGCGCTCGTCACGATCGGCATCAAGCCCTCGACCCCCGACACGGGTTACGGCTATATCGAGGCGGGCAGGGGAGGGTTCAAGAAGGGGGCCGCCCGATTCTTTAAGGCAAAACGATTTGTCGAGAAACCCGACCTCGCAACGGCCAGGAAGTACGTCGCCTCTGGTCGCTTTTACTGGAACTCGGGCATGTTCGTCTGGTCCGTCGACGGGCTGGAAAAGGCGATGCTGCGGCACGCGCCTGAACTCGCAGCACTCATGCAGCGGTTTGAAAAAGTGGCTGGCACCTCCCGCCTCGCCGGCGCGCTCAATAGGATCTATCCCAAGCTCCCCAAGATATCCATCGACTACGCCCTGATGGAAAAGGCCGACAACATCGTCATGGCCGGCGGCGTGTTTAAGTGGGATGACGTTGGGTCCTGGACTGCGCTGGAGCAACACATTCGCAAAGGCGCGGACGGGAACTTTGTGATCGGCGACTGCCGCGGACTGGCGTCATCCGGCAACATTGTTGTGTCGGAGAAACGACTGACCGCATTGGTCGGCGTCCGGGATCTCGTGGTCGTCCAAGCGTCTGGCGTCACCCTGGTCTGCAACAAGCATAGCGCCCAGGACATCAAGAAGCTTGTCGAGAAGCTCCGCTCCCTGGGCAAGTACGACGAGGTACTCTAGCGTGCCGCGCATCCTTGGTCTGGACTATGGCGAGCGCCGCCTGGGTTTCGCGTTGAGCGACTCCGAGGCGTTCATTGCCATGCCGCTCTCCGTTTCACATGTACGCGATCGCAAGGAAGCTCTGCGTGAGGTTGAGCGCGTCGTGCAATCCAGCCACGCTGAGCGCCTTGTCATAGGCATGCCGCTGAACATGAACGGCAGTGCCGGATTCCAAGCCGAGAACGTGAAGGCTTTCGTTGAGGACCTCGTGCCGCGTCTTTCCATTCCTGTGGAGACGTGGGACGAGCGACTCAGCACCTGCAGCGCCGAACATGTACTCATCGAGGCGGGCGAAAGCCGGCGACGACGCAAGGAGGTCGTGGACAAACTCGCAGCCCAGATCATGCTCCAGAGTTACCTCGATGCGCATCCGGTGGAACCCCCGTCATGACCAAGGACCTCGAGCACAAGACGCGTTACCGCATGTGCGTCGCCTACGACGGCGCCGCTTACTCAGGCTGGCAAACCCAGCCCAATCACCGCACGATCCAAGGGGAGTTGGAGCGGGTACTGCTCGAACTCACTTCGCAGAAGGAGCGCATTCACTGCAGCGGCCGCACCGATGCAGGCGTACACGCCCGCGAGCAGGTGGTCCACTTTGACCTTGCAGCGCCCATCGTTCCCAAGAAGCTTCAACTGGGATTCAATGCATTGCTGGAACCCGACATTCGCGTCCTCTCGATTCGCAAAGCCGCCGCCGATTTCCACGCGCGCTTCGCCGCCAAGGGGAAGGAGTACCGCTACTTCATCTACAACGCGGATATCCTGCTGCCCTTCCTCCGCAACTACCGCGCGCACGTCCGCATGAAGCTCGACGTCGAGGCCATGAACAAGGCGGCGAAGTTGCTTGTGGGCAACAATGACTTTGCCGCGTTCTCTGCAAATCCGCATCGCGAAGTCGACGGCACCGTCCGGCATCTGCGCAGCCTGCAGGTTCGACGCAGGGGCGCCGAAGTGTGCATCGTGGCGAAGGGTGACGGGTTCCTCTACAAGATGGTCCGCAGTCTGGCCGGCTTCCTGATCCGGGTCGGGGCAGGGGATCTACCGCCGGCCTCGGCCACCGACATCCTGCATTCCAAGCTCAGGACCGCCCGCGTTCCCACGGCTCATCCCCAGGGGCTCTTCCTCTGGAAAGTGACCTACTGACGGCCCTCGCTCAATCTTGACGCGCCGAAACCCTTGGGCTAGCCTCTCCCCGCGCCCGCACAGGAAGAAGTAATGAACAAACTCAACGTCCAAGTGTTGCCATCGCTGCTCGCGGCCGATATGGGCCGACTCGAGGAAGCCTGCGTTCGTTGCGAACGCGCGGGTGCCGATGGTCTCCACATCGACATCATGGACGGCCATTTCGTCAACAATCTCAGCATGGGGCCCGAGGTCGTGCGCATGGCCCGCAAGCTGGTGAAGATTCCGTTACATGTCCACCTGATGGTGACCAACCCGGAGACCATGATCGACGCCTTTGTCGATGCGGGTGCCACCACCGTGCTTGTACACGTGGAGATTCCCGGCGATCCCAAGCCCGTCCTTCAACGCTTGAAGGCGAGGGGCGTTCGCGCCGGCATCACTCTGAATCCTGAAACACCGCTCGAGACTGCGACGGAGTACCTTCCGCTTGTAGACGAGGTGCTGTGCATGACGGTGCACCCAGGCTTCGGCGGACAATCGTTCATCCCGGAGGTGCTGCCGAAGATCCGGGCACTCCGCAAATCCATGCCGCAACTGAACATCTCCGTGGATGGCGGACTCGATGCGGAATCGTGCAATCGGTCAGCCGAAGTGGGCGGCAACATATTTCTGATTGGAACAACGCTGTTCCGCGCAACCGACATGGCCGCAGCCATCACGTCGATCAGGGATCGCGCACGAGCGTCCTTGAGCACCCTTATGCCTTGATCCATGAGCGACCTCTCACATATTCGCAACTTCTGCATCATCGCGCATATCGACCATGGCAAGTCCACGCTGGCCGACCGGATGCTGGAACTGACTCATACGATCGATAAGCGCCAGTTTCGAGACCAGGTCCTCGACGATATGGACCTGGAACGCGAACGCGGCATCACGATCAAGGCTCACCCGGTCACGATGTTCTACAAGGCCAGGAATGGGGAAACGTACCAGTTCAAT
Source organism: Verrucomicrobiota bacterium (assembly GCA_036821485.1). Lineage (GTDB taxonomy): Bacteria > Verrucomicrobiota > Kiritimatiellia > CAIQIC01 > JAGNIJ01 > DAISJM01. The sequence goes on along the minus strand of DAISJM010000068.1, from coordinate 600 downwards.
CTGATCGACACCCCAGGGCACGTCGACTTCTCCTACGAGGTGTCGCGCAGTCTTTCCGCGTGCGAAGGCGCCTTGCTCGTGGTGGATGCCACGCAGGGCGTGGAAGCACAAACCGTCGCCCACACATTCCTCGCACTCGAACAGAACGCCACCCTTATCCCCGTCCTGAACAAGATCGACATGCCGAGCGCCAACGTCGCCGAAGTGTCCAAGCAGGTGGAGGATGTTCTCGCCATCCCCATGCATGAAAGCTTCCAGGTGAGCGCGAAAACAGGGCAGGGCGTCGAGGAAGTCCTCGAGGCCATCGTTCGGGACATTCCGCCCCCGAAGGGCGAGCCCGAGGAACTGACGCGGGCGCTGGTGTTCGACTCCGAGTACGATACGTTCCGCGGCGTTGTGGTCTACGTTCGCGTGAAGGATGGTGACATCACCGCCGGCAATATGATCCGCCTTATGGGCACCGGCCGGGATTATGAGGTCAAGGAAGTCGGCCGATTCTCGCCCCAGCCCGTCCCAACCGATACCCTGCGCACCGGCGAGGTGGGGTACCTGATGGCCAACATCAAGGTAGCCTCCGAGATCCGGATCGGCGATACGATC
>DAISJM010000067.1:0-14151 GCA_036821485.1 Verrucomicrobiota bacterium | reverse complement strand
GCGCATTCAACACGTTGTGCCGCCCCGGCGCCGGCAGCTCGATGCGCCCCACCACCGCCCCATCCCGCACGACCGTAAAATGAATGCCCTGCTTGAGCTCTTCGATCTCCGTCGCACGCACCCGCGCCTTCTCGGAAAAGCCGAACGAAATGCCGCCGCCGGCCAGTTCATCGCCCGCCTCACAGGCATGCGGATCGTCGGCACCGTACACCACCAGACCAGCCTGCGACATGAACCGCCGGAAGCATTCAAACAGCTCACCCTCATCCGAGAAATGCTCCATGTGGTCATATTCAATGTTCGTCACCACCGCAATGTCCGGGCTGTACAGCGCAACCGTCCCATCGCTCTCGTCCGCCTCGACCACCATCACGCGATCGTCGCCCACCGCCGCGACACCCCCCAGCGCCTCCACCTCTCCGCCCACGCAAAACGCGGGCTTGCGCCCCGCCGCCGCGAGAATCTGCGCGATCATCGCCGACGTCGTCGTCTTTCCATGCGTCCCGCTCACCGCCACCGACGTCCGGCCATCGAGCATCGCGGGCAGAAACACCCCGCGAAGATAAACCGGAATACCGAGTTCCCGGGCGGTCCGAATCTCCGGCGCATCGTCGCGCACCGCGGCCGTTCTCACCACGAAACCTGTACCCGCGGAGAGATGCGACCCGGAATGACCGACCGCCACGGCAACGCCCGACTGCTGAAGCCACGACAGAATGCGGCTGCTGCGGGAACTGTCGCACCCCGACACCACGAACCCCCTGTGCGCCAGGTGAACGGCGAGGCCGGCCATCCCCACGCCACCCACGCCCACCATGTGCGCTCCCCGCCCCGGTCGCAGTAGTTCCGCGCGAACAGCTTCAAGCTGCTGCAGGTTGGACTCAAGATTACGGATGCTGGCCATCGTTCCGCTTCCCGACTTGGATGACGAGCTCTGCAAGGCGGACCGCTGCGCTCCCCGGCGCGCGCGAGCGCGCCGATGCACTCATCCGGGCCAGCCGCCCCGAGTCACTCATGCATCCCGCCACATAGTCCATCAGCCACGCCACGCCAAGATCACGTTCCGGCACGACATCTGCCGCGCCGTCTTTCTCCAACGCCCGCGCATTCGCCATCTGGTGATCGCGCGCAGCAAACGGATACGGCACCAGCAGCGCCGGCACCGCAAACACCGCAAGCTCGCCGCAAGTCGCCGCGCCCGATCTGCAAATGGCCAAATCCGTCACCGCATAGATCGACGCCATATCACTGCTGAAGGCATGCACTCGCGCCGGGACCCCGGCATCCGCATACACCTTGCGCACCGCTTCCTCGTCCGCCACGCCCGTCAGGTGGATGACCTGGATCTTGTGCCCCAGTTTGTGGATCTGCGCCAGCGCCGCAGAAACCACATCGTTCAACCGGTGCGCCCCGCGGCTCCCGCCCATCACCAGGACCGTGAAAAGATTCCGGTTCACATCCGCCGGCCGCGCGCGACCCGCCGCGGCTTCCAGCTCCTTGCGGATCGGCATGCCGGTAATCACGATCTCTTTCCGCTTCAGGTAGAAACGGGATTCTTCAAAACTCGCCGCCACGGCCGTGGCCCTTTTGGCAAACAACGCGATCGCCCGGCCCGGCAACACGTTCGCCTCGTGAAGAACAACCGGCACGCGCCGCGACAAAGCCGCCGCCACCGGCCCCACCGAGGCGTAGCTGCCCATCGCGAGAAGCACGTCGGGTTGCTCGACCTTCATGATGCGGCGGCATTCCCGCACCGCCCGAAGAATACGCCACAAGGCACGCACCGTCCGCAGGGAGAAACCGGAAGGCAACCCTTCGGAGGGCACCGTGATGAGCCGCCCGGTCCAACTCTTCAACGCCGGCGTCTCCACATCCTTGCCCGCAAGCCACAACGTGACGTCATGCCCGCGCTCGTGCAAAGCATCCGCCGTCGCCAATCCCGGGAAAATATGTCCGCCCGTTCCCCCGCAGGCTACCGCCACCTTCAAGATATCGCTCCTTCAGCGCCGGATTCCATCATGACGATGGCCGCGCAGCATTTTCTCGTTCCAGCAGCAGTCGCTTCCAGGGCAATCCGCCGGTGAATCCCCCAAGCGATCCATCCTTCGGCAGAACCCGGTGACACGGGATGAATAACGGCAGAGGATTAGTCCCGCAGGCCCGCCCCACCGCGCGGGAACCCTTCGCCCGCCCGATCCGGCTGGCCAACTCGCCATATTCCACCGTGCATCCCGGCTCGATGCTCTGCAGCGCCCGCCACACCCTCAACGTAAACGGCGTGGCCGGCGGAATAACAAACGCCGGCGGCTTCACGGGCTGCCCCTTCAGCACACTCTTCACGAATCGCTCCGCCGCCTTCAACGTCTTCGCATCATTCGGCGAGACCGCCCGATGCTTCACCCTCTCCCACCGAAATGGGGCCGAAGGTTCCGAACGCAGTTCGGGCAGCTTGCACGACACGACAGAACCGTCGCGCGCCACGATGTGAATAATGCCCCAGGAGCATCGCATCTCGAGGATGGAGTCCCGACCGTCTGCTGCGCTGGACGTCTTCATCGGAACATCAGTCGGAAAACGCTGAACGCCACGAGAACCACGATGACGACCATGAAAATCGCCTTGTTGCGCTGGACGTTCTTTTCCTGCTTCAGCGGCTTCGATGCGCCTAAAAAGTTGCCACTCGAAAAATAGTTGGCGAACCGCTCGTCCTTTGACCCCGCCCGCTGACGCTGCGCGTCCGCCTGCGCTGCCTCCGCCCCACGGCCGTATCCCGCCGGTGCTGCGCCTTGCCCCTGCTGCCCGCCACCACCCGCCCACCCGAAAAGATCGCCCGGCTTCTCCGCTCCGGTCGTCACGCGCGGAGGCGGTTCCGTGGGCACCTTGACCGGATCCTTGCGGGACGGCGGCGGCACGGCGTCCGCCTGGTACCGCGACGATTTGAGCTTCGGCAGGCCCTCGAACTCCTCGGGTTTTCTGACCGCTTTGCTCAGCGCCCGGATATCCTCGCGAACAAGCTCCGCCTCTTTCTTAAGTTCCTTGAGGCGGTTGTCGTACGGCGATTTGCTTTTGCGGTCCAGGAAACCCATCTACAGCCTCGCTTACAGCAATGCGTTTGACTGCAGGACGAAGAACGCCACGGTCAGTACCACGATCACAGCGATCAACGGCAGCGTCACAGCAAAACCGACCTTGAGCCAGTACACAAAATCATGGTCCTCATGATGCAGCATCGAGCCGCTCTCTTCGAAGATCACCGGCTGATGATCGCCCGCCGCCACCTTCTTGCCCGAACCACCCACGGCGTCGATCTTCGACATCGCCTTGTTGTATTCCATCCGCGAGTCTTCCAAAAGAACCAGCGCCTTGTTCAACTCCTCGCGAACCTGGCTCTCCGGCCACACTTCTTCGTTCAAACTCTGGATGTCGCCCAGCATGGTCTTGAAACGCTTCCGTGTCGCGCCCAGCAATTCGGAAACCCGCTCGGCCTGCAGTTCGTCTTTCTCCAACGTCACAAGACTCTGGCTGAGCCGCTCGCTCATCTCACGCTTGCCGCGCTCATACTCTTCCTGCTTGCGGCGCAGTTCCTCGAGCTCCTTCTTCTCCCGCTCCAGGTCTTCCTGCCGCTTGCGCAACCGCTCCAGCTCGTGCACCGCCGTGGCGACATGGTCGTCCACTTCCTGCTTGTGCTTCGCCATGCGCGTGAGATTGAAATCGGACACGGGCCGCACGGGCACCTCATCCGAAGACGCCCCATCGCCCACCGTGCCGATCGAATCGTCCGAAGGGCCCAGCTTCAACCGGCGCGCACTGTCGCGCTGCTTCACAAGATCGTCATCAAAGAAATCGGTGTTCGCCATACGTAACCTTCCTTCTCACGAGCCCGACGGGCCCATCCATTCCCAGCTTCCCGACCACATCAGCGCGGAATAATCAACGTCTGCCCGACACGCGCGCTCTCCGGACTGCTCAGCGTACTGCGGTTCGCGTCGTAAATCTGTTTCCACTTACCCGAGTCCTTATACACTTTCGAAGCGATACTCGACAAGGTATCACCCGACTGCACGACATACGTCTGCACCGCGGGCTGCGCCGGCTCGGGCTTCGGCGGTTGCAACGGGCCCGGAGCCGCCTTCACCGGCGCGGCCGCCGCCGCTGTCGCCACCGCCGGCTTCGCCGCTTTCGCCCCGGCGCCACCACCTTGCTGGTTCGACAACTCACCCTTCAGCGCCGCGATCTCCCGCTTCAAAATCGCAATCTCTTCCACCGCACCCCCCGGCTGCATCGGCAGCGACGCCGCAAACGACAGCCGCGCCTGCCGGATCAAATCCTGGATCAGCTTCGTCTTCTCCGTCTGCGGCCGCAATTCGAGGTAACGCTGATAGTGGTAAATCGCGCGGATGTAGTCCTGCTTCTCCGTATCGTAGAGCAGGCCCACTTCGAGATGCCCGCGTGCCAGCCAGGGCTTCCGCTCCAACGCCTTGTTGTAGAGCTCGATCGCCCCGTCGATGTCGTTGACGTTCTTGAGCGCCACCGCGCGCTTCAGCACCGGGTCCCGCTCTTCACGCGCATCCAGCGATGCCGCACTTCGGCCGCAGCCGCCCGTCGCCGCCAGCCCACCCAGCACCACACCCACTGCCATGATTTTCAGAAAGCTCTTCATGCTCATGTCATCTCCCTAACACCACACAAATCACAGGTCAACCCCGCGCTCTACCGCGCCGGCGGCCAATCGAATTCCTTGCGAAAGACCACCCGGCTTCCGCGGTTCGGCCACTCGCTGTCACCCGGCCGCAACCCCAACGCCTTCGACTGCATATCCACAAACGCATTCGGCTCGAGCCACACGTACGGCTCCTCCGGCGGCCCCTTCACCCCCGTCCCGCCTATCTCCGGCCATGACGAATCATCATAGCCCGCCCCGCCAAATCCATCCGCCGGATTGAATTTGTATTTCCAGTCCGGCTCCGTCCCATACACGCCGTCCGCGCCACGCACCGCCACTTGCACCCAACTCGGATAGCTCTGCCAGCCCGCTTCCACGGCAAGGACGTGATGACCCGGCGCAAGCTCCACCGGCCGCACCACCGTCTTCTCCGGCCGCTCGGTCACGCAAATCTCCTTGCCGTCCAGCCACGCACGCGCACGCGCATTGCTGTAGAGACTCAGCAATGCGTTCGACGGTTTCTCGTGCAGCCACAACAGCAGCTTCGCTTGCTCCACCGCCACCGCATTGGTCTCGGCCGCCATGAAGGCTTCATAGCGCGGACGCACCGCGTCGAAACCCTCCAGCCGCTCGTCGTACGCCAACTGCCGCAGGCGCAGCATCGGCATCAGCGGAAACTCCGCGCGACCCTCGAGGAACTGATCGATGTAGTCCCGCGCGCCGCGATAGTCGCCCAACCGCTCCGCGTTCAGCAGCTCCGTCATGATCGACGCATCGGCCAACGGATCCTTCGGCGGCTCGCGCTGCGATCTCGCGGCAAGCCGCACACCCGCCGCAGCCGGCCGGTCCATGTAGTAATACGCCACGCTCTCCATCCACCCATGACTGTTGTTATCCGGCCCGCGCTCAAACAGCATGTCGAACGAGGTCTGGAACGTCACCGGGTCCAGCAAGTGCAGCCGATATTGCACCACGCGGAAGAACGCCTTGAACGCCAACCCGTGCAGCGGCCGCGGCAGCACATTCTGATAATACCACCCGCCGTTGAAGTAGTCCTCCAACCCCGTCCCGTGCCAGCTCGGTAGCGACTCCCCGTCGATATACATCTTCTCGTCGCCTTCCAGCATCCACCAGCTCCGGTCCAGCGTCGTCACCCCCAGCAGACACCCCGCATAGCGCCCCTTCCCCTTGGCATGCAGAATCGTGTGGAACCGCCCGAGCTCGTCCGGATTCGACCGCGACCACGCGGCGTGGAAATAGCCCCACGCAGGATCCCACGTCGCCATCGGCTCAACAAATGCCTTCACCTTCACGTTGACCGGCGCACCTGAGCCTTGATGCTCCACGCTCACCGCCGCAGATTCCTCAAACGGCATCGGGAACCCGCAGACAAAGGTATCGCCGCTCATCCCGAAATAGGCCGACTCATAACGCTGCCGCCTCCAGATGCTCCCGAAGAAATCACCCAGCGGCACTTCCACGCTCGCGTCGCTCGAGCCGTTCCACGAAATCTTCAACACGAGATCCCGCAGCAATCCCTCGCGCGCGCCCGGCGATGCCACTCCCGCAAAGTCCGGCGTGATCTCCAACCGGCGCACCATGCCCGGCCCCGCAATCGCGTCGCACGACTTCTTCTCGCCCGGCGCGACCGTCAAATCGCTCTCCGCAATCTGCGCACTCGCGGGCGCCGCCGCGATGCCACCCTTCGCCCATGCCGCGCGTACGTCCTCGAGCTGCGCTTGCTCCGCCGCCGTCAGCTCCCGACGGAAGCTCTCGATCTTCGTGCCCTTCGGGAAAGTGGAATAGTTCACCTGGTAGAAGATCCGCGGCCAGCCGCCCTCGCGCGTCGCCCCCTCCTCCGCCATGATCACCAACCGCTTGCCGTAGGGAATCGGGAGATAGTTGAACCAGCAGTAATTCTCGTAGACCGCCAGCGGCGGCATGAACGGCTCGGCGCCGCCACAGAATTCGCCGAGAGAAATGTCCAATCGCGCGTTCTTCTCGCCATCGAAGAAAAAACGAAGCCGATGCTTCCCATTATCCGCGCCGGTGAACCAGAACCGCGACACGTAGCCCGGCCCCTTCAGATCCGCCAACACAATCCAGCCCGGCGGACCTTTCCTTAGGTAATGGTTGAAATCGTCGTTGCTGCCCGCCGGATCGTACGAAGTGATGATGCCCGACGGCAGCGTATCCAACCGCGCCATCGCCACGGTATTCGTCAACCGCCCCAACAACTCCGACCACGCCGGCCCGGGAATCGAAGGACCAAACCACGAACACGCGGAAAACAAGAGACAAAACGAGGCCGTGAACAAAAACCCAACGCGAATAAAGCTTTGCTTGATCATGGCACCGCGACTCTAGGCGACCCCCATCGCAAAGTCAACGAAAGCACGGGTGCGCGGGAGCGAGAATGGAGATTTCTCATTGGAGATTAGAGATTCGTTATTTGGAGCCATCAACCATCACCCATTCCCCATCTCCCACTCTGCGCGTCTTGTGCCTTTTGGCGGCTAACTCGTTTGGCTCTTCCGAACCATCAACCATCTTCCATTCCTCATCTCCCACTTTGCGCGTCTTGTGCCTCTTTGCGGCAAAACCCGGGAAAGGAGTACCCACGAAATGCACGAACGCTCACGAAATCTGATTCGCGTGAATTCGCGGTTGAAATTCCTTGGTCATTCGGACTTGGTCATTGGCCATTTTCCCCTCCGCCCTTCCCGCCTCAGGCGGGCAAGTGTTCCCTTCTGTTCAATCTCTTCTCTTTCCGCCGTTCCCCCCGCGCCAACTCCTCATCCGTGTATATCCGTGCAATCTGCTGGCAAACCTCTTCTCCCTTTCCCCCCTTTGCGTTAACTCCCATTTCGTGTGAATTCGTGCCCTTTCGTGGGTAAGTGTCTTCCCCCTCTTTCCTCCTAATAACGAATAACCAATCTCCAATCTCTGTGCCTTTGCCCCTCTCCCTTCTGACTTCTGCGTCCTGCCTTCTGTATTCTTCCCCCGCCCCCTCCCTCAATCCAACGGGCTCCGTATCCCCACGCCCGTCTGCTTGGCCGTATGCAGATAAATCTGCGTCGTCGACACATCCACATGACCCAGCAGATCCTGCAGATCCCGGATACCCGTTCCCTGCTCCAGCAGATGCGTGGCAAAACTGTGCCGCAACGTGTGCGGGGTCACCCGCTTGTCGAGATGAGCCCGATCCGCAGCCTCCCGAATCGCCTTCTGAAACGTCGCGTCCCGCACATGATGCCGTCGCACCAATCCGCTGCGCGGATCACACATCGTGTTGCGCGATGGGAAGAACCAGAACCACTCGAACTTCTCTCCCGCCTTCGGCCACTTTCGCTCCAGCGCCTCCGGCAGATAAACCCCCGGCAACCCGGCCTCCTTATCCTTCCGATGTAGCTCCCGCAATCGCGCGCGATGCTCTCGCAGCCGCGTCTCCAGTGAACGGGGAATCATCGTCAGCCGATCCTTGTTGCCCTTCCCCGCATGCACCGCCAATTGCAGTCGTTCCAAATCCACATCCTTCACTCGCAATCGCAGCAGCTCCGTCAATCGCAGGCCCGCGCCATACATCAATTCAGCCATCATGCGGGATGTCCCCGACATCTCCGCGAACAGCCGACCGCATTCCTCACGCGTCAGCACTGAAGGAACATTCCGATGCCGGTTCGAACGGACGAAATCACTGAAATCTCCCAGATCACGCTTGAACACTTCCCGGAACAGAAAGACGGCCGCATTCAGCGCCTGCTTCTGTGTCGCCACCGAAACACGCCCCTTCACCGCCAGATCGGAAAGCCACGCACGCATGTCGTCATCCGTCAACTCCTCGACAGGTTTGGGTGCGCAGAAGCGTGCCAGGCGCCATGCCCAGTGCCGGTAGGTCTGTTCGGTCCTCCACGCCAGGTGCAATTCCCGGATACGAGCCACCAACCTGCGCTCCCACGGCGGCCCACCCAAGTCCGCCTTTCCCAACGACGGCACATCATTCAAACTGAGCGCCGCCTCGGACATCCCCTCCTCGATCGGCTCTGCTCCCCCATCTTCTTTCCTGAAGCCCTGAACCTTGGACTCTGAACCCTGAACTCCCTTCGTCCCCTTATCGTAATACCAGCGCAACGCCTGACGACGGACCTCGAATCTCTCGGGTGACAGGTATGACTTCTTCCATGCAAGATGTTCCTTGAACGTCTGAACCGTTGCGATTTTGCCCGTCTCCCTCAACCAGTAGAGGAATTTGACAACCGCCTCGCGAAAGCCAGCCTGCAAGGCAACCGGAACCGTGTCCCGCAAAGCCTTTTCCCATCCATCAAAACTCACCACAATCTCATCCATTCTTCATTCCCCCTCTTACCTCATGCCCAGTTCCCCTCTTCCCCTTCCCTCCCAATCCCCAATCTCTGCGCCCCCACTGGTCATTGGAGCTTGGTCATTGACCATTTGCCCCCCTGCCCCTTCCCGCCTTCCTTCCCAATCTCAAATCTCTCTGCCTTTGCCCCTTCCCTTGGTCATTGAGACTTGCTCATTGGTCATTCTCCCCTCTTCCCCTTCTTTCCTCCCAATAACGAATAACCAATCTCCAATCTCTCTGCCCTTGCCCCTCTGCATTATCTCCCTTTTCGTGTCACTTCGTGTCATTCGTGGTTAACCCTCTTCTCCCCTCCAAGTTGTCTTTATGCAGCCCGCGAAGTTGTCTTTATACAAGTAGTCATTGGCAATCTGCAGCAACACTGCATAAAGACAACTTCACCATCAAGCACAAAACACCACCCATTCGCATAACACCCTGCACATGAGTTGTTTCATCCTTGACCGACTGCACCCAAAAACCTACCCTCGTGGGCAGGAGGCTGAAAGAATCCTGACCGTGATAAGCTTAGTTAAACCCCGCTCAATAACACTGTTCTGCAAAAGACGTACGCTAGGCGGGTATGGCGAGAGGCGACGGGATTACGGCGGACACGGGCGGGACAGATGAGAGGGACGGAAAGACGGATGGACGTGACGGGGACGAAGTCTGAATCAACGCGCTATCCCCTACTCCGACCGATTACGCAAACACAAGATGCAGAACAACGCCCTGCAGGCTATCGGCGCTCGCAAGCGCCTCAGCCTGAGGGCTGACGTTGGGCCATGAGAAGATGAAAACGATCGGCAGGATAGCGGCATTGTTGCTGAGCCTGATATGGATTGGCTTCTTCTTCACGTTCTTTGGCGCACACATGCACGGACTCAGTGGCGCGTGGGAGATGCTCCCCATCGGAGAGAGTCTTCTCCCGTTCATGCTCTTTGCTCTTCCTGCGCTGTTTGTCCTCGACCGCTTCGTTCTCAAACCTCGACCTTCCGGCACTCAAGGACGTGATTCCCGTCTGACGACAGCGGCAGTGTTGCTTATCCTCTCCGTGCCATTCTCTGTCCTCTGCGGAGGCATCTTGCTGGCAATGCTCGCCGTGACGTTTGGGATTCTCGCGCTACTTGAGAAAGGTTGTTCACGCCCTCAGACCGCGAAGCTGATTATCCTTCTCGGCCTCCTGATGATGCTCGCTGACATCTTCTGGATTGGAGCAATTCAGAAATCACTGACTGAACGATGGAAAAACAGAAAGGCCCAACCAGCGGGTGGAGCGTACGTCGCACCCGCGGCGGGCGCGCCGTCCGCTCACCCGTAACGTTCGCCATAGATGAAAACCAAGATTACAGCCATCGTGATCGTCGCAGTAGGCGTTGGGTGCATCCTTTACAGTTCCTCGTTCTGGCTAATCTCCCAGATGATTAAGGGCATGCCATCATCTCACGCGATCACAATCATCGAGAACACACTGACCAATTGTGTCGTCACGGCAAGGGACAGAGATATTCTTGACTACGCCAAGGGTGCCATCCTCTACAAGGAGAGATCGTATCTGCGGCTCGCAACCGTTGAGGCTCCCCGCCAAGCGATCGTGGCCATTATCTCTGGGATCGCGCTTGTCTATGCGGGTTATCTCATCGGGCGTGTAAGAAGAAGACCTGAGGGGCGAACAAGGCCCTCCAGCGTACCCCGCTCCGCGGGGCCCGCTGAGGGCTGACGTTCGATAGGAGATACTATAGTGAAGTCACCCCATTGGGATAATCCACAGGGACGGGGATACATCGGACCACAGGCTGATTTCGCAGCGCGGCGTGGACCACGTGTGGTTGGGGATGAGATCGACGCAAAGTGGCGCGGCAAGAGTGTACACATGAAGGTCATCCAAGTGCTCGACAACGGTCAGTACGCGTGCGAGATCCTATTCTTTCCAGACCTCCTTGACCAAACACTCGGGCCTCTCTCCGTCGGGGACACCGTTGCAGTCAACCATTCCCACATCGATTGGTTTTTCGGAAAGGATGCTGAATGATCGAACAATGCCCTGCAGGCTATCGGCGCTCGCAAGCGCCTCAGCCTGAGGGCTGACGTTCGGCAACAGATTATTGAATGAACTTGAGAGAGAAATATCCAACTGATTACCGGTTGTGGGGCCTTCTATCGGCGGGCCTGTTTGTGGGGGCGTGGTTCTTGCCCATGGATGTTAAGGGATCATCCATGTTTGTGGGCAGGATTCTCATCATCTTTGTGACGCAAGATTACATTTGCTCCCCGTGGGAGATGCTATCGGTCATTGGAGCCTTTGCGGCCGTGTTTGCCCTAGTCGCAGTAGTCCTTGGTTGGATAATTCAATGCTTTGCAACGGTGATCGTCACGGCGGCACGTCAGGCACGCAAAAAACAGAAATTAAAGCCGAACCACGGGCTGGAGTCTACCGGTGCCCCGCCTGCGGCGGAAACACCGGAGACTCACCCCTGACGTTCGGCAGCACGACAAATGGAGACAGGAATGAGCATCATCGACGACGCGAAGCAAATCGGCGACCTGATCAAGAAATACAACGATCAGGACTTGTATGAACGCATCGTCGCGCTGCGCGAGCAGATCCTCGTGCTTCGAGAAGAAAACATCACCCTCAAAGACGAATTGAAGAAGGCGAAAGACGACGCAACAACGGCGAGTCAGTTGATTCGGGATGGCAACTGCTATTTCCTCAAAGACGACGAGAAGCGCGAGAGACCCTTCTGCCTGACCTGTTGGGATTCCGACCGAAAGCTTGTCAGCTTGATTCTGAGTGAAGACCGCTGGGGAACACACATCAAGTGCGGCATTTGCATGGCACGAAAATGAACGGCCGAACCAAGCCCTTCAGCCTACTCGGCTGCCGCGGCGGCAGCCTCGAGGCTGAGGGCTAACGTTGTGCAAAGAAATGAAGACAATAGGCACATTACTCATCGTTTCCATGCTCTGTGGCTGCTCCCCTACGGGGGATAACCCGATCTTTGGATGGTGGGGCAGCTGGGTTCTCTTGGATGGCGGAGCCAAAACAAACTATCTCCTCTTCTACTTCGACGAAACCAACGCGGTCTTTCAGGGTCACATGGCTATTCCGGTGTCCTACAGCGTGACGAGCGATCAGATCGTCATATATGACACCCTCAGCAACAAAACGACAAAGGCGAGGATGATCAGCTCAACTCAAGTGGAACTGTACAATGACGCTGGCACTCCCTTTATTGCCTACAGATTTGTCCCGGAAAACTTCTATAACGAGGGACAACTCACTACGAACCCGTTGCTTCTAGGACTTCTCGATTTGCTAACCAATCTTGTCTCTGAAGGGAGTGCACAACCAGGCCATTGAGGCTATCGGCGACCCGGGGTCGCCTCAGCCTCATGGCTAACGTTGGCCCATGAACAGCATGACGAAGAAATGGATAATCTTCTCCTTGGCATTGCTCGCCCAAGCGGTCATGGCGGCAGGGATGCTCCTCAGCAAATGGGCCATGACCATTATCTGGAAATACCTGCTTGAGGGAGAAGCCCTCGCCTTCTGTACGGACATCTCTCTCAAGTACGGCATGATCATTCCGGCCGTCGGGGCGCTCGCTGTCATCGCAATCGGATGTAGAGCCAAATCCCAAAGCGATGACATTCGCTTCTATGCAACCTTGTTGATCGTCACAGCAACAACACTCATCATGAGCGCACTCTACATCGCGGGCATTGTGCTTCCCGCTCTTACAATCACGTGGACACTGTCTTGAGAAACAAAGGGGCCAACCAGCGCATGGAGGCTATCGGGAACCCGGGGCGGTTCCCCCAGCCTCATGCGTAACGTTCTGCAAAAGACATACGCTACTCGGGTATGGCGAGAGGCGATGGAAGTACGGCGGACACGGGCGGGATGGATGAGAGGAACGGAAAGACGGATGGACGTGACGGGGACGAAGTCTGAGTCAACGCGCTATCCCCTACTCCGATCCCTTACAGAAACACAAGATGCAGAACAATGCCCTCCAGGCTATCGGCGCCCGCTGGCGCCTCAGCCTGAGGGCTGACGTTCGGTGAAGAATGATGAGAGCGATCACGATAGCATTCATTCTGATGATCTCGCCAGTCGCCGCTTTGTCACTCAGCAACGATCAGCGGCAACATGAACTGAAGATGTTCAACCTCCCTGAACTGCAGACCCTTGACGAGGTCATGACCTTCTTCACCAACTGCACGAACGTGGCCAACGCCAGGATTCCGACCAGCGGCTCCAGCTACTTCCCGATAGTACTCAGTTGTGGTCCGACAACAGACAACTGGCATGTCGAGAGTCTAGCGTCACTCATCTTCGCTCCCTTCGGCAAAGAATGCATCCCACGCCTGATCGAACTGTTGGACGACGACGCCTTGTATGTCCGATACGGAGCGTATGAACTCCTGCAGCAAAAAGCTGGGCGGTATGACAACAACTATGACTTTCATCTCAACAACCGAGAGGCGCGCAGACCGGGTGTCGAGGCGTGGCGCAAATGGTGGTCTGTGAATGAGAATAACCCGAGATTGGACAATCCCCCGAAACGGGTTTATGAGGCAGGCAAGTGGGACAAGGAACAATGAAGCACCGAACCAGCGCATCGAGGCTATCGTGAACCCGGAGCGGTTCACTCAGCCTCATGCGTAACGTTGGAGCCACGAAGAATATAAGAACCGACTAACCATGCGGAGGACATTACAGATGCTATGCGGCGCGGCGATTATCATGTTGCTGCCAATAATTGGCGTTATTACCGCATATTTTTCCGCATTTATTACAGTATCCAAAGACTACTCCGCAGAAGCCACGGTTGGAGTGATCAGTCATCGTGGATTCCCTATATGGTTCATCGGATCTGCCGATGGAATCAGTATTATGGGGAGTTGGCATCTCGAACGATTCACTTACAACATCTATTTCTGGATCGTTTGCTACGCGGCACTGGCTTTGCTCATCTATCTACGGAGAAAGCACCGGATGAAAATGAACGGCTCCAACAAGGCGTTGCAGGCTATCGGCGACAAGTCGCCTCAGCCTGAACGCTGACGTTGGATGCAAGGGAATATGAAACGAGTACTCATAGCAATCATGCTGGCGTGG
>DAISJM010000066.1:0-14247 GCA_036821485.1 Verrucomicrobiota bacterium | reverse complement strand
CCCTGCCGGGCTTCAGGGAATTCAGGCCCATGGTCTTCACGGGGCTGTATCCCGTGGACGGCGACGACTATGAGAAGCTGAAGGCCAGCATCGACAAGCTTGCCCTCAACGATAGTTCGTTTGTTTACCAGGCAGAGAGTTCCATCGCTCTCGGATTCGGATTCCGCTGCGGATTCCTCGGTTTGCTGCACATGGAAATCATGCAGGAGCGGCTCCGTCGCGAATACGGGCTGAACATCATCGCGACGTACCCGGGCGTCATCTACCGAGTATACCAGCGGGATGGGACCATGATAGAAGTCGACAATCCCATGCGGCTGCCTGATCCGACAAAGATCGAACGCATCGAAGAACCGCTGGTCAAATCGTTCATCATCTGCCACAACGAAAACATCGGGGATATTCTGCAGCTGGTCATGGATCGGCGCGGCGACGTGGAGAAGACGGACTCGCTCGATACGCGACGCGTCATGCTGACCTGTATTCTGCCGCTGAACGAGATCCTCATCGATTTCCACGACCGCCTGAAGAGCCTCAGCCACGGCTACGCCTCCATGGACTACGAACTCGCAGGCTACCGTCCATCAGAACTCGTGAAGATGGACATCATGGTACACTCCGAGGTGGTCGAAGCGTTCTCGTGTATCATTCACCAGGACAAGGCGGTCTTCCGCGGCCGGCAGATGTGCAAGACTCTCAGGGATCTGATACCTCCTCACATGTTTGCCATTGCGGTCCAGGCAGCGATCAACAAGAAGATCATTGCGCGCGAAACTGTCCGCGCCCTCCGCAAGGATGTGACCGCGAAATGCTACGGCGGTGACGTGTCCCGAAAGCGCAAACTGCTGGAGAAGCAGAAAGAGGGCAAGAGAAAGCTCAAGCAGTTTGGTCGGGTAAGCATTCCGCAGGAGGCTTTCATCTCCGTCCTCAGGACGGGAGAGTAGGGATATGAACTTCTTCCGGCGACGCCAGTATCGCAAGGTCATCCAGCAGGTGCTCCACGAATCAAAGCACGCCTGGAATATGCGCGCAGACATCGCCGCGCCCGAGGATCTCCAGGCTCTTGTCAATGCAGACACCGAGCTACGGATGAAACAGAAGTCTCACGACGAGTCCGAACTGGATCAAGCCCTCCACAAGGTGGCACAATTCGCCGCCAAGGTTTACCCGCCAAGACCGTTCCCGCGCATCCGCGAAAACGTGGAAATCTTCGCCGTGGCTTTTGCCGTAGCGATGGCTTTTCGGACGTATTTCATCCAGCCGTTCAAGATACCCACCGGCTCGATGCAACCCACGCTCTACGGCATCACCGTACAGCAGCAGAGCGCGCCTCAACCCATGGACAAGTTTCCTCTCAACCTGCTTGCGCTCGCGCTCAGGGGCGAGGCCTACACCGAAGTCACAGCCAAGCTGTCCGGTCAGATCGACACACATTTCGCCGTCGATGAGGAATTCTTTGTTTTCTATGTCGGTGGCGTCCCACACAAGATACGGAAAGGGTTGGCCGTCTATTTTTCCCCCGGCGACTACGTGGCCAAGGGTCAACTGATGGCATCCGGCCGGGTGAGTTACGGGGACCATATATTCGTTGACAAAGTCCGATACAATTTCATGCGTCCGAAGCGGGGCGATGTGATCGTCTTCAGCACGGACTTCATCAACGATCCTAGAATCAAGACCAACACGTTCTACATCAAGCGTCTGGCCGTCTTGCCCGGGGAGCAGGTGGAAATCGACCCACCATATCTGGTCATTGACGGCAACAGGATCACGGAGCCTTATCCATTCAAACGGCTGCTCAACGATAGCGGCTATAACGGCTACACCTTGGCCAGAACTCAGCCTGGCCAGACAACCTTCCTGGCCGAGGCTGGCGAGACCCGGCAACTCGCTCAGGACGAATTCCTTCCGCTCGGTGACAACACGTCCTTTAGCCTCGATGGGCGCTACTTTGGACCCGTTAAGCAGAAGAGCCTGGTCGGGCCTGCGTTCATGGTCTACTGGCCATTCTCAAAGCGCTGGGGAACCGTTCACTGACCTGACGCAGTCCGATGTCCGCGACGGATCCGCCTTGCAGAAACGTTCGAGGCCTGCCGGGCCGAATCGCGTCCGATTTCAGCCATAGCGATGCTTCAGAGACCCGGCGGCGAAGTCACAATTCAGGAAACCCAGTGCCAGAAAGCCCCCCTGTAGCTACGTCGTATAATATATCTTATGTCTACTATTGGTTGCCCGCGGCACGCTAGGTATTGCGGTTAATCCAACTTTCGGCCCCATCACCACCACCACGATAAACCAGCCTCCGCCCAAGTCCATCCGCCACAAACCAATACCGGCGTGCCCCGCATGCTCCACCAAGCTCACGCCAAGTCCGTCCACCGCGCTGTGCTCCTCTTTAGTCCGGACATCACCTAATCGCCAGCATATGTGTGCGCCCTGATCAGCAGAGGTACAGGCGCTGAGGCGGGGTCTCAAACTGGAGTGAATGGCGGGCGCAATGAACGGGCGACAAGGACTAGGATATGGCCAAGGATGCTGCGGGCAGGACTTTGATTCTCTTGATCCCCCACCGCCCGTGAGCCTGCAGCGCCTTGTTAGGCCAGAAGGCGGCGGTATAGGAGCAGGTACTCGTCTGCAGCCCGCTCCCACGAGAAATCTTCCTTCATGGCGCGGCGGACGACCAAATCCCATGCCTGTTTGTTGCCAAACATGTCCAAGGACCGCTTCACAGCACCAACCAGGGCATCGCTCGTATAGGTCTTGAACTTAAAGCCCGTTCCAGTCGTCCCGTCGGCGGCAATGTCCTCGATGGTGTCTTCCAATCCGCCGGTCGAGTGCACCACGGGCAGCGTCCCGTATCGAAGGCTGTATAGCTGATTCAAGCCGCAAGGCTCAAATCGCGACGGCATGAGATAGATATCCGAACCTGCTTCAATCTTGTGGGCAAGGGGGTTGTCATATCCAATGCTGACGGCAAACTTGCCGGGCCATTGCTCCGCCCACTGTCGGCACAGGGCGTGGTACTTGTCCTGCCCTGCCCCAAGCAAAACGAAACCAATGTCCAGTTTCATCAGTGCGGGCATCGCGTCGGCCAGGATGTCCAACCCTTTCTGATCCACCAGGCGGCTGACCATGCCAAGCAAGGGAGTCTCGACCCCAATCTTCAAATTCATCATCCGGATAAGCTCTTCCTTGCACGCTTTCTTACCAGCCGGGTCGTCAGCGTTATACCCTTGGACCAGGAAGACATCGCTCGCCGGATCCCACGATGCATAGTCAGCACCATGAACAATTCCTGTCAGACGATCTCCCATACGGGTCAACACGCCCTGCAGGCCGCAACCGAACTCCTCCGTCTGAATTTCCTGCGCATACGTCTTGCTGACGGTTGTCACCACGTCCGCACCGGTGATGCCACCCTTGATGCAGTTGATGTTGCCGTAGAACTCCAGGCAGTCCACGTTGAACGCCGGGAACGGAAGGTTCGTCAGCGAGTATTGCGAACCAGGAAAAATACCTTGGTATGCCAGGTTGTGGATCGTGAAAACGACCTTCTCCCGGCGCTCGCGTCCCATCCCATGTACACCGTGACGCAGGAACAGAGGAATCAGCCCCGTCTGCCAGTCGCTGCAATGGACCACATCCGGACGCCATCCCAATGCGTCTATCAACGCAACAACGGCCTTCTGAAAGAACACGAACCGCTCAAAATTATCGTCATAGTCGCGGTCCGGAAGACTGTACAGCTGGCTGCGATCAAAGAACTCGTCGCGGCGTATGAAATAGGTCGCCGGCGGCGGATCATCGGTCATCCAGACTTCCGCTTTGTACATGCGAAATCCAACCGGAATGTCGAGTCGAAGCCCGGTGTCCTTGAGCAGGAACGGACCTTCTGCGACGTGGCGATAAAGCGGCATAACGCGCCATACCTGCGCGTCGCGCTTCATCATGGCCTTGGGCAAGGCCGCCGCAACGTCCGCAAGCCCGCCGGTGGACGCGAACGGCACCATTTCACTTGCTGCAAAGACGATTTTCACCTCTGATCCCCCAAAAGAACCCTGAAAGAGCGCTGTCCGCGCTCGCCATTTGACCGGCTGAGGATATATTTAATTCCCATGCTGGAGTCCATAAAAACCGTAGAGAATCGAATCTTTGAACTGCTCTCCAGCCCCCAATATCAGCCTCTGAAGCAACACGAACTCGCCAAGTCGCTCAAACTCAGGGGCACCGAGAGGGCCGCTCTGCGACACAAGCTTTACGCCATGGAACGCGAAGGACGGGTGGTCTGCCTCAGGAAGAACCGATGGGCGCTTCCCGATGCCAACCGTCATGTAAAAGGCCGACTCCGAACCCATATCCAGGGATTTGGATTCGTCATCCCCGAACAACCCGGTACACCCGACGTCTTCATCCCTGAGGCCAACATGGGCACGGCCTTGGATGGTGACACTGTTATCGTTGCCGTTACCCGATCAAGCGCCAAGGCGCCGCCAAAAGGCAGCTACGAACCGACGGCCGACCGAAACGAGGGCCGCATTCTCCAAGTGGTCGAAAGACTCCACACCACGCTGGTTGGCTTGCTGCGCCACTCTCCTTACTACTGGTACGTCATTCCCGACAACCCGAGAATTCCCCACAACATCCGCGTAATGGAATTCGGGCCACGCGTACCCGACCCCCAGGAACGTCACAAGGTCGTCGTGCGTCTCGCCCCATGGGAAAGCACGTCGAAACCGCTCACAGGCGCGGTCGAGGAAGATCTAGGCGCGGCAGACGATCCTGGTGTCGATGTACTCTCCGTGGCCCGGGACCACCGTATCGATCCAACGTTCGACGCCGGCGTCGTTCACGAAGCCCGGCAGCATGATGGCAACATCCCCTCCTCTGCCTTGCACGGGCGCGAGGATCTGCGGGACGTCCTGACCTTCACCATCGACCCCGAGGATGCCAAGGACTTCGATGATGCCGTCTCACTCCAACGCACCGAGGACGGCCAGTGGCTTCTTGGCGTTCACATTGCGGATGTCCCCTTCTTCGTCGCCCCGGGCTCGGCCATCGATAAGGATGCCTTCCAACGCGGCAATAGCGTGTACATGGTCGACAGGACCATCACCATGCTGCCCCCCTACCTCACCACCGAGGTTTGTAGTCTGCAACCCCGGCGTGATCGACTTACGCACAGCGCATTCATCACCTTGGACGAGGACGGTAAGAGACTGGCGGAGCGCACAACACTATCCGTCATTCGCTCCGCAGCACGGCTAACCTACGACCAAGTGCAGGCCCTCTTCGACGGTCGCGACGACCACGGCATACCCTCTGCCGTTCAAGAGGCGCTCGGCGACATGCGGCGTCTCGCCCGCATCCTCCGCCGGAACAGGTCACAAGCAGGCGCCATTGATTTGACCATCCCCGAGATTCGCTGCGTGCTCGACCAGAACGGCCATCCACTGGAATTAAAGAAACGTATGTCCAGCGAGGCCTACCAGCTCATTGAGGAGTTGATGCTCTCCGCCAATTGCGTGGTCGCTTCAACGTTGCGACGGCATATGGTGCCCGCCATCTACCGCATTCATGAACCACCCGATGAGGAGCAATGGGGCCGGATGAACGCCGACTTGCAGGCCTTGGGGCTTCGCGAGAGCGTCTCTTCACGCGACGATCTCAATCGCGTGGCCCGCGCTGCAGAGGGCTCCCCTCTCGCATACTCGATCCATCTCGCGCTCCTTCGCAACCTCAAGCGCGCTGTCTATTCGTCCACCCTGAATGAACACTTTGGACTGGCGTTCGACTGCTACACGCACTTCACCTCACCCATCCGCCGCTATCCCGATCTTGTGGTACATCGTCTCCTCTGCGCAATTGAGGCCGATCGTCCACCGCCCTATTCACAGGAGGAAGTGTCGAGCATTGCGCATCATTGCTCGGAGACGGAACGAAACGCGGATGAGGCAGAGGATGAAAGCGTCACCATCAAGCGCGTTGAGTATTACGAGGGATTGCTCCACTCGCGAAAGACCGGCCCATTCGAAGGGCTCATCGTGTCCGTGACCCCCAAAGGCCTCATCGTCGAATTGATCGATACCCTGCAGCGGGGACTCCTGCCGTTTTCCAGTCTGATCGACGACTACTACGTCGCCCATCCGGACCGAACACATGCCGTGGGCCGCCGCCACAGGAAGAAATGGACGATCGGGCAGCGCCTCAACGTGCTACTGGCCAAGGTGGACGCGACACGAAGGCTGGTGGATTTTCATATGCCGGCCGAAACGAGCGGCAGCCCTGGCGTGCGGGAACGTTCCGGAAAGAAAAAGAAAAAGCGCTGACGGCCTCAGCGTATCAGGTAGATGAGCTTGCGGTTCTGACCACCTCGTTCAACATCGAGCACAACCGCATTCAGGCGATTCTTCGCAAACTCGCCGATGAAATATTCCGCCCGCTTCTGGCTGCTCATCTGCAACGAGTTCACCTTCCGCACGATGTCCCCATTCTGCAGACCGGCGGCCTCAAAGAACTCCTTCTCGCCCTGCATATCCAACACGTAGCCGGCGATGCTCCCACCCTCTGCATATTCCGGCTTCATGGACACGTACAGCGCCGCGATACGCTCGGGATCATCCATCAGCTCGCTGTAGTAATTCATCAACGCTTCACGGCTGAGAACCCATCGCGCCTCCCCCACCCGCTTGCCGAAACGATTCTCTTCGATCGCCGGCGCAGCCGTGAGGGAAGTGAGAACCTGTGGGCCGGATCCGGGCCCTCCCGGGCCGCCACCGGCATTGAAGCTCAGCCACAATTCCTCTTCCTGCCCTCCTCGTCGAAGCAGGATGCGATCCCGGTAGATGCGGACAATCTGCACCGCATCCGCCACGTTATCCCCCTCCTTAACCAAGTACTGCTCTTTGCGTTGGAGATCGTCGAGAATCGCCTTGCAGAAATTCTCATCACCACCACCCGCTTCGCTGAAAGAGAAGAATGTGCCGGCCAACCGAAATCTCTTGCCCAATTCACCGGCCACCCCGCGGGCAACCGATGCAGATCTCCGAAAGACCTCCCAATCGACGGACGATGGGACCACAGTGGATGGCCACGACACGGTGGCCGGAGAGCGGGCGTCCATCGGCGCGGAGGGAACGCTTTGCAGCGCCTTTGCATACACAGCCATCACGGCAACGCAGAGGGCAAGAACACCCCAGCGAAAGAAGGGTCTACGGAGTAAGCTTTGTGCAACATTGTTCACGGCATGCAGCCTGTTCGCGTGCACCACCCGATGAAGTTCTCCACTGGCTCGTCACCCCTCCGGGGCAACCCTGACGCTGGAGTATCGATGGAACGGGGCATAAGCCGGATTATGTTGCTTCCGAAGAAGCTGCAGTCATTTATCTCCCTTCCGAAGAAGGGTCGTTGCGATCTACCCGAGGCCGCTCGCGCGTCTTGCAACGCGCGATGAGCGGGCCACTCGCTGGCCTCCTATTCGATCTTGCTCCGGATGGGGCTTGCCATGCGCGCCTGCTTGCACAGACACCGGTGGTCTCTTACACCACCTTTTCACCCTTGCCCCAAAGCGATGCAGCAAAGCATCTGCTTCGAGGCGGTTTGTTTTCTGTGGCGCTTTCCGTACCCTTGGATATGGCCAAGGGCCCCCGCCGTCCTTTCAGCCCGGCAGGCATCCCGCCCTGTGGAGTCCGGACTTTCCTCCCCCGCCAAGCCGAAGCAAAGCGGGAGCGACCGCAACCCCGTCCATCGATAGCCAAAGAACTTCGGAAGGAATAATACCCGGTCAGGGCTGCCAGTACAATATGCGACTGCAGTAGTTGCACTGTGTGAGGGTCAGACCTTTGCGCGTGTCGTGAACCAGTTGAGGCGTGAGCTTCATATGACAGCCCCCGCAGGCACCATTCTCAACGCGGACCACGGCATAGTCCGCCGTCTTCTGCATGATCCGGTCGTAAAGTTTGAGCCCGGACGACTCGCAATCCTTGGCCAAAGCATCACGGTCCACCTGTAAGTCATGGATCTCCGCCTCAATCTGCTCAAGGCGCTTCTTGAGAACCTGCTGATCCTCGGTTACGCGTTTCTGCTCCTGCTTGAGATCGCCCTCGCGGTCCCCAATCATGCTCTTGATCTTGTCACTGCCCTCCATCAGGGCCAATTCATCGTCCTCAAGCCTTCGAATGTCCTTTTCCACCACGGCAATTTCGTGTTCCAACGCCTTGTACTCGACATTGCTCTTTATCTGAAACTGCTGTTCGCGAAATTTCGCGATCTTCTGCTTGCGCGCCTCAATTTCGCCTTCAATGAGCTTCATGCCGGCGGTGTTCTTCTTCACTTCCTCCTGCGCGCCATGGAGCGATTCCTGGTGGGCGGAAAGGCGGGCTTCAATATGCTGAATCCGCGCCGGTATGTCGGCCTTCTCGCGAAGCAATTGCGCAAGCTTGCGATCGCGGTCTTGAACAATGAGTAGTCTCTCTATGGTGGTGGACACGATCCCCGCTCCCTTTGGTCATTGCAGTTCGAAGCATTCTAGATGCCGCGTGCAGGCAAGTCAACAGGTACGGTCAGCAGGGATCCACCTTCCCGCAGACGCATGGAGAAAACAACGTCAGCCGTTGTGACGTGGCGTCGAGCTGCGCACCCTCAACGATAGATCGATCAGGCTGTTCTGCACGGGCAACTTCTCGCCGCGATGTTCAATGCGTTTGAACAGCAGGCGCGTCGTCTCACGTCCGAGCTCCACCATGGGCATGTGCAACGTCGTGAGCCCAACGTAGGTGGATGACTGCTCATCATCGCAACCCGCAACAGCAACCGGGCTCGGAACAGCAATGCCGTGGTCCCTCAAAGCCTCCAGAACACCCAGCGCCGTATCGTCGTTGAAGGCAACGAAGGCATCGGGCCATCCCGTGTGCCGACTCAAATAGTCATGCACCGCGGCCCGGCCGCCTTCCCGCGTCAATGTGGCTTGGATGATGTCGCCCTTCAGGGCGTTGTTGCTCTCGATGAATTTCTCGAACACGCGCCGGCGGTCGACACCGTCGAAGATGTCCGTGGGGCCGGCCACATGCACGAAGTAGCGGCACCCCTGCGCCACCAGGTGTGTCATGATCTCGTCAAAGCCCTTCTGGTTGTTCAACACCACGCTGTCCACACCGCCCCATCCCTTGCGATTCCGTAGTGCGCGGCACGCGCACAGTACGGACGGAACGAAATGCGGCTCGACCTCCTCCGAGAAAACGCTCATCGGAGGGGCTATCAGAATGATGCCGTCCACCCGCCCACCCTCGGACATCTCCCGCCACAGACGGATGAAGTCCTTGTCGCCATGGGCGAAAGACGTCAACAGATGGCCATCGTGCTGGCCGGCAATCTCGTCGATGCCCTTGATAACCTCGGCGTAAAATCCGCTGTTAATCTCGGCTGCGATCACCGCGACCAATCCGGTCTTGCCGCCCGCCAGCCCACGCGCAAACAGATTTGGCCGGAAGCCCTGCTTGAGAATCACCGCTTCGATCCGGCTTCGGGTGCGAGGCGAAACACTTGGATGCTTGGTCAGCACGCGACTGACCGTGCTCTTCGATGTGTGGGCCAGGGTAGCAATCTGCCGTAGTGTCAGATGTTTGCCTTCTTTTTTCATGCTGCAGGATCCCGTTCGCGGGCCGCCTCGTGGGTCCGGTACCGCCTGCTCCTATTCTATGGCTTTCCCCTTGACCCACAAGGACTTTGTACTATAGTCGCTGAACGATATGGGACCGGTCCCTACTTCGGGGGTGGAACGATTCCATCACAGGACAATCGATCTATAACGCGAACACGTCCAACGGTATGTTAACAACGGTTACCATGCGTGCTCCAAGGAAACATGCCTCCGCGCGTCCCTGGGGAGAGGGCCTCCTCCAGGCGCTCCTGCTGCTTGTTGCAGCCACCTTCGCTTCGCCCGCCCACTCACAAACAGCCGCTCCGTCGCTCCTGACCAACGGCGGCTTCGAGAACGGCGTGGCTGGATGGACCCAGTTTGGCCACGTCGAAATCGCACAGTGGGCCAAGGAGACCGGCACTGCCGGCGCCACCATGCAGGGCTGGGTCCTGAATGCGGAGGGAGGATTCTTTCAGGATGTCTCAGGCGCCCCGGGGATGACCTACACGTTTTCCGCCCGCGCCAAGAAGGAAGCCCTCTTCCAAGCCGCCAAGGTCTACGTCACTCTTGAGTTCTACACCGCCGACAAAGTCACCAAGGCAGGCCACAATCAGGGCACTCTCAACGTCTCAACGCTCCTGACGACCAACTGGCAAACCTTCACCATCTCCGGTACAGCGCCGCTGGGCACTGTCTATGTCCGCCCCGTCATCCGTTTCGAGGGAGCAACATCCGGCGATCTCGGCACTGGGAAGCAAGCCTGCTTCTGGGACAATGCAGAGCTCATCGCTTCCGGCCCCTGACGTCAGGGACCCGCGGGTTCCCCTCGTCGCGCCAGCGTCACCGATCTCAAGTTACCTGCCCCGCCGGCGTCCGCACCATCCCATGTCACAACGATGCGATGATGACCCGGGGTAAGCGTTGCAATCCCCAGGCCGACGCGCTTGAACACATGCCATCCATCCGTCGACGCAAGGTCTCCATTCAACACGTCGCCATCCTCGTCCAGAGCCACCTTCAACCTGCTCTCCTGCGGACTGCCATACTCCACGGCGACGTCAAAAGATCCCCCGCGTTCCAGATCAATTTCCCAAGTTACGGGCTCACCCGACTGCCAGAACCCGAAGTTCGGCGGATCATTCATCCACTCGACCCGGATCGGGCTGCGTTCGTGCCAACGCGGTCCGTTGAATGGCCCCAGGACAATGCGCCCCTCATCGGGGACCACACGCTCGCCGGAACCCGCCCGCATCCACGCATGCTGCATGTTGATGAATTCGTCACCGGCATTTCCCTGTCCGACCTCAAGCCAGTGTCGGCCCTGCGCCATGTGATACACGCCCAAAGACCGGTCCTGATAATCCTGCCAACCGCCCGTCTGGGCAACGGGCACATTGCTCATGAGGATTCCATCAAGTTGTACGCGGACCGCGCACCCATTGCTGTTATTGGCCATCCTCAACCCAAGTTCGTAGTCGCCTTCAGCCGGAACATCGACATACCAACCGACCGCGTCATCTTTTCCCCAGTAACCGACATTGGGCGGCATCCAGCCCCACTCCATCTGAATGCTCCCCCCCTCGCCCCTGATCACGGCGGCGTCTCGTAAGGGCAATTCGACAGCATCCTTCCGCGTCTCGCTGCGGAGCGGCCTCTTCACTCCCTGCAACGAACAGAGCATCAATGACTGAACCTGACTCTGCGACGTCTCCATGGACGCAAAGGCACCGCGGATCGATTCCCATGTTCCGTTGTTCAAATCGGCCTTGGGCCGGATTGCATAGTACCCGTAGAGGCCCCATATAATGTCGGCATTGTCCTCGACTTTCTTGTACGTCCAGAACGTCCACGGCCACCCAAAGTAATCAAACACCTCCCCGTACCGCTGAAGACTCTGAACTCCACCTCTCTCGTACGCTATCGTGTTGAACTCGCCCACCAACACCGGCACGCCGTAGTGCAGCACGGCGCGGTTGAACCGGGGAATGACGGTCTTGTCTGCCTCCAGTGCTTCCGCGCCGGACTGGGGGTAATAGTGGAAGCTGTACATGACGTTGCTCCAGCCGTAATCGGCCGGGCGCGGCAGGCGATGAAATCCATGCAACCCGTCTTCGACGATGATAATGTGCCGGGAGTCGATCGCACGTACCGCCCGGTATATTTCGTCGTAGAGATCCAGAAGGTCATTGAAGGGCGCCGAGAAAGCCTCGTTGATCAGGTCATAGCCCGCAACCGCCGGCACATCCTTGAATCGCTCGGCTACATCCGTCCACCAGGCAACGGTCTGTTTCTTGAACTCCTCATCTTTCCAAAGGTCACCTTCACTGCTCTCACCAATAATGACAGCCTGCGTGCTCTGTCCACCCGGCGCTCCGTGCAGATCGATGATGGCATACACCCCATGGCGTCCACACCATTCCACCACCGCGCCCAAATACTTCATGTCCCCGCCATAGGCCGGGTCGCTGACAGCCCGCCACCAGATCGGGATTCGGAGGCAGTTCATTCCTGCAACGGCGATTCGTTCGACATCGGCCTCCTGGAAAAACGTCTCGCGGTGAAGGCGGATCAGTTCCTGCTTGCGGTCCTCACCGAAACGCCGGCCGATCAGATCCCACAGATCCTTCTCGCTGTTAACCCCGGTCTGCCCGTCCATACCGATGATCCACGGTTCAATCAGTAACCACGCGCCGGCATTGCACCCGCGCAACTGAACCGCCTCGCCCCGGTCATTAACCACCTGTCGCCCTTCGGTCCGTAAGAACTCCATGTGAACCGTCTTCGCCTGCTCTCCGACAGGGACCTCAGGTGTCGGCGGACACGCCGCATCCTTGGCCGGACCACATCCGGAAAGAACCGGCAACATCGATACGAGAACACAAAGCACCTTGCGCATGATGTGTACCTTCCCTCTCGAATGAGCCGCGCCAAGCCTATGGCGTGCTGGTCATGACTTCGACACGATCAATCAGTATTCGGCTCTCAATGGTCTGGTGCGGATTCGAAATCTGCAGCCCAATGTCCTTGATGTCCGAGGCGTCGGTAATCGCCTCCGCCGGCATCTCGATTCGATTCCATCCCGGCTGAAGGCTCTTCATCATGGGGCCTTCATTCCATGTCCATTTCTCGCCGCAGTGCACAAACATCCGCGCCTCCCACACCGGCTTGCCGTTCGGTATGAAGACCCAGGCGGACAACCCACGAAAACCATCGATCGCCGCCATGTTGGACTGGAATCCGCTGGCCACGCGACAGTGAAGCACCCTCGAAGCCGCTCCAAATTGGTGGGTAAACGCCAACGCCCCGCGTCCGGACCTCGCCCGATCCGTTGCGTGTTCCGCTTTGTCCGGAGTGGGTGATTCATGCTCCCACCCGGCAATGCCGTCCTCGAAATCGAAGAGTACCATGCCGCCGCCCAGGCACGGGGATACAACCCAGAGCCAACTCAACAGGACCACCATCCAAGATGCCCTCATGCCCCACCCTCCCTCTACATGAATCCAGCCTGCCTCAGGAGGTCTTCTGTCACACGGCTTGTGGTGCCTCCTGCATCCATCTGCTTCCGTACGTACTTCCCAATGACATCCGTTTCAAGATTGATCCGGTCGCCTTTCCGCAGATCCGATAGTGACGTGTTCGCCCATGTGTGTGGAATGATGTGCACCGACACGGAATCCTGCTTCACATCCACGATCGTCAGGCTGATCCCATCACACGCAATCGATCCTTTCGGCACCATCCCCTTGAGCAATTCGTCTCCGCATTTCACCTCAATGGCCCAATCGCGTCCAACACGCGTAATGGTCTTTACCACGCCCGTCCCATCCACGTGGCCCGTCACCATATGCCCACCCATCGGATCACCGACACGAAGCGACCGTTCGAGATTAAGACGGGCGCCCGCGACCTTGCCGCCCAAACATGTTCGATCAAGCGTCTCTTTCAAGACGTCAAAACGCAGCTCTCCACCCCGAGCCTCCGTCAGCGTCAAACACACGCCCTGCACCGCGATGCTCTCGCCGAGCACAAAGGGCTCGGGCCACGGTTCTACACGCAATTCAAGCCGCCCGGCATCGCCGGCTACATCGAGGCGAAGCAGCTCACCTGTCTTCTGTATCAGCCCTGTAAACATCGGCCTACCTGCCCCCTCTTTCAGGAACCGCCCTGATCATCACGTCAGGCCCCACTCGCTCCACGGAAATGAAGCGCAACCGCGGCGCGTTCTTCAACTGCCATCCCTCGCCTGATATGGCCGGAATACCGGCTCCCATCACCAGCGGCGCCATGATAAACAGAAATTCATCCACCAACTCTTGCCTGATCAGGCGCCCCGCCAAACCGCCGCCCCCTTCGCACAATAGGTGCATGCACCCTTCCCCTGCAAGCATACCGAGCAATCTGGCCAACGAGACCTGCTGTCGCGAGCCCGGCACGCGCCACACCTTCACGCCCACCCGCTCCAAGGCCGACAGGCTACGCCCATGAGCACCCGCAGGAACCGCAAGAATCGTCCTCGTCCTGTGTTCATCCGTAAACAACCGCGCGTTCACCGGAACCTGCCCTCTACCACTGGCCCAACCGGGAAACCAGCTCCTGGTCAATCCCGCGGCACA
>DAISJM010000065.1:0-14381 GCA_036821485.1 Verrucomicrobiota bacterium | reverse complement strand
CATCGTGTTGGTCAGCGAGATGTAGTCGCCCGCGTTGACATAATCCTGCGCGAAGCCGGGAGGTATGCCATTGCCCGCATTGCCATCTCCCCAGACTTCCGTCGTCGCCTGGGTCGGGCTCGTGATGTTCCCCTCGTAACCATCTTCCCATTGATCAAAGAAGATGACCGTGTTGGTCTCGCTGGGCACCAAACCCCACGCACTGAACATCACATTGGTGGGAGCCAGTTCCACGTAACTTCCGACAGAAATCGCCCGCATCGCGGAATAGCACTGCTCCTCTGTGATCGGGACGAAGAACGTCTGGACAATTTCGACAACCTGGGCGGAAGCCGTGCTCGCCGATACAACCAACGCTGCCAAGGCAAGGCAGACTGATCGCGTGGAAACAAACCTCCCCGGTAATGTTGTAATTCCGGCACGCATTCTTCGTTTTCTCGCAACCAAAGGCTGGAATCGCCGCGGTATATATACAATACGCCCGAAAACATTGGGCGTTAAGCGTATTACCGCCAGTCCGGAAAAGATTGAAGTAGACGAGAATAGAGGAAGAAAAGCCAGTGCGGCCTACCAACCCGCCACGGCCGTGCCCGCTCCACCCACCGTGCTGCGGGCTACAAAGCGCTGTACGTCCTCGTGATTCAGACGGGAAGACCAGACCTCTTCGTCATCACACTCCATCATGCGGGCAACCCGCTCCCTTACCTCATCCATGGAGTCCACCTTCTCATACGAACCCAGGCTGGACATCCAGAGCTGGCCCTGCCACGTGCCCACCGCCACCGCATGACCCTCGCCGCGACCACCGGCCGGAAAGTAGAGCGCAACCGACACGTCAAAGCCAAGGTCGTGACAAAGCTGCTCGATCACTACTGCAAAGTCCTCGCAATCGCCACGGCCCGCTGCCCATGTTTCCTTCGCCGAGTACCACGTGTCCACGTCTTCTGTCCGATACACCACATACCGCTCAACCAGTCTGCAAACGTCTTGGGGGGTGACACATTGCGCCGCCACCTCGTCCCACGTAGGTCGCTCAAATGCCCGCTTGAACCATGACTTCTTGGCCGGCTTGGCCGCTCCCGCCCAAGCACCGGAGACCGACAGAAGCAGCACGAGCGTCACCACCACCGCTCTCTTCATTGCCCGTCCTGTCGCTCTGTTGCTCATGTGCATCTCCCGTCTCCAACACACCCTTATGCACACGCCATGCCGAAGCATGGTGTAATTCACAACATATTGCTAATCAGAGTGTTGTGACTATTGCGGTCTCCATTATCATCATCACAATGCGATGGGAATTTGCATCCTGAGACGGGCGAAAGAAGACAGAGGAACACACTGACGAATCGGGGGATGACGGCGAGTTTCCACTCAGGCGGTTATGTCGATGATGGCGTCATCCGGCCTCGTGCTGGAGCCATCGGATGACGCGGTCGTATCCGGGTGATACGCGACGGTTCTGTATTCACACACATGCTGAAGTTGATGGATGATCTCGCCAAGTTCTTCGGCTGCCTTTGCGCATTCATTGAGCATCGACTTGGCTTCGGGCTGCGCACAATGCACCTTCAAGAGTTCGAGGCAACAGGTGAGCGTCGTGGCCGGTTGACCGAGGTGATGGCAAGCCGCCCCGATGCTCTGAATCATCACGCGTTCGCGTTCGGCTTGGAGCAACGCCTGTCGCTGCTCCTCAATGGCCAGCCTCATGCGAATCTTCTCCACCGCGTTCATGACAGACCGATAAAGCGTCTCGGGGGTGATCGAGCCCTTCACGAGGTAGTCCATTGCTCCACTCTTCAGGGCCGCAACCGCGGTCTCCTCATCCCCCTCCCCGGTCACCATCACCACCGGCAGATTCTCGTGACCATCCAACATCCTGCCCAGCCACTCCAAGCCATTTCCACCCGGCATGCGATTGTCCAGCAATACACAGTCCACGCGCTCCCGCCGCAACAGATCCATCGCATGCATGCCGTCCGGCGCCTCCAGAACCGTGCAGGCCAGACGATCCCGCATGCCGTGCAGCAGCCGACGCATGCCCTGCCTGAAGCCTGCATCATCGTCGACAAGGAGAAGCTGAAGAACCTTCTGTCCATCAGCTCGGGTCTCGACACGCGTCTCTTCGGTTTTGAAACATGTTTCGATCATGACACACCTCCTGCCGGCACACACACCTCGGCCCTTGTACACCCCTCACCGGCATCGCCCTCTTCCGCAACTAGTCGCTCCGCCTCGCACACCGCACGCAATACGATGGAATCTTCACCGGGACACCGCTCCGGCTCATGATGAAAAGCCACCGCATCCGCCACATGACTCGGCACACCCCAAAGCACCATCAACGCCGCACCCAATTCCGCGTGGGTAACGCCCAGCACCTCGCTCTCTGTCTGCGTGATGGAGGTCTCGTCGGCACAACTTGCCGCACAGATCCCCGCGTAAGTCGCTGGATAGCCCCCCATCAATATGCGTCGTCCAATGTCATGCAGAAGCCCCGCTGTGCCGGCCTCCTGAACTCCTTCCGCACTCGCTCCGCCTTCCCTCGCAATCTGCACCGACAGTGCCGCCACGGCCGTCGCATGCTGGTTCCAATTACTGACAGGAAACAGGCTGGCTGTATCCGCGTCCATCGCCCTGAATGCATGGGCAGAGAACAACACACTGTGCAGAAGTTCCGTTCCCAGCACGCCCACGGCCTGACGGATATTCCGCGCACTTTCGCGAAAATCCAGCGATGCCCAACTCGCCAGGTGCAACACCTTGGCTGCCAGGCAAACGTCGGACGCAACCACGGTCGCCACGCCCTCCACATCGGCACGCGAAACGCGGAGCGCTTTCTGGAAAGCCCTGAACGTATCCGGCAATACCGGCAGCGTTTCCGTCGCCGAAACCATCGCCTGCTCATGCGTGCCAGGCAGGTACTTCTTGAATTGCAGTGTGTGCGAGATGGCCCGCTTCAAGGACTCCGCGGGACAGGGCTTGGCCAGAAATTGATGCGACAGCCCAACCGACTTGAGCAGG
Organism: Verrucomicrobiota bacterium; assembly: GCA_036821485.1. Lineage (GTDB taxonomy): Bacteria > Verrucomicrobiota > Kiritimatiellia > CAIQIC01 > JAGNIJ01 > DAISJM01. Next base: position 11,360 of record DAISJM010000065.1, on the reverse strand, counting down.
ATCGCGCGATCGGCATAACCCGACAACGCAAAGCGAACCGTGGAGGGGAACCGGGAAAGCACCTGCGACAGCAGCTCGACACCGTCCATGCCGGGCATCTGCATATCCGTGATGATCAAGTCGCACGGCGCCTGCTCCAACAGGCTAAGGGCTTCCTGACCACTGGCGGCGCTGAGAAACTCCCATTGTTGGCGCAGATCATGCATAACCCGCCTGGCCCCCGCAAGCACACTGGGATCGTCATCAACAAAGAGCACTCTATGGCGGGCCGACAGACTCATCGCACGCCTCCGCCTGCATCACAGCACACGGGCGCCCCACTCCGGATGGGAAGACGAATCGTGAACTCCGTCCCTTTGCCCAATTCCGTGTCAAACGAAAGCTGTCCCCCGTGCCGGCCAACGATCAGCGAACTCGCTATGGCCAACCCCTGCCCCGATCCCTTCCCACCCTTCTTCGTTGTGAAGAATGGCTCGAATATCCGATTACGGACCGCCTCAGGAATGCCCGGGCCACTGTCGCGGATCGACACCACAGCCGCACCCGCCTCGCAGCGTGCACGAATGGCGATCTGCCCCTTACCCCGGCTCCCATCTCCCACCACTTCCCCCACGGCGTGGGCCGCATTGACAATCAAATTGATCAGTACCTGCTTGATGTCCCCGGCAAAGCAGGGAACCAGCGGCAGCGCAGGATCGAGGTCGCACGTCAGTTCGGCCACGTATTTCCATTCGTTGCGCGTCAGCGTCACGGAACTCTGAATCGCGCGGTTCAGATCGGTCGCCTTCATCTCGTCGTCGCTCACCACGCGTGCGAAATCCTTCAGTGCCCGCGATATCTCTGCCACGTGGGACAACCCGTCCAGTGACTGACTGATGGCCGTTGGAATCTCCGCCTCCAGGAACGGCAAATCGATCTCACTCTCCACCTTCTGTATCTCCGCCAGCACGCTGCCGTATTCCGACGGGGCCACCGCGTTCAACCTTCGCTGTATCTCAAGCAGCTTCAAGAGACCCGCGCAGGCATCGGAAAGAAAACGGGTGTTGTCGCCGACAAACTGAATCGGCGTGTTGATCTCGTGCGCAATGCCCGACGCCAACGCCCCGATGGATTCGAGCTTCTGCGCCTTGCAAAGTTGCTTCTCGAGCTTCGCCTGCTCCATGGCCATCGCATCAACCTTGGCCTTGAGCCGCTCGAGGATCCTGTTCATGCCGGCCTCGATCGACCGCAGGTCCGTCTCTTCTTGTTCAAGATGCACCGACTCCGGAAAGACACCGGCGGCCATGTCCTCCACATACCTTCGGAGTTTCATCATCGTGATCGGGTAACGCATCAGCAATGCATAGCCGAGACCCACCAGCGCAATGAGCAGCACAGCCACGGGTTCATAGACACCCCGACCCGGTTTGAACGTGACGTAACCTCCCATCACGAGAAAAATGAACACCAGCAGGGGAATGATGGTGATCAGAACCAGCGCGATGTCGAAGTGAAGACGCACCCCGACGGAACTGATACTCAACTGCCCTTCCGCACGCTTCTTCTCGCCACCTGAACTTGAAGCCCCCTGCATACACCCCTCCCTCTGCTGCCTGTTGGTATGCTTACCGCGTGCCAGATGCGAGTAATCATGTAACATGTTGATTTACAGCATGTTGCAAACAGCGCGTTACTGGAGGCGGACGACACAATGAGACAGGGAGTCTCCGGATGAGAAGGACGTATCGGGAAGCTAGTCCTTTACGGGCTCTGCGATCTTCATCTCTTTCAGTCGGCGGTAGATCGTTGCCCGGGAAATGCCCAGCGCGGCGGCAGCCTTCTTGGTGTCGCCGTCGAATTTCTGCATGGCGGCGCGGATCCTGATCTCTTCCTGCCGCGCGAGATTCAGGCTGTCGGGCGGCATGTATCCGGCATTCAGCCCGATGCCCGGAAAATGTGAGAGCGCCAGTGGACTGCCACGCGCAAGAAGAAGAGCCCGCTCCAGCACGTTGCGCAATTCTCTGACGTTTCCCGGCCACCCATAACCCACCAGCAGGTTCATCACCTCGGGTGAAACTTCCACGTCATGGGAGGCGATGGTCTTGAGCAGATACCGGACCAAACCCGGAATATCCTCCCGGATTTCGCGCAGCGCCGGAACTTCGATCGGGAACATATTGATGCGATAATAAAGATCGCGCCGGAACTTGCCTTCGCGGCTCTGCGTCTCCAGATCGTGATTCGTCGCGCAGATCAGGCGGAAATCGCTGGCGCGCGTCTTCACCTCGCCCACTCGCCGGTAGTGTTTCTCCTCAATCACCTTCAGGAATTGCGCCTGCACGGTGATGTCCATGTCGCCGATCTCATCGAGGAAGAGTACGCCGCCGTCTGCCACGTCGATCAATCCCTGCTTGTCGTCCACGGCCGATGTGAAAGCGCCCTTGGCATGACCAAAGAGCTCGCTGGCCAGCAGCTCACCGCGCAGACTGGAGCAGTTCACTTCGACATACGGGGCCTGCTCCCTCACGCCTTGCTCATAGATCCATCTTGCGAGCACTCCCTTTCCCGCGCCGGTCTCGCCAAACAACAACACCGGGGAGTTGTTCTTCGACGCCGCCGTCGCGAGATCCAGCATCTTCTTGACCGGCGCACTGTGGCCAAAATAGGGTTCGCGGGTCTTCGCCAATCGGTGACGGGCTATCTGTCCGCGACGCAGCGTCTGGAGTTCAAGCCCCTTGCGAAGGTAGACTTCCAGATCCTTCATGTTCACGGGCTTGGTCAGGAACTGGTCAGCACCACGCCGCATGGCCTCCACTGCCACGGGAATGTCGCCGTGTCCCGTGATGACCACAATCGCCAGCGTGGGCTGCGTCTGCCTCAACTCACTCACCCAATCGATCCCGTTGCCATCCGGCAGGTTCATATCCAGCAGGATCGCATCATACCTCTTGTTGGATATCTCGTCCCGGGCTTCCGCCAACGTGGAGACACAACGGATGTCATACCCCGCCTTGGTGAGATAACGGGTGAACCCGAACTGCGTCGCAGGTTCATCATCCACCAGAAGAATGTTGGTTTTCATGTTCATCTTCCTCTTCAACTGGCTTGCGGCAACCGAACCTCCACCGTGCACCCTGGCCGCGGACTGTTGTTTCGAAACACCACATCACCGCCGTGATCTCTGATGACCCGCTGAACGATGCACAGCCCAAGCCCCGTGCCGCCTTTTCGCGTTGTAAAGAAAGGTTCAGGAATGCGCTGCAGCACGTCGTTGGGCATGCCGCCCCCCTCGTCGCTGATGCGAACGGAAAGCATGCCGTCGGAACCCGCTCCCACCTCGACGCCAATCTCCGAACCCTCGGGGGCATGCTGCGCGGCATTGTCCAGCAGGTTGATGAATACCTGCTGCAACCGCGCACTGTCCGCCACAACATCGAGACCCTCCGCCGGGTCCGGCTGCTCAAACGTCACCGCCACCGGCCCACCCCTCCAACCTTCCTTCCATAGCGCCAATGCCAAACTCAGGACGTTCGGCAGTGAGTCGCGATGCATGCGTTCGGGGTCCAGGGGCTTACCCATGTCGAGCAGGTCACGGACAAGCTCAGCCAGACGATCCACCTGCTCCCGGATGTGACGTACATAGAGCTTGTACGACGGACTTTCCCCAAGTTCCTCCTGCAAGGCCTCCGCAACAGCCATGATGCAATTGAGCGGATTCCTGACCTCGTGAGCCACCCCCAGCACCAGGTGCCCGATCAACTGCAACCTCTCCGCTTCGCGTAATTTGCCTTCCATCTCCTTGCGCTCGCTGATGTCGCGTACAAAGGCCACGTTGAACTCCTCGCCATCCATAACCAGGTAGTTGGCGTTGATTTCCACGGGGATCGAGCGTCCATCGTGGGTGAGATGCATGGATTCAAACGTCAGCGTTCCCAGCTCCCGGAGGTTCAGCCAGTGCGCGGCCCATGCGTCCTCGCGAAATCGGACGTCAATGTCCCCCATCTTCATCTGTAGCAATTCGTCCCGCGTATAGCCCAGCGCCGCACACACCGCGTCATTCACACTGGCAAAGCTCGCGTCCGGACGAATCCACAGAATGCATTCGGCAGCATGATCCACGGAGAATTGCGTGAACCGAAGTCGCTGCTCCAACGCGCGACGCTGGCGCCGGCCTTCGGCTTCCCTCAACTCGCGCTGGACCGCCGGTCCCAGCCGCACGAGATTGTCCTTCATGACATAGTCGTTGGCGCCCGCCCTCATCGCATCCACCGCCAACGCTTCGCCGATCGCTCCGGATACAAGAATTACCGGCAGATCGTTTCCGCCGTCCCTGATCATGCGCAGTGCCGCCATGCCCGTGAACCCGGGCAACGAGTAGTCGGAAATCACCACGTCCCACGGCTTCTCCCGGAGGGCGCTCTGCAGCATGTCCGCCGTCTCCACCCTCTTCGAATGCGGATCAAATCCGCTGCGTTTCAGCTCGTTCAAGACGAGCAACGCATCGTTCTCCGAATCCTCCACCACCAGCACTTTTAGAGGAACGCCCATCCGTCGCCCCCTCCCCACCTACATCCTGCGCCAACCCCTGCAATCCCCACTTCCCGCATCAGGCCGACTCCCTCATCCCCAACACCTTGTCGAGCCGCGCCACCAAGTCGTCAATCTTCACCGGCTTTGTCAGGTAGCCATCGCAGTACAACCCCGCCGCCGAAATCCTGGATTCATCGTCGTGCTTCGCCGTGAGCATGATCACCGGGATGAACATCGTTCTATCCTGCTCCTTCAACCGCTTGAGCGTCTGGAACCCGTCCACTCTCGGCATCATGATGTCCAGCAGGATGGCCACGGGCTTGTATCGCAGTGCCAGTTCGATGCCCTGCTCGCTGGATGTGGCGATCCGGACCCGGTAACTGCCTCGCGCCTCCAGGTTGGCCTTCACGAAGAAGCCGAAGTCCTCTTCGTCATCCACGATCAGTATCGTCTTCTTTCTGCGCAACCACATAACGACCTCCCACGTAGTGCCGTCACGATTTCGTCGCCAGCGGAAGAATCACGCTCGCGCGCGTCCCCTGCCCGGCCTCGCTCTCCAGCTTCAACACGCCTTTGTGATGCTCGACTATCGACTTCGCCAACGACAGCCCCAACCCCGTCCCCTTGCGGTCTCTCTTCGTGGTAAAAAAGGGCTCGAAGATTCGGCCCATATCCTGCGATGTGATGCCCTGACCCTTGTCGATCACATCGATCCGGCAGAAACCCTGCTCGGCCGCCTTTAGGCGCGACACCTCCACGCGAATCGTCCCGCCGTCGGACATGGCATCGACGGCGTTGGACAGCAGGTTGAACAACACCTGCTGGATCTGGTTCTTGTCGATCTCCAGCCACAACGGCTCCGCGCAAAACGACGTCTCCACCTGCACATTCTTGGCCTTGTCGCTGAACTGGAACAACGAGAGGGCTTCCTTCACCATCTCGACCGGATCGGTGAGGGCCAAGCGCAGGGCTGACGGTTTGGCAAATTTCAGGACTTGGTCGACAATATCTGCCGCGCGCATCGCGGCTTCCTTCATCTTCTGAAGGGCCGTCCGCGTATCCTCGCCCGAACGCTTCATCTTGACTTCCAGAAACTCGATACCACCCAGGATGATGCCCAGCGGATTCTTCACCTCGTGCGCGATGCCCGACGAGAATCGTCCAAGTGCCGCCAGTTTCTCCGACTGCACGAGGCTCCTCTGCGCCTCACTGAGTTCCTCCTCGGTCCGCCGGAGCGCGGATTCGGCCTTTCGACGATCTATCCGTTCCTGCACATCACGCAACTCCCTCCGGATCGCGGGGGCCAGTCGCACGAGGTTGCCTTTCATCACGTAGTCCGACGCACCGGCTTTCATCGCAGCTACCGCTGTCTCCTCGCCGATGGCGCCGGAGACGATGATGACAGGAAGGTCCAGTCCCAGCTCTCGGACAAGCTGGATGGCCGCAAGCCCGCTGAAATTCGGCATCGAGTAGTCCGCGATGACAATATCCCACGGATTCTTCGGTAAAGCCGCGATCATCGCCTCGCGCGTATCAACGCGTTCATAGACCGGAGAATATCCCGCCCGCTTCAATTCCTGCATCTCGAGGAGCGCATCGTCCTCGGAGTCTTCCACGATCAGGATGCGAAGTGTCTCGCTCATTTCTTGACGCTCCCGTCAACCTCATCCACCTGCACGGGCCATTCCTTGATCACCCGCCTGATGACCTCACGAAACTCGGTAAAGTCCACCGACTTGCGGATATAGGTCGCACCCAGCCTCTGGCTCTCGCCCATGTCGCGCTCTTCATCGGAGGAAGTCAGCACGACCACGGGCAGATTCCTGGTCCGGTCGTTCTCGCGAATGGCTGCAAGAACTTCGAGCCCGTTGACCTTGGGGAGTTTGAGGTCGAGCAGTATCATGGTGGGCAGGCTGGCGTGGCCCGCCGCCGCACGTTTCTCGTCGAAGAGCCAGACCAAGGCTTCCGAGCCATCGCGGGCCACGACAATTTCGTTGACCACGCGATTCTTGCGCAACGCCCGGATCGTCAGATCCCGATCGTCCGGGTTGTCCTCGACCAGAAGGATAACATCCTTTGTCTTGTCACTCATGGTCGCCCGTCCCATCCTCGGCCTTCCCCACCCGCGCCGTAAAGCTTCTTCTTCATAGCGTGAAGTAGAATGTAGCGCCCTTGCCTACTTCGGCCTCGGCCCACACACTCCCACCATGCCGGTGAATAATGCGCTGGACCGTTGCCAGCCCCAACCCCGTACCCTCGAATTCGGACGGTGCATGAAGCCGCTGGAATGCACCGAACAGCTTGCTCGCATACTGCATGTCAAACCCCGCCCCATCATCGCGAACGAAGAAGATGCGCCGGCCGTCCCGTTGATCTTCCCCGAACTCGATCATCGCCCGCTCCTGCCTACCGGTGAACTTCCACGCGTTGTCCACAAGGTTCTGCAACACGATCCGCAGCAGTTCCGGGTCGCCCTGCGCCTGCACACCGTCCTGCACCACGATCGACACATCCCGTGTCGGCTCGTTCTTCTGATAGTCCTGCAGAATCAATCTCACCAGACCGCCGAGGTCCACCTTCTCGACATGTAACTCGCGCCGTGTCAGGCGGGACAGCATCAGCAAACCATCGATCAGACGCCCCATCCGCTGCGCTGCAGCGCGCACTCGCTTGAGGTTGTCCATGACCTCTTCGGGAACGACGTCGGAGGCATCCTCGAGCACTGCTTGGCTGAACCCATCTATGCTGCGCAGCGGCGCCCGCAAGTCGTGCGAAATGGAATAGGCGAAGGCTTCAAGTTCCTTGTTGGCCGCCTCGAGCTGCGCCGTACGCTGCGCCACCCGATCTTCCAACTCCGCATTCAACTTCTGGATCTGTCGTTCAGCCTGTCGTTGCGCCGTAACATCGCGCGCCACGTGCACACAGCCCAGAAGTTCCCCACGGGCGTTGGTAACGGGCGAGGCCGTAACATGGAAGTCACCGTTCAGACGAACCTCGCGCAGCTCAACGGAATGCTCCCGCTTGTCGCCGAGCAGCATCTGGTGCGGACAACCATTGAGCAGCGCGTCGCACCCATGAACAATTTCATGGCACTTCTTCCCAACCGCCGCTTCCATCCGCACGCCAAGCCGGTCGGCCATCGCTTGGTTGAGCCTCACAATCTGATGTTCATTGTTGATAATGCAGATCAGGTCCGGCACCGCATTGAACGTGCGCTCCCAGTCCTCCTTCGCCTTGCGGACCTCGCTTTCAGACTCTGCCAACGACGCCAGCATCTGGTTCACGTCGTCCGCGAGGCTCGATATCTCATCGTTTCCCGTCACGTTCAGCCGTGCCCGGGAATCACCCGCAGCCGCAATCGCACCGACATCCGAACCCAGCCGCGCCAACCGCTCAATGACAAACCGCCCAATGACGCCCGTCGTAACCAGGAACAGCACCAGCGTCACCCCAAGAAGCGCCAGCAGGTACTCATCACGTGTTTGAAGTGCCAGCGCATACACAGGGCGCGGCACCCGGATCTCCAACAGCAATGCCGGCTCACCCGCAAGATCATGCAGCACGACATATCCCTCCATGTGCGCATCGTCGGCAACGCGCACCGCAACATCAGCATCCCTCTCCAGATCGCCCTCACCCGACATGACCCGTAACGTGGATTCGTTCGCCGGCAGAATCTTGACAGCAAGATGCGTCAGAAGACGCATCTCGCGCTCGGTCTCTGCCCCCACCCATCGCCCCATGACCAACTGCCCACGGGATGGCCCCTCCCCGTCGCTCGTCAGAATGTGGCGCGCGACCACCATCATCACCCCGTCCGGGAGCACAAGAAGACCCTTCACCTTTCCGGACGGATCCTGCGGATCGAGAATGTCCCTCTTCTGATCGAGGACTCCTCTGTCGTCCGCCGGGATGGGAATCATCTTCGACGCTGCGGAATCGAATTCGGTGATGTAGATGTAGCGTCCGATAACATCCACAAAGGCAAACAGATTGACACCGATTCCCGCAAGCGTTGCATCGGTCAAGTTCGATGTCTTGTATGGCTCATTGCCATCCTTCACGAACCTGTAAGTGTCATCCCACCACGCCCAGTCACGCGCCGTTGTATCCATCCGGCTGAGTTGCGACTCGAACGCTTCCTGCACCCTCCTGATGTGCTCCCGCGTGAACTCTTGCTCGAGACCCGCGAAGCGACGCATGATGATCGACGAAGAGCCCCACCAGAAGAGGCCAAGGGCCACCAATTGCACCCCGCCAATCAGCAGCAAAGTTTTTTGCCTGACAGTCATTGGAGTGGTACCCCAAACAGCCAATTCGTCTCACTTTGAGAACATACCGTCTCAGCCTGAGAATGTTCATTCTCAGATTGGAGCGACATCCAAGATGAATACGAGCCTGTGTTTGCCGATGTGAACTGCATTTCTGCTCCCTGCTGCTCTGAAACGCTGCTCCCGTCTCACCGAGCTATATTGCAGGTAACGTGCCAAGGGGGATGAACATGGGGACTGGTGTTCGTCTGCCGATTGTCGAGGCCGACTGTCGGCCTGTCACAGCGTGAGGTCCTTGGACACGCTCCTCCGGCCTCACGAAGAGCGCGCGGAGTTCGGCCGAGGCTTCATCGTATGTCTGGCCCGGAGGCGAGTAGTCGTCGGACTCAGGCGGCTCGGAGTCGACCAGTATGTTGATCGTGCCGTCGGACTTGTGACCCATCAAGTAGAGAAAACGGCATCGCGGGTTCGCGCCCCGAACCACCGTCAACTGCTCCTTGATCCTCTGGTAATCGGAGGAGGTGAGGTCCGCGTCCGCCCCGTCAATATGGCCACACGATCAAGGTTCACAGCCCGGGCCACCATCCGCGCCTCGCGCAGGAGATCGGCTCGCATCTGCCGGTCGGCCCGGTAGGCCACCCAACCCACCACCACCCCAAGCACCACCACGGCGAACAGCACGGGCAAGAACCATTTGAAGCCACGCCTGCGCGCGGTCCTTCTCATATGCTCATCCATAACAACTTCAGCCTTCGTAGCGCGGCTTTTCTCCCAACCGCTCTGCCAGCCCGTTCACCTCTCGCTTCAACTCCGCAATCCGCTCCTCGCGCCCCACCGTCACCGATTGCCACCGCCGCAATTCGTCCAACTGCTGCTTCACCCGCTCGGATGCCCTCGTCTGCTCCGTAATGTCACGGATAAAGCCGCCCACACCGGCCACACCTCCGAGCGAAACGGGGAATTTGCGGGTTTCATAAACCCGTTTCTCGACCGCCTCCGTACTCACCACGACACGACCCTCCCTCAACGCCTGCTCATCCGTACGCCGGCAGTTGCGCGCCATTTCCTCCGGCATCAGCTCAAAGTCCGTCTTCCCAATAATCTCGCTCTCTGCCTTCCCGAAGAACTCCCGGTTGGCCTCGTTCACCATCACGTAGCGAAACGCTTCATCCTTCATGAACGCCATATCGACCGACGCATTCACGAACGCCCGATGTCGTTCCTCGTTTGCCTTCAAAGTCCGCTGTGCCTGAATGCGATCCGTGACCTCCACCAGGCTGAAAACCAGTCCTGTCACCGTCCCGGCGGCAGCCTTGATCGGTATGAGACTCCAGTCCCAGTACGTCACGCCCCGCTCCGGCTGGTCGGGAAACACGAAAGGCTTCGCCGCCACGGAGAACGGCTCGCCCGTATCCACCACCCGCTGGAATATCTCCTGATTCTCCGCGTTCGGGTAGAGCTCAAAATGGTTCTTGCCCGGAAAGAAGGATGGCTCGTGCCGGCACGCTTCCGCATAAGCGCGATTAACCCAGATGAAGTTGAATCGTTCATCCAGATACACCTCCATCATGCGTGTGTGATCGAGCACGGCCCTCATGAGCTGATTGGACTCCACAAGTTGAGCCCGGCTTGCCCGAAGAGCAGCCTTGTCAATCCGCTGCTTCTCATAGTCCTGCAACAGGAGGCAGATCAACATCGTCGCCAGGGGATATAGCGAAAGCACCGGCAATCCGACATTCCTGATCACCCCGCGCCCCGCCCCACCCGGCAGCGCCAACATCAACAGCATCATGCCCGCGTGCACCAACAAACCGAAGAACCACAACCACAGGGGACTCATGGGTTGATCCGCACGCCGCCGCAGGTAGTGGAAGACAACGCCCAGCGCCGACGCTTCGACAATCACGCTGACACCCACCCACGCACCGGCCCCACCCAGCCAGAGCCGATAGGCTGCACACATGGTTGCCGCGATCACGGCGACGATCGGCCCGCCAAACAACCCCGCGACGCTCAGGATGATCGACCGCCCATCGAAAATGACGCCCGGCATGAAGTGCAGGGGCGTCATCATGCCCACAAGCCCCACACCACCGAACAGCAAACCCGTCAACACCTGGGGAATGACACGGCCATGATTCAACCGTGCGACGATCACTTGATGAACGGCCGCCAGCGTAACCAGCAAGGCGATATTCTGAATGAGGCTAAGCAAGATCATTCCGCACCTCTCTCCCTCTCACGCCTTCCCTCAACTCGCCCACCACTCAAGGACGTGTCAGCCTTTGCTGCTGGCCGTCATAGATTCATCGCTGGATGTTGAGCGTTGAACGTTCAACTCTCCGGGTTCACCACGTCCATCCTCTCCTCACTACCACGGCCGATTACGATTAAGATTACGAGTACGATTAGGACACGCCCTCATCCGCTCTCCCCAATCTCCAATAGCCAATCTCCCCTCACCACCTTCTGTTCAAATCCTCTGTCCCTCCCACCCTTTTGTGCATTTCGTGTCTTTCGGGGTTGACCATCTTCCCCCTTCTTCGTGGTCCTCCTTCTCTTCAATCCCTCCCCGTCCCT
>DAISJM010000064.1:0-14943 GCA_036821485.1 Verrucomicrobiota bacterium | reverse complement strand
GGCAGGCCGAGACAACACGCTGTCAAAGAAGAGCATTCTTCCCTTCGGACCATTTGAGGGTGTTCCTCGGTTCCCTTCCGCATTTCATATTGATTCGTACGCATTCGTGGGCAATCGGAAGGGGCAAAGTGGCAGAGGCACATAGGCACAAAGGCGCAGAGTGGGCCGGGGGACCGAGATGTTTCGCTTCGCTCAGCATGACGGAGACCTATCCCGAATCTGCGTCAATCTGCGCCTGCCCTGCACCGTACTCCGTTCTGGTGCGTGGTGATCTGTGGGCAGTCGAAAGGGACAAAGTGGCAAAGGCACATAGGCACAAAGGCACAGAGTGGGACGGAGGACCGAGATGCTTCGCTTCGCTCAGCATGACAGATCGCCTTCCCTGAATCTGCGTCGATCCGTGTGATCTGTGGGAAGGAATTCCCCTTTCGCGTTGATTAGCGCCAATTCGCGGTTAATCTCGGACCCATGAAGCTAGCTATCGCCACGCGGAATAAGCACAAGCTGGAAGAGATTCGGGAGATATTCCACATTCCCATGCTTGATGTGGTGAGTGCGTTTGATTTTCCGGATGTGCCCGATGTGGTGGAGGATGGCGAGACGTTTGAGGCGAATGCGATCAAGAAGGCGGTCACTCTTGCGAAGGCGACCGGACTCTGGGCGCTGGCGGATGATTCAGGCCTCGAAGTGGATGCCCTCAACGGCGAGCCGGGAGTCTATTCCGCCCGCTATGCCGGCGAGCCGGTAAGCCCCCCCGCAAACAATCGCAAGCTGCTGGCCGCCTTGAAGAACGTCACCAACCGCAAAGCCCGCTTCCGTTGCGTCGTGGCGCTCTCGAGCCCATCCGGTGAAACGCGCGTGGTGGATGGCCGCTGCGAGGGGACCATCGGTTTCGAGGAGCGCGGTTCAAAGGGCTTTGGATACGATCCGCTTTTCATCCCCGACGGGCATACGGTTACCTTCGCCGAGATGGACGGAGCGGCGAAGCACGCGATCTCCCATCGCGGCCGTGCGCTGCGGCGCGCAGCGGAGGAATGGGGAGCGGTGCTGCGCGGAGAGTAGAGAGTGGAGTGGTGGAGTGATGGAGAGTTGGGGGAGGGGGATGGGGGCAATGACCAATGACCAAGCTCCAATGACCAGGCGGAAGTGGCAAAGGCGCATAGGCACAGAGTGGGCCGGGGAACCGAGATGCTTCGCTTCGCTCAGCATGACAGAGGGGAGATTGGTGATTAGTTATTGGGGATTGGGGGGGGGCGGATGACCAGGGGCCAGGGGGAAGGCCAGAGGCCAGAGGGGTGGAGTACTGGAGTGGTGAGGGGAGAGAAGACAGAACGCAGAATGCGGAGCCAGATTCTGGATTCTGAATGCTGCGTCCTGAATTCCACCTTGGAACCTGGAACTTGGAACCTGAAACTCGGGCCCGCTGGGCCCGCCTACATATTCGGATTCTGGACGCCGCGGCGGAGCATCTGGCGCAGTTTCCGGAGTGAGTCGTCCTGGATCTGCTTGATGCGCGCGCGGGTGAGCGCGAGGATTTTCCCGGTTTCTTCCAGTGTGCGGCCTTCGATGAAGCGCAGCCGCATGATGAATTTCGCGCGGGGCGGGAGGCGTTCGACGGCGGTCCAGATTTCGGAGCGCTGCGCCGCGCCCGAGGCCTTCTCGGCGTCCGTATCCTCGACGAGGTCGTAAAGGTTCGTTCCGTTTTCGCCCAGCATCGCGTCGAGCGAGACCAGCGGCGCGGGAACATTTTCCCACTGATGGATAAACGGACGGACCTTCTCGATGCGCGATTCGGGCAGGCTGGTGAGCTTGGCCAGGATCGCGGTGTCGGGTTCCTTGCCGTGTTCCTTCACCCACGAGTCGATGATCTCCTTGATGGCGAGCATGTCGCGCGAGGGGCGCAGGCCGATGCTGCCGGAGCGGACGTGATCGCGGAAGAAGTTGCGGAGCCGGTTCTGGACCGCTTTCTGCGCGTAGACGTAGAAGGGCGTGCCGCGGGTGAAATCGAATTTGCGGATGGCGTTGGAGAGGGCCTTGGAGCCTTCCTGCAGAAAATCGGCGAGCCAGACCTGCCCGATCCAGAAGTAGGGTTTGATGCAGCTCACGATGAGCCGGCGGTTGGCGATGAAGAGTTCCTCTTCGGCCGCCTCGATTTCGGAGATCATACTGCGGGCTTTGACCACGGCGCGGTGCCATTCGCGGGCGGATTCAAGCCGCTTGCGGGAGAGTTTCCGTATCTGGAACGCGCACCAGTGCATTTCGCGGAAGAGGTCCATGGTCATGTCGGGCGAGAGGAGCTCGACCGTTCCGCGCTCGATCAGGAACCGTCCGATGGCCTGCATGTTGCGGTCGGGCGAGGTGTAGATGCGCTTTTGCCGGACCGGGTTGGGCACGTAGGTGGAGGTGCGGAACTCGGGCAGTTCAACCCGCTTGAAGGGCAGGCTATCCGCCAGCGAGCGCAGCTCGCGCTGGTACTTCTCTGCTGTCCTTGATAAAGCCACGTTTAAACCGGCTCTCCAAAACCGACCAAGCTTCAGCGCCCCGGGACCGCCACGGTCCGGAAATCGGGGATCTTCAGCCCTTTACCGTCGAAAACAATCTTCATCGAAAGCTTCTGAACCTTTTCCAACGCCTGCGGGTCCTTGTCGAGATCGAAGGTCCACGTGGCGGAGTTGTCCGTCTTTTCAGGCGCGTTGGTTTCGAGAATCCGCCCCGGCGTCCGCACCCGGATGACCGCGCGGAACCCTTCCATCAGTTGCGCCAGCATGTACGCGGTCTGGGGGTCGTCGCCCGAAAGCTCTTCCGGGATGTTCCCGTTGGCGCTCGCGGCCTGCGTGAAGACGTAGTTGCCCTGCGCGTTCCGCGCGATGGAGATGTTCCGGTCGGACAGGAAGCCGGTCTGCGCCAGCCCCTTCAGATCGCGGAAGCGGATGACCATGTGGCGATATTTCCAGCCGTCGCGTTCCTCGCTCTTGAGCGAGTCGAGGAAGACGCCAAAGGGTTCGTATTCCTTGAAATCCTGGCGCAGCTCCTCGTCGGTGAAGTCGAGCGGCGTCTGCATATCCGGTCCGGACTGGTCCATCATCGCGCGGGCGAATCCCTGCATCGTGCTGGCGCTTTCCTCGGAGCGTGCGTAGGAGAGGTTGATCGTTCCGGTGCCGTCGGGGTTCAGCGTGAGAGTCTGGTCGACCTTCACGCAGCCGCAGAACAACGAAATTGCGGCGAGCGCCAACAGGCAGGGAATACCGCTTATGGGCCTTTCCGCGAACATGTGTGGCTGTGAAAGTCGCATGGTTTTCATGGGGTGTCAATGGCGTTCAGGCGCGGGCGACAAGGTCGGGCCGGGGCGATTCAGGCGAGCAACTCGGCGGCGACACGCGTGAGCGTGGGGCAACCCGGGACCTGCTTCAGCGCGCGGCGGAGTTGTTCCGCTGCGGGGCGGATGTGGAGGAGGAAGCGGCTCATGCCGGGAAGATGTCCGAGCCGGACGTACGCGCCGAGTGCCTGCGCGAGTCGCTCGACGGCCGCGTTGTGGAAGCAGGCGCGGGTGACGGTCGCGTTCGGACTGCGCGAGAGGTAGTAGTGCAGCAGGGCGGTCTGCGTGGGCTCGTCGAGCATGACATAGGGATCGCACAGCAGCGAGGCGAGGTCGTAGGCGGCGGCGCCGTAGCGCATGCCTTGGAAATCGATGAACGCGGGGCGGCTGTTGTGGATGAGGATGTTGCTGGACTGCAGGTCGCGATGGATCAACGTGGGCGGCGCATCGAGCAGGCGCTGCGCGATGCGGGCGAGTTCCGCCTTGGCCGCGCGGATCCGGGCGGGTGGCCAGCGGAGGTGCCGCCGGAGGACCTGGTCGGCGAAGAGGTCACGTTCCCAGCGGTATGTTTTCGCGGAAAACGCGGGCATCAGCCGGAGCCGCGCCCGTTGCGCGGCCCGGGTGCCGCGGCTGTGCAACGTGAGTACGATGTTGAGGACCTGCCGGTACCACGCGCGCAATTCCGTGGGTGGCAGGTGCGGGACAAAGTCCTCGAGCGAGGCGCTGCCGAGGTCCTCGATGAGCGCCAGATGCGCGCGACGGTTTTCGAGGATGACGGCGGGCGCGCGTACGCCGATGCGTGCGAGGAAGCGAGCGTGCCCGGCGTAGAGGGCATTCTCCGCGCGGTCGAGCGAGTAGTGCATCAGGATGAAGCTGCCGTGGGCGGTCCGGATGCGACGGAACGAGCGGGCGGAGCCACGCGGGCCCATGCATTCGACCGAGGCCGCGGGATTGATGCCGACCCGTTTCACGAAGCGAAGCTCGACCGCGTCCAGCGCCTGGTCGGCACGCATGACGATGTGCGACGCCTGCGCGCGGACGGTGGTGTTGCGGCCGACGATGGCGCTACGCACTTCCGCCGTGCGCCGGATTACCGCGCCGGGAAGCAGTACCGAGTCGCGCAAGTGTGCGCCGCGTTCGATCACGGCATCCGGCGCGGCGGACACGAAGCCGTAGCAGCCGCGTCCGCGGCGAAGGGCGGATGCGGTGAAGAGTCGCGAGCCCGGCTTGCGTGCGTGGTGTGCGGCGAGAATCTCGCGGTGTGCCTCGAGGTAGGCCTCGGGGGAGCCGACATCGGCCCAGTAGCTGCGCGGAACCGTCACGCCGGCGATGCGCGCGCCGCGTTGCATGGCGCGCTCGTAGGCTTCGATGATTCCGGCGAATCCGGACCGCGGGAGGAAATCGAGGATGCGGGGCGATACGAGGTGCAGGCCGCAGAACGTGGAGGTGCCGTCGGCACCGGGCTGTGCCGAGTTGAAGTTGGTGATCCGGCCGGCGCGCGATTCGACGGTGCGCGGTCCGCGGGACTCGTGAAGCCAGACGCTGGCGAGAGTACGCGGAGAGTGGAACGCGCGGAGGAGCGGCTCGGGATTGAGGTCGCAGGCGACATCGGCATTGATGAGCCAGAACGGTTTGACGCGGCTCACCGCCGGCGGCGAGCGGCCGATGAACCATTCCGCGCGGCGGAGCGCGCCGCCGGTGCCGAGGATATCCGGCTCGAACGAGAGCTCGATGCGGAGGCGACCGCGGCGCTGGCGGACCCACTCGAGGATCTCGCCGGGCTGGTGGTGGAGATTCACCAGCGCGTCGCGAACGCCCCAGCGTTCGAGAAGGCGGAGGACGTGTTCCAGCATGGGCACGCCCCAGAGGGGCAGCATGGGTTTGGGGAGATCGCGAGTGAGCGGCAGCATGCGCGTGCCGAAACCGGCCGCGAGCACGAAAGCCTTGTCGGGGCGCTGCAGGCTCATAGGTTTTCCAAGGATTGGAAAACATGCCCTTCGTGTCTTGCCCTAGCAGGGTTCCCTTTTGGAGTGCGGCGGCTTGACGCCGCCCTGCCATCGCGGCCCGTCGAGCCGGGCCGCCACAGAGCGCGGTCAAGCCCGCGCACTCCAGACAGGAACATCCTTGAACTCATCCTGCCGTACGAAGCAGGGGGCTTTTTCCAATCCTTGGAAAACATGGTTTCAGATTTTCCAAGGGTTGGAAAACCAAAAGAGGCGAGCCGCCGCGGAATCAGCCTATTGACGGGGGTGCGGCCTGCGCTTATATTGGCCCTGAATGAACACCGTTTCCATCGCCGGCCGTATCGCCGCAGGCAGCAGCCTGTGGACGCTATTGCTCTCCCTTAGCGGCAACACCCGCGTGGCGGTGGGCGCGAGGTGTTGCAGTTGATGTTCCCGGCTTTCGGGGCGTTTTGACCCACCGCAAACAGCGGTGGGTTTTTTTATTGGTTAACAGTGCAAACAACATAGACTTCGAAAGATATCGAGGGTGAGGATATGACGACAAAACACGACGAGAAAAACAGGGTGGTTATTTTCGACACGACGCTGCGCGACGGGGAGCAGTGCCCCGGCGCGAGCATGGGGCTGCGGGAGAAGATGGAGGTCGCGCGTCAACTGGCGCGACTGAAGGTCGACATCATCGAGGCAGGTTTCCCGATTGCGTCGCCGGGCGACTTCGAGGCGGTGCAGGCGATTGCCTCGACGATCAAGGGCCCGCGTATCGCGGGGCTGGCCCGATGCATCAACAAGGACATCGAGCGTTGCGCCGAGGCCGTGGCCCCGGCGGGCGCGCGCGGCAGGATTCATGTGTTCCTGGCCACGTCGGCGATTCACCGCAAGTTCAAGCTGAAGAAGGCCAAGCACGAGATCGTCAAGCAGGCCGTCGCGGGCGTGAAGTTCGCGCGCAAGTTCTGCCGCGATGTCGAGTTCAGCCCCGAGGATGCTTCGCGCACGGAGCCGGAGTTCCTGGCCGAAGTATGTCAGGCGGTCATTGACGCCGGCGCGACGACGGTGAACATTCCGGACACGGTGGGCTATGCCGTGCCGATCGAATTCGGCCAGCTGATTGCGTACCTGTACGCGAACGTTCCGAACATCCATGACGCTCGGATTCACGTCCACTGTCACAACGACCTGGGGCTGGCCGTCGCGAACTCGCTGGCCGCGGTGCGCAACGGTGCGCGCGGTGTCGAGTGCACGATCAACGGGCTGGGCGAGCGCGCGGGTAACTGCTCGCTGGAAGAATTCGTCATGTCGCTGAAAGTGCGTGGCGACGCCTACAGCAATCTGTGGACGGGCGTGGACTCGCGGGAGCTGTATCGCGCGAGCCGGCTGGTCAGCCAGATGACGGGCATGGTGGTGCAGCGCAACAAGGCGATTGTTGGCGCGAACGCGTTCGCGCACGAGGCGGGCATCCACCAGGACGGCATTCTGAAAGAGCGTACCACGTACGAGATCATGAAGCCGGAGGACGTCGGCATTTCCGGGTCGGAGCTGGTGCTGGGCAAGCACTCGGGGCGGCACGCGCTGTTCACACACCTGGCGCGCATGGGCTTTGACGTGGCCGATGAACAGAAAGAGTCGATCTACGACTCCTTCAAGGATCTGTGCGACAAAAAGAAGTACATCTACGACGACGACCTGGTCTCGATCATGCGCGAGCGCATTGCCCAGGTTCAGGAGGTGTACACGCTGGATTACATGCACGTGGCCACGGGGACCAGCACGGTGCCGACGGCGACGGTGCGCCTGAAGAAGGGCGACAAGGTCATGCAGGATTCCGCCTGCGGCGACGGCCCGGTGGACGCCACCCTGAAGACCATCGACCGCATCACCGGCACGCAGGGCGCGCTGGAGGACTACTCGATCCAGGCGGTGACGCGGGGCGAGGACGCCGTGGGCGAGGTCAGCGTGGCCGTGCGGTTCGGGCGTGACCTGGTGGCCGCGAAGGGCGCCAGCACGGATATCGTCGAGGCCAGCGCCAAGGCGTACCTGAACGCGCTGAACACGTACCTGTTCGCCAAATCGTCTGCGGCGAAAAAGGGCAAGAAGCGCGCAGCAGGCCGGCAGCCGTAGGGGGAAGGACGCGCCGCGGAAGCCGTGGCGCGAGATCCCTCGGCCCAGGGCCTCGGGATGACAATGCTGGCGGGGTGGCAGGACTGGTGGTGACGGACGCGCCGTGGAAGCCACAGCGCGAGATCCCTCGGCCCAGGGCCTCGGGATGACAATGCGGGCGGGATGACAGGGCGGGCGGGGCGACGGTGAAGACCGTGTCATCCCGAGGAGCGAAGCGACGAGGGATCTCTGTGTTGGAGCGCCGGCAGGTAAATGGCTGAACAGAAGGCCTACTACGTCTACATGGTGACCAACAAGAGCTGTACGACTCTCTACACCGGAGTGACAAACAGTCTGACGCGGCGGATGTGCCAGCATCGGCGGAGCGAGGGAGCGGGGTTCACTGCCCGGTACAACTGCAATCGACTCGTCCACTTTGAGGCTTTTCGGGATGTGGCAAACGCCATCCGCAGGGAGAAGGAAATCAAGGCGTGGCGTCGCGACAAGAAGGACGCGCTGGTGGCATCGGCGAATCCGGAATGGAAGGATCTGAGCAGCAGCGTTCTTGGGTTGGGGGACGCGCCGAGGAGGCCGTGGCGCGAGATCCCTCGGCCCAGGGCCTCGGGATGACAATGCGGGCGGGGCGACGGTGAAGACCGTGTCATCCCGAGGAGCGAAGCGACGAGGGATCTCCAGCCGCCTTTTAGGTTGCGGATATTTTCCAATGGTTGGAATATGTCGCCGATGAACATCAGTGGTCATACGAAGGTTTTCGCCGTGCTTGGTCATCCGATCGGGCACACGCTTTCGCCCGTCATGCACAACGCCGCGTTTCAGGCGCTCGGCATGGATGCGATCTACCTTGCGTTCGATGTGCATCCCGACCGGTTGCTGTCGGTGCTGGCCGCGATGAAGGACATGGGTCTTGGCGGCGTGAACATTACCGTGCCGCTCAAGGAAGTGGCCGCGAAGGGTTTGCCGCAGCTTGACGATTCCGCCCGGCTTCTCGGCGCTGTGAACACGGTCAAGTTCATGCCGGACGGCATGATCGGCTACAACACGGATGGCGCAGGTTTTCTGCAGGCGGTTGAGGAGGCATTCGGGGAATCGGTTGCCGGCAAGTCCGTCTTCATCTGCGGAGCGGGTGGAGCCGGTCGCGCGGTAGCGCTGGTTTGCGCGGGTAGCGGGGTCCGATCCCTGACGATTGCGGATACCGATCCAGCCCGGCCCGGGAATGTGGCCCGCGAGGTTGAGTCGCAGTTCGGGGTGGGCGTGACGATCGCAAGCCGTTGGGAAGCGGAAGCGCGGGAGGCTGATATCGTCGTTCAGGCCACGCCGTTGGGGATGAAGCCGGGCGATCCTTTGCCGCTGAAGGCGGAGGCCTTCCGCAGCGGGCAGGCCGTTTTCGATCTCGTCTACATGTATCCTGAAACGGCGTTCATGAAGGCGGCAAAGGCGAACGGGGCGCAGACCGCGAACGGGTTGGGCATGCTGCTGCATCAGGGCGTGCACGCGTTTGAGATTTGGACTGGCGTCAAGCCGCCGGTGGACGTCATGAAAAAAGCGCTTGAGAAAGTGGTGTACGGGCCCCAGGAGAAGAACTGAAAATTTGAAATTTGAAATTTGCCGGCAGAAAGGCCGGTTTCAAGTTTCGGTTTCGAATTCCATTGGAGACTCCGCTGATGATTGACGCCTCTACGTTTCTGTTCATTTACTTCTCGGTTGTGGTCTTCCTTCTCGGCGGTTGCATCGGCAGTTTTCTGAATGTGTGTGTCTACCGGATCCCCCGCGAGGAGTCGGTGGTGAAGCCGAGGTCGCACTGTCCGCATTGCGGGACGATGATTGCGTGGTATGACAACTTCCCGTTCTTCAGCTTCCTGTTGCTGGGAGCACGTTGCCGTCACTGCAAGAGTCCGATTTCTGTGCGCTACTTCCTGGTCGAGTTGCTGACGGCGGTGCTGTTTCTGCTGGTTTGGTTGCATTACGGGCTGGACCTGCGGACGCCGGTGTATTGGCTGATGGTGAGCGGGCTGGTGCTGGGGATGTTTGTGGACTTCGAGCACATGATCATCCCGGACCGCGTGACGATCGGCGGCATGGTCGCGGGACTTGTGTTGAGCCCGTTGGTTCCGAGTCTGCACGGCGAGACCACGTGGCTGCCATCGCTGATTCAGGCTGTGATTGGCCTGGTGCTGGGCTCGGGCAGCCTGTGGCTGGTCGGCGTCCTTGGGAAACTCGCGTTCAAGAAGGATGCGATGGGGTTTGGCGATGTGAAATTGTTGGGAGGGTTGGGGGCGCTGCTGGGGTGGCAGGCCGTGCTGTTCATCATCATGGTTTCCGCGTGCATGGGATCAATCGTGGGAATCAGCTTGGTGGTGGGGCGCCGGAAAGAGTGGCAGAGTCGCCTGCCGTATGGGCCGTATATCGCGGCTGCGGCGGTACTCTGGATTCTCTGGGGTGCGGGCTGGTGGCAGATGTACATGGAGTGGTTCGCCGCTCCGATCTGATGGCTGCCGCAGGCGAACTTCAGAGCCCGTTTTCGCGATTCCTCAAAACTCCGCAAAATTGCAATATTGCTCTTGTATTCCGCGGAATCGACGCAAGAATACATCCAATCCAGTTGAAGGGGGAGGTCGTTAGTCATGGCTAATGGTGTAGTGAAGTGGTTCAACGAGAAGAAGGGGTATGGTTTTATCATACCAGAGGGGATGAACCAGGACGTGTTTGTTCATTACTCTGCAATCCAGTCCGAGGGATTCAAGACGCTGAACGAAGGCGATAAAGTTCAGTTCGAGCTTTTTCAAGACGCCAAGGGGGCTCGTGCCCGCGACGTTGTCCGGGTGGACGCGGTCGCTCAGTAGCTTGGGTGCCAGCGCGGAAATGGCTTAGGGGCTCTACCTGTTTTCATACAAGGGGAGCCCCGTTTTTCTTGGTGGCGGGGGTTGTGTGACGAAATTCAACGTCATTCTCGTGGGGTTCATGGGGACGGGCAAGACCGCGACCGGGCTCGTGCTTGCCAGCCGCATGAAATATCGCCTGGTGGACATGGACGCGGTGATCGAGCGCCGCGCGGGGAAGAAGATTTCGAAGATTTTCGCCGAGGATGGCGAGGCGGAATTTCGCCAGTACGAGCGCGTTTTGGTGCAGGAGTTGGCCGGGCGGCGGGGGTTGGTGGTCGCGGCTGGCGGCGGGGTTGTGTTGAATCCCGACAACCTGCGTGACTTTTCGCGCACCGGGGTGGTGGTGTGTCTCAAGGCCTCGAAGGACGCTATACTCCGCAGGGTACGCGGTCATTCGCATCGGCCCCTGCTGGAGGACGGCGACAAGGAGCGGCGGATCATCGAGCTGCTGGAGAAGCGGAAGCCGCTGTACGATGCCATTCCCCACCAGATCGACACCACGGACCTCTCGCCCGAGGCTACGGCAGGCCTGATCATGGGCATTTACGCCAAGGCCGTTGACTCCATGCGCGAATGAGAGTGGGCTTGCGTTTTGAGGCATCCCGGTCCATAAATACGCAGCTTTGATTCACAACGGAGTGTTATCCCATGGTCGAGGAACAGATTGAGCAGAATGCCGTTCAGCCCGAGGCTGCAGCCCCGACCGAAACCGAGCAGCTTCATTCGTTTCTTCGCGACAACGGTCGCACGCTGATCATTGGTCTTGGCGTGGCCGTCGCGTTGGCGCTGGGTCTCGGTGCGTACCGGAACTACAAGCAATCCGTCGTGCTGCGGGCATCGCAGCTCCTGATGAGCGCGCAGAGCATCGAGCAGATTCAGCAGGTGGCCAATCAGTACGCATCGACGCCGTCCGGCCCGGTTGCGCAACTTGTGTTGGCATCGCAGTACTACGATGCGGGTCAGTATGACCTCGCCCAATTTGCCTACGCGCAGTTTGAGCAGAAATATCCCAAGCACGCCATGTTGCAGGCTGCGCAGTTGGGCAAGGCGCAGTGCTTGGAGGCCTCGGGGCAGCTTGATCAGGCCGCGGACGCCTACGACAATTTCCTGAAGACCCGCCCGGACAGCTTCATGGCGCCGTTGGCCACGCTGGGTTTGGCGCGGACGCTGACGCAGCAGGGGCGGTTTGCCGAAGCCAAGGCGAAGTACGAAGATTTCATTGCCGCAAATCCAGAGAGCAGTTGGACGCCGAATGCCGAGACGGCGTTGCTGTTCGTTGAGAAGGAAATGCGGGCGAGCGAGAAGGGGATTACGGAGACTCCGGCGGCTCCGGCGGCAGCGCCCTCGGTTTCCCCCCTGCTTTTGAACCCGACTGCAGGTCCCGAAGCATCAGAACCCGCGCGCTGATGTAGGGGCCGGGGAAAAGCTCCAGCAGGTTGGCCGTCTGATCGTCCCGATCGAACATCGTGCACAACGCGTCGTAGGTCGCGCGTTCGTAGTGAATCACCGATTCCAACTTCCGGGTCTTGATGTCCTGCACTACGAAACAGAGCGCTTCCGGCGTTGAATCCTGCACGTTGAAGAGCAGGGCCTTGCGCCGCGGGTCGAGCTTGCCGAGATTCTTGGAGTAGATCAGGTACTTGATGTATTCGATGATGCGCTCGTTGAGGTCTGCATCGAACAGGAATATCCGCTCCACCATTTCCGTGCGGCTGAAGACCAGGCAAACGTCGGGGGCGTTGACGCCCTCCGGCAGGATGCCCGTCAGCCGGGTCAGTGATTCCGCGAACTGCCGCTCGCCCTCCTCCAGCATGTCCTCGCTCATGGGGATGAGGTAGATCATCAGGCGGCGGACCGGATCGTGGTAAAGCAGGGGTTTTTCCACACGGAAGGAGGCGTGGCACTGGGAACATTCCACCACGTTGATCTGGTTGGCCATCAGGAGCGTCTTCAATTCGGGCGACGTCTTGACGTTGATGGACTCATAGAGCGGCACGGCCTGCTCGTGGCGGCACTTGGGGCAATGAATTGGATATGTTTTCTGTTGAGACACCTGAAAACCTCGCAATATGGGGCGCAAAGTAACGATTTGAGGGCGATTCGTCAACCGGCAAGGCCCTGGAAGTGAGGCGTGCCCCCCCGGCCAACTCGGCTCTTGATGTCGGCCCGACGCTCATGTATGGTCGCGGCGCTCAAAAGGGTAGCGGTATCAGGTGATTCAGGAGTAGATATGAGCTTATTCGATGTAGTTAAGTCGTGGTTTTCCGGGTCCGGCTCCGGCCGTCTGTATATCATTGATGGCGCGCAGCTTGTGGGGTCCGGTTCCAGCGACCGTCTTTCCCCCCGGGATCAGGTTCATGTTCTTCAGATGCTCTCGCGGTATGCCCAGAAAGAAGCCATCAGCATTCAAGTGGCTTTTGAAGGCCGGCCTCTGCGCGAGGTGGCGCATGGCGGCGAGTATGGCGGCGTGACGGTGTTCTTTGCCGACAAGCAGGCTGCTTTGCAGGACATGATTCTCGACCTTGTTCGCTCCGGCGCACGTCGCCAGAAGGTGGTGCTCGTTACGGCCCAGCGGCAGATCGAGGAAAAGGCCGTCAGCGCCGGGGCGCAGACACTTCGTCCTTCCACGTTGCGGAAGGCCATGGAAAATGGCGGCGGCGGTGATCGTGGTGGTGACCGCGGTGATCGCGGTGGCGATCGTGGTGACCGTGGCTCCCGTCGTGGTGGACGTCGTCAGCGGGGTCGTGGCGGCCGGTCGCGCGATCGCGATTCCGGCGGTCAGGGACCTTCCGAGCAACAGTCTTCGCCGTCGGGCCAGCAGGAATCGGCCCCGTCGTCGTCTTCCGGGCAGGAAGCTCCGACCCAGGCGCCGGCTCCCGCCTCACCCCCGGATCCTTCGAGAGACGCCGTTCGCGACCTGATCGATCTGGTGGAATAGCTGCCAAAGTTCGCGGTTCTCGGTTCAAGGTTCTCGGTTGGGTTGGAAATACCGAACCCTGAACCGGAAACTCTGAACCCTCACTCCGTGAACGTGACTTTCGCGATGTAGGGCAGCTCGCGGTAGTGGCTGTCGTAGTCGAGGCCGTAGCCGACCACGAAGACGTCCGGCACCTTGAATCCCACGTAGTCCGCCTCGATGGGCACCACGCGGCGGCTGGGCTTATCCAGCAGCGCGCAGGTTTTGACCTCCCGCGCGCCCTTCCCGAGGATATGCTGCCTGGCGAAACTCAGCGTTCGGCCGGTATCGAGGATGTCGTCTACCACCAGCACCTTGGCGCCGGTCACATCCATGTTGATGTCCTTGGTGACGCGTACGATGCCGGAGGATTCCGTGCCGGAGCCATAACTTTCCAGCGTGATGAAATCGATGCGCGGCCGGACTTCCTGGCGATAGAGATCGCGGACAAGATCGGCCAGGAACATGAAGCTGCCGCGGAGGATGCCGATCATGACGAAGTTATCCGTACGGCAGTCGTGTGCCATCTCGTCCACGAGCCGGAAAACGCGTCGCTCGATGTCCTCGGCGTGGAACAGCACATCGCGAATATGATGGGGTTTCATGCGAACCTTGCCTCCATGGGCGGACTCTATCAGGCGCCCGGCATCCGGCCAAGCAGCGGCTTTGGAAAACAGGAGGGGTTCAACAAAACCTTGCCACCGTCCCTCGAAATGCTTAAACGATATCCCTGTGTCGGCAACCACGGGGACGTGCTCGATGAAAATATCTCGCGAAGGTCTGGTCCTGCTGCTTGTAGCAACCCTTGGAATATCCACCCTGTTCCTGCTTGGCTGTGAAATCAGTGCTGCGGACAGCGTGGTGAGGAATGTGGGGGTTGATTTCTCGGGTGTATATGATGGCGTGGACAGTCAATCCTTGGTTTCCCAGAATAGTGGAGCAAAGGTTAAGAGTCTCAACCTGATTCAAACAGGCGACCTCCTGGAGTTAGTTGACAACAACGGCCTTATCTTTCGCGGGACGTTAGGGTCTGTTCAGAACGATGGAGGAATTGCCACGGCGAGTTTCACCTTCACGGGAAGCACGACGGCAGGCAACGAGGTGACGGCCACCGGAACACTGACGGGCGAGGGAGAATCGGCGACCATGAAAGGGACGTGGATAGAGCCGTTCCTCTCGGGGGTGATTAACGGTGACGCAACAATAAACCCCGTTCAAACCAATAGTCCAACGACGGGATACACACTCACCGTCAGCATAAGCCCGACAGCAGGTGGCAGCGTGAGCAAGAGTCCGGATCAGAGCTCCTACTCTAGCGGCACGGTTGTTCAACTGGCGGCCAGTGCCTCATCCGGATATACCTTCGACAGTTGGTCTGGAGATGCTTCTGGGTCAGCCAATCCGATATCGGTGAGCATGACGGCGAGCAAGAGCATCACCGCTAATTTCTCCACCACCAGCAGTGGCTCCGGTGACATCATCATCACGACGCCTTGAGAAGGGCCTGTTACGGAACCGGAGGTAGTACGCCTTCATTGACCAGTTGGTTGTCCATCTCCGGGGTAAGCGGAATGGGCAATGGCGGAAGGCCCTGTCGAATCACTTCCATCTGGTATTCCTGCAGATGCCGTTCCAGTTCCTCGCCCGTGTATTTGGGTTGGGCCGGCGGTGGTGTGGCGGCGCGCATCTGCTGGCGGGCGGCGCGTCGTTCGG
>DAISJM010000063.1:3485-15243 GCA_036821485.1 Verrucomicrobiota bacterium | reverse complement strand
GGGGACGCCGAGCTGTTCCAATCCGGCGGCGAGCCGATACATGCCTGTGCATGCAACAAGCGCCAGGGCGGCCCCGACAGTCAGAGCAAACCGTAACATGATCGAAGCAAAGGAGAGCCACCCGCCCGTGATGACGATCGGTCCGATCGCGGCCATTGGTTGGTGGTCCATCAGGGGGTTGAAGATGCCGATGATCAGGGCGAAAGGCGCAGCAATAAGCATCTTCTTCAGAATATGCCGTGGCGGGATGTGTCCCCAGGAGATCAGGGCGATCGGATAGAGCAGAAAAGGCGTCAGCGCGGATATCGCGTAGCGGGGGAAGGACATAACGATGGCAATGAAGGCGAATGTGACGATGGCTTTCGCCCGCGCGTCCAAGCGATGCGCGGGCGTGTCCATTCGCCCCAGCTCATCCATCGTTCCGATCTCAACCCAGTCCGCTATCGACACGATACTCCTATCCGGGCGTGACCCGTTTCCGTGGGTGCGCCTTCAACACGAATCCGATCAGGCATGCCAGAAGCAGCGTCATTAATCCACCTACAATGCCAGAAATGGATGTCCCGGCGTTGACGTCGGGCCACGGTTGCGGATCCGCTGCGGTCTCGTCTGTGGCCGATGTTTCATCCTCCCCGGCCTTGAATCCGTAGTCGGGGAGAACGGCCGTCCTTTCCTGCAGCTTGGCCAGGCTTCGGTGGGCGCCCGTTTCTGGACCTGCCACCTCCTCGCTGCCTGAGACTCTCGCGATCGACCACTCCAAGCCGTCCGGGTGAGTGGATGCAAACCAGCTCGCGATGCCGCCCACGATGGCTGCTGTAATCGCAAGTCCGATCAACACAGGACGCAGGCTTACAGACACTGCGGATGTCGGCAAAGCCTCGGGACGCGCCCGGGCGACAAACGAGACCACTGCGGCGGTGGCCACGCCCTCGACCACGCCGATCGCCAGATGGATCGGCAGCATCATGAGAACGAAAGTGCGGAACGGCAGTTCGGATATTCCCGAAGCCTCTGTTTCCAGGACCACACTGAGGGCGCCGAGCATCAATCCTGCGACGGCGGCTGCAATCGCGGCCGCCCATGCACGCGGGGTGGTGCGCTGACTCCCGGAAAGAACGCGGTAGATCAGCGGGTAGGCGATGAAGGCCGGGAAGAAGCCCAAGTTGAAGATGTTGCAGCCCAGAGCCAGAAGACCGCCGTCGGCGAAGAAGAAAGCCTGAACCGTCAGGACCGACGCGATGACCAGAAAGGCTGCGTAGGGTCCCAGCAGGATGGTTAGAATCAGTCCTCCGCCAAGATGCCCGCTTGATCCGGTTCCGGGGATCGAGAAGTTGATCATCTGCGCAGCGAAGATAAACGCCCCGAGGACGCCCATCATGGGAACAAGATTGTCCCGGAGGCTTTGCTTCACCTTTCGGGCGCAGTAGGCGAGCAGCCCCCCGGAGACGGCCCACATGGTTCCGCCCACGGTGGAAGAAATTAACGCGTCTGCCATATGCATGATCTGTCTCTCCTAGTTGTTTTCGCTGGCGAATCCGAATTCCCACGTGAGCCCGAGCGTTGCGATGAAGTCTGGCGCTTCGTTGCTCAGTTTTGAGCCGGCGGCAATGTCCAGCGTCAGGCTGTCTGCCGGATTCCATCGTAATCCCGTGTTAAATTGCGCCACGGTGTCTGCATCGCCGGTCAGTTCCTTTTCAGCGAATGCTTCGCCAATCCATTGGACTGAATCCTTCAGTTGGTAATCCAGTGCGAGACCGTAGTGCAGGATGTCTTCTTCCGGGCCGCCGATCCAGGCGTAGCCAAGGTTGAGGTGAACGCCGGTCTTGTCACCGATGGATTTGGAAATGATCCAGGTGAGATCATAGTCGGTCTTGCCGCTGCCCATTTCTTTCTGGTCATCCGCGGTTGGGAATTTCACGGCGGCGGCCAGCGCATGGCGGGTGCCGAGTGGGCAGGACTCCACAGCCCGCCATTTGGCTCCGAGTGATAGATCGCCGACGTCGGTCTCGTTCTCGGTGTGCTGACGTCCCGTGTCCTCAGAGAGTTCGGTCCGTTCCTCGAACTGACCACCAAAAGCGGCGCCAACATCGAGTTTAGGTGCAAGCCCATAGGTCAAACCAAAGGGAACATCCCAGTGTTTGTATCCGGCATCCTTCTCGTAGGCCGTTCCGATATCGAATTGCAACTGGCCGCACTCGAGGGGGTCCGCGTCGTCGACGGCCAGTGGACGCCCTGCCAATGCCGATATGGAGATGGACAGTATGCCGATGAACAGTCCTGTTTGCCGCGAGAGTCGATGAACCACGCCTGTCCCCTTTTTGTTGAATCGCGATATCTTGTGTGTTGCGGCGTATTACTTATCCATAAAACGTAATACGGAACAAGAAAAAAACAAGAGGACTGGATTGGTTGGCTACGAGAGGCGCTGGCCGGTGGTTGCTGCAGCGAGCGATACGTGCTTCAGACCTTTCACGGCCTTCAGACGCTTAACGATGGCGTCGATGGCGCGCGGTTTCCCGCGGACGGCAACGATTTCGAGGCAGTTATCGTGGTCAAGGTGGACGTGTTGGGTGGAGATGATGGCGTCGTGACAGTCGTGTTGTACGTCGGTCAGCTTGCGTACGATGTCGCGCTTGTGATGATCGTAGACCATCACGACGGCGCCGGCCACTTCGTCGCCGGCGCGCCACTCGGTCTGTACGAGGCTGGACCGGATCAGATCGCCGATCGCCTTGGAGCGGGTGGGGCAGCGATCGGTCTTGATCTTGGCGTCGAAGCTGCGTACGAGCGCGTCATCAAGCGATATGCTGAGTCGTGTCAGTGACATGGTTGTTGGATGGACGTTAGCAATTCCGCTGAACGAACGCAATACGAGGTGCCGGTCAGGTCCGGGAATGGGCAATGCCTCCGGTGGTTCCGCGGATGATGAGTGTGCCGCCGGGCACCAGCTTGTGGATGGGTGTGCCGCTGGGTTTCTTGAGCAGTTGGACCATGATCTTGGCCGCCTGAAGCCCCTCGTCACGGACCGGGGCGAAGACAGTTGTCAGGTTATACCCTCGCGGGCCGGCCAGCTTGGAGTCGCCCAGCGTGGCAACGGCCACATCGTTGGGCACGCTCACGCCGAGCCGCGTCAGGATATCGATGGCATCGAAGGCCGTGTCGTCGTAGAGCGTGAACAGAGCGTCAGGTGGTTGCCGGCTGACTTTGAAGAGTGCGGTCAACTTCGGCGCCATGGCCTCGCCCGGGTTGCTGAGGATGAAGTGGGGGGTATCGGCTGACAGGCCGTTCTTCTGGAGCGTCATGCGGACGGAGTCGTTGCGAGCGCGGGTGATGAGGCGCCGGTCGTTGCATCCCAGGTATGCAATCCTCTTGCGTCCAATATCGACGAGGTGCTGAACAGCGAGGCTGACATCCTTGGGGTCCCATGCGGCAGAACTCACCTCGGGAAGCTCTTCCAGCGTATCGCCGAAGAAGACGAGCGGGACGCCGTTGTCGATAGCGCGGCGATAAGAAGCCGTGCTGTCGGCCAGCGGGTTGCAGATGATGCCTTCCGCCCGGCGTTGGATCAAAAGGTCGATCTCGCGCGACTCCTGTTCGGGGCTGTCGCGATGGTTCACGATGAACGGCACGAGACCTTCCTTCTCCAGCACGTCGTACATGCCATCCATGATGTGGTGGGCCCAGTCGTTTCGCAGGTGGGGGAAGATGACGCCAATGATGCCAGATTTCTGGTGGCGGAGGCTGCGTGCCATGGCGTTGGGCACATAGTTCAGTTTCCGTGCCGCTTCCCGGATCTTCTTCACGGTGGCGTCGGCGATGCCGTATTGCTCGCCCAAATTGTTGAGCGCAAAGGAAACCGTGGTGACGGAAAGTCCGAGGTGCCGGGCGATCGTGGAAATGGTGACTCGTTTCTTTTCGCGTGCCATGGCGCAACTATCCTTTCATGCCGGTCAACGTAATGCCTTGGATGAAGTACTTCTGGGCGAAGAAGAAGACCAGGATGACGGGGAGCGTCATCAGAAGCGAGCCGGCCATCATCATCCCGAAATCACCGCCCTGCTGGACGTTGAGCGCGTACAACCCCAGTGACAGGGGATAGAGCCGCTGGTCGCTCAGGAAGATCAGCGGGCCCATGAAGTCGTTCCACACGCCCATGAACGTGAAGATGGCGATGCATGCCAACGTGGGTTTGATGAGGGGCATGATCACGTACCAGTAGATCTGCAGGAAGCTGCATCCGTCGATCTTGGCCGCATCCTCCATGTCGCGCGGGATGCCTTTCATGAACTGGCGAAGGAGGAAGACGTTGAAGGCGTTGGCGCAGCAACTGGCAATCCAGAGCGGATTCAGTGTGTTGTACCAGCCCAGCGATTTCATGATGAGGAAGTACGGGATCATCGTCACCTGCGGTGGGATCATCATGGTTGCCATCATCACCCCGAAGCTCAATCCGCGGCCTGGCCACTGCAGCCGCGCGAAGGCATAGGCCACGATGGAGCAGGAGAAGACAGTGCCGAGGATATTCAGCATGACCAGCAGCAGGCTGGTCCCGGCGTAGCGCCAGAAGGGGACATAGTTCAGGACGTTCCGATAGTTGCGGCTGCATTTCGCCCACCAGGCAACGGTTTGCGAGCTTTCGCGCAAGACCATGGTCACCTTCACCTTGTCCGGCCGCGACTCGAATTCGGGTCCACGGGCCGCTTCGCGATAGGGCAGCCACAGCCGGATTCTGCTCGAATCTGCGGCGTCGGCCGGGCCGAATTCCTGCAGTGTCACGACCTGTGGTTGGAAGCGGCCGGTGTATTCAGGGCGCACGCCTTGGTAGCGGACGCCGTTCTTTTCAACCGAGAATTCGATCGCATGCCATGCGTCATCGGGCGTCAGCGATATCTGGATGCGGAACAGCCGATCCGCAGGGAAGGGGAGGTCGATGGTACGCTCAATCGTCACGTTTTGTCGGCCGGGTGCGGAAAAGTCGTAAGCGAGGTCGGCGCCCGGTATGGCGTCGTCGCGTTCGACAAGGTGGGCAGGTCCCGCGGTCACCTGCCAGAAGTCTGAAATGGGTTGTCCAGCGGTGACTTCCTTCTCCTGCACGTCGAGGCTTCTCACGCGGACGGATCCGAACGCGAGATGTCGAAGCATCTGGCGGGTTACTTCCGTGACCAGCGTTGCATCGACCGCGTTGGAGACTGCTGCCCGCAGTTTGGCCGGCGACGCAGTCCATGCCGTGCGAGGAAGTGTCTGTTCCAGCCGCTTGAAGATGCCGGGGGCGAGGGTTGCGGGCACGTCGGTGTTTTGCGCCACGGACGTCGGCAGGGGCGCATTGCGAAGGGCGGGAAGATCGAGAAGGAACGGGCGGAGTTCCCTAAACTTCGGATGGCCGGCGATCTTGAAGTAGGCGGCATCGAGATAGGGGGATATTGGCGCAGGGATGGGGCGACCGGGCATGAGCGTGATGCGGTCGCCGAACATTTCGCGGTCCACCTTGAAGCTGCTGCCGATCATCCAGATGAACGGCAGGGCAAAGACTGCGGAGCCGGCGATCAGCAGCGTGTAGATCAGCAGCGTGCGCACCGTGCTCAAAACTGTGGTTCGGACAGACATGCTTCTCCGTTAATCCCCTTCGTAATGAACCCACTTCTCCGAAAGCTTCATTTGGATGGCGGTCAGTATCAGGACGATGAGGAAAAGGAACCAGGCCATGGCTGCGGCGTAACCCATGTTCAAATAGCGAAACGCGTTGTTGAAGAGGTGATAGACGTAGAACAGGGTGGAGTTCACGGGACCGCCCGCGGTCATGATGAAAGACTGCGCGAAGACCTGGAAGGTACCGATGAGACCCATGACGAGGTTGAAGAAAATGTATGGCGTGAGCATGGGCACGGTGATGTAGACGAACTGTTGGAACCCGCTTGCGCCGTCGATGGCCGCGGCCTCGTAGTAGGATTGACTGATGCCCTTGAGCCCGGCGATCCAGATGATCATGCCGCCGCCGGCGGTCCACAGCCCCATGAGAATCAGCGCCCATTTGCTGGTCGCCTCATCCTGCAGCCAGAGGGGGCCTTTGATGCCGACCAGGGCCAGCATCTGATTCAGCAGGCCGGCTTGTGGATTGAAGATCCAGATCCAGAGAATGCTGGCGGCCACGATGGGCACAATGCTGGGGAGATAGAAGAACGTGCGCCAGACGGCAACTCCGCGGACTTTCTGGGTGAGCAGGATGGCGATGCCGAGACCAACGGCCATACCGATCGGCACGCCGGCGACCATGAACAGCGTGTTGAAGAACGACTTGGCGAACAACTCGTCGCCGGTGAACATCACCTTGTAGTTGTTGATGCCCGTGAAGACCGCGTCATTCAGTATGTCGAACCGGCAGAAACTGATGATGAGCGAGAACAGGATCGGGCCCCCGGTGAACAGGATGAAGCCGATCAACCACGGCAGGGCACAGATGAGGCCCTCCTTCCACTGCGAGCGGAAATATGAGCCGGAGCTTCCTTCGAGCACAGCATCGTGATGGACTCTATTGCCGAGCCTTTTGCGGAACGCCCGATTCGTATCCCAGAGATAGACGAGCGCCACGGTGAGCGCGAGGATGGCCCCGTACAGCCAGAAGAACCACGTCCAACTCCGAATGGTCTTGCCCTCGACAGGATGAAGCATGGCATTGAGGTCGCGCTGGACAATGGCGGTATAGTAGTCGAGTGATTCCTGTGCGGTCTTCTTGTGAAAGATAGCATCCTCCATGGCCCATATTTGTGCGTTCCAGAGCTTCTGGCCCACCGGAGTGACGGGACGATAGCGCGAACTGGCCAGCAGGTCGTTGAAGGTGGTCATGACCTGCTTGAACTTCGGCTCCAGCGTCGGGTTCTCCATGATGTACTTCTGATGCAGCCACTCGTTCTGTGCGCGATTCGGACGCTGTCGAGGGATGAACGGCCGGCCCTGCGCCGCATAGGTGTAGTCCTCCGACGTCGTCATGATCTGTAACGCCCGCCAGCTGCCAAGGAATCGGATCAACTCCCATGCCGCATCCTTCTTCTTTGAGGAAGAGGGGATCGCATAGGCCCACCCGCCGACCCAGGAAATCGGCTTGCGACCCTTGTTGAGTTCACGTTGCGGCATGGGGGGTGGGGCGGCTGCGACGCGAATGTCTCGGCCATAGAGCGCCAGGGATGACATGATCCAGACACCATCAATCTTCATCGCGACCTTGCCGAGGATGAACGGATCGAGCGAGTCACCCTGGAAGGCGCTTTGAAAAGCATAGACTTCCTTCGCGCCCCCGAGCCGGTCATAAATGCGCGTCATGAAATCAAGGGCGTAGGTGGTATTCGAGTTGTTCAGTGTGCAACGAGTGCCGTCCGCGCTCATGAACTCTGCGCCGGCTTGCCAGCCGTACAGATAGAGCCACGAGTTGCCGTAGTTGGGGATGAATCCGATCGTTTTGACGTTGCCCTTGGCATCGCGCTCT
This sequence comes from Verrucomicrobiota bacterium, assembly GCA_036821485.1. GTDB lineage: Bacteria > Verrucomicrobiota > Kiritimatiellia > CAIQIC01 > JAGNIJ01 > DAISJM01. The sequence goes on along the minus strand of DAISJM010000063.1, from coordinate 7,766 downwards.
GTCATCGCGACAGCCATCTCTTCGAGTTCCTCCCATGTGCGCGGCGGGCGCGCACGGCCCTGTGCATCGGTGAAGCCATTGCGGATGAGGATGTCCTCGTTGTAGAGCAGGACGCGATCGTCGGCATTGTTTGGGATGCCGTAGAGATGGCTCTCGCCGGTAGTCGGATCGGTATAGATCGCCTCACCCCAGCACGACTCGTAGAAGTTTGTCGGATCGATCGGGTCCACGGCCGCCAGAGGCTGAGCCCCGGGTGCGCGTGGCGGTTCAGGTAGGGCGCCAGGCCACGGCGGCGGCGCGTTGGGACTTGCGGTGCGTTCGCTCTGCCATTTGGCCCAGAGGTTTCTGTCTCGGCTGAGGTAGTCGTCGAGCGGGGTGAAAGCTCCGCGTGAGGCCCACTCGCTGATGGCAAAACGGTCAAAGAAGATGACGTCCGGGGGTTCGCCGCCGACGAGACTCAGGAGGAAGCGGGTGGGATCCTCCACCTGATTGCGGGAGGCGTGTTGGCCGGCAACCACGCGGTAGATCGGGTAGGCGCCGCCCGTTTCCTCATGCCGTTGCCGGCTGAGGAATTCGAATTCGCGGACGGCATCTTCCATGGCGTCCTTGAGCGGTCCGTCGGGCGCCATGTACATGATCTCGACGGCGCCATCACCGGTTACCTGAGACGACGGGCGGGGGGCGAGGATCCATACGGCTGTGAGAAGCACAGCTCCGACGAAAGCGCCTTTGATCCATCCACTCATGCTTCCATTACATCATTAACGACAACGCGGGCTCGTCCAAGTTCTATTGCCGGGCAAGGGCAAGGTGGTCTTGTGCGTCTGATACCTCTCGACGTATCATGCCCGGGTCTTGGTTGACTTGTCATGGCAGGCAGATATCATACTAAAAGGTTTTAGTAAAGTATGCAGAAAGTGCCTATGCCGCGATACCTCAGGATTCATGGATTCATCGGAATTGCCGCGGCGCTGATCTTGGGTGGGTGTGGCGTGAATCCACAGCCCGAGCGGCCTACATCAACGGCAGCAGAAGAATCCCCTGTGCAGGAAGTGCAATGCGCCATGCACGCTGTTGTCGGCGGGCTTGCGGTGAAAGTTGCTCAGGCTAGACCAGGCGTCTTCCGCTTCGATGTGGGTCCCGCAACTGAGGCCATTCATGAAGAGCGCACGCTGGATGTGGTTTCGCTGGATGCGGCATCGGGAAGATTTTCTCTCAAGGATCGGGACGGGCATCCGTGGGTTTGTCAGATCACGAAGTTGGAGAAGTTTGGGCGAGCCGGTGTTCCCGGGCTGGAGGTCTCGTGGAGTTCTCGGGAGGGCGAGTCGCTCTACGGTTTGGGCGAGCGGTTTGACGGTCTAGATCAGGTTGGCAAGGCTGTCGACATGTGGATCGAGGATGCGCCGGGGCAGGGCGACGCTGGTCTGCAAAGCTATTATGTCACGCCGGTTCTTTACAGCACGCGCGGTTACGCTTTCTTTGCGGCACAGAATCCGGAAGGAAGCTTCGACCTCAATTCCAAAGGTGATGGGTTCCATCATTATCAACGCGCTGGTCAGGTGATGACGTTCTACGTCGCCTTTGGCGATTCCCTCAAGGAACTCGTCGGCAAACGCGAGTCTGTACAGGGCCCGCATAGGAGCATCCCGGATTGGGCATGGGGGCCATGGATCAGTCGCAATAGTTTCGAGAATCAGGCCGAAGCCGAGGAGGCCATCAACGGGATGGTGCAGCGGGGTCTCCCGGTTGCGGCGATCGTGCAGGAAGCGTGGAAGGGATCGAGCGAGGTGGGGAACTTCAACAACTTCGATCCCGGCCGCTGGCCCGATCTTTCGCGCTTTTTCGATCTCTGCAACCGGCACGACATCAAAAACGTTCTCTGGCAGGTTCCCGTGATTCATCCATCGTCACCCGAGTTTGCGATTGGAAAAGAGAAGGGGTACTTCGTCAAGAAGCAGGACGGGTCCATCAGCTTCCGCCAGAATTGGCTGAAGGATTTCGCGAACATCGACTTTACGAATCCGGACGCTGTGAAGTTCTGGCAGGACCTGATTCGCCCGACCCTGAAACTCGGCGTCTGGGGTTTCAAGGCCGATGACGGTGAAGACATCAAGCCTGACGACCTGTTCTCCGATGGCCGTCGCGGTTGGGAGATGCACAACGAGTATTCGACGCTCTACAACCGCGCACTGACCGAGCTCATGAAGCAGGAGGGAGTGGATGGTCTGCTTTGGGCGCGGAGCGGAAGCCTTGGCAACGAGCAATATCCGGCGCTGTGGGCCGGCGATCAGTATGCGCGATGGGGTCAGCTTGCTTCGCTGGTGCCCGCCGGTTTGTCCGCGTCGATGAGCGGCATGCCGTTCTGGGGTCACGACATTGGCGGTTACATGGAGCAGCCAACGCCCGAGCTCTACATCCGCTGGGTGCAATTCGGCGCGCTGAGTCCCTTGATGCAGTACCACGGCGTGCTGCGCCGCGAACCTTGGGAGTTTGGCCCGAAGGCCGAGGCCGCATACAGGCTTCTCGTCAACCTGCGGATGAATCTGAAACCAGCGCTGATTGAGCTTGGCCGAGAGGTGGAGAAGACAGGTCTGCCGATCATGCGCCCGATGGTGATGGAGTTTCCCGGTGACCCACGTTTCCCTGGCATGGATGACCAGTACATGCTCGGCTCGGATATGCTGGTCGCGCCGGTCTTGCGCGAGGGGGCAACGGGGCGTCGAGTAGAGTTTCCCGAAGGCGTATGGCATCACGCGCTTTATCCGATCGCCTTTGTCGGGCCCGCAAGTATTGATGTGCCGGTTGGGCTGATTGATGCCCCGCTGTTCTTTAGAGAGGGCGCAACGCCGAAACTTCAACTGGCAGAGGGGACGGACTTGGGCGCGTGGTCAGCCGATGCGCCGCTGCGCGAGGTGAAGATTGCATCGGATCGAGCGGCCATTCTGAATCTGAAAGCTCCGCCGTTGGGTAATCCTCTGGCCCGCTCGATGCAAATCGAATTTGATCTGGCACCGGGTGTGGTAGCGGGGGGGATCAGTGTCTACTGGTATTTCGGCGATGATGATGGAGTGAGAACGCCAGCGGTCGTTTCCAGTAAGGGTTCGCATGTAACGGTGGATATCACCCCTCCGCTGAAAGAGAATCTCAGCGATCGGCTTCAGACTTATGTGATTGAGATCGTGGATGGAGCACTGGTTCGTCGCGAACTGTTCCGAGGCAGTTTGCGATGGCGGTCTCCGGTTACGCTGCAGGTGAATCGGGAGACAATTGGCGTTGCCTATGGAGGACAGACAAGTCTGAAGGTGTGTCTCGTGAACAGCTCGGATGTCGCGGTGGATGTTGGTGTGAAAGCCGAGGCAGGTGCGGGTACGCAGGTGGATGGGGCGTTACGAGCTGTTGTTGTGCCTGCGCGCGGCGGTGCGGAAATGGATTGGGACATTAGGTTCGATCGTCTGGATGTGGTCGGTGACAGCCGTGTGCGGTTTTCGGTTGGATCGGGCGGTACGCTGCTGGATCGTAAGGTTGTTCCTTTTGTGAGATCGCCGCGCTGGGTGGTTGCCGGTCCATTCCCGGCGGCATATCGCAAAGCATACTCAACATCATTCGCGCCCGAGCGGTCGCTGTCGCCGGATGTTGCCTTCGACACAGCGGATGGCAGGGTTGTGTGGCGCCAGGTGGACGAAGGGCATGTCGAGCGATACGCAGGGCTCGACTTCAACGAGTTGTTTGGAAAGCGCGGGCAAGCTGCGGCGTATGCGATGACGAAGATCATCTCGGACTCCGCCAAGCCTGTTGAGCTCCGTTTTGGTTCTGATGATACGCTTACAGTGTGGTTGAACGGCGAACGCATCTACAGCGTGGAGGCCTATCGCTTGGCTGCTCCGGATCAGGAGATCGTGAAGGCCACGTTGCGGCCGGGGAACAACACGCTGCTGGTGAAGGTGGCGCAGGACGAGAATCCCTGGAAGCTGTATTTTCGAATAACGGCGCCTGACGGGTTGCCCGTGACGGGGCTGAGAGATGGGTTTACGGACTACGCCGCGTTTGCGCCGGGTCGAACGATCACCAGATCCTTGCCGGCAACCCAGTGAGTCCGCCTTCGCTGTCTCGCTGACGCTCGACTGGCTACGGCGTGACAGCCTTCGCTCTCCGCAGAGCTCCGAGCGTCACGAGTTTATTCAACCCTAGAGCTGGCTTGCCAAGCCGTAGCCTCGGAGCGGGTGTGGGTCCGCCTTCGCTGTCTCGCTGACGCTCGACTGGCTACGGCGTGACAGCCTTCGC
>DAISJM010000063.1:0-3385 GCA_036821485.1 Verrucomicrobiota bacterium | reverse complement strand
TCTCCGCAGAGCTCCGAGCGAAGGCTGGTGGGCGGTACAGGATTTGAACCTGTAACATCCAGCGTGTAAAGCTGGCGCTCTGCCAATTGAGCTAACCGCCCAGCGTGCTGAGGTAACGCGTGTCCAAGCTTAGTTGTGCGCGATACGAAGTCAACGGTGTCATGAGGCTATTTGGGGTTGGCGCTCTTGCCCTGAACTGCCGATCGCATTTTGTCCACGAGGGTGTAGACCACGGGCACCTGCACCAGGGTGAGCACGGTAGCGAGCCCCAAGCCGAAGATGACGGCCACGGCCATGGGAGCCCACCACTGGCTGGACTCGGCGCCAGCGACGAAATGAAGCGGCCATTTGTGGATGTCCACACTCCATCCGATGGCCATGGGGATGAGCCCAAGGATGGTCGTACCTGCCGTCAGCAGCACCGGGCGCAGGCGCTGGCGTCCTGCGGCAATGGCAGCCTCCACCGCATCAAGTCCTTCGGCACGTTTCAGCAGGATGCAGTCGATCAACACGATGGAGTTGTTGACGACCACGCCGGCCAGACTGATGACACCGAGGCCCGTCATGATCACACCAAACCGCATGCGGCAGATCAGCAGTCCCCACATGACGCCGATCATGGACAGCACGACGGACACCATGATGATGATGGGCAGGGTGGCGGAGTTGAATTGGATGACAAGGATCACGGCGATCAGGGCAATAGCCACGCCAAAGGCTTTGCTGAGGAACGCCATGTTCTCTTTGATATCCTCGTTCTCGCCGGCGTAATTGACGGTGTATCCGGGCGGCAGTTGAATCTTGCCCACGGCCGTCGCGATGTCCGCGAGAATGGCGTCGACGCTGCGCTCTTCGATGTCGCCCGAAATGGTTACCGTGCGCTTGCGATTCTTGCGGGTGATGTCGCCGCGGCCACCGGTGTATACCACTTCGCCGAGCGAGGACAGCGGCACACTGCGTTCGCCGTCGAGTGGAATGAAGACCTGGTTAAGCAGGTTGGCGGTGCTTCGCGCTCCGGCGGGAAGTCTGACCGTGATGTCGTATTCGTCCTCTCCGGCCCTGAACTTGCTGCTCTCGCTGCCGTAGATGGCGGAGCGAAGGAAACCCGCAATGGAGTCTGTATCCAGTCCAAGAAGAGCTGCGCGTTCCCGATCCACGCGGAACTGAAATTCCGGCCGTGCTTCTTCAAGATTGTCTCTGAGGTCCACCACGCCGGGTATGTCGCGGACAGCCCGGGTGATTTCGGAGGCCAGATCGGAAAGAACATCGAAGTCTTCGCCGGCCACTTCGATACTCACCGGCGCGCCCGTGGGCGGCCCCTCCTTCTCCCGATCCACCGTGACGTCAGCGCCAGCGACAAGGCCGATGTCATCACGTATCTTCTCCACAAGGGCCAAGGAGTTTTCCTTGCGGTCTTCCTTGTCCTTGAACTCCACGTAAATATTGCCCACATGTGTGCCGCCACTACCCGAGGAGAATCCTTGGCCACCGGTGGCGCCGACGGTGGTTACATAGAACTTGATGTCCTCGTACTTCACCAGTTTCTGTTCAAAGCCCTTGAGGGTCTCGTCTGTCTTCTCGATGTTGGTGCCCTGCGGGAAGGCCACGTTGATATTGGCGCTGCGAGGTTCCACGTTGGGGAACAATTCGATGCCGCGACCGAGGCGTCCGTATACCTGCATGGTAAGGATCAACAGGGCAAACCCAAACAAAAGGATCAATCCGCGATGCATCAGGGCGGCCCGGAGCAGTCGTTCGTAGGCATCGAGAAATGGATGCCGTTCCGTACCGTCGTCGATCTTCTTCTTCTCGCTGATATAGAAGGAACAGATGGCCGGGTTCACGACCAAGGCAACAAAGAGTGACGAGAAGAGCGTGATGATCAGCGTCTTCGGGAGATAGCTCATGAACTGGCCCATGATGTTGGGCCAGTAGAGCAGGGGCCAGAAAGCTGCGACCGTGGTCAGGGTCGAAGTGGTGACGGGCCACGCCACTTCGGCGGCGCCTTGTCTGGCCGCCTCCATGCGGGACAGGCCGGAACAGCGGAGTCGATAGATGTTCTCCACGATGACGATGCCGTTGTCGACCAACATGCCCGTGGCCATGACAAGGCTGAACAACACGATGAAGTTCATCGTCTGGCCCGAGGCGTACAGCACGATGAAGGAGATGAGCATGGAGAGGGGAATGGCGAGTCCCACAAATACGCTGTTCGTGCGGCCCATGAAGATGAAGAGCACGACGACAACCAGCACGAAGCCGGAGACCACGTTGTTCTCGAGTTCCTCGAGCATGGCGGCGATCCACGTGGACTGGTCGTTGGTTATGGTCATGTCCACGCCCGGCGGGAGCAGAAAGCCAACGAGGAGCTGCTTGATTTGCTTGACCAGGCGCACGGTGTTTTCGCCCGAGCGTTTCTTGATCTGGAGCGTCACGCAGGGCTTGCCGTTGATGCGCGAGATGGAGGTCATGTCCTTGAACGTATCGGTCAGCCTGGCGACATCGGTCAGGTAGATGGGTTGGCCATCGCGGACGGCAATGACCACTTTGCGCATATCTGAAACCAATTTGAACTCGCCGGGGACGCGGACCTGAAACTTGCCGCCGGTCATCTCGATATTTCCAGCGGACACGGTGCGGTTTTCCCGGGCTATGGCCTGCATGACCGCGCCGAGACTGAGGTGGTAGGTGGCCAGGCGATCCGGATCTATTTCAGCCCGAATCTCGCGTTCGCGCGTTCCGTAGATGGTAGCTTGCTTGACACCCGTGATGTTCTCGATGTCATCCTGCATGTCCTCCGCAAGCATCTTGAGGCGCTCGATGCTGGTGTTGCCGGACAGCGCGATGGTCAGGATGGGCACATCGGTGCTGAAATTGATCACCTCCACCATGGGTTCGTCCAAGTCCCGGGGAAGGTCTGGGGCTGCGAGATCGATCTTGTCCTTCACACGCTGGAGAGCGTTGTTGAGATCTTCCTTGGGAGTGAATTCGATCACCGTGAGCGAGAGACCTTCTGACGAGGTGGACGTGATATCCTTCACGTTCTCCAAATCGTTGAACTGCTTCTCCAGAGGAATGGTGACGAGATTCTCGATTTCCGACGGGGCCACGCCTTCGTAGGGGGCGGTAACAAACACGTAGGGGATAGTGATATCGGGAGCGCCCTCGCGCGGCACTTGGACGTAGCTGATGATACCCATGATCGCCAAAGCGATCACAAACACAAACACCGCTACCCTGAATTTGATGGCATAGTTGGTGACAATCATGGACGCACCTCAAAAAAGGTCGCTCTCAGGGCTTCTGTTGCCGCACGGCATTGACGGTCATTCCGTCTGCCAGGGCCCTGTTGCCTTCGACGATGACTTCTTCGCCGGCCTCCACG
>DAISJM010000062.1:0-15422 GCA_036821485.1 Verrucomicrobiota bacterium | reverse complement strand
GCTGGATGGCTTTCCCATCCTTCAGGACGAACACCACGTAGTCGCCCTTCTTGGGAACCACGGCGCCAAAAGGAAGCACGATGGCGTTGTCCCTGGTTCCGCGTGAGAGCGAGACGCGGGCGATCATGCCCGGCCGCAGCAAGCCGTCGGCGTTCTCGACGGTCAGTTCCACGGGAAACGAGTTGTTCTCGGGACGTGCGGCGGAGGAGACGAAGGTAACGTTGCCTGTGAAGGTTCGTCCGGGCAGGCTGTCGACGGTGAAGGTCATCGATACGTTCGGTTGAAGCTGGAGCACATTGCGCTCGGGCACGTCGACACTCAGTTTGATGCGGTCGATGTTGACCACGCGAAACGCGGGGGCGCCCTCGGCGACATGTTCGCCCAGTTCGACGTAGCGGTCCACGACGACGCCTGACATGGGGCTCTTCAGGACGCATTTATCCACGTTGACGCGGGCGTTATTGCGCTCCACCTCGGCGAGGTCAAACCGCGCCTGAACGGCGTCGAAATCGCTGGTAGACACAGCGCCGGTCTTCCTCAGTTCCTGCCAACGGCCCAACTCGCGCTTGGCTTCGCGAAACTGGATGTCGGCAGAGGCAAGACTTGCCTTCCACGTTCTGTCCTCCAGTCGCAGCAGAACCTGTCCCTCCGTCACGATGGCACCCCGATCCACGGGGAGCTCGGCCACCAGTCCGGGCTTATCGAGCGCCAGCGCGGAATCGAAGACAGCCTGAATCTTCGCCGGGAGCTGCAGCGTGTCATCCAAGCTCGTGGGTTCGATGAGTATGGTAGTCACCGGCGGGGGAGGGGTGGGCGTCTGTTCCAGCTTTTCCTTGCGCTTGGGCAAAATGGCCAGTACGACGATCAGCAGGACGATGCCCAGTACGACAAAGAGCAGTTTCTTGCTTCGCTTCGGTGCAGGCATGGTGTCGCTCATGGCTTGGACTCCTTCTGGTCAAATTCATCCTTCTGCCCGCAGGCATATCGCAGGCGGGCCACGGCATCCGCGTGGTCTCTCAGTGCCGTAGCATGGGCCAGTTGTGCCGTACTCAGGGCGAGATTCGTCTCGGTGAACTCAAGGTAGGTGGATAGTCCCTGCTCGTATCGCGTCTTGGCAATGGAAAGGGCTTTGCGGGCAAGATCGACATTCTCTCTCGCGCCTTCCAGTGCCTCCTGGGCATGCTGCATGTCCAGGTAGGCCTGCTTGATTTCAAGAAGCACGTTGCGTTTCAGGTCCTCCATGTCGGTCTCTGCTTTGAGCAATTCCAGATTCTTTTCGATCATGATGCCTCGCCGCAGGCCGCCGTCAAAGATCGACCATTCAGCCGTCAGCAGGGCAGTCCAGTGCCAACCCCAGCCGCTGTCTCCCGCCCCGGAACTGTATTGATCCGGATTGTCGCCTGTGTACAGCGCCTTGGCGCGCAGTGTGGGGAAGTAATCGCCCCGCGCCACCTTCGCATCTTCTTTCAGCAGTTGTATCCATTTGGCCATCTGCTGAAGTTCTGTTCGGCTCTCCAATCCCTCCTGCTGCAGGGCTTCCAGCGTGGCTGTTACGGCTTCATAGGTTAGCGTGCCGACCAGTGTGAAGTTCGAACTATCCAGTTTCAGCAGGTTGGCAAAGGACTCGCGGCCCACGGCCAGATCGCTTCGCGCCCGTACCAGGTTGGGATTCTCGTTGGCCAGCCGAACCTTGGCGGTCAGCAGGTCGAATTCGGACGCCGTTCCACTCCGATACTTCTGTTCCGTCTGTGCAACGAAATCTGCCAGTTGTTTGACGGACTCGGACTCGACATCGACGCGATCGCGGGCGAGCAGGAGATCGTAGAATGATTGCCGGATGTCGCGGATCAGTTGGCGTCGGGCAATCTCCGTTCCGAGTTTCGCATATTGGCCGTAGTAGTTCGCCGCGCGAATGCCGGCGCGGGCTTTGCCGCCGGAGTAGAGCAGTTGGCTCAGCGTTGCGGAGGCCGAGTAGTTGTCGAGTTTGCCCATTTCCACCTGTGTTCCACCGAAGTCAAAAGTGCTCAGCTTGTCCCTGCGCGTATAGGATGCGTCGGTTGATAACTCCGGGTAGATCTGTGCCTTGGATTGGCGTGTTCTCGCCCGGGCGATCTGTTCATCACGCTCGGCATTGAGCAGCGAGGATGCCCGCTCGACGCCCATCGATATGCAGTCTTCCAGCGTGTAGGCTGGTTTCCCCGGCTCCACCGACTGGCCGCTTGCTGATGCCGGCATGAGCGGTGACAGTGAGAAACACAGGGCCAGGATCCATGGGAGTGCTGTGGGCCTCATGACACGACATCCTTGTCAGCGTGCAGCGGTGGTGGGGGTGGTATATCAGCCAGGATTTTCTCGAGAATCTCAAGATACTTGGTCCGGTCGCAGCTTGGCAGGTTCTTGAACAATGACTTGATGGTCTCTTCTCTCTGCTGATTGATATCGTCGAGTATGCGTCGACCCTTGGCCGTGGGTTCCACGTAGACCACACGGCGGTCCTTCTTGCTCCTGACGCGCCGCACGAGTCCCATGCGGGACATGCGGTCCACCAGGCCCGTGGTGGTGGATTCTCTTGCGCGCATGGCGCGCGCAAGGGTGCGCATGGTGGCTGTGCTGGCGTGCGTGAGATATCCCAAGGCCCAGAGTTGGGGAAAGCTGATGCGGCCCGTGGTGAAGTAATTCTGCTCGTGCACCCAAATCTGGAACATCATGCGTGGCATGATCTCCGAGAGGCGCCGACCGAAGTCATTCAGGTTGGTGGTCTTCATTGATACTTCACCATACGAAATATTCGATACGTGAACTATACCCGTTTTAGCGTGCTTGTAAAGAGGGATGAATCACGTGCGTTGGGACCGTGGTGAAAAGTGGTTTTCACGGGGGGCTCCATGTGTTAGAAGTTCCCGGCTTCACCGAACATAGAGAGCGCGGACAAAAACTTATGAATTACGACAAGATCAAGGTTCCTTCGTCGGGTCAGAGGATTGCCATGGGGCGCGACGGGCATTTGCAGGTTCCGGATTGCCCGGTGTTGCCTTTCATTGAGGGCGATGGCACGGGGCCCGATATCACGCGGGCGTCCATGATGGTTTGGGATGCGGCCGTAGAGAAGGCTTATGGGGGCAAGCGCCGCGTGTCGTGGATGGAAGTGTATGCCGGCGAAAAGGCCAACGCGGTGTACGGCAAGCCCGTATGGCTGCCGGAGGAGACCCTGACGGCCTTCAAGGAATATCTTGTTGGTATCAAGGGGCCCCTGACCACGCCCGTGGGTGGAGGTATCCGCAGCCTCAATGTCGCCCTTCGTCAGGAACTGGATCTCTATGTGTGTCTTCGTCCCGTGCGGTGGTTTCCAGGCGTGCCTTCGCCTGTCAAGCGCCCCGAGCTAACGGACATGGTGATCTTCCGGGAGAACGCGGAAGACATCTATGCCGGCATCGAATGGGCGGCCGGAACCCCGGAGGTCAGGAAGGTCATCGATTTCCTTCGGAAGGAAATGGGGGTGAAGAAGATTCGATTCCCCGAGACATCGGGTATCGGCATAAAACCTGTGTCGAGCGAGGGCACCTCGCGCCTGGTCAAGGCGGCGATTCGGTATGCGATTGAAAATAACCGCCCGTCGGTCACGCTGGTACACAAGGGCAACATCATGAAGTTCACGGAGGGCGCCTTCCGCGATTGGGGCTACCAGACAGCGCGCGAGCAATTCGGCGCAGTGCCTTTGGATGGCGGCCCGTGGCACACGATGAAGAATCCGAAGACGGGTTCCGACATTATCATTAAGGACTGCATTGCAGATGCGTTCCTCCAGCAGATCCTCACGCGCCCGGCCGAGTACTCCGTGATTGCCACGTTGAACCTCAACGGCGATTACATCTCGGATGCCTTGGCTGCCTGCGTGGGGGGGATCGGCATTGCACCGGGAGCCAACATTAACTACGACACGGGTGCCGCTGTGTTCGAAGCTACGCATGGCACCGCGCCGAAGTATGCGAATTTGGACAAGGTTAACCCGGGGTCGCTGATCCTGTCGGGCGAACTGATGTTCCGCTATATGGGTTGGACCGAAGCGGCGGATCTGATTATCAAGGGCGTGGAACGGACCATCGAGAGTAAGGTGGTCACCTATGATTTCGCGCGGCTTATGCAGGGTGCGCGCGAGGTCAAATGCAGCGAGTTCGGTCGGGCGATTACCGAGAACATGTGAAGTGGTGCGCTGAAAACGATACGGCAGGGGACGACACGCTGGATGGTCGTGTCGCGGTTCGTCCGTTGTTGTTCCTCTTGCCGCTGCTGCTGACGCTGTTGTTCCATCTGCCGGCACTGTTCAGTCAATTTGTCTGGGACGATGTCGGCCTGATCCAGAAGCATCCGCTGCTGTCTGAACCATCCTTCATCACCAGTGTCTTCTCCAGGGATTATGGGCTTGAGATGACCAGCCGTGAGCCGTCGGGCTACTACCGCCCCATGCTGATGGTGGTGAATTGGACGCTGTACCGGTTGTTCGGCCCCAGTCCGTTGGCCTATCATTTGTTCAGCATTCTGGTGGCGGGGGCTTCGGCCAGTTTTCTGTCGTGGTTGCTTCTTCGGCTGCGAGTGACGTCGAGCCCGTTTCTGGCTATAGCGGCGGGGGCACTTCTTGCGGCCCATCCCATGCGTACTGAACTCGCCCAGTTCTTCATGTCGCTGCCGGACCTGGTCATTGAGATTGGCGGGTCGGTTGCGATCTTCTCCATTGCGGGTTCGGGTCGCCCGGGCAACTGGCCTTGGCGTCTGGCGGCATGTGCGATGACTTCCCTGGTCGCAGCGCTGTTCAAGGAGACGGCCTATTTTGTTTTCTCCGCTATGGCCGCGGCGGCCTTGTTGCATGGGGTGGTGCGTCGTTCGCGTTTCTCCCTTGCAGGCGGTGTTGGGCTGATGGCCGGATTGATTCCGGCCTACCTGCTCAGAACGATGGCAGGAATACAGTCGGTCTCATCCGGTCACTCGCTTGCCATGCTCTTTGGAGAGGGTGCGGGTCGTGCCTTTCACTTTGGTGCAACATCTATCGCGAGGATTGTGTTGCCGTCGTCGGCGATCTTCATGGACTGGTCTGACTACGCTGCGGGGTTTGCCGCCACGGCTGGCGTGGTGTTGTTGATTCTGACCGCCAGTGGCGTCGTGTTGGCTCTTGCGCTGCGCAGGAGTTGTTTTCCTGTATTGGTCGCGTCGTGGTTCGCTGCGGGGCTCGCGAACGTGATGCTGGTTACAGCCATGCACATCCCTTTTGCGGATCGCTACTGCGCCGTTTTGCCGGGGGTGGTGGGCATGGGGTTGGTGGGAGGATGGCTGATTCGGCGGGTGGCAGGAAGGATCAGTGATTTTCAGGATCGATACGGGCGACTGGGGCGCTGGTTGCTGGCACTGTATATTGGTCTTCATGCAGCCTACGGACTGTCGGCGTCAGCGAAATGTCTGAGCCCTGTGAGTTTCTTCACGGCCATGGCGGAGGAGAATCCCGACATGGCTTATCCGCGCGTCGTGCTGGCGAGCATCATGTTCTACGATCTGGGCGACTTTGAACGTTGCGAGAAATATGCGCGTGAGGTGATGGCTCTAATGCCCGACACAAAGCGTGGCCGCGAGATGGGGAAACTGCTGGCCAAGCGCTACATCGCAGAGTCGCGATTTCAGGAAGCACTGGATCAGATTCTGTGGGCTGAGGCTGGGCTCGCGGGCGACCCGGAGGTCCACAGCCTGAAGGCTATTTCCCTTTTTGAACTGGGCCGGTCTGATGAAGCACGCGCCAGCATCGAGAAGGCCTTGGCCTTGGCTCCGGAGAATACATCATATCGGAAACAGAGGGAGAAGATCATTGCAGGAGTTCCGGTCGGCGGGGTCCCTTGACCCGGCTTTCGTGGTATTCAGCGAGTGCCGGTTATGGTAGAAGTCTCCCCGGAGAGAGGGTGCGGGTGTTCAGTTGATGAGACATCTTGAAACCAAGATTTTGAGTCGTGCGGCCATGAAGGCGGAACGTGCGCGCCTGCGCGCGTCGGGGAAGAAACTTGTCTTCACCAATGGAGCGTTTGACCTGATGCATGCCGGGCATGTGGGCTATCTCGAATTCGCCCGCCAGCAGGGCGACGCCCTGGTGGTGGGGATGAATTCCGATGCGTCCGTGCGCCGATACAAGGGCTCCAAGCGACCCATCAATGAGCAAGGCGACAGGGCGCGCGTTCTCGCGGCCCTGGAATGTGTGGACTACGTGGTGATTTTCGACGAAGACGAGCCGGCGGCCCTGATCGGAGAGTTGTTGCCGGACGTGTTGGTGAAGGGCGAGGACTGGGCTCACTACGTCAGCGGGCGCGACGTGGTGGAAAGGAGCGGCGGCAAAGTGGTACTGGCTCCGCTGCTGAAGGGGCGATCATCCACGGGGATGATTGAACGGATCGTGGAAGCCTATCGTCCGAAGACGGATCGCACAGGAGAATCGTGATGACTGCACGTTTTGTAGTGACGGGAGGCGCCGGATTCATCGGCAGCAACATCGTGGCCGCGTTGAACGAGCGTGGCGACGAGCGCGTGCTGGTTGTGGATGAACTTGGGCAGGACGAGAAGTGGAAGAATCTTGTTGGGTTGCGCTACGAGGACTACATCGACAAAGACGAATTCCGCGCCATGCTGCAGTACGATCGGTTGGCCGATGTGGATGCCGTGATCCACATGGGAGCCTGCAGTTCCACCACGGAGAAGAACGCCAGTTTCCTGGCGGACAACAACTATCGGTATACGCGCGAACTCTGTGAGTGGTGTCTCCTGCACAATGTGCGGTTTGTCTATGCCTCCAGTGCGGCTACCTACGGAAATGGCTCGTTGGGCTACTCGGATGCGGACGAGGTCACGCCGACGTTGAGTCCGCTCAACATGTACGGCTACTCGAAACAGATGTTCGACTTATGGGCGTTGCGCCGGGGGATCATGGACCGGATTGTCGGGCTCAAGTACTTCAATGTCTATGGGCCGCGCGAGGATCACAAGGGTGACATGCGTTCGGTCATCAACAAGGCGTATGACCAGATCGTCCAGACCGGTGAGGTGAAGCTCTTCAAATCCTACCGCCCGGAATACAAGGATGGGGAACAGGTCCGCGACTTCATCTATGTTCGGGACGCTGTGGATGCGACACTTTTCTTCTGCGACAACACGAGTGAATCAGGTCTGTTCAATTGCGGGACGGGAGTGGCGCGGACGTGGAACGATCTTGTTAAGGCCGTATTTGCAGCCATGGGCCGCGAGGCCAAGATCACCTACATTGATATGCCGGAAGCCCTGCGGGCGAAGTACCAATATCATACGCAGGCAGATATTACCAAGTTGAGAGACGCAGGGTACAATAAGCCTGTGACCAATCTTGAGGATGGCGTTCGCGAGTATGTGCAGGACTATCTTGCGCTGCGCAAGTGATCAAAAGGACGGGCCATGGAAAACACACAGACGCAGGCTGACATCAACAAAGCGGAATGGGACAACGGAGACAACTGGGGTGGTCCAAAGTGGTTATCCGTTTACTTCAGCAAGAGAGACACCCGCATCTGGGTTCCGCAGCAGCCGCCGTCGAAGGGGCGTACCGTCAACCTTGCCCACACGGGTGGGCTTATGTGGATGATCGGCATTTGTATCGGCGTCATCGTCTTAATGATGGGGCTCAGCTTTGTCGCGTTGGGCAAGATGGGATTCTTCTCTTAGGTCCCTTCGCGTTCCATCATTTTGGACCGATACGCGCCTGCCTCGAGTTTGCGCAACTCGGCAATCTGTTCTTCCGTCAAGAAGGCGGGCTTGCCCACCACTGATGCAGCCACGAATGACTTCGCTGCGTCTTCAGCGACGCAACAACGGAAGTACGCCTGTCTCATCGTCTTTCCCAGTGCGACGACGCCATGGTTGGTCATGAAGATGGTCTCGTGTGTCTTTGCGGCTTCGGCGACCGCGTCGGCAAGTTCCTGGGAGGAGGTTGTCTTATAGGGAACGGCTATCACACCGCCGAGGTCGTTCACGACCTCAGCGAACATGGGCCTCACATCCACGCCTGCGGTGACGACGCCGCTGGCCCATGGCGAATGTGTGTGAAAAATGGCCTGCACATCTTCGCGTGTGCGATAGATGGCGAGGTGCATGGGAAGTTCGGACGTTGGGCGTAGTTTGCCTTCCACGAGCCGACCGGAGCTGGCATCGATACAGACGAGATCCGTGCTTCTGAGTTCCTCCATGGCCAGACCACTTGGCTTGACCCAAATGAGGCGCCCGTCCCGGGCGCTGATGTTGCCGCCAGCGCCGGAGGTGAGCCTGGCCTTGGCGATCATTCGCCCGTAGTTGGCCAATTCTTGTCTGATGAGGGTGGGGGGCATGAGGTTATGTGGGTCCTTTATGCACGATCTGGGTGCGAATTTCACGTCGAAAAGCAGACTTCTATGGCTGGGGGCAGGATTGACACAATGAAGTCAAGTTTTTGCGCAAAAGGTGGTTGACACATTCCGGCGTTTGGGTAGAGTGTCACGCACATTGAAGGTCGGAACTGATTGGGGAAGGCCTTCTACATAGTTTTAAGGTAGGCAATCACACTTCTTGCTGGCTTAGTTTCGTGATGTAACGAAGTGAGACAGAGGGCGTGTTGTTGCTCTGTGTCTTTTTGTGTTTAGACGGGTTGAGTTGAATCGACATTCCGCTGTGGCCCCGTGACAAGGGAGTGCGGGAAGGTTGGAAGGCAGGCTCGTCCGGGTGGTACGGGGCTTCTCGCGTCCGCCGAGTGTGATGCATATCGTGTGGCTCTCGGGGAGAGATCGACGTAGGGCGGGCAGGGCGGTAAGAGGCCCACGTAGCTCAGTCGGTAGAGCACATCCTTGGTAAGGATGAGGTCAGCGGTTCGATTCCGCTCGTGGGCTCCATGATGGTGTCGGGCTCAGATGGATGGCGAAGAAGATGTCCGGTGTTTCGGATAGGATTTTGGATAGATAGGACGTAGAGCGAATAGAAAAGGGAAACCAGTCAGGCTAGGAGGAAGACCCCATGGCAAAGGACAAATTCCAAAGAACAAAGCCCCACGTGAACGTGGGAACCATTGGTCACGTTGACCATGGCAAGACGACCCTGACGGCAGCCATCACGAAAGTACAGGCGGCCAAGGGGCTTGCGCAGTTCATTTCTTACGATCAGGTGGCGAAAGCTTCCGAGTCGCAAGGACGTCGCGATCCGACCAAGATTCTAACCATCGCCACGTCGCACGTTGAGTACGAGAGCACCAAGCGCCATTACGCGCATGTGGATTGCCCCGGACATGCGGACTACGTGAAGAACATGATCACGGGTGCCGCCCAGATGGACGGCGCGATTCTCGTGGTCAGCGCTTCCGATGGTCCGATGCCGCAGACGCGCGAGCACATTCTGCTGGCCCGTCAGGTCGGTGTGCCGGCGATCGTAGTGTTCCTCAACAAGGTGGACACTGTGGACGATGCGGAACTGCTCGACCTCGTCGAGCTGGAGATTCGCGAGCTTCTGTCGAAGTACGATTTCCCGGGCGACAAGACCCCGGTCATTCGTGGTTCGGCACTGCAGGCCATGCAGGCTGCGACGCCGGATGCCCCGGAGGCGAAGTGCATTCAGGACTTGATGGATGCCATCGATGAATTCGTCCCCGAGCCGACGCGCCCGATGGATCTGCCGTTCCTGATGCCGATCGAAGATGTGTTCTCGATCGAAGGTCGTGGCACGGTTGTTACGGGCCGAGTTGAGCGTGGTATCGTCAAGGTTGGCGAGGAAATTGAAGTCGTTGGCCTGCGTCCCACGGCGAAGACGGTTGTTACGGGTGTTGAGATGTTCCGCAAGCTGCTGGATCAGGGCCAGGCGGGCGACAACATCGGCTGCCTTCTGCGCGGCTATAAGAAGGAAGATGTCGAGCGTGGACAGGTGCTGGCGAAGCCGGGTTCCATTACGCCTCACACTAAGTTCAAGGCGGAAGTGTACGTCCTGAGCAAGGAAGAAGGTGGTCGTCATACCCCGTTCTTCAAGGGCTACCGTCCGCAGTTCTACTTCCGGACGACCGACGTTACGGGCGATATTACATTGCCCGAAGGCGTGGACATGGTCATGCCGGGTGACAACATCAGCGTGGAAGTCTGCCTGATTACACCGATCGCCATGGAGAAGACGATGCGCTTCGCCATTCGTGAGGGTGGTCGTACGGTGGGCGCTGGTCGCGTGACGGAAATTCTGCAATAGGGTGGAAACGCCCCAACGACCGCGGTCAATGGAATAGACCATGGCAAGAGAACAGATAACTCTCGCGTGCACGGAGTGCAAGCAGCGCAACTATACGTCGACGCGCAATAAGCGCGTCAAGACGGAGCGTGTGGAACTGAAGAAATACTGCCGCTTCGATCGAAAACATACGGTACACCGCGAGGTGAAGTAGGTCATCCGTTCCGGTAGGCCAGTAGCTCAATTGGCAGAGCACCGGTCTCCAAAACCGGTTGTTGTGGGTTCAAGTCCCTCCTGGCCTGCCATCCAGCGCGGGGAAGTGGTCACGGTGCATTGATGAGCAAGCTGCAACAGGCAATTGACGGAGTGAAGGCGTTCGTGACGGATGTCAGGGTGGAGCTCAAGAAGTGCTCCTGGCCGACACGGTCCGAACTGGTTGATTCC
Source organism: Verrucomicrobiota bacterium (assembly GCA_036821485.1). Taxonomy (GTDB): domain Bacteria; phylum Verrucomicrobiota; class Kiritimatiellia; order CAIQIC01; family JAGNIJ01; genus DAISJM01. Next base: position 4,754 of record DAISJM010000062.1, on the reverse strand, counting down.
ACCGTGGTGGTTATTGTGTCGGTGCTGATTGTCAGCGTGTTTGTCGGTATGAGTGACGTCCTGCTGTGGGGCGTGCTCCGTATGATTATCCGATAGCAGTTCACCGGATCAGGGGTCGCACATGGAGAAACAGTGGTTCGTGCTTCATACGCTCTCCGGCCAGGAGATGAAGGTCAGGGAGAGCATCGAGCGTCGGATTGAGCAGGAGGAGATGCAGGACTATATTGATCAAGTCCTGATTCCGACGGAGAAGGTCTCGGAGGTCAAGCAGGGCAGGAAGACCACGACCACCAGGAAGTTTTATCCTGGGTACGTGTTGGTTCACATGTGCTTGTATAACGACCAGCGCGGCCTGATGGAGAAGACGTGGTATTTCACCCAGCAGACGCCTGGCATCATCGGGTTTGTTGGCGGTGAAAGGCCTGTTCCTCTTCGTCCGGAGGAAGTGGAAAACATCCTCCGCCAGATTGAAGAGAAGAAGGAGAAAGTTAAGCCCAAGATCGTGTTCGAGCCCGGCGAGACGGTCAAGATCACGGATGGGCCTTTCCTCAACTTCAACGGTGTGATCGAGGAAGTGGACCCCGATCGCGGTAAGTTGAAAGTGTCTGTATCGATTTTTGGCCGGTCCGCACCGGTGGAGTTGGAATACTGGCAAGTAGAGAGAGCGTAGGTAGTGTTATTCGTTATCAGTTCTCCGTGATTCGTTCCGGATGACGGAGGCCTCTAGCCGATAACGGACAACCGATAACAAGTAACGGATAACAAACCATGGCAAAGAGAGTAACAGGTAGCATCAAGTTGCAGATTCCGGCCGGGCAGGCTAATCCCGCGCCGCCTGTGGGCCCCGCGTTGGGTCAGCAGGGCGTGAACATCATGGAGTTCTGCAAGCAGTTCAACGCGGCAACGCAGAGTCAGGCGGGGTTGGTCATCCCCGTTGTGATTACGGTCTACCACGACAAGTCGTTCACGTTCATCACCAAGAGTCCTCCGGCAGCGACGCTGCTCAAGCGTGCGGCCGGGATCGCAAAGGGCTCGGCGACGCCCAACCGCGAGAAGGTCGGCAAGGTGACGCGTCAGCAGATCGCTGAGATCGCGAAGGCCAAGGAGAAGGATCTGAACGCGAAGGATCTTGATCATGCAATGCGGCTGATTGAAGGCACGGCCCGCAGCATGGGAATTGAGGTTATCTAGCCATGGCACAACACGGCAAAAAATATCGTCAGGTAAAAGAGAAGGTTAACGCCGAGACCACCTACGAATTGGCCAAGGCGATCGAGTTTCTCAAGTCGAACGTCTATTCGAAATTCGATGAAACGATGGAGATCGCCTTCCGGTTGGGTGTTGATCCGACGCAATCCGATCAGGCCGTCCGCGGCACAGTCTCCCTTCCGCACGGGACCGGCAAGAAGGTTCGCGTGTTGGTGTTTGCAAAGGGACCGGCGGCAGACGCTGCCTTGGCGGCTGGGGCCGAAGCGGTCGGGTTCGAAGACATGATTGCGAAGGTTCAATCGGGCTGGACGGATTTCGATGTGGCGGTTGCCACGCCGGATGCCATGAAGGAAGTGCGCAAACTCGGCAAGGTGTTGGGTCCTCGCGGACTCATGCCGAACCCGAAGACCGGCACAGTGACGGACGACACCGCGGCGGCTGTGAAGCTGTGCAAGGCGGGTCGTGTTGAATTCCGAATGGATAAGAACGGCAACGTGATGGTGCCGTTTGGCAAGATATCCTTCAAGTTGGAAGACCTCGTTGCGAATTGTCGCACGGTCATTGGCGCGGTCAATGCGGCGAAGCCGCCGGTCGCAAAGGGAATCTACATCAAGCGGTGCACGGTGACTTCCACGATGGGGCCCGGGCTTCACATCGATCTTAAGGAGGTGGCTGCCTAGCGGCCGCCGAGGGACACCCCATGAGACCCGAAAAGAAATCCATAGTAGATGAATTGCGCGGCAAAGTGTCGGATGCGTCTTTCGTGATCCTGGCCGACTACCGCGGACTTAGCGTTGCCAAGACAGAGGAACTCCGGCGCAAACTGCACGGTGTGTCGGCGCAGATGCAAGTGATCCAGAACCGGCTGTTCCGTCTGGTGGCGAAGGAATTGTCATTCAAGGGGTTTGACGAGGCAATCAAGGGCCCGTCGGCCATGGTGTATGGCAAAGGTGATGTGGTGCAGGCCGCGAAGGTCCTTCGCGACTTCATCAAGGAATACGAACTTCCTGTCATCAAGATTGGCTCGCTGGAAGGCTCGGCTCTTTCGGCTGCGGATGTTGCCCAACTCGCTGCATTACCGTCGAAGCATGAGTTGTATGCTCGACTGGTGGGCACGCTGGCTGCGCCGATGACGCAGTTGGTGGGCGTGTTGCAGCAGAAGGTGGCCAGCATCGTTTATGTCCTGAAGGCTGTGGAAGAGAAGAAGGGTAAGTCGTAGGCAGAAGTTCCGCGCCCGCGCGGTGCGGCGAGCAACAACCATGTGAGGAGGATGCGAACATGACCGAGAACACACAAGCAACGGCAGAAGCGGATCAGAAGAAGGAGGCAGCAGTGAAAGTGGAAGGGAAAGCCGCTGAATTCGTAGAGTGGATTCAGGGCATTACAGTGTTGGAGCTTTCGCAGTTGGTGAAGGCCTTGGAAGAAACGCTTGGCGTTTCTGCTGCGGCCCCAGTGGCTGTGGCGGCGGCGGGTGGCGGTGCTGCAGCGGCGGCTCCGGAAGCGGAGAAGACCGAGTTCACAGTTGTGCTTGCTGCGGCGGGCGCGAACAAGATCGCGGTCATCAAGGAAGTGCGCACGATCACGAGCCTCGGGCTGAAGGAAGCCAAGGACTTGGTCGAAGGCGCTCCGAAGCCGGTCAAGGAAGGCACGACGAAGGAAGATGCTGAGAAGATTAAGGCTCAGTTGGAAGCGGCTGGCGCCAAAGTGGAGATCAAGTAGCCACGTTGGGTGTCCTGGACCGTCCTGCGCGGGACCTTTGGTCTGCGCAGGCCAACCCTAACATTCTCAGCCTATAGGTGTGGCATGGCGGATAGAGTCAAGTACGGGAAGCTGTCGGATGTGCTTGAGTTGCCGGATCTGATCGAGATCCAGAGCAACTCGTATCGGGACTTCCTCCAGATGGACGTGTCGCCAAACCGGCGAAAGCTGGTTGGGCTTCAGGCTGTCTTCAAGGAAGTCTTTCCGATCGAGAGCTACGATGGGCAGTGCACGCTCGATTTCGTCAAGTATGTGATCGCCGACCCCAAGATGACAGCGATTGACTGTCTCAAGGAAGGCATCTCATATGCTGCGCCCCTTTATGTCACCTTTCGTCTGAAAGATGGCAAGGAAGTCAGGGAAGAGGATGTCTACATGGGCGAGGTGCCGCTGATCACGGAACCGGGTACGTTCGTGATCAATGGTGCTGAGCGCGTGGTGGTCAGTCAGTTGCACCGCTCTCCGGGCATCTGCTTTGAAGAAAGCATTCATGCTAACGGGTCGATGCTCTATTCCTTCCGTATCATCCCGGATCGCGGCTCGTGGATCGAGGTGCAGTTCGACACCTCGGATCTTCTCCAGATATACCTCGATCGCAAGAAACGGCGAAGGAAGTTCCTGGCCACTACGTTCCTGAGAGCACTTGGGTACGGGACGGATGAGGAAGTCCTCGGCCTTTTCTACTCCTTTGAGAAGATATCGTTGAAGGATGCGGTGGAGGAATCTCGGCTTCTGAATCGCGTGGTGAAGGACGATGTCATCGACGCAGACTCCAAGACGATCCTGGCTCGGCGGTACGATCCGCTGACGAAGGAACTCGTCAAGCAGATGAAGAGTGCCGGCTTCACCAATGTTGAAGTGGTCGATGTTACTTGGGATGAGGGGCTGATCCTGAAGAGCGTTCAGAAGGACGCCATGCGGTCACATGAGGATGCCCTGAAGGACATCTATCACAAACTGCGCCCCGGCGATCCGCCGACAATCTCCAATGCCAAGCAGTTGCTGAAGCGCATCTTCTTTGATCCGCGCCGCTACGATCTCGGTCGCGTGGGCCGGTACAAGATGCACCAGAAGCTCAATCTGGACCAGAAGAACGAATCGCGCGTGCTTGAGAAGGAAGATCTCATCGGGGCGATCAAGTATCTTGTGAACTTGCGCCGCGGCGAAGGAACGGTGGATGATATCGACCACCTTGGCAGCCGCCGTGTGAGGACCGTGGGTGAGTTGTTGGAGAACCAGTGCCGTCTCGGTCTCGCTCGCACGGAACGTCTGGTCAAGGAGCGCATGACGATCTTCGACCGCACGGTCGAGAAACTCACGCCTCAAAAGCTGATTAATCCCAAAGCATTGGCCGCGGTAGTTCGCGATTTCTTTGGCCGGAGCCAGTTGAGCCAGTTCATGGATCAGACGAATCCCCTGGCGGAACTGACACATAAGCGGCGGCTGAGCGCCCTGGGACCCGGTGGTCTGAGCCGCGAACGCGCCGGCTTCGAAGTGCGCGACGTGCACAGCAGTCACTACGGTCGAATCTGTCCGGTCGAGACGCCTGAAGGTCCGAACATCGGTCTGATCTCTTCCCTTAGTATGTATGCGCGGGTAAACGAGTTCGGGTTTATTGAGAGCCCATACCGCAAGGTAGACAATGGCCGCGTCTCTGAGAAGGTGGACTACCTGACAGCCGATCAGGAAGAGAACTTCGTCATTGCGCAGGCTAACGCTCCGCTCGACGAGAAGGGTCGCTTTGTTCGCGACACGGTTTCTGTGCGGTATCGTGGTGACTTCCTGGA
>DAISJM010000061.1:12673-16070 GCA_036821485.1 Verrucomicrobiota bacterium | reverse complement strand
GCGGGAGCAGCAGTTCGTGGGGAAACACGGCCTCATAGCCGAAGCAGAAATTGACGCCTTTGACTTCCTCGACAACGGCCGAGTCTGCGATGGTGGCCTTGGTTCGGAATCCGGGTGTGCGTTCCGCGAGGCCCACGACCTCGATGTGGGGCTGGGCAATATAGCGGAGATGTTTGAGCATGGAATCGCCGAGGCCGTGGGGCACGATCAGGGGGAGTCCGTCGAGCACCCATGCAGCGGTTGTCTTGCCGCTGGTGTTTCGGATTTTCATGATGCGGACAAGCGCGGCGAGCGATTCGTGTGGCAACGTGAAGTAGGTGACCTCGGTTTCGAGCCCAAGGGGGGTGTGTTGCTCGCGGAGCGTGATCTCGTGAGGGCGGACGTACAGGGTCTGGGTGCAGCCGGGGTCCCGCGCGCCCTCCATGGTGAAGGGTTCGTGATGGATGAGCGTCTTGTCGGCTTGCAGGCGGACAAACGTGCGAAATCCTTGTCGGTAGACGAGTTGATAGGCCCAGTTGGCGGGAAGGAATTCAGAGATGGAGTGGTCCTTGTCGCGCAGGCCGAAGCTGCAGATGCCCTGCCCGCGGTTGACGTAGAAGGCCCAGAGAGGAATGCCCCATGTGCCGGCGATACCGGGCAGGAAACTGGCGAACGGGGTGGCATGATTGAAGTGGGTCAGCACAAAGGTGCCATCCGGCTCGTGGCGATATTCGGGTGTCGGGCTGTGCATCGGGCTGTATGTCCTGTCTATCGGTGAAATCCTGCGGCGTTCGTTTACCCGGCCTACGTGGCGGAGTCAACGTTCGAGTGCATGGCGCGGCGTTACGAGGGGGCTTGGGCTGCGCGGGCGCGGATCATCTGGACGATGATGCGAGCCATGGCGTCGAGGTCCTGCCGCGCCGTGTTGAACACGACGTCGTAATGCACCGGATCCTTCAGGTCCTTTCCAAAGAAGTCGCGGACCATTCGTTCGCGGTCCTTGTCTTGCTTGCGTATGGCGGCCAAGGCCAGGTCCTCTTTCATCTCAAAGCGCGGCATGGCCCACGTCATCCTCTTCCGCTCGTCGGCGACAAGGCGGAGGTGGATGCCCTTCGGCATGCCTGCGGTCACGAAGGCACCGGCGCGGCCGATGATGAGCACCTTGCCGATCATGCCCAGGATGCGGACAACCTCGAATATCTTCTTGTAGGTGGAAAATTGCTCGGAGTGTCCGATCAGCATGTCGTAGATGACCTGATGAAGTGCCGGCTTGTACTCCTCGCGGACGAGGGATTCGAAAGAGGAACTCATGGCATTGTCCTGCGCGACCACGGCGCAGAGCTTCTCGTCGAACATCTCCCATCCCTGGAGGAGTTCGTCGTCGGGGTACTTGTCCATTTCCTGGAGCACCTTGCGGGCCAGGGTGTGGCCGCCGGCGCCGGCCTGGCGGGAAATGGTTACAAAAGGGAATCCGCTGTCGGGAATCTCGGTGTCTTCGCGGTCTTTCAGGTACTGCTTCAGCAGAGCCATCTGGTTCACGGCGCACCTCAATTGGGGATAGAGAACGTCATGGCTTGCAGTGTAGCACCCCGTGGCAGCCGGGAACACAACCTTTTTCCTTGTGAACAATGCCGGGGCAGGGAGTATCATTGTGATGCGATGGATCGACCCACAGACGTGCAGCATCTTCATCGTGACAAGCCCGGGCCCGGCGGGCCCACCGTCGGGGTTCCGAGCCGGGCCGCCTTTCTGGGCAGCTACATGGCGGCGGCCGTAGGTCTTTTTGCAGTCATCGGGTGGTACGTGGGAGGCCGAAGCGGGCATGCCCATGGCGGGGCGCTGGTGGGTGTTTTTCTGGGGTTGATATCGAGTCTTTACGAGTTATGGAAGATAGTTCGGGAAGTGCAACGGGCGGATCGGGTCAGTGGCGCGGAAGAAAAAGGCTGAGTTTGCTGTGTTTTTTGGTCCTTTTTTGGGGTTGTCCAGCGCGCGCAGAGGTCTAGTATAGAGGCCTTGTTATTCAGCCGGTCCTCGCAAGGGACCGGCGAAAATTTTATTGGGGCACCGTGAGTGTTACTGTAACAGCCGCCGTAGCGGTGGCCGAGGCGCCCGTCGACAGCAAGACGGCCGTCCACGACTACATCATGCATCACGTCATGTATCACATGGCGAGTGCCGACACGTGGAATGTGCCGTTCATGCATCTGAAGATCTTCGATGTCTTCAGCTACGACTCGTTCATGGTGGTGTTTTCGGCGGCCCTGCTGATCGGTCTCGTGGCGCTGTTCTACAGACCGCAGCAGGATGCGCCGCGAGGCTTCACCGCCATGCTGGAGCTCTTTGTCCTCTTCGTTCGCGACAAGATATCCATCCCTTTTTTGGGTGATCAGGATGGGCGCAAGTTCACCCCGCTTTTCTGCAGCCTGTTCCTGTTCATTCTCATGATGAATCTTCTCGGCTTGATTCCCCTGTTCAGCGCGGCAACGAGCAACGTCAACGTCACCGGGGCGCTGGCGCTGGTGACGCTGTCGGTGATGGTGCTTGGCGCGATCTATCGCAACGGGTTCCGGGGCTTCCTTCGCGCTTTTGTTCCGCGGGGGGTGCCTTGGCCGATCCTGCCGATTCTCGCGCCCATTGAGTTCATCAGCATGATCGGCAAAGCCTTTGCCTTGATGATCCGTCTCTTCGCCAACATGCTGGCGGGACATATCATCATCTTTTCGCTGCTCGGTCTCGTGGTGATCTTTGGTTACTACTCGCTGCCGCTGGTGCTGCTTGTGGTATGCGTTTTCTTCTTCGAGATATTTGTGGCCTTCTTCCAGGCCTATATTTTCACGCTGTTATCGGCGGTTTTCATCGGGCAGATGTTTCAACCAGAACATTAACAATCACCGTCCGCCCGGCGGACGGCAACGGAGAGGGAAGGACCATGACAGGACTCGCATTGGCAAGCATAGGCGCGGGATTGACGACGATCGGCGTGGGGCTCGGCATCGGCAAGGTGGCGGCATCCGCCGTGGAAGGTATTGCGCGGCAGCCGGAAGCGACGCCGAAAATCCAAATCACGATGCTGATCGCGGCGGCGCTGATCGAAGGACTCGGTTTGTTCGCCGCGGTGATCTGCTTCCTGCAGCTGTGATGCGGTTGAGCGATCGAGGGAGAAGGTGGTGGTGTCCATGAACAATAGTCTCTTCATCTATAGCCCCTTGGCCGTGGCCGCGCCGGTTGCGGAAACCGCGGAGGCATCCACGGGCGTTGCAGCGGAGCCGCACCCGCCGCGCAGCGAGATGGATGTCTCGGATACCATGGTCTTGCTGACCTGGGCCAGTTTCCTGACGGCGGCGTTCTTCCTCCACAGACTGGCGTGGAAGCCGATCATGGCCGCTCTCGACAAGCGCGAGAATGCCATCAAGAAGAG
>DAISJM010000061.1:0-12573 GCA_036821485.1 Verrucomicrobiota bacterium | reverse complement strand
TGGCCGGCAAACTCGTGCGCAAGAATCTCGATGATGCCGCGAATCGGCAGTTGACACGGCAGTTGATCGACGAGTTGTAGGGCATGAAGAACGCAAAAGTAATACGCGCCTATGCGCACGCGCTGTTCGATATGGCGCGGGACGGGGATGTGCTGGATCGCGTCTACGAGGAACTGCGCTTTCTGGACACCTTGGCGCGTGAGCATGCCGACTGGCAGGCCTTTGTGCGTCAGTTGGCCCTGCCGGAAGCCCGTCGGGACGCGGTTTTGACCGATTTGTTCAAGGGGCGCCTGCATGACCTGACATTCCGGCTGCTGCTGATCATGTCCGACGCGCGGGAGTTGGGCCTGCTGCCGGATGTCCTGCAGCGCTTCGGCACTCTCTACCGTCGGCAGCGCAATGTGTTGTCGGTGTCCGTAGTCACAGCGTCACCGTTGGGCGACGATGGTGAGGCGGCGATCCGGCACAAGCTGTCGTCGCGATTCGGCGGGCAGATCGAGACATCGGTGTCGGTTGATGCCTCGTTGCTGGGCGGCGTGCAGGTTCAGGTTGGCGATACGGTATACGATTTCAGCCTGTCAGGGCAGATGGAGCTTTTGAAGCGCAAGTGGGCGCGCGCGTAGAAGACGGAGAAGGAGCAATTTATGTCCATAGATCTGAAACCCCAGGAAATTTCCGCGATTCTGAAAAAGCAATTCGCGGAATACGAACTGAAGCCCGATGTCCGGGAGGTGGGCACGGTCCTGAGCGTGGGCGATGGCATTGCCCGCGTGTTCGGGCTGGAGAAGGTCATGTCCGGCGAACTGGTCGAGTTCTCCGGAGGCGTGACAGGCATGGTGTTGAACCTCGAAGAAGAGAATGTCGGTATTGCCGTTTTTGGTGAAGACTGGCGCGTCAAGGAAGGTGACAAAGTCACTCGTACCCGGCGCATTGCCTCTGTGCCGGTGGGTGACGCTCTTGCCGGGCGTGTGGTGGATGCGTTGGGCAATCCCATCGATGGGAATGGACCGATTCAGTCCACGGAAACGCGGCCGGTGGAAGTCCGGGCTCCGGGCATTGTCGATCGGCAGAACGTGACCGAACCGCTACAGACGGGCATCAAGATTGTCGATGCCCTGACGCCGATTGGCCGCGGCCAGCGGGAGTTGATCATAGGCGACCGCAAGACCGGAAAGACGACGCTGGCGATCGACACGATCATCAACCAGCGCGGGCAGAACGTCATGTGCTTCTACGTTGCCATCGGGCAGAAGCGATCCACCGTGGCCCAGATCTACGAGACGTTGAAGGCGCACAAGGCCCTGTCGTACACGACCATCATCGCGGCGACAGCGTCCGATCCGGCACCGATGCAATTCATGGCCCCCTTTTCCGGTTGCGCGATGGCGGAGTTCTATCGCGATTCCGGACGGCATGCGTTGGTGGTCTACGACGACTTGACCAAGCAGGCACAGGCCTATCGGCAGATGTCGCTGTTGTTGCGTAGGCCGCCGGGCCGCGAGGCCTTTCCGGGCGACATCTTCTACTTGCACAGCCGTCTGCTGGAGCGTGCAGCCAAGCTCAGTGAGGCCTTGGGTGGCGGAAGCATGACCGCCTTGCCCATCGTGGAAACGCAGGCGAATGACATTGCCGCCTACGTGCCGACCAACGTCATTTCCATCACCGATGGCCAGATATTCCTTGAGGCCGACTTCTTCAACCGGGGCCAGCGGCCCGCGGTGAACCCCGGCATATCTGTTTCGCGCGTCGGTGGTGACGCCCAGATCAAGGCCATGAAGCAGACGGCGGGAACATTGAGGTTGGACCTGGCGCAGTTCCGGGAGCTGGAGGCCTTTGCCCAGTTTTCGGCGGACCTGGATGCCGGTACGCTGAAGCAACTCAACCGCGGCCGCCGGTTGATGGAGTTGATGAAACAGCCTGCGCGAGCGCCGCTGTCCGTCGTCAAGCAGGTGGCCGGCATCTACGCGGGCGTGAATGGGCGGCTGGATGATGTGCCCACGGACAAGGTTCGGACGTACGAGCAGCAGTTGCACGAGGCGCTGGATTCGCTTTACACGGATTTCGTGCGCCTCTTCGAGGAGCAGAAGTCGCTGACGCCCGAAGTGAAGAAGGCTCTCGACGATCTGCTGGAAGATTTTGGGCGGCGATTCAAGGGGTAGGCTGGACGGAACCAGGCGATGCCGAACTACCGCAAATATAACGTCAAGCTGGCGAGCTTGCGCAACATGCAGCGCGTGACGAAGACCATGAAGATGGTCTCCGCCACGAAATTGCGTCGCGCACAGGCTGCGGAGGAACAGGCGTCGCGTTTCGCCGCGCGCTTGCAGGGCGTGGCGCTCGGTTTTCTGCAGGGAGGGGGGCTCGATCCGCATCCCCTGATGATTCATCGTTCGCCGATCAAGAACGGCTTGCTGCTGGTGGTGTCGTCCGACAAGGGACTCTGCGGTGGGTTCAACAGCAACCTCATCCGGCATGTGCACGAATGGGTCGAGGCGAACCAGGCCCGGTTTCGCCGGTTGCGCGTGAGTTTCGCCGGCCGAAAGGCGCAAGTGGCCCTGAAAGACAAGATGGAGGTGCGCAACGCATACGAAGGCGTTGTGACGAACCCGGCCTATGCATCGGCCGTGCGCATCGGCGAGGACTTGGCCGAGGCGTTTCTCGCGCGGCGTTACGATGAGATCTATATCGCCTACAATGCGTATCACGGGGCCCTGTCGCAGGAGCCCGTTGTGGTGAAGCTTCTCCCGGTGGGGTTGGACAACCTGCCGAAGGCAGGACAGGGCGGCGCATCGCGCGAGTATCTTTGCGAGCCGGACCTTCAATCCCTGCTCGGCGTGTTCCTGGCCAAGCTGGTGAACTTCACGGTGTATTACGCTTTGCTGCACAACGCCGCGGGTGAACATGGGGCGCGGATGACCGCCATGGACAATGCCACGACGAACATCGATCACCTTACGGTCCGGTACACCAAGCTGCGCAACCAGGCGCGGCAGGCCTCGATCACGAGCGAACTCAGCGAAATCATTTCCGGTGCGGAAGCTTTGAAGTAAGGCAGGAAGGCGAATGATATGACCACATCGAATCCTACGAACGCAACAGGGTGGATCACGCAGATCACGGGCGCGGTTGTTGATGTTGAATTCAAACAGGATCAACTGCCCCCGATCTACTCGGCGCTGACGACGTCCAACGCATCGATCAACGACCAACCCGACAACCTCGTGCTGGAGGTGGTGCAACATCTTGGCAGCAACGTGGTGCGGACGATTGCCATGGACTCCACCGATGGTCTCGTGCGCGGCGCATCCGTGGCGCATACCGGGACGGTCATGACGATGCCGGTGGGGCCGGCGACACTGGGCCGGGTGATGAACCTGCTCGGCCAACCCGTGGACGGGCTTGGGCCGATCACCGCGGAGAAGAGGCTCCCGATTCATCGGCTGGCGCCCTCGCTCGAGGAGCAGGGTACGTCGGAGAGCGTGCTGGTCACCGGCATCAAGGTGATCGATCTGCTGACGCCGTATCGGAAGGGCGGGAAGGTGGGACTCTTTGGCGGCGCGGGCGTGGGCAAAACGGTGTTGATCCAGGAATTGATCCACAACATTGCCACGCAGCACGGTGGCTACTCCGTATTTGCCGGTGTCGGCGAGCGCACGCGAGAGGGTACGGCGCTCCACAAGGAAATGAAGGCTTCCGGCGTGCTCGACAAGACGTCCTTGGTCTTCGGACAGATGAACGAGCCCCCCGGCGCGCGTGCGCGTGTGGCCCTGTCGGCGCTGACCGTGGCGGAATACTTCCGTGACGAGATGCGGCAGGATGTGCTGCTGTTCATCGACAATATTTTCCGTTTCACGCAGGCCGGGTCGGAGGTGTCCGCGCTGCTTGGGCGAATTCCCTCGGCAGTGGGTTACCAGCCGACGCTGGGCACGGACATGGGCGAACTGCAGGAACGCATCACTTCCACGCGCAAGGGATCGATCACGTCGATCCAGGCTGTCTATGTTCCGGCGGACGATTACACGGATCCGGCCCCGGCGGCGACCTTCACTCACCTTGACGCCACGACGGAGCTGTCGCGTGCGATTTCCGAGTTGGGCATCTACCCCGCGGTCGATCCCCTGACCTCGACGTCCACGCTGCTCTCCCCGTCGATCGTCGGCGTTGAGCACTACCAGGTTGCGCGTGGTGTGCAGGAGACGCTGCAGCGATACAAGGAGTTGCAGGATATCATCGCCATCCTGGGCATGGACGAATTGTCGCCCGAGGACAAGCTGGTTGTGGCCCGGGCACGCAAGGTGCAGCGGTTGCTGTCGCAGCCGTTTCACGTGGCGGAACAATTCACCGGTATGGCCGGTTGCTATGTGCAGCTGCAGGACACGATCCGCTCCTTCAAGGAAGTGCTGGAAGGCAAACACGACAAGATTCCCGAGCAGGCGTTTTACATGGTCGGAGCGATCGAGCAGGTGCAGGAGAAGGCCAAGAAACTGAAGGAATAGGCTGTGGAGTCCTTTAAGTTCACCATTGTGACGCCGGAAGCGCTGGTCTTTGACGAGCGCGTGGATGGCGTGAATGTGCCTGGGGCGGAAGGACGTCTCGGCATACTGGCACATCACGCGCCATTGATTGCGGCGGTGAAGGCGGGCGTGGTGTCTCTGCAGATGGGCGAGGCTCAGCGGTTCTTTGCGGTGGGCGAGAGTTTCGTGGAAGTGCGCGACAACGTGGTCACGCTGCTGGCCGACAGCGCCGTTGAAGCTCCGAGCCAGGCCTCGGCACGCAAGCTGCTGATTCCCGAATCGCAACTGGCACCGGATCAGCGACCCTCATCGTCCACTCTCGTCTTCGACTGAGGATAGTATCCTGCCCGTGCGTCTCAGTCCTCGTCTTCGAGCACGCCACGGAGGAGGTCGGTCTTGAGATGATCGAGGTCCCGGATCTTGCTGCAGGCGTGGGCAAGATCTTCGAGGACGAGAAGTTCTTCCAGCACCACCAGGCGAGCAACGCTTTCGTAGCGTGCCTGGGAGGTCAGTGTGACGTGACCGCCCTCCACACTGAGCGTGAACACCATGTCGTCCTTCCGGATCTGGTAATCGCCGCCCTCGTGACTGAGCCGGTAGACCAAGAACTCCTCGTTGCGGAAGGAGCGCACCAACCGGGCCACCATGAAATCGGCGAGATCCGGAGAAGGGAAGTCCAGCGTCACCGTCCGCCGGAATTCATCCTCGGATGTTTGCGCCCTGGTCTTGAGACCGGACTTGTTGCTGAATGATCGCGCGAGGAGCGGAGGGGCGAGCAGCGTACTGAGCATGGTCATCATGACGGCCACGCCGAACACATCGGCGTGGATGGTGCCGGACGACAGGCCGATGCTGGCGATAATCAAGGCCACTTCGCCACGGGGGACCATGCCGGCGCCGATGCGATAGGCCCCAAGAAGATTGAACTTCATGAGCCAGGCCGGCAGGCCGCATCCGATGACCTTGGAAGCGATCGCTATGACGGTGTAGACCATGCCGAACAGCATCACGTGCCTCAGCGTGGTCAAATCGATGAGCATACCCATGACACAGAAGAAGATGGGCACAAGCGTATTGTAGGCGCCCGCAAGCTGGCTTTGGATCGCGGGGGCCAGGTCGGTGCGCGACATTGCAAGACCGGTGACGTAGGCGCCAATGATCATGGCCAACCCGGCCATTTCCATGAATCCGGCCATGAGCAGGGCCAAGCCAAACGACACGGAGACGATGGTCTCCATGGATTGGAGAAACTTCAGAGCGCGCGTGATATGGCGTGCGGAAAGAAGGCCGATGACGGTAAACACGATCCAGAACCCGATCGCCTTCAACGAGATCAGGCCGATATCATGCCAGTTCACCGTGCCGGCCGCACCTGCCTTTGCCATGCCGACGACGATGGCCAGCACGACGATAGCCAGCACATCATCGATGACAGCTCCCGCGAGAATCGTCACGCCCTCCGGGGAATCGGTTTTCCGGGTCTCCTGCAGAATGCGGGCGGTGATGCCCACGGAGGTGGCTGTGGAGATGGCGCCGAGAAAGAGCGCATGGGGGTCGGCCAGCGAGCGCGCAACGCCGAACCACACAGCGCACCCGGCTCCGAGCCCGAAGGAGAAAACAACGCCGCCGATACCGACGGCCGTGCCCACGACGGAATAGCGCAGGAACGTGGTGAGGTCCGTTTCGAGTCCGGAGAGAAACAGCAGCAGAATGGAGGCGACGGTGGCAAACCCGTAGAGCTGTGTGGATATGGGGATGAGTGCATCGCCGATCGGGAAGAGGGGGCCGATGCCGTGAATGGAAATGCCGCCGAAGGCATGGGGGCTGATGAGGATTCCGGCCACAACTTCGCCCAGGACGCCGGGTAGCCGCAGGTAGCGTTGGAAGATGAATCCGGTTAGACGGGCGGCGATGATGATGATGGCGAGCTGAAGCACGAGGTGCTTCATCAGGAAATTCATGGCGGGTTCGGCATGAGCGCCCGCCGCGGCGACCGTTCCCAAAAGCAACGATACTGGTTCAGCGAATATCACGATTCATCCGGTTGTCAGCCTGCGAGAATCTCCATGACCTCTTCGGGCTTGGTCGCGTTGAGAATACGTTCCCGAACGGTCGGGTCACTAAGTTGTCGGCTGATCTCAGCCAGGAACTGGATGTGCGGGCCGGTGCGTGTGTCAGGCGAGAGGGTCATGACGAATATCTTTGAGGGCTGGCCGTCAAGCGAACCGAAATCCATGCCCTCTTTCATGATGCCGATGGCGGCAATCAAACTCTCGACGCGGTCAGTCTTGCCATGAGGAATCGCGATGCCGTTCTGCATGCCGGTCGACATCTTGCGTTCGCGGTCGAGCACGGCCTTCAAGGTCTCCTTGCGATCCTTGAGATCCTTGATCTTGCCGGCGGCCATAAGCACATCGATCATCTCCTCGATGACGGCTTCCTTCGTCGTTCCCTTAAGCGACAGCGTGATTGTTTCCGCTGAAATGGCTTTCTTCAGGTTCATCCCTGCTCCTTCGTCAAGAAAGGCATATTCTGGACGTGTTCGCTTCAGGGTCAATAACAGACTAAGCCAAATATTCCTTGCCCTGGAATTGGCGTGCAGCGGCGCGCGCGGCCATGACAAGGGTCATTGCATCCTGCGCGCGGAGTGCTATAACAGTTCTGTTAACCATTCGGAACAGTGCTCAATGCGGGGTGGGGGCTGATTATGGGTACCACCGTTGAGTCGTCGGATAGTGTGCATTCGAAGAAAGGACCCATGCATAAGATCATCAACCACCTTGTCCAGCTCCAGGAGCTGATGGTGGCACGAGCCCAGCAGGAGGCCTCCATGGCCGACGCGCGGATGGCTCAGTTGGACGCGTCGATTCAGACCCTGATTGCAGAGCTGCCGAAGGATGTGGCGGAGCGGTTCAGTCGTCTGGAAAAGAAAGGGATGCTCGGCATCGTCCCGATCACCAACGGCGTTTGCTCGGCCTGCGGCATGGCCCTGCCGGTCAGTCTCGTCCACACGGTCCATGCTGCCGACGCCCTGCATCACTGTCCCAATTGCGCGCGTCTACTTTATTACACCGAGCTTCTCCCCCGGCGTCTTGGGCGGCGCAAGCGCCGTAGTGAGCCGCCGAAGGTGGGCATTGATCGCTTCTCGGCACCCGAACTCATGATCCCCAAGTTGATCTCCACGGAGCGGGATGAGGTTATTGGTGAGTTGTGTTCGAAGATGGAGGTCGAGGGCTTTGTGGATAACGGTGCGAAGCTGCGCGAGGAGGCCTTGAAGAGGGAGGCCATCGTCAGCACGGCCGTGGAGCATGGGATTGCCTTCCCTCACGTGCGCGGTGTCGAGGGCGGCGGTCTCACGCTGGCTCTCGGGCTCAGCCCCAAGGGAGTCAAGTTCGGCTCATCGCGTTCGTTGACGCGCATTGTCTTTTTCATGGTCATTCCCACGGCAGCCAGTGCGTTCTACCTGAAGTTGCTCGCGGGGCTCAGCCAGGTCTTCCAGAAGGAAGAGAGCCGGGAGAAACTGTTTGAAGCGGATACGTCGGACAAACTTTGGAAGGCGCTGGTGCGTCTGACAAAGACGATTATCCACTGACGCAGACGGACAGATTTCTCAGGGGCGCTGGAGGCCCGGCGGCGGATGCCGGGAAAGTCGAACTTCCCCGTCGGTGTACAGAATGTTATAGCGGCCCATGTGTGGCGCCGGGACGGCGGGGGAGAGTGCGTTGATCTCGACGAGCATCCACTCCGGGTCGCCGCCGCGGAGTTTCCTGCCGTTGAGCTGCACGTTCCACACGTACGTCAATGCGACCGCCTTGTGCGCGGGTGGGGACGCCGGGCATACGCACACGTTGCCGCCCGCACCATAGGGTTGCAGCACGGCCAGCAGGCTGTCGTTGTCCTGCTTTGCATCATCCGGAAAGAAGGCGAGGCGGGGCAGGGTGCCGCGCTCAATCTCATACATCTCCAGCGCCGAGTAGATGCGCCGCAGGTTATTTCTACATTCCCTCAGCATGCGGTGTTGCCGCACGAAGTACCCCACACCAAGTGCCATGCCCGCGAGTACGAGGGCGATGATCAGCACTTCAATCAGGGCAACGCCCGCCTTCGTGCCGCGGCCCCGGGAAAATGGCAGAAATCGCACCATGGTGCTGGAAGCCTAGAGGGGACGCGTTCGGGCGTCAACGGATAAGATCGTTGTAGAGCATCTTGGCGAATGGCGCGGGCCAGTCGGAGGGCGGGGTGGAAGTCTTGGCGCAGCGCTTGAGGAAGGTCTGGGCCCGCTTGACCTCCCCATCGGTGTAGTAGCGGATGGCAACGGCGAGGCAGGCATCGTTCTGGAACTGGCTGGGCATTCGCTCAACCGAATTCGCCAGATCGCCAGCGGTGAGATCTCCGGCGAGGCAGTCCAAGGCATCGCGGATGGGTCCGTCGGCGGGTGGATCGCGCAGGCGAAGCACCTCGACGGCGGTGTCCCGCTTGCCTTCGAGCAGGACGAGGCCCAGGTACTCAAACTGGGCCAGCGCGACGATGGCGTCGGACGCGTCCGCGTTGGTCAGGATGCCGTGATAAAGCTCGGTCGCCTTCTGGCGGTTGTTCAGCATCGTCTCGCAGCGGGCCTGGTCCAACTGCGCGATGGCCGCAGTCCGCTGATCACCCAGTTCCCGGCTGAGGTCGGCCGCGGTCTGGAAGGCGGCAGAAGCACCGCTCCAATCGCCTGCGGTCATGGCCTTGCGGGCAAGGCGGATCTGCTGCCATGCGCGCGGCGTGTCGACCGCGGGGCTTGCGGCGCCGTCGGTCTGGGCCAGCATGTAGAGGGCGTTCTTCAGATGAGCCCGCGTCAGGAGGTCCTCGTACCGGGCGGTGACGAGTTTGTGCCGCGAGTACAGCATCATCGATATGGCCAGCGCGACCACCGGCAGCACGGCCAACGTGGTCCTCTGGTAACGCCGGGCGAGGTGGCGGATGTGATCGAGCGGCGAAAAATGGTGTGCGCTGACGCGCTTGCCGGAAAGTGCGCGCTCCAAATCCACGGCGAAGGCTTCCGCATCGGCATAGCGGTCACGCGGATTCTTCTCCAGCGCCTTCAACATGACCGCTTCGAGTTCCGGTGTGATCTCGCGACGGAAGAGTCGCGGCCGCCGCGGCGGCTCGTTCTTCACGGCCTCGAGTACGTCTTTCACGGGTGAGCAGTGTTGGACGCTGTAGGGCAGCACCCCGACCACGGCCTCGTAGAGCACAACGCCCATGGAGTAGATGTCGCTTGCGGGTCCAACGCGCTCGCCGCGCGCCTGCTCGGGCGACATGTAGAGAGGCGTGCCGGTCAGGGCCCCCGTCATCGTGCAGGAGGGCCAATCGATCAACTCGGCCACGCCGAAGTCGGAAAGCAGCGGATCGCCGAATTCATCGATCATGATGTTCGTCGGCTTCACGTCGCGGTGCACGATGTGATGCATATGCGCGTACTGGAGGGCGCGCGCGATCTTGATGATGATCTGAACGATCATGTTCAAACTCATCGGCGTGTTTTCCAGTGCGTCTTCGAACGTCTTGCTGTTGCGCACCGACTCCATGGCGATGTAGTGATACGGGCTGTCCTTGCCCGTGGAGTAGATCGTCATGATGTGCGGGTGCCGGCGAAGTTTCTTCGACGCCTCCGCCTCGCGGCGGAAACGTTCGAGCATGGTTTCGGATACGCCGGGACCTTCCTGGAAAACCTTCAGGGCGACCTCGTGGCCCGTGGTGTCCTGCGCGAGGTACACGGTGGCCATGGCGCCATGGCCCAAACAGTCAGAGATGAGATACTCGCCGATGCGGAAGCCTTTGCCGGGGAACTTGGGTGCCGCGGTGTCTTCCACCGGGATGCTGTTCGCATCTTTTTTGCCGTCTTGCGCAGGGCTCATGGTGATATCAACGACCCGAAAACGCCTGGCCGATTCAGGCGAAGTTTGCGGGTAAGGCTGCGAAGAAGCAAGAAAAAGGCGACGATCAGATGCCGAGTTGCTTCCCGATCTCGAGGCGGGTACGGCTTGTGATGAAGGCTCTCCATTCGGAACAGAACTTCACGGCGATCGCTTTTCTGCGTCGTCGGAATTCCGGCACGAGCTTCGGAGGGCACGCCCTGACCGTGGCGAGATGCTGAAGGTGGACATCGATATCATGCAGGTCGCCGAGCAGGTCCTGCATACTCTTCATCCGGCGGGCGAGCGCAACGATGGCTGGGCTCATTTGTCTGCCGAAGAATTCGCCCATATAACGGGTGCGGCGGCAGGCGATACGGAGCGCATGGGCCGGGCCGGGGGGAAGCGTCGGAGGAATTCTGGAGCGCTCTTCAACCCGCTGCATGGACTTGCGCAATGCTTTGACGATGCCCCGGTTCAGGACCTCGTCCTGCTGTTGATCAAGAACGGCCATATCCTTCTTCAGGAATTGACCGAGGTCCTCCATCAGGGTCTGAACGGCGGAAGACTGCATGAATGAGGTTAGCCGCTTCTTCGAGGATTGCTGACGCATACGTTGCGCCTTCAGGAAGACGCTCCAACCGGGTGACCCGACCATGAGACGGCGGAGGGGGGCTGAAGAGAGCATGCGCAACTGGGTGTCCACATCCCGGTACGAGCTCAAGGTGTCCGTCAGTTTCTTGAGACGCCGGGATAGGTGCTTGGCCGGCGTGCTTTCAAGCATCCGGCGGAAGATTTTTAACAGTGTGCGCAGTCGTCGGATGGCCACGCGGACATCGTGGAGCGCTGCCGGATTGCCGGCGATGACTGCAGGCACGTTGTGTTGGATCAGTCTGCCCTGCTCCAGCAGGAGTCTGCGTGTTGCGGCGGCACAAGACGTATCCGTTGCGGGCCGGATTCTCTTGCGCCCTGAGCCGGAGGCATTCATGCGGTCAGGTTCCGCCGCCGGGAAGCTGGGGTTGGAAGGCGTTACTGTCGGCCTTCTCCGCGGCGCGTGCGGTTTCCACGGCACGCCGGTAGAAGACTTCCTGGCTCCGGGTCTTCTTCTTGCCGGTGGGTTCGACTCGTTGGTAGGTGCCGTCCGGCAGGAGCTGTCGCGCCTTGATGTTATCCGCGAAGCAGGTTTCGAGAATGTGCCCCATGCGTTGCCGGGCGTGCGTGGCCTCGACAGGGACGAGCAGTTCGACGCGCCGGTCGAGATTGCGGGGCATCCAGTCGGCGCTGGAAATGAACACCTGCGGATCGCCGCCGTTGTGGAAATAGAAGATGCGGCTGTGCTCGAGGAACCGGTCGACGATGCTGACGACTGTGATGTTTTCGCTCAGGCCCGGAATGCCGGGACAGAGACAGCATACGCCGCGGATGTTCAGCTTGATCTCGACGCCTGCCTGGGACGCGGCATAGAGGGCCTTGATGATTTCCGTATCCGCGAGCGAATTGAGCTTGGCCAGGATGCGCGCTTCCTGGCCCTGTTTGCGGCGTTCGGTTTCGTTGGCGATGGAGTCCAGCAGGCGCTGCCGCAGGCCGATGGGGGCGGCCTCAAGCTTGCGATACCGGATGGGCTGCGAGTACCCGGTGATCGTGTTGAAGAAAGCCGAGGCATCCGCGGCAAGATCCTCGTCGCAGGTCATAAGGCCGACGTCGCTATACAGGCGCGCGGTCCGCTCGTTGTAGTTGCCGGTGCCGAAGTGCATGTAGCGGCGGATGCCGTCCGCCTCGCGGCGGACGACCACGCAGATCTTCGCGTGGGTCTTGAGCCCCTTCAGCCCGTAGATCACCTGGACGCCTGCGACCTCCAACGCCGAAGCCCACTCGATGTTGCGGGCTTCATCGAATCGCGCCTTGAGTTCGACCACCACGGTCACGTGCTTGCCGCGATCAGCCGCGCGGGCGAGTGCTGCGACGACAGGACTGTTGTCGCTCGTGCGGTACAGGATCTGTTTGATGGCGAGGACATTCGGGTCGTCGGCCGCCTCTTCGACGAGGCGGAGGACGGGGTCGAAGCTGTCGTAGGGATGGAAGAGTACGATGTCGTTTCGGGCGATGGCCTCGAAGATGGATTCGCCCTTACGGATGCCGGGTACGGGTTGCGGCGGCCATGG
>DAISJM010000060.1:0-16115 GCA_036821485.1 Verrucomicrobiota bacterium | reverse complement strand
ACCCACCGAAGGAGCCCGACACCCAGCCGTATAGCGCCACGCCATTGCTGCCGCTACGTGCGGCCCAGGACTCGACGCCACAATCGCCCCAGGAGAACCATCCGTTCACAAACGCCGTGCCCTCCTCAAAACCCGGATTGGAGAGAAGATTCGCGGCCCCGCCTGTTTGCGGTAACATGATCGCGCACAAGAATAGTACGAGACACAAGTTCCTGATCATAGCCCCCCTGCATTTCAGATTACGCCAAGGCAACAGCACTAAAAATTGTGCGTGAACGGCCTCTCATCGGCAAGAAACAAATGGGCGCTCATCCTTGAACCACCGGCTCCGAAGCCTGCTTGATGGCCCTGGCCACGGTGTGTTCCCGGCCTTGCTTCACCTTCTCATAATTGCCGAAGGACTCGTTGAAGTTTCTCTTGATGAACTCTTTGAGGCCGGCAATGGTTACGACGACGAGTTGGCCGCCGGGCCGCAGGTGGTCTTTGGCGTCGCTGAGGATGATGTAGAGCAGTTCCTTGCCCACTTTGGCCGGCAGGTTGGTGACGATGTTGTCGAACATGACGTCACCTACGGCGCTGAACGCGTTGCTCAGATAGGCTTTGCAGTTGGGCAGGCCATTCACTTCCGCGTTCTTCCTTGCGAAGTCGACGGCCAGGAAATTGGTGTCCACCATGTGGACGCTGCCGTGGGGGCATGTCTTGGCCAGCGATATCCCGATGGGGCCGTAGCCGCAGCCAAGATCGAGCGTGTCTTGTCCATCCTTGACGTCGATGTGCTCGATCAACAGATACGACCCGTCGTCGATGGAACGGGGGCTGAAGAGACCCCATGTGGTATGAAACTTCAGCCGATTCCCGCGCAGAACGACATCGAACACGATGTCGTCCTTAAGTTGCTCCGAGGTCTTCATGTTGGCTGTGGGGGCATTGCCTGAAGCCATGATAGGTGCGGACCGGGATGGCCGCAAATCCAAAGGTGTATGATTCATCTTTATTCGTGGCAGGGCAGGGGTATATTCTCCGGCGAACTTGTCTGAACCACGAGGTTATACTGCGATGATTAAAGCGAAGGTTGTTGGTGCGGGCGGATATGGTGGCGTGGGCATTACGGAGCTTCTCCTGCGGCATCCGCAGGCGGAGATCGGCTGCCTGGTCGATGTGGAGAATGTCGGCAAGCCCATGAGCGCGATGTATCCGCACTTGGCGGGTTTTTGCGATCTCGAAATCTACGCGCCGGACAGCGCGAAGGCCCAGGAAAAGGCCGATGTGGTCTTCTTCTCCACGCCGGACGGCGTCGGCATGAAGTTCGCGCGCGCGGAGTTGGACAAAGGCGCCAAGGTCATCGACTACAGCGGTGACTTCCGGTTCAACGACCCGAAGGTCTATGCCGAATATGCGGCGCGGATTGGCCTGGATCCCCAGCACAAGGATGCGCCGCTGCTCAAGGACACGGTCTATGGCGTGCCGGAGCTGCACCGGAAGGACATCAACACGGGCACGCGGCTGGTGGGCAACTGCGGCTGCTTCGCCGTCAGTTGTCTGCTCGGGTTGTCGCCCGCGGTGAAGGCGGGACTGATCGATCTCACGAGCATTATCTGCGACTGCAAGACGGGTGTGTCCGGCGCGGGGAAGAAGCCCGCAGCCGTCTTCCACTATCCGGCGCGGTACGACCAGATGAACGCATACAAACTGGCCGGACATCAGCACGTGATGGAGATCGAGCGGGAACTCGCTCTGTTGGCTGGCCGGAAGCTCAACGTTACGTTCACGGCGCAGGTGGTGCCAACGTGCCGGGGCATCATGTCCTGCCTCTATGGAACGCTGGTGGGAGGCATCACGCCCGCGGCTGTGATGGAGGCGTACAAGGCGTTCCATATGGACAACGTTTTCGTGCGCATCTATGACCGGAACGCCGGAGTCGGCACGGTGCATGTGCGGGGTACCAACTACTGTAACCTGATCGTGGATGTGGATGAGCGGACCAACCGGTTGCGTGTGATTTCGCACATCGACAACCTGATGAAGGGTCAGGCGGGTAATGCTTTGCAGAACATGAACCTGCTCTTCGGCTTCAAGGAGACGGCGGGGCTCGATCGGGCCGGCCAGTATCCGTGACGTTGGTCAACGGGAAAGGATGAGACGCTTGTGAGCGGGCCTCCGCCTCTACCGGTTGCGTTTGCCGCGGACGAGAACTCCGGACAAACCGGCCTTCTTGCCCGGGAATGGGCCGTCTATTGGCGCGGCTCATTGATCTGGTCTTTCCTGCTGGGGGCTACGCTGGCGCTGGGTGTGCCGAAAGATCAGTGGGCTGCAGCGGGAATCGTGCTGTTTACGGCGTTCTTCATGTATCCCTTCTTCCTGCTGACGCGATGGGTGTTTCGCCGCGGCGCGGGCTTGTTCATCCTCTACAACGTGCTGATTGGTGCCACGCCACTGTTTACCCTGGCCGTGGGGTACATCTTCCTGGGCCTCGCCCGTCTCGTGGCGGCGGATAAGCAGTTCTGGCATAAACTGGTGGCTGCGCTGGTAGTCTACGCCATCTCCGTGACGTATGTCATGGTTGTGCCGCAACTGGCGGCAGAGTCGACGGCTGTTGAGGAGAGCGTGGACACGAACGAGTATGTAGAGGAAGGCGCAGCTTTGCCGGTGACAACGGTTGAGACTGGGGCCATGCCCGATGCCGTCTCAGAGCCGCTCCCGACGGAGTCGGAACCCGTTGCGCCCGTGGCTTCCACGCCGAGCCCGGCGCTTGCGCCGTTCGAAACCGAGGTGCTTCCTTCTGCTGCAGAGCCCACCCCGGTAGTTTCGCCTGCGGCAAAGCCGCCGCCCGCCAAGGTCGCGACGCCCGAGGTGGCGACTGCCCCCGCGCCCAGTCCTGCGGCTGTCCCTGTCCCGGTGGCGCCTCAGCCTGTGAAGAAGCCAAAAAGGGAACTCTCAAGCTCCGAACGTGAACGGATGGAGAAGGATATCGCGACGGCCCGAACCATGCTGCGCACGACGGGAGTGATCAAGCGGGGTGGGGAATACAGGGCGTTGGTCAACGATCAGGTTCTGGGCAAAGGAGATATGATTCCGGTTGAGGTCAAGGGCAAGACCTACACGTTTGTCATCGCCGAAATCGACGCGAAGAACGTGAGTTTTGAGCCCGTGATTGATCAGTAGCTGCTGAAGTTGGCTAGTACTCTGTTGTTGCGCTCAAGGCCTGCAATTCATCGGCCGGCCCAATCGCGACCGGGCCGCGCCAGATGCCGCCGTTACCGCCGAAGTCGGCTACACGCACGGCCAGGATGTTTTCCTCTTTCAGCAATTCCTGTGGAATCGGATAGAGCCGCGGCTCATTGTAGGCGGTCTTCTCGGCGGGCGGAAACGCGCCCGTGGCGCCGATCTTCTTCCCATTGAGGTACGTCTCATCGGCGTCATCCACGGCGCCGATCAGGATCGCGAGTTCCGAGTTGGTCCAGAGTGCAGCGGAGCTGGCCGGAATGGTGAAATGCAGGCGATACCAAGCGTAACCGTCATACTCGGGCAGCGAGCCATCCTCCCATCGGCAGGGGACAAGGCATGTGGTCCATGAGGAATCGTCGAAGATCGGTTCGGCCCAGGTGCTATCGTCGCCGGATTGCAGTTTCCACTTGCCGGACAGGAGGCGATAGCGGGGGAACGTGATTTTCTCATCGCTCGTCCGAACAACCTGACCCTCCAGGGTCAGCTCGGTGTGGAACGTCCAGACATCGCCATACACTGCCTTATCAAGCGGAGGGATAATGCGCGATACGAGGCGCGTTTCCCTTGGCTCGAGGACGATGGGTTCACTGCCTTCAGCCGCGGTGGTGCCATCGCCGCGCATGATGCTCCAGTTTACGTTGAAGCCGGAGAGGACATTGGTGGAGAGCGACTTGGCCCAGAGGGAACGGTCAAGGATATCGCCCGGGCGGCAGGTCAGGGTGGGATTGCTGCCCATCCAGAAGGTGTTCGGGTGGTCGTCGGACAGGTGTTGAATATATGCATGTTCGGTTGGCCGCAGGCGCAGCGCCGCGCGGTAGTCGGCGATGACTTGCTTGCCATGCTGCACCATGGGGTCGGCGTCGAACGTGCGCCAAAGCATACCGCGCTCGCAGTAGTTGACCAGCGAGAGGAAGAGCATGCACTGGTCCAGAATGAGATACTTGTCGGTAATCTCCGCGTTCTTCCAGTTGATGCCGTCGCGGAACCCGAACTTCTCTTTTCGGCCGTTGACGAGGGCCGGCTTGCGCAGGCCGAACTCCTCCAGGCGCTTGAGATTGTCGACAACCTCCGAGGGAAAGAGGTTGATGGTCAGGACGCTGGCGTGCGGCGTCACGACTTCGTCGATGAGCCCGCCCATGCCGAGGTACTTTCCGTTGGGGGCGACACAGGCGGACCAGCCCCAGACGGGCGCGCCGATGCGTGCGGCGTGGAGCATCTGCACCCAGGCGAAGTTCACAGCCGATTTGCCGAGGGGTGTGCCACGGTTGTCGAGGAACAGATCGCAGATGAACTGCATGAACAGCCCGCCGCCCTGCCATCCATGTTTGTAATACTTGAATCCGTACTTCTCTTCATCGGCGAGGTCGTGGCGGTCCCAACTCGAGGCAGGCACCTTCCCTGAGGCAATCATGAGGAAGTGGGCGAGAACCTTGTCTTCGCCGCGATAGAGATAGACCGGGTTGAGCGCGCGGCGATGTTGCACATCGAACGCGTAGCGGATCTTTCCGGTGGATTCCTCGTAGAAGGCATCCCACGGAATGGCGTCGAGAAACGCGGTGCAGCGCGATTCCAACTGCGGGAAGGTCTGACGGACGACAATGAGGCCCGCGGGGAGCTTGTTGTAATCCGAGATATTGCTCTCGCCGGGCTTGGCGGACCTGTTCTTGCCCTCGGGGTCGATCCAATTCGTGTAGAGCCGGTCCCAATTCTCGTAGGTGTCGAGTGTGTCGAGGATGCGGGTGATTCGCGCCAGGGCGTGCTCTTCGGTGATGTAGCCGAGTTTGTAAGCCATGCAGAGGGAGGTGAGATAGAGGCCGATGTTGGTGGTGTTGGTGATGTCCTTCGCCTCGTTGGAATCGTAGGGGAGGCCGGTGTCGGGCGAGATGAAGTAGTCGATGTAGTTCCAGGTGTCCTGCATGAGCTCGCGCAGATAGAGGTGATCCTTGCGCGAAACGCGGTCGGGCCAGGATGCTGCCTGCGAGGCAAAGGGCGTCAGAGTGATCGTCAGCGCGATGATGAGGAAGAGTTTCTTCACGACACAATTCTCCGCATAGAAAGATCGGGTCAGAGCGTACGCGATCAGGCCGGGTGGGGCAAGGCAAGGGTTGGGAGGATTCCGCATTTTGCCTTGCTGGCGGCTTGATGCGCCGATAGTCTTCGCGATTACGGGTTGCGTCAAACGCATGTGGAGGAATCAGAGGATGGGCCTTGGATCTCTGCCGTCGGAAATCATGAACCGCTATCGAGCCTTGGGCGCTCTGCAGCGGATCGTCCTGTGGCTGCTCCTTCTCCTGCAGGTACCTCTGCTGTATCTTGCTGCCAATCGGTTGCCGTTGAATTTCGAAATCGACCGCGCGCCGTACGCTATTCTCCACGTCGTCGAAAGGGTGCGCATTGGTGAGCCGATGTATGTGCCCTTGGCGCCGGGACAGGCTTCATTGACGTACCCACCGTTCTATCTGTGGCTGTGTGGCATGTTGTGGAAGGTGTTCGGACCCATCATGGCCATTCCGCGCATTGTCAGTTTCCTCTCCGCGATGGTGTTTGCGACGCTGATGGGCGCGTTCGTATGGCGGAACACGGAGCGCGATCTTCTGCTTTCGGTGGCGGCGCCGTGCGTGGTGCTCAGCACCTACGCCTACATGGAGCCGTGGATGATCGCGATGATCGTCGATCCTCTGCAGGTGGCGCTGGCCGTGGGCGGGTTCTTCCTGCTGGCGAAACCTTTGAGCATGCGCAAGACAGTTGCTGCCGCCATCCTGATGGGGTTGAGCATGCTGACCAAGCAGACGAGCCTGGCGTTCATCTGCGCAGGTACGCTGTACCTGCTCGTGGAGAACAGGCGGATGGCGGCATGGTTTGCGGGAATCAGCCTGGGCTTGGTGGCCGTGGTTTTCTACTGGCAGAACGCATCGACCGATGGCGAGTTCTGGCAGCAGGCCTTTGAAAGTGCGGGGGTTGCGCCGTGGTATGCGCAGCGCATATGGAATGAAGTTCTCTTCCCGGACCTGATGGGCCGGTTTGGCATATTCTTCGTCATGGTGCTGGTATCGCTGTTTCTGACCTCCGAAGGATTTTGGCGGACCATCTGGCGGCCGGAGTATTTCATGTTCGGTGCCGGCGTAGCCGTGGCGGTGATTGCGCAGCCGAAGCTCGGCAGTGGCGCGACGCAGGCGTTGGTTGGTTACGCAGGTATTGCCGTGAGCGGGGCCATCGGGCTGCATCGCCTGTTCAAGGTCTTGCCGGCGCCGGCGGGCGGCGGCGTGGTGGCGGTCCTGGTGGCGTTCCAAGCGGTCACCGTTGCACTGCCGATGATCTCGAGCTACTCGATGAATCTAGTGGACGATAATGATCGCGCGAAATACCAGCAGATTGCGGACGTCTTTGCACGCGGGCGTTCCTGCCTGCTGTACTTTGCGTATCTGCCGAAGGTGTTCGGCCAGCCCGACTCGGGGCCGTTCGGCGAGGAGCGGTCGATCTGGAAGAACAAGAGGATCGATTACAGCAACAAGCCGGACAGCGTGAACGAGCCGCTGTACAAGCAGGTGTATGACAACGTCATCGTGGGCGCGTACGCGCCACGGGAGGACCCCACGTTGCAGGCGGTGTTGTCGAACTACAAGCCCGTTGCGCGTATCCCGGGGCACCCGCGTGGTGTGCAGGGCGGCAACCTGAGATATGAATACATCGTGTTCCGTGCGAATCGGCTGATGCCGCCCGATACGGGTGGGGGTCAGCCGGGGCCCGGTGGCCCGGTCCGCTGACTCCGTGCGCGGCCGCATGGTGCGGCCGGGCTTGTAACCTGAATCACTGCAGGAAGAAGAACATGTATCCAAGGCCTCCAGTCAAAGAACCCGTTTCCGTGATCATGCCGGTCTACAACGAAGGCGACATGATCGAAACCGTGGTGTCGAACTACGCCGAAGTGGTGATACGGCATCTGCCTGCCGGGTCTGAGTTTGTAATCCAGGATGGCGGCAGCAACGATGGCACCAAGGAGATTCTGCAGGAGTGCGAGAAGCGCTGGCCATTTCTCCGGGTGATCTACGAGGGCAAGAAAGAGGGCATCCCGCGGGCGTTGCAGGCGCTGATCCGCGCCGCGAAGTGCCCATGGGTGTTCATGGTGGATTCCGACGGGCAGAGCCTGGCCACGGAATTCTGGCAGCTCGCGCCGCATATGGAAGCAAACGATGTCATCCTTGGACTTCGCACCGTGCGTCACGATCCGCTCTACCGGCGGTACGGTTCGATGGCCTTCAGCCTCTATGCCGGGGCGTTATTCGGTCTCCGCGTGCGCGACATTAACGCGGCGTTCCGGTTGTGCCGGCGCGAGGTGATGATGGAATGTGCGGATCGCTACGGTCATCTCTCCAACGCCATCTACGCCGAGTCGACGATCTGGTGTCACGCGCTGGGCTATCGCATCTGTCAGGTTCCGGTGATGTTCGGGCCGCGGCTCTATGGTCAGAGCCACGCGTTCCCCGAGGGGACGCAGTGGACGCAGTTCTTCCGGTCCTTTGCGGAAGTTACGAGACTGCGTGGCACGATCAACGAGTTGAGGAAGAAGGGCGAACTCAAAGGCCGGCCGGCGCGGCCTTGAGAAGTTTTTCAACATAGCCGTAGGTGCGGCGGATGCCTTCCTCAAGCGCCACCGCCGGCTTCCAGCCAAGTTCCCTGTGCGCTTTTGCACAGTTCACCGTCTGGCTCCACAGCGGGGTTGCGACGGAAGGATCATACTCGATCGGGATATCCTTGCCGGAAACGCGGACGACGGCCTCGGCAATCTCATGAACGGAGACAGCCTCTTCGGTGCTCACGTTGACCGGGCCAAGCAGCGATTGGTGATCGCCCTGTTCGACACAGCGCATGATCGCGGCGACCACGTCCTCGACGAAGCAGTACGCCCGCTTCTCCTTGCCGGTGCCGCGCAGGCGGAACGGTTTGAGTTGCGGCCAGCGCACGGCGCGATGGCAGAGAACGGGGATGAGGGAGCCGGTCGGGAGATCGATCTGCTGGAAGAAGCCGTAAGCACCACAGATGCGGGCGATGGATACATGCATGCCGGATTCTTCCTTCGCCAGTCCCATGAGGGCAACTTCGCCCATCAGCTTTGCCCAGCCATAGGTCAGACCGGGCAGGGCAGGATAGGCGTCTTCCTCCTTCAGCGCCGGAGCATCCACCGACTGCTGGAGATGTTCCGGGTAGACGTGGGAACTGCTGGCGTAGAAAAAGTGGGGGACGTGATGCCGCAGCGCCGCGGCGATGACGTGCTGATCGATCAGCAGATTGTTGAGCAGGATCGAGCCGGGATGCTCCATGTAGACGCCGATGCCGGAGACCTTGGCCGCCAGATGGATCACCGTGTCCATGCCTTCGAGCGCATGGCCGGCGTCGGCGGTTTCCCGGAGGTCCAGCTTGCGGAAATCGATTCGCGAGGCGACGTCGCGGAGATACTCCACGTTGCCGCGTTCCAGGTTATCGGCCACGCGCACTTCCGCGCCTTCGCGGACGAGCCGGGCGACGAGATTGGCGCCGATGAACCCGGCGCCGCCGGTCACAGCCACGCGCCGTCCTTTCCAGGGGGATGGGGAACCGCTCACTTGCGCGCCTCGTTCTGATTCTTCCGATACCAATCGACGGTGATCTGAAGTCCCTCCTCGAGGGACGTGCCGGCTTTCCAGCCCAACATCTGTTCGGCCCGCGTCGTGTCCAGCCGGCGATGAAGTTGGCCGTCGGGGCGGGATGTGTTCCACGCGACCTGTCCACGGAAGCCCGTGGCCTTGGTGAGTATTTCCACGACGCGCCGTATGGGCGTCTCCTCGCCGGAGCTGATGTTGATGAGCGTTGTGGCGTCCAGCCGTTCGGCCGCGGCGAGCATGCCGTCGGCCAGATCGGCCACGTAGACGAAATCGCGCGCGGCGCGGCCGGATCCCCAGACCTCGACCGATGGCGCGTTCTGCTCGGTGGCCTCG
This sequence comes from Verrucomicrobiota bacterium, assembly GCA_036821485.1. Taxonomy (GTDB): domain Bacteria; phylum Verrucomicrobiota; class Kiritimatiellia; order CAIQIC01; family JAGNIJ01; genus DAISJM01. The sequence goes on along the minus strand of DAISJM010000060.1, from coordinate 6,918 downwards.
ACGAATTTCCGGATCAGGGCCGGGACGACATTGGCGCTGCGGAGGTTGAAGTTGTCGAAGGGGCCATACACGTTGCCGGGGATGACGGTGACTCCGACGAAGCCGTATTGCTGTGCATAGGCGTCGCTGTGGACGGACAACAGGCGCTTGGCGAGCGCGTAGGGGGCTGTCTCCGCCTGTGGCGAGCCATCCCACAGGCTTTCTTCCTTCAGCGGCGTGGGTGCGTCAAGCGGGTAGCCACAGCCGGCACCGATGGAAACGACCTTCTTCACCTTGTTCTTCCATGCGTGGTGAAGCACGTAGGCGTTCATCAGGAGATTGGCATAGATGAAATCCGCGGGGCGCTCCTTGATGGCAAGGATGCCACCGATCAGGCCGGCCAGGTGAATCACGATATCTGCGGGGTGTTCGGCGAACAAACGCTCAACATCGGGTTCGCGTGTGAGGTCGAACTCCTTGTGAGCTACGGGAAACACCCGGGCGCCACGGCGCTTCAACGCCTCCACGACGTGGGTGGCAATGAAGCCTGTGCCGCCGGTGACCGTTACTCTCTGTTGGCTCCAAAAAGTCATGGTGTCCTTGCGGATGAGTCACGGTTTGCATACCGGAAGGGTTGCCGAATGTCAACGTTTCGGCAGGCGGCGGCGACAGGATTTGATTGGCAATTGTTGGCCTTGCGGGTAACGTGACCGGCGGCGTTCATCGGGAGATCACATGGTCGAATCACAGAAGAGTCGGGGCTCGGCACGCTGGGCGCAATGGGTCTTCATCGCCGGGCTGCTGTTGTTTGCCGTGGTGGTGTTTCGGAGTGTGGCGTGGCCGGGCCGCATTCTGTTTACCACGGACGATAATGTCGGTGCGATGGCGATGAGGAAGAGCGCCTTGCCGGGCGCTTTCTTCGGCTGGTGGGATGAGTCCGTGCTGATGGGCATCCCGCAGATTCTGATGGTCAACTGGACCAACCTGCTCTTGTGGTTGCTGCCTGCGGGATTCTTCACCACGTGGATTCACGCAATTGATCTGCTGGTGGCGTCTGTTTTTCTTCTGCTCTATTTCCGCTCACGCCGGCTGCCGTTGTGGGCATGTGCCGTGGGTGTGCTGTCCGGCCTGTGGGTGGGCACGAATTTCACGCTGACCTACGCGGGTCATATCGGCAAGTTCGGCGTATTACTTTTTGCGGCGGCGGCGTTGTGGCTGATCGAAATGGCCGCCCAACGGCGCAGGATTGCTTGGGCCATCCTGGCAGGTGGTGCCATCGGCGGGATGTTCCTCGAACAGGCTGACGTGGCATTGTTCATGTCGATGGCACTGGTGCCGTACGCAGCGTATGCCGTTTGGCGGGAGGATGGATTTGCGTGGCGGCGTTTCGCACTCCTGCTGGCTCCGCTTTGCGTGATGGCGGGGTTGATTGCCTTCCGCCCCGTATGGACGGGGTACCGGACCAGCGTGCAGAATATTGCCAGTGTCCAGCAGGAGGATGGAAAGGCGAAGTGGGATTTTGCGACGCAGTGGAGTTGGCCGCCGGAGGAGAGTATCGATTTCATCGCGCCGGGGTTCACGGGATGGCGGTCGGGTGAGGCGGATGGGCCGTACTGGGGCCGCATGGGCCGGTCAAAGGACTGGGAGAAGACTCATGTCGGTTTCATGAACTTCAAGCTGGAGAATGTTTATATCGGCGCGATTCCTTTCGCGCTGGCTGTGTGGGCATGCTTCGCGGCCTGGCAATTGCGGAAGCGCGGGGAGCGGGGCAGTTACGACGCGCTCTTCTGGGGCATTGCGGCCATCGTGGCGTTGCTGCTCGCGTTTGGGAAGAACTTCATCCTGTACCCGATTCTATATTTGCTGCCGGGCATATCGGCGATCCGCAATCCGAACAAGTTCCTCCATATTTTCCAACTGGCGCTGGGCATTCTGGCGGCGTTCGGCTGCGACACGATCACAGGTTTCGGCCGACTCTTCGAAAGCTACGGGCGGGTGCGCAAGCAGGCGTTCTGGACATTGTGCGGACTGGCCGCGGTGGGCGGGATCATGGTGCTGGCCGGTATGGTCCTTGGCGGATCCTTCACCACGCAGGCCGGTGAACTTGCGCGCATGGGGTGGGGCATGACGGCGGACGCGATCGTCCGCAATCGTCTGATCGCCCTGATCCATGGAGGCGTGTTGCTGGCGGGTGGTGCTGTCGCTCTCTACCTGCTCGCTTTCGGCAAGGCGCAGGAGGGTTGGAAGAGTCAGCTCCCCTGGATGTTGGTCGGGATCATGGTGGTGGATGCGCTTCTGCTGGCGCGGCACTACGTGGAAGCGATGCCGAAGTCGCTGATCGAGGAGAACGAGGTGGTGCAGGTGCTCAAGAAGAACCTGCGCTACCAACGTATCTCCGTCCTGAACTCGGGGCAACCCGACGAGGCGTTCTACAACAACTGGCTGACCTATCTCTTTCCGTATCAGGGCATCGATGCGGTGAATGTGACGCAGATGCCGCGCATGCCGCAGGACTACCAGGCGTTTCTCGGCGTGATGCAGCGACAGCCACCGCGGATGTGGGCGCTTTCAGCGGTTGGCTGCATACTTGGGCCGTCGACCCTGTGGACGCAGATATCGGACGATCCCAATCTGAAGGATTCATTCAAGCTCATCTATGCCTACAACACGGCCGTGGCCGAGGACGGTGGCACGAAGGTTGTCCGCGGGACGGAGACGCAGCGCGGGCGATATTGCATCATCAAGCCCGATCCCGATCCGCTGAGGTTTGCACTCGTCGACGCCTGGCAGGTTGCGACGGACATGGAGGCCCTGAACCTGCTGTCGAAGCCTGACTGGCCGGTTGCCGGCAAGGTGCTGGTGTCGCCCGATACGGCCGGCAATCTGGCTTCTTCGTCGGGCAGTGGTTCGGTGAGCGATGTGGCGATCCAGAGCTACAGGGCGGGCGACTACAGTGTGCAGGTGTCTACGGATCGCCCGGCGATTCTTCGTGTCGCGACGAAGTTCGATCCTGACTGGAAGGCCTATATCGAGGGCGAGCAGGTGCCGATTCTCCGGTGCGATTATCTGTTTCAGGGCGTGTTCATCAAGCCGGGCCTTCGGATTGTGCATCTCAAGTATCAGCCCGCCCTGGCAACCTTGTGGGTCCAGTTGGGTGCAAGCATGGTTTGCATTCTTGCAGCGGCGTGGCTCGTCTTCGTGAAACCCCGTGCAGTATGAGCGCCGACGCAAAGCCCATTCTTTCCGTGGTGATACCGACGCTGGGGCGTCCCATTCTTGTCCAGACGTTGGAGTCGTTGACGCGCGCTCGCGGCTTCAGCGATATCGAGGTGGTGGTGGCAGGCGCGATCCCGGATGCCACGGTGTTGGGTCGGTTGAACGAACTTATCGCGAAGCATCCCCAGATTCGGCATCTGTCGGTGTCTTTCACAACAGGCGACTCCAGCCGCAAGAAGAATGCAGGATTCGAGGCGAGCCGCGCGGACATCGTGGCATTCCTGGATGACGATGTCGTGGTGCGGGCAGAGTGGCCGGAGATGATTCGCGAACCGTTTGCCGATGCATCTGTGGCGATGGTGTCGGGACCGAGCATGGTGCCCCCTGACGTGTCGCTTGTCGCGCGCCTGGCGGGCGTGGCGCTGGCGTCCAAGGCGGCGGGTTATGTCTCTGAGCGATATCTGAAGGGCAAACCTGTGCCGCGGCCCGCGGCGTGGTCGCGGCTTATTGGCTGCAACATGGCATTCCGCAGAAACGTGCTGGCGGATTTGGGCGGGTTCCCGGCGGACTTCTGGCCGGCCGAGGAAATGATTACTTCCTTCCGCGCGACGCAGAAGGGCTACAAGCTGATCTTCCATCCGGACGCGTACGTTTATCACTACCCGCGGCATTCCATCCGGGGGTTCTGGAAACAGATGCATGGTTACGGCGCAACACGTATCCGGCTTATCCGTGCGGGAACGGAAATGGAGCCAACGACGCTGGTGCCCGGCATCTGGGTCCTGTCACTGCTCGTGCTGGGGGTGGCGGCCATCTTCAACGCGTGGGCGTTGTGGCTGCTGGCCGCCGATCTCGCGCTATACGCGCTGGCAGATGCATGGATCACGTGGTCGAAGTTTGTGGAGACGCGGCGCGCCGTGGATCTCCTGATCTTCTTCGTGATCCCGGTGATGCATCTGAGCTATGGCATTGCTGAATGGACGGAACTCCTCCGGCCGAACAAGGACCTCAGCGAGAAGCACGCCTGAGGGCTCGTGCTACGCGGAGGGGTGCGCAGCAAGATAGCTTTCCATCGCCTGGATTCCATCGGGTGTGCCCATGTCGAGCAGCGGGCCGTCAACCTTGAAGACACCGATCTTTCGCTGCGCAACGAGCGCGGGAAAAATGTCCGTCTCCAGCGATAGATTCTTGTTCGGCTCGATGGAGGCGAGGACGGCGCGATCCATCAGGTAGATGCCGGCGTTGATCCAACCCTCGTCGTGATTAGCCTTTTCCTTGAATGCGGTCAGCGTGCCGCCGGAGTCAAAGTCCACCGTGCCGTAGCGGCCCGCCTGATCGATGTGGGTGACGGCAATCGTAACAGGCCTGGAAGAATCGCGGTGGGCTTTTTCCAATCCTTGGAAATCCAACCGCGGCAGGAGACTGTCGCCGTTCAGCACGAGGAACGGATCGCTGCGCAGGTGCGACTCGACGTATTTGAGTCCGCCCGCAGTACCCAAGGGCAGGGGCTCGGCGGAGACGGAGATGCGGGGAAGATCCCCGGCCCACTCGGCGATTTTGTCGGCCATGTGCCCGCCCGCAATATGCACGCTGGACACACCGCCACGCTCAAGCCAGCGGGTCTGCCAATCGAGAAAAGGCTTCCCGAGGATCGGGACGAGGCCCTTGGGCCGGTCCGGATACAGTTGCCGGAGCCGGGTGCCGAGTCCGCCTGCCAGGATGACGGCCTGCAGCGTCATTTGCGCGACTTCTCCTTCCGGAGGAGGCGCTTGGCGGCATCAAGAATCTGCTTCGAATCGCGCTTTCGCAGCGGGCGCGCCGGGATGCCGACGTAGAGCGTCCACGGCTCAAGTTTCGTTTCGGGTGTGATGAGCGTCATCGTGCCTGCGGAGACGCCCTCGGGTACTTTGCAACCGGGGAGCACCACGACGCCGGTGCCGAAGAGGACGTGATCGCCGAGCGTGATATCGTCGGTGATGGCCTTGCCGACGAACTCTTCAGGAATCGTCGGGCCGACAAGGCCGCCGCCCGTGAAGTCGTTCGATGCGGCAACCAACCGGCACCCGGGGGCGATGTTGACGAAGTCGCCGATGGTGACATGGGCATCGCCGCCGATGATGACACCGCCGGCACCGATATGCGTATAGCGCCCCACGGTGAGCCCGCAGGAGATGTAGGTGAAGTCGTCGATGATGGAGTGATCGCCGATGCGGACGCGGGCCGGTTTGCGGATGCGCACGGTTTTGCCGACGATGGTGTGCGAGCCGAGCGCGGCGAGTTTCTTGAGGTCGAGGAAGATGTTCTCATTCTTCTTCATGGCGCAGCTCCTTTTGCCTGTCGTCACACGGTCGCGAAATGCTCGAGCGCCGCGGCATACTGTCGGGCCGCGGCCTCCACGGAATACTTCTCCTGGACGTCCTGCCACGCGCGGGCGGCGACCTGTTCCCACATGTCGCGTCGCGAGATCAATTCGCGGATGAGGCGTTTGAAATCATCGCCATCATCCGGCGTGAACATGAAGCCGTTGTCGCCTTCGCGCAGGATCTCGGCGATACCGCTGAGACGAGGGCCGATCACCACTTTGCGGCAGGCCATGGAGTGGAGCAGGGCGCCGGGGACGACGCGGTCGTTGGCCTCGGCCGCCGTACGCATGGCGATGCAGATATCGGCCGCGCAGCAGTAGTCGCCCACCTCGCGGACGGTTTTGAGCCAGCCGGAAAACTTTATGCGCGGGGCCATGGGCAGCGAGGCGACAAGGTCGCGCAGGGCCTGCTGCTCCGGACCGCCGCCGACGAGAAGGAGGCCGAGCTTCGGATTCTCCGCATACAAATCGTTGGACCAGCGGATGAGCTTGTCGAGGCCTTTGCCTGAGTGCATGACGCCGTGATAGAGGAGGACGACATCGTCGGGCGCAAACCCGCATTGCCTGCGGAGGTCCGAGCCATCGCGAGGGAAGAAGGCTTCAGGGTCAGGGGCGTCGCGGACCACGCGCACCTGTTCGGGGCGGGCGCCCCAGCGCTTTACCCGTTCGCCTGCGGCTGCGGCACGACAGAAGAACCCGGTGAGGCGGCGGACCTCGAAACGATCGAGTGCTTCGGCCAGGCGAAGGACCGGGCCGCTCCAACGCTTGCGCCCGATCATGTTGTGAAGGTGCCAGTCGCCATAGGCTGTTGCCACGCGCGCGCCGGTCATCCAGCGGAGGAAGAGGCCGACCAGTGGCAGGATCTCGGATAGGAAAATGACATCGGGTTTGAATCGGCGGAGGCGAAGCGCGGCTGCGGGCAGCCAGAAGTAGATCAGGATCGACTTCAGGAGAATATCGCGTGGCTTCTCGCGGTTGATGGAAATATTGAGTTCTTCGACTTGTACATTTGCGGGCGGGTCCACGTGTCTGCCCGGCCCGCGGAAGCTGAGATGGAGAACGGAACAACGTGCTGCGAGCTGTTTCAGCATGCCTTCAAACTCGGCAGCGAGATCATATTGGTCTGCGAGGCAGTAACGGGAGAATATCGCGATGCGGAGGGGTTCGCTCATTTCCCGAAGAACCCGCGGATGCATTGGATGACGCGCTCAATCTGTCCGTCGGTGATGCCGGGCGAGCAGGGGAGCCAGCAGGCGTGCCGAGTGGCATCGGTTGCCCCCGGGTAGGCCTCGGTGGAGCCGTAAGCAGGCTGCATGTGAAGGGCGGGCCAGAATGGGCGCAGCGTAATCTTGTTGGCGAGC
>DAISJM010000059.1:0-16512 GCA_036821485.1 Verrucomicrobiota bacterium | reverse complement strand
TACACGATTGCCGGCACGGTGTCTTATCTCGGCAAGGTGACCAACGGTCAAATTGTTGTTCAGGCGTTCAGATCCAGCGGGTTCAGCGGTGTCCCGGAGGCGCAGGTTACCCTGACCAACAAGGGCGTCTTCAAGCTGATGGGGCTGCCTGCCGGGAGCTACTCGGTCCGTGCTTTCATCGATCAGAATGGTGATCGCGCACTGGATAGCTTTGAGTCGTGGGGCTTCCTCAAGGATGCCACCTACGAGATCGACTATACGGTCAAGGTCCTGCATGTGCCGGGGAATGCCGTGGGTCAGCAGTTGGTGATCCGCGATCATGATGCCGATGACGACGGAATGCCCGATGCGTGGGAGTACCAGTACTTCGGCAACTTGGCAACGGCCAGCTACGGCACCGATTTCGATGGCGATGGGCTTACGGATCTTCGCGAGTATGAGATTGAACCGATGGATACGGATCCTACCGCCCAGGACACGGATGGTGACGGCCTGACCGACTACCAGGAAGTCTTCATGGACGGCAGTGGCGAGTACACCCCGTGGCCGCTGGGTGGCGATACGAATCCGCATCTGGCAGATACCGATGGCGATGGCATACCGGATGGAGCCGAGGCGGATATTGATGGCGATGGATATGATAACAATCTGGAGAATGTGCTGGGCAGCAACCCGCTCAACTCTGCCATTGTGCCGCCCACCAGCAGCTTGTTCGTCTGGGGCGTCAGCCTCGGGGCAACGGTTGATGTCGTGACATTTGACTTCGATAAGCCGGCCGTCACCGGCATCCGGTCGAATGTTCAGGCCAAACTGATGACTTCGACCAACCTGATGCAGGGGTGGACGCAGCCGGCCGGGTATACGAGGAATATCTACACGACCAACTGGAGCACGGGGCCGTGGACGTTCAATTACACGCATCCGTTGAATGAAGCAGCGCGGTCGTACTACATCGACTGGATGATTAAGCCTTAAGGATTGTTGAAGTGATAAGATTGACCGGACATGAAACGGTCGCTAGATTCGGACAAATCAGCGAAAGAAGGAGAGGTCGGTAATGAGACCATGGATTAGTGTGACGCTTGTCAGTGTCTTGGCGGCGCTGATGATGGGCTGCGAAGGGGATTGGACCAGCGGTGGCGGTGTGGAGAGCTGGAACAGCAGTTACAACTGGGTCAATTTCAGTGGCGTGTACAAGGGCATTGGCGGTGGGTTGCTGGTGACCGACTACAGCGCCACGCCGGGGACATCGGGCGTTACGAATTCTGCGACGCAGAGCTTCGTTGCCAACGGTCAGACTGAACAGACTGTTACCTGCAGCAAGAAGCCCGTGGTCAGAGGTTCCGCCACGATCACCATCAGCGGAGGCTATGCCTTCACCGATGAAGATGGTGACGGGGTTCTGTCCGGGTCCAGCGGCACATCGGGTGAAATCAACTACCAGACGGGTGTAATCACCCTGCGGTTCTTTGATATTCCGCCAAATTCGGGCGCCGCCGGCTCGGTCACGTACAGCTACACTGTGGCGGGCACTGCCGGCACAGGGTCTGCGGGTTCGGGGAGTACGGGGATCAAGATATATTCCTTCACCGTATTTCAGGAAGGCAATATCATGTCCATCACGGACAACAATGGCAGCGTGTACGAAGGCAATTTCGGTAGCATTACGTCCAGCATGGGTACAACTACGCCGACCGCGGGAGATACGGTTGTTGGGCAGTTTGAGTGCAATGGCGTGAGCGCGGCCGGGTTCTCCGTTTCCATTGTCGGCACACTGCAGGGTGTGGTTACAGGAACGGGTAACGTCCTCGGTGATCGACAGATGTTCGGCACATGGATCGAAGAAGGAGGTCGCACTGGCGATGTGAACGGCGAGGCGTCACCGATCTCGATCAGCGTCACGACAACTACGACGGGAACGGACACCACGACCAACTAGCGTTTCGGTATCCGTGCCCGGATGTTATGGCCCCCGCCCGCAAGGGTGGGGGCCTTTTTTCGTCCGGGGGGCCGTGGACGACGGAGGCAACAAGGATGTGCTGTCACGGTACGCCACAGCCGCTGGGCGGGTCTCCAACGCCTTGGCGAAGACACTACGCCCTAATGTACTTTCCGATGATGGGGGCCAGGGTCTTCTTAATGTCAGCTGGTATGGCGTCGTGATGGGTGATGATGGCGTTTTCGAGAGCTTGGTGGCACGCGCATCGGTCTGCCTTGGGGGGATGCTGCGCCAGTTTGCGAAGCAGATCCTTTGACAGATTTGCATTGGCCTTGAGATTGGCGATGACCATCTCCACGGTGACGGGCGCATCGTCTTCTCTCCAGCAGTCGTAGTCCGTGACCATGGCGATGGATGCGTAGCAGATCTCGGCCTCGCGACAGAGCTTGGCCTCGGGAAGGCTGGTCATGCCAATGATGTCGAATCCCATCTTGCGATAGACGTCGGATTCGGCCTTGGTGGAAAAGGCGGGTCCTTCCATATTCACATACGTGCCGCGGTCGTGCACCTGGATGCCCCGGTATGCTTTGTGTTCCTCGATGACGCGCGTAGATAGCTCGCGGAGTGAACTCCTCAGCTTGGCGCATACCGGTTCCCCGAACCCGACGTGCGCCGCAATGCCCCGCCCAAAAAACGTGTGGTTCAGGGAGCCCTTGGTGCGATCGAAATACTGGTCGGGAAGGAAGATGTCGCGCGGCCGGACTTCCTCGCGGAGGCTGCCGACGGCGCTGACGGCGATGATTCGGTCGACGCCCAAAGTTTTGAAGCCGAAGATGTTGGCGCGGTGGTTGATTTCGGCGGGCAGGATGCGATGCCCTTTGCCATGGCGGGGCAGAAAGATGATTTCGGTCTGGCCCAGAACACCGCGAATGTAGTCGTCGGATGGTTCGCCAAAGGGGGTGGGGACATGGATGGGCCTCACGTCCGTCAGATCGTCCATTTCATACAGCCCGCTGCCGCCGATGATGCCGAGTCTCATGGTCTTACTCCTTACGGGCGCCGAGGCGCTCCTAACTACGTGACGGGCTGGATCAGGGGAAAACCCGGCCCGAAATGAGAAAGTAGCAGGTTATTCCCTGCATTGGAAGGGGGCCTGCACGTCATTCGTGAGAGTATAGGGCAGGGGTGGATTCTTTCTCATTGCCTTGCAGAAGGGTGTTTCCTATGGTGCTTCTGAAGATTTTCACCGGAGATGAAGAATGAAGGTTGTGGGCGTTATCATGGGTGGTGGGCAGGGGCAGCGGTTGCAGCCTCTGACGAGAGATCGTGCCAAGCCGGCGGTCCCTATTGCGGGCAAGTACCGACTGGTGGACATTCCCATCAGCAATTGCATCAACAGCGGAATCCGCAAAATATTCCTCCTGACGCAATTCAACAGCGTCTCCATGCACAGGCACGTGCAGACGACCTATCGCTTTGACCAGTTCTCGACCGGATACGTGCAGATCCTGGCAGCACAACAAACGCCGGGTTCCGACGCGTGGTTCCATGGCACGGCCGATGCCGTTCGGCAGAATATCCGTTACTTCATGGATGAAGATCCAGACTTCATCGTCGTGCTGTCCGGCGATCAGTTGTATCGCATGAATTTCCAGGATGTGATCCGTCAGCATGTGGAGTCGGGGGCGGATGTAACGATCAGCACCAAGCCCGTCGATCGTAAGGAGGCGGCATCACTGGGCATTCTGCAGGTGGATGAGAAGAAGAGGATCAACAAGTTTGTTGAGAAGCCCGGCAATACCGACGCACTGGATGCGCTGCGCGCGCCGTTGTACAAGGAAGAGCGCTACCTCGCGAGCATGGGCATCTATATCTTCAACACGTCTGTGTTGCTGAAGTTGTTGGATAACGATAGCCGCGATTTTGGCAAGCATGTCATTCCTGCGTCGATCGACTCGTTCAAAGTGTACAGCTACATCTTTGAAGGTTACTGGAAGGACATTGGAACGATCCATTCCTTCTGGGAGGCGAATCTTGCGCTGACGGACCTGATTCCGGAGTTCAATTTCTATGATGCCGCAGCCCCGATCCATGCGCATATGCGCTACCTGCCACCGTCCAAGATCAATTGCTGCGACTTGAACCGTTGCCTGCTGTCAGAGGGGTGCATCATTTCGGGACACCGCATCCTTCACTCCATTGTCGGCATTCGGGCTGTCGTGGGAGAGGGTAGCGTCATCGAGCACTCCGTTCTGATGGGAGCGGATTTTTATGAAAAGGGCAATCCGCCACGGGGAACTGTCCGGATCGGGATTGGGCGCGACTGCTACATCAAGAATGCCATCATCGACAAGAACGCGCGGATTGGCGACGGCGCGTATATTACGCCGGACGGAAAGCCGGATGAGACTGTGACGCCGCTCTACACCGTGAAAGACGGCATTATCGTCATTCCCAAGAACACGGTGATTCCTGCCGGCACCAGAATCTGAGGCGAGGCCCGGTTAGAAGCCTGGCGTGCCAAGGCGTAGTGTGGGGAGGTGACATCGTCCGGCTTCGATGCCCTCGCAAGGCTCGTGCAGCTCCGCCGTGACAGGCTTTCGTTTGGGAAACGAAGCCTGGTGAGGCGGGCGGGGTTCGAACCCGCGACCACAAGCTTAAAAGGCTCGTGCTCTACCAACTGAGCTACCGCCCCACATGGAAGAACTTAACAGCCGGGTTACACTAAGCCAATAGACCGCCGCTTGTCAAAGCGATCGTTGGCCGGGCTGGGCAGGAGAGATTGATGATGTATCAGGAGTCGTGGACGCGGGGATGGGGAGGGTATCGAGTTACCCGGGGGGTGGGGGTGCTTCTCGCACTCACCATTGGGGCGTTTGTCGTTCAACTTGGGTGGGACCTGATCAGCGGCGGGGCCTTTACGGATTTCTTTGGTTTGAGTCTCACGGGCCTGAAAAGCGGGTACATCTGGCAGTTGGTGACGTACCTGTTTGTCCACGGAAGCTTCATGCATCTGTTCCTGAACATGCTCGCCCTCTTTTTCATCGGGCCCGAAACTGAGCGCGCGGTGGGAACCCGGCAGTTTGTCATCCTCTATTTGTTGAGTGGTGTACTTGGCGGGCTGGGGTGGGTGTTGATCAGTAATACGGCATGGGCTCGTTGTGTCGGAGCCTCCGGCGCAATATTCGGAGTTCTTGGCGCCTTTGCCGCGCTGTTTCCGAACCGGCCTGTGACATTACTGGTATTGTATGTTTTCCCCGTCACGATGCGTGCGTGGGTTCTGGCCGTAGTGATGGTCCTGGTTGAGTTGGCTTTTCTCCTGTCTTCCTATCACGGGGGCATTGCCTACTCGGCGCATCTGGCGGGTTGTGTCGCGGGTTATGTCTACGCGCGTGTGGCGTTTGGTCGATATGGCGTATCGACGGGTGGATGGGGCGCTGTCGGCACACGGCTGCGGACAGCTTTTCGCAGCAAGGAACCGGATGAAGAGGATGTGAATCGGATACTGGAGAAGATCTCGCGCGAGGGAATAGGCAACCTGTCCGCATCGGAGCGCCGGACCATTCAGCGCGCGAGCCGGGAGCGTCGGGAGAGTCGCTGAGTCTTCAGGACGCTGCGCGATATTGTTCAGTCCTGCGGCGCGGTATCTTTTTCGGGGTAATGCGCGAGCGCAGAGCGGGCCGCTTCCATCTCCGCATCTCTCTTGTTTGAACCTTTCCCCGTGCCGATGACTTCACCATTGAGCAGCACATCGATTGTAAAGACCTTGGAGTGAGCGGGTCCTTCTTCGTGCGCGATTCTGTACCGGGGGCTGATGCGCAGGCGGCTTTGGGTTATCTCCTGCAGTGCGCCCTTTGGATTGTCCATCCACCGGTTGCTGACGGCCGGCTCCATTTCTGCGGCAAAGAGCTTCTTGAATATCTTCTCAACGGCGCGTATGCCGCCGTCAAGGTAGGCGGCCCCAATGACGGCTTCCAAGGCGTCTCCCAGATTGGACGTGCGCTGCTGGCCGCCCGACTGGTGTTCGCCCCGGCCGAGGCGGAGGTATTGGCCAAGGTCCACGCGCGCGGCGATGATGGCGAGCGTCTTCAGGTTGGTCAACCTGCTGCGAACGCGGGTCAGATCGCCTTCTTCAAAGTCGGGATAGTGCTCAAAGAGTTGGTGGGCCGTGACGAGGCCAAGGGCGGCGTCGCCCAAGTATTCGAGTCGCTGGTTGTCGAAGAGAGACTCGTCCGATTCAAAACGGAAGGACCGGTGAGTCAGGGCTGTTTCCAGGTGCCGCTTCCGGCGGAAGCGGTAACCGATGCTTTTCTCGAGTGGTCTGTAGGGATTTCTCATGCGCGTGGATGGTATTGTGCGTGAACTGATTTCAGGCGTGACGGGTCAACGTGCGTGTAGATTTGTGTCGTGGTGATGTCGGAGTGTCCGAGCATTTCCTGAATGACCCGGAGCGGTGCTCCATTGGCCAGGAGGTGGCTGGCGAATGAGTGACGAAGCGTGTGGGGTTTGACGTTCTTCATGATCCCGGCGGCCCGGGCATGTTCCTTGATCAATTTCCAGAGCCCCTTGCGGCTGAAAGGCGTGCCGCGCCTTGTCAGGAAGACCGCGCGGGAGGTGCCTGTCTTCAGGAAGATGGGGCGGCACTCCGTCAAGTAGCGCTGCAGAGCGGTTCGTGCATTCTCGCCGAGGGGCACCACGCGCTCCTTGCGGCCCTTGCCCAGACACCGCAGATAACCCGCGTCGAAGTGCAGGTCATCGATGGTCAGATGGGCGAGTTCGGAAACGCGAAGGCCCGTTCCATAAAGTGTTTCGAGGAGGGCCCTGTTGCGAACGCCGAGAGGCGTTTTCATGTCCGGCTGGTTCAGCAGGCGCTCGACCTCCTTGTAGGTGAGCGTGTTGGGGAGGACCTTCCAGAGTTTGGGCGACTCCATGGTGTCGGTGATGTTGCGACTAAGAAGGCCTTCCTGCTGAAGGTAACGGAAGAAGACCTTGATGGAAACGAGCCGCCTGGAAATCGAGTTTGTGCCGATGCCGCGGTCACGGAGATCCATGAGATAGTCGAGAATGAGCTGCCGCGAAACAGCATTGAGAGACTCGATCTTCCTGCCATCGAGAAAGTCGAGAAACGAGCGGAGATCGGCCCCATAGGCCAGACGAGTATTCTCGCTCAGGCCACGCTCCAACGTGATGTAGTCAAGAAACTGATCCAGCAATGCATGCACGCTGCGATCATCCCCCCACGGAGCGGGGGAGTACCGGTCGACCGTTGCGGCCGGTACTCCGTCGCCCCCTTGCTCTGCAACCCGGCTGTCTAAAGAACAGGATCCCGTCCGGTCAATCTGCGGAAAGCGTCGACATACTTCTCTTGCGTTTTTTGAATCACGGCCTCGGGCAGCGCCGGCGCAGGAGGCGTCTTGTCCCAGTCCGAGAGAGTTTCAAGATAGTCGCGAACAAACTGTTTGTCGAAGGATGCAGGAGACTGGCCCGGCGCGTAACTGTCCATGGGCCAGAATCGCGAACTGTCGGGAGTGAGCATTTCGTCAATGAGGGTCAGTTGTTCACCCACGAGGCCAAACTCGAACTTCGTGTCGGCAATGATGATGCCCTTGCCCAATGCGTAGTCGGCGGCGTAGCGATAGAGGGCCGTGGCTGTGTCCCGCAGTTTTGCCGCGAGATCCATCCCGATCATCTCTGCAACCTGCTCGAAGGAGATGTTCTCATCGTGACCTGTTTCAGCTTTGCGTGCAGGCGTGAAGATGGCCTGATCCAGCTTGTCCGCCATGCGGTAACCGGGGCGCAGACGGATCCCGCTGACCGTGCCGGATTGCTGGTACTCTTTCCACCCGGAGCCGATCAGGTATCCGCGGACGACGCATTCCACCGGGAGCAGTTTGGCCTTCTTGGTGAGCATCGCGCGCCCGCCAAGGACATCCGCGTGCTGCTTCAGCGGCTCCGGAAACCGCTTGGGATCGATGGTGATCATGTGGTTGGGGATGATGTGACCGGTTCGCTCGAACCACCATGCGGACAGCTGATTCAGAATATTGCCCTTGCCCGGTATGCCCGTGGGGAGGATGCAGTCGAATGCCGAAATGCGATCGCTGGCAACGAGCAGCAACTCATTACCGACCTCGAAGACTTCTCGCACCTTGCCGCTCTTGAATTTCCTGACGCCGGGAATATCGATTTGTGTACGAGCCATCATGCGTTCCCTATCGTTTAGCCGTCGTTGTTTCCCTTGACGATATCCAGTCCAGTAACAGTGTGGCCCCGAACAGTGTGGCCCCGGCCTGGGCGTGGGACCTGTCGTGTTCTTCGTACGCCGTGCCGGCAATGTCGATGTGCGCCCACGGTGTATTCCGTGGCACAAAATTCTTCAAAAAGGCGCCACCGATGATGGTCCCGGCGCCGTTGTTGCCGATGTTCTTCAGATCGGCGAAGGGCGTGTGGAGGTCATCGTCATAGTCCGTGAGCAGGGGCAGGGGCCAGAGTCGTTCGCCGCTCATCTCGCCTGCGGCACGAAGTTCATCGATGAGCTTTTCGTCCGTACCCATGACCGCAGCGAGGACATGGCCGAGAGCGACAACGCATGCGCCTGTAAGTGTGGCGAGATCCACCATGGCCTCGGGATGAAACTCGCCGGCGAGGGTGAGGGCGTCTGCAAGAACGAGGCGCCCCTCGGCATCGGTATTGAGAATCTCAATGGTCTTGCCGGACGCCGCGCGGACAATGTCGCCAGGGCGCGTGGCATTGCCGCCCGGCATGTTCTCTGCCGCCGCGAGTATGGCAATGACCGGGTGACGCACCTTCATGCGGGCGGCCATGAGGACGGCGGCGAGCACGGCCATGCCGCCCGACTTGTCGTACTTCATCCATTCCATGCCCTTGGCGGGCTTGATCGAGATGCCGCCCGTGTCGAACGTGATGGTCTTGCCGACAAGGATCAGCGGCTTCAGATTCTTCTGTGTGCCGGCATATTTCAAAACGATAAGCCGGGCGTCCTGACGGCTTCCGCATGCCACGGCCAGGAGTGCATTGCATTTCTTTTTCGCCAGGGCTTTCTTGTCGAGTACGGTACAGCTTATGCCGTGACGGCGGGCCAGCGCGCGTGCATGCTGGGCAATCGTTGCGGGTGGTGCTTCGTTGGCAGGCAGATTGGCCACGTCGCGGACCTCTGTCAGTATTCCCTGAAGCAGGCCGGAGCTTGCGACCGCCTTCTTGAGTGTGGCGGGAGGCCGTGTGTCCGTGAGAAGTGTCAGGGACGAGGGGCCGCGGTGCGCTCCCTGCCGGGAGATGAACCGGTCGAATTCATAGCAGCCCTGGCTGAAGCCGAGAACGGCCTGCCGGGCGAAATGTTCGGCAGAGACGGAGAGCTTGTCGGCCCCCGAGGGGAGGCTGCAGGCGACGCTATTGAGTTTGAGCCGGCGAGCTGTTCGGCCTGCGGCGCTGGCAGCCTTCAGAATGCGGCCGCCGTGAAATTCCTTGCGGGACCCGAGCCCGGCCACGATCACGAATCGGGCGGGAATGGTGTCCCAGGACGGAAACGAGTTTGCTTCTCCCCGCTTGCCCTTAAAGCCGGTGCTCTTCATCCACGTCTTCAGCATCGGCTTGAGCTGCGTGCCGGGCGTCGCGCCGGAATGAGAGATACCCAAGGGTTCGCCCTCGTAGACGAAGACGATCCACCCGTCAGGTTTCGGACTTGTGGGGAATCCCTGGGCTGTACTGATCTTCATGGTGTGCGGTCAGCGGCAATCCACGGGAAGAGCGGCCTTGGCTTCCGGTTTTCCGGCCTCATTGTTCACATCGAATCCGAGACCGGCGATGAGGAACTCAACATTCTTGATGTTGATCTTCCGGCTGTCGAAGCGAATGGTCATCGTATGGTTTGCGATATCGGGATCGGCCGAGACGATGCCATCAATGCGGCCGAGAGCATCCTGGATGATCTTGCTGCATTCCATCGTCTTCATCTGGGGAACCTGAGCCTCCATCTTGATGATGTTTGGGCGAAAGCACCCGGTCATCATGGCACAAGCCAGAACCAGCAATAGGAGAAGCCCCATCCGATTAACGAATCTCATAGATAAGCACCCTCGATAGTGGCCTTGAAGTTCCGGGCAGATTACTCAAAAAGGGGTTCATCGTCAACGAATCCGGCCAAAATCGGCATGAAAAAATAGGCCTGAACATTTGCAAAACGGTGGTGTCGAAGTATGTTGACGGTGGAAGGGCGAAAGTGCGTTTACCCATGGGGTTCCTCACCCCGACCTCCTTGGCGCACACGCCCTTCCACTTTCTTTGTGCGCGTGGCGTCGAAGGTGCATCAAGGAGCGGCCGAAGGGCCAACGGCAGTCTCGCGACGGATGATTCCGAGGGCGGTCTCTGCCCGCTGGGCTGTGGCGGGGTAGAACTCCGCGAACCGGCGCACCACTTCCTCGTAGCACCGCGCGGCTTCCGGCTTCCGTCCCTGTTGGTATAGCGTCAGGCCGAGATTCATCAGTGCCTTGGGCGCGTTGGATGACGTTTGGACGATGTTCCGGTAGTGCTTCTCGGCGTTGGCATAATCCTGCTCATGGTAGAAAGCATTCGCCATCTTGAGCTCCACCATGTTGCGATCCCGGTACGTACTGAGGATGTTTTCATAGATCGCGATGGCCGCGGGATAGTTCTTCTGGCTGTAGTGCTGGTGGGCCAGAACCACGAGCGCATCCGCTTCGGCCTCCCGCTGCGATCTGTGAGTCATCACGGCGCCGACGATGGTAACGAAAAGGCCCACGAAGCCCACACACACGGAGACGATCAGCACACGATGCCGGTCCATCCGTCGCACGCTCTCCGAGGCGGGTACAGGCCCGGTGTGTTCCTCCACCGCCTCGACAGCAAGCATCGCAAGAGAAGCCATGCGTACGGGGGAAGAGCGGGATTCGGGATGGTGGGTCGTGTCGCCGAGGGAGGATGTTTCGCCCGGCCCGCAGAGCAACTTGCGGGCTATGGCAAGAGCACATTCTTGGAATGTCTCTCGTGGGGCATTCCTCTGCAGTGCGGGGAGGAGCAGTGAGTGATGGACCGCGCTGAAGGGAGGCGGCTCGTCGTCGCCTTCCCACATGATCCACAAACGCCAGCCGCCCGGTTCTCTGAACTGGGCGGGATCATTGAGCTGGGCGATGAGGCGCTCCTTGAACCTCGCGTTGAGGTCGCCCCAGATGAGCGGCATCATGGCCGAGAGAGACGCGCGCTCCACGCGGGAGCCGTTGGCATATCTGTCGCAGAAACTGCCCGCGCCGGCATCCCAGAGTACGTCCTCCACGTTGGCGGCGATACGTTCCCGTTCCACGCGAAGCTCGGCTTGGCGCGGAGCGGCCAGCGGACTTTCAAGGTGGGCCGCCAAGGCGAAGTACGCGTCGAGTTCGCAGAGGAGCAGGGCGGAAAGGTCGGCGGTGGTGAGCGCAGGATCGTAGACCTCCGGGATGAGCGCCTCGCGCTCGCTCGTCCAGCGATGAAGGCCTGTCGCTGCATCGCGGAAGTGCGCAAGGGACCACGAGAGATACTGCTCCAACGCGGGCAGGATGTGCTTCAGGAATGACGGATTGCGCCGTGCTTCCCAGACAAGCAGCGCTGCCTGCGCCGCGACGGGTAACGCGGGTTCGTCGGAGATCGCCCCCGTGGCCGGTTGAAAAAGCGAGGGCAGGGAACCATCGGCTTGTTGGCACGCCATCGCGCTGAGGACGAGTTCCTCGGCGATGGCGGGGTCGAGCGTCTGCCACGCGCCCACGAGTTCCAGGAGCTGGCTGATGCAGAAGATGCCGGGGTGCCGCGGCGTTGCGCAGCTCCAGCGGCACGGCAGAGCGCCCTCAGGTGGCTTCAGATGACCGACGAGGGTCTCCACCGAGCGGGCGAGACCGGGCCGGAGACTATCCGGCGCATCACACTCCTCCCAGAAAGCGGACCGGCGCTGGAATTCGGATTCCAAAAGCTCTTCGGGCGATGCATCGAGGGCCTGGGCGACGGCGCTCAGGGCGTCTTCCGGCGAGTCGGCTGAGACGATCAGCGCGAAGCGCGTGGAGCCGGGCAGATGGCGCAGGGCAAGGGCGATGCGTTGGGTGCCGGTATCGATGAACCATGCCTGGCCGACCTGCTGGACCTCGTTTTCGGTGGAGAACAGGACGGGTTGAGCGCCTTCGGGGACCGTGCCGACCATGGAGCCGTCGGCTTGGGCGAGACAGATGGCCGTCGCGCCGGACTCCGTGATGAGTTGAAACCCGTCCGCCAGCATACGGGCGTTTGCGGGACCTGCATCGCGTTTCAGGCCCAGGTGGAAGCTCCACGGGTCATCAGCGGAGGCGAGGGAGAACGCGCCCGGCTCATCCAACGACTTGAAATCGAGGAACACGGAAGACGGAAAAACGGAATCGCTCCACACGCTGGCGTGGAACCGCCAGCCAGCCAGCCACGAAACAAGCGGCGGCGCGGCTTTGGGCGTAACTTGCATTGCCCCGTATTCTGTTGACCCCGCCCGCACCATGCAAGCCTGCAGAGGGGGTAACGGCTTCGGCGTGTCCGGAATTCCCTACAAGAAAGCTGTTGCCTGAGCGAAGTTACATCCGTAGTCTGCGCGGGTCTCATGGGTCGAGCTTCGTTGTTTGCTCGCTCAAGGGAGGTATTCAGGGTGGCGAGCGAACAACAAAAGAGAATACGCCTGTTTCTTTTTGCGGGCTCCATGGCGCTGGCAGCGACCTGGGGGTTCTCAAAAACTGTTCGTCTTCACATACCGCCGGAATCTGCGGACTCCGTCTCGGTTGAATGGGAATCGGAGACAGGAACCCCGTACACGGTTTACTGGAGTCCGGAACTCAACGAGCATTGGCGCTTCGTGGACGAGTGCGAAGCGACCGGTTCGACAAGCAGCGTGGTGTCACCGCGGGAATCCAGCAAGTCCAGTGGCTTCTACGCGGTGAGAGAGTCTCCGCCCGTTGTTGTTTCTGCTGACATCACTTCCGACACCGTCTGGTCCGCCATGTCGGGGCCGTACGTACTCAATCGAGTGATCAACGTTGGGGCCGGGGTGTCGCTGACCGTGGAGCATGGAGTGCGCGTCAGAGGCATGGGCAATTCCGGACTGAGCGTGAGCGGGGGTGCTCTGCGTGTTGCCGGGGCTCCCGATGACCCGGTTGTATTCACGGGCGTGGGCGATGATGTGTGGAAAGGCATCGTGTTCCATGGGCCAGGCGCGGGCTTCACGTTCTCGAATGTCGTGGTGGAGGGCGCGGCAACGGGTCTGCGCCTGAGTGGATGCACGGGGTTGCTTGATGGAGTCACCGTTCAGTACTGCGGCGAGAGTGGTCTGATTGTTGACTCCTTCACGGGGACGCTGACGCGTTGCACGATACAGAACAATACGGGGCCGAATGGGGCCGGGGTGTGGGTTCGGAGTTCATCCATTGTGATGGAGGAATGCCTCGTCGCCAGCAATATGTCCATGTGCGAGAGCGGCGAGCAGGGAGAGGGCGGAGGCGTTCATGTCGACCCGCTTTCTGAGATGTGGATGTCGCGCACACGTATCATGGACAACCGCGCGTGCCGACAGGGTGGAGGGGTGTTTGTGCGCGGGGGAAGAGTGCACCTGAGCAATGTTCTGCTTTGGCGCAACAGGGGTTTGTCTGGTGGGGCCGTCTGTCTCGATGGCGGGTCGGGAGAACTGTGCAACTGCACGCTGATAGGGAATAGCGCCGGTGCCGGTGGCGCAACGTGGAGCACGACTAACCAGCCGGCGCTGATGAACTGCGTTGTTTGGAGCAACGGGCAGCAGTGCGTCGTGAGTGGCTCGGGATCGGTATCGGTCAGCCACAGCCTCGTTGAGGATCTTGAGTATGCCGGCGGGTTCAATCAGACCGGCTCTCCTCGTGTCGTTAGAGGTACGTGGTATCTGGGGGCCAGGTCTTCCTGTATCGACGCAGGCCGGGATGACATGGCACCGCCCGTCGATCTGGTCGGAGAATTCAGGAGGGATATTCCGGGGCGGGGCACGAGCATCGCTGATCTTGGAGCGTTTGAATACGTCGATGACGATCAAGACGGATTGCCGGACACGTGGGAGAACGAGACGCTTGGCGGACTGGACGTCGTCAGTGGCGACGGCGATGTGGATCGCGATGGTGCCGACGGACTTTGCAACGCGGATGAATTGGATTTGGGGACGGACATGTTCGCTTCGGATTCCGACGACGACGGCCTGAGTGACGGAGAAGAAGTTCATCTGCATGGCACGGATCCGTTGTGCGCCGACACGGACGGCGATGGAGCGACAGATGGATACGAGTCGCGCCACGGCACGGACCCCCTGGATCCAGACGACATACCCACACTCCCGCACGCGGTGATCAACGAAGTGATGCACCGGCCGTCCACGAATCCGGCCTGTTACTACCAGTTCATTGAGCTTTGCAACCCCAGCGATGATGCGATCGGGATTGGTGGTTGCAGCATCGAGGTGTCCCATTATGGCAAAGTGCGGTCTACGTTGGCGATTCCTGCGGGTGCGAGCATGGGACCGACGAGTTTCTATCTGATTGGTGGTCCCTTTTTGTCGACGATCGACGGTCAGATTCCAGATCTCATGACGAACATGACTCTGCGCTTGGAATATGGCGAGGGCGGGCCGGCGGTCAAGGTGGCCCTCAAGAACAGCCAGGGCATAGTCATTGACGGGTTGCTGTATGGACAGCCGTATGACGTCAACTTCAGCACGAATTGTTGCTCGATGCCTCCTGAACCTGCGTCGGACCCCGGATTTTCGATCGCCCGGGTGGTGGACGGTTACGACAGCAATCGGACCAGCGATTGGCATTCGGTGAGCAACGCTCCGACCCCTCGCGGCAGCGGTCACGCGCCGGCGTTTGATCCGGACGACGTGGATCGAGATGGGCTGACGATTGCAGAAGAAGAGGCTTGGGGTACCAACCCTCTGAATCCGGATTCGGATGGCGATGGTCTGCAGGATGGCGATGAGGTTCAGCGCGGGCTGAATCCTGCCACGATTGATTCGGATGGCGACGGCTTGTGGGATAACGAGGAGATTGAAGCTGGATTGAATCCTTCCAACCGGGATACGGATGGCGATGGCTTGTGGGATGGAATTGAACTCGGGCTTGGATTAAGCCCCACCAACAGCGATAGCGATGCCAATGGCATCCTCGATGGCGATGAAGACGCTGACGACGATGGATTCACCAATAAAGAGGAGCAGGATTACGGATCGGATCCTATGCAGGCTGGAAGCAACCCGTCTGGGATGCCGGGAAGCTCTTCAACATACTGGGACAGAGGTGCTGCCGGGGAAGTGAACTATGATGTCATGCCTACGGTTGATCTGATGTTGGATGATGGAAGGCCTGTGAAGGATTTCAAGCGTGAGACCGATATGGTGTTTTACGATGTGCGCAGGCCGACGCCTGTATTCATCACGGTGATTGAGAGGAAGTATGGACGAGGCTCATATTATCTCAAAGGCGCCAGAATGGTCCATCATGAGAAATCGCTCTCCATATTCGCCGCCCTGATTCCTCCCGGTGGTACCACGATAACGGTGGTGGAACAGCTTACCAGCACCAATGGGGGTAGATTCGGATGGCCTAGGATCGAAGTCCTTAAGCCTGTGGTCTTCAACGTGCGGGCGGCGGGGCAGGTCGATTCAGAGAGTGGAGGAAGAGAGCTGTTCATCGGTCTGAATGACGACGACGATGATGGGGATCTGGTCGCAGATGTGGATGACGATGATGTATCGACCGGCGATGACGACATGGACTACATCCAGATTACGCATGCCAAGAGGATGCCGCTGCAATTGGAGTGGGATGACGACATCATTCATGTGTATGAGAACCGCCGCAAGAAGCTGAAGGATCGTGGAGGGGGTGGGTGGATCTGGAATGCCAAGATCGGGGCGTGTATCCGGAATGAGCCGTACGAGGGCTGGGATGATGGGAAGCTGTATATCGAAGGGGTGCGGCCGGGCTGGACGTGGCTCACAATCAGTTCTGGCGGCTTCACCCGCCGAATCAAGGTCACCGTGGTGGACACTTCCATGACGACGGACTTCAATCACGACCGGGTGGTGGACGAAGACGACTTCGCCCGTGCCGAAAGCGGTGAGCCGTTCCGATTCTGGATCAACGATGACGATGATGTGGATGCGGTCACGGGGAATGATACGCCGGGGCAGCAACATGGTGATAGCAGTGATTGCAGAGTTGATGGCCTGCGCGATCTGGTGGATTTCTTTCCCGTGGTCATTCGCATTCCAGATGAATTGAAGGAGAGCAATCTCAACAAGCTGTCGTTTGCCCTTAAACACAGGGCGGATGGGTTGAACTTTGTGAGGACCACTCTGGCTGCCGAAAATGCAGGAGACTACCTTGTGAATGTGGACATGGCGGAAAGTCTTCAACACAAAGGCCTGATCACTTGGGATGAATGGGGATGCATCTGGTTGTCGGATGAGGATGTGAGTCGCTTGGCTGATCAGGGGTCGTTGGTTCTGCTTGTGGAAGCAGCTGGATGGATTCAGGATCCGCTGT
>DAISJM010000058.1:0-16529 GCA_036821485.1 Verrucomicrobiota bacterium | reverse complement strand
GGGCTGGAGAAGGTCCCAAGGGTTTGGCTGTTCGCCAATTAAAGCGGTACGCGAGTTGGGTTCAGAACGTCGTGAGACAGTTCGGTCCTTATCCACTGTGGGCGCAGGAAATTTGAGGAGAACATTCCTTAGTACGAGAGGACCGGGAATGACGCACCACTGGTGTTCCAGTTGTCCCGCCAGGGGCAGTGCTGGGTAGCTATGTGCGGAATGGATAAGCGCTGAAGGCATCTAAGCGCCAAGCCGACTCCAAGATAGGATTTCCCTTTCCGGCTTCGGCCGGGACTGTAGGCACCTTGAAGACTACAAGGTTGATAGGCTGGATGTGTAAGGCCCGCGAGGGTTTCAGCTAACCAGTACTAATCCGCCGTGAGGCTTGACCATTTATTTCCTGCACGGGACGGTGCGTGAGCATCGCCCCGTGAGGAAGGGCCGTCGAAGCCCTCTCTATGCAATACTCTTTTTCCCGGTGACCATAGCGATGAGGATACACCCGTTCCCATTCCGAACACGGCCGTTAAGCTCTTCAGCGGCGATGGTACTGTGGGTAAGGCCATGGGAGAGTAGCTCGTTGCCGGGATTATTTCTTTGATGGGCCGCTTCCGATGTAGGAAGCGGCCCATTGTCTTTTGATGCTTGCTGTGGCAGGTGGGTTGTGTTAATGAACCCAACCCCGTGGGAAATGAGTGGGCTGTTTCCCGTGGATTAGGCCATGGACGGCCAGGTACGCCCGGAAACGAAGAACAGAACTATTATGGAACACGCCAAAGCCAAGAAGAAGCACGTAGACTTCGATATCGAGAAGCTCGAAGGTGACGAGCAGGCCACGATGGCCAAGCTCTATGCGGAAACCCTCAAGAACGTTGCGGAGGGTTCCATTGTCAAGGGCAGGATCATCGAGGTCCGTCCGAATGAAGTCCTGGTCGACATCGGCTATAAGTCCGAAGGCGTGATTCGCGCTTTTGAATTCAAGGACATTGCGACACTCAAGCCCGGCGATGAGATCGAGGTCCTTCTGGAGAGTTTGGAGGATGACGATGGGATGGTCGTCCTCAGCAAGCAGAAGGCCGAACAGCAGCGCTGCTGGGATCGCGTGCTTTCCACCTGCAAGGAGGGTGGAATCATCGAGGGCACCATCACGGCTCGCGTCAAGGGCGGCATGATCGTGGATGTGGGCGTGGATGCTTTCCTGCCCGGCTCACAATTGGATGTTCTTCCCGTCCGGAACCCGGATGACCTCGTCGGCAAGAAGGTCGAGTTCCGAATTCTTAAGATCAACAAGGATCGTCGCAATATCGTGCTATCTCGGCGCGAGCTGCTTGAGGATCGCCGGCGTGAGCAGAAAAAGAAGTTGCTGACGGAGATTCAGATTGGGCAGATCCGCAAGGGGTACGTAAAGAACATCACCGATTTCGGCGCTTTTGTCGACCTGAACGGGATGGACGGCCTTCTTCACATCACCGATATCAGCTGGGGTCGCCTGAACCATCCTTCTGAGATGGTGCAGGTGGGTCAGGAGATCGAGGTGGTCGTGCTCGACGTGAACTTGGAGAAGGAGCGCGTCTCTCTCGGCCTGAAGCAGCGGATGCCGAATCCGTGGGATGATATCGAGAGCAAGTACCCCGTGGGTACCCGGGTTCGTGGCAAGATTGTTAACCTTGTTCCTTATGGCGCTTTTGTGCAGTTGGAAGAAGGGGTCGAGGGGCTGGTTCATGTGTCTGAGATGTCGTGGACCAAGCGCATTGCGCGTGCTTCAGACGTGTTGAACGTGGGCGACGAGGTCGATGCGGTCGTCCTGAACTTCAACAAGGATGAACAGAAGATCTCCCTCGGTATCCGTCAGACGGAACAGAATCCTTGGGAGCTGGTTGCCGAGAGGTATCCCATTGGTGCTCGCGTGAAGGGCAAAGTGAGGAACTTCACGAACTACGGCGCCTTTGTTGAGTTGGAAGAAGGTGTGGATGGGATGATCCATGTGTCCGACATGTCGTGGACGCGGAAGGTTAATCATCCCTCCGAGGTCCTCAAGAAGGGCGATGAGGTCGAAGCCGTTGTGCTTGAGGTGGACTCCACCAGTCAGCGCATCAGCCTTGGACTCAAGCAGGCCCAGAACGATCCTTGGACCAGCATCTCGTCACGCTTCCACGTGGGGCAATTGGTTAAGGGCAAGGTTACGAAGCTCGCCTCGTTCGGTGCGTTCGTTGAGATCGAGGAAGGGGTGGACGGCCTCGTTCACATCAGCCAGATCAGCGATGATCGTGTTCAGAAGGTGCGCGACGTGCTGCAGCCTGGTCAGGATGTCGAAGCTCGTGTGATCAAGATCGATCCAGTGGAGCGCCGCATCGGCCTGAGCATCAAGGCAGCCAAGTTGCCTGAGGAAGAATTCGTTGTTGATGACTCCATGTTGGAAGGTCTTCGCCCCGGTGAAGATCTGGTGGACCTGGCAGGCGCATTTGATGCCGCCATGGGCGCCAGCGGAGCAGAGGGGCAGGAATGGCATCCGGGCGACAAGGCCAAGGATAAGGAAGAGAGCGGCGAGAGCAAGGGTTGATCGCCGGAGTTTCGTGGTGATTATCTGAAGGCGCCTGCTCGTCCGAAAGGAAGGGCCGGCGCCTTCGTTGTTCATGCAGGATAACTATATGAATCACAATATCCAGCAACAGGCAGAGGGGTTGACGCATCGCGTTGTCGATCTTGTCTCGCGGGACGAATTGAAGAACAAGTTGGAGCGGGCCGCGAAAGAGAACCGCCCTCTGAGGGTGAAATACGGGGCGGACCCGTCTGCGCCGGATATCCATCTCGGGCATGTGGTGGGCTTGAACAAGTTGCGCGAGTTCCAGGATCTCGGACATACCGTGGTGTTCATCATTGGCGATTTCACGGGGATGATTGGTGACCCGTCGGGTAGATCGCAAACCCGGAAGTCACTGTCCAAGGAGCAGGTAAAGGCCAACGCCAAGTCATACGAAAGCCAGGTGTTCAAGATTCTGCGACCTGAACAGACCGAGGTGCGGTTCAACTCGGAATGGTTCAGCCCCATGACGTTTGAGGATGTGATTCGTCTGTCGGCCCACGTGACCGTGGCTCAAATGCTGGCGCGCGACGATTTCGCAAAGAGATATGCGGGCAACCAGCCGATATCGCTTGTGGAGTTCCTGTATCCGTTGATTCAGGCATACGATTCCGTCATGGTCAAAGCTGACGTGGAACTGGGCGGGACTGACCAGTTATTCAACCTTCTTTTGGGGCGCGAGCTTCAGAAGGTCTTCAATCAGGAGCCCCAGGTCGTCATGACCTTGCCGCTGCTTGAGGGGTTGGATGGCGTCAACAAGATGAGCAAGAGCTTGGGGAATTACATTGGCGTCACGGAGGCGGCCCGGGATATCTTTGGCAAGATGATGTCGGTCAGTGACAACTTGATGTGGCGCTACTTCTCGCTCGTGCTGTGTTCGGACGACGCAGAAATTGCGCAGTTGCAGGCTGATGTGAAGGCTGGAAAACTGCATCCTCGTGACGTGAAAGACGATCTTGGGCGTCGTGTTGTGGCCAAGTTTCACGATGTGAGCGCGGCGGAAGCTGCGTCCGCGGAATTTGCCAGGGTGTTCTCGCAGAAGCAGGCGCCTGATCAGATTCCTGAGGTGGTCGTCTCCACGGGGGAGTTGAAGGACGGCAGAATCGGTGTGATTGTGTTGTTGATGCGGGCGAAGCTTGCGTCGAGCAACAGCGAGGCGCGTCGTCTGGTTCAGCAGGGGGCTGTGGAGATTAATGATTTCCGAGTCACTGATCCCAAGGCAGAGGTAGACGCCGTGGATGGGGCTGTAATCCGCTGCGGGAAGCGTGGGTTTGCCAAGCTGTTCGTCAGATAGCCCGGCGGGGATATGGACAGGCGAACGTCGTCTGCCTACAATGGTGCCCGGAGTCAGCCCGATCTCAGAATTCAGGGACCCCCGTAGCTCAGTTGGACAGAGCATCGGATTTCTAATCCGATGGTCGCAGGTTCAAGTCCTGCCGGGGGTGCCATTCCGCGATATCTAAATGTGTCTGATTCCTGTTCCACCTCCTTCTTGCCTTTGATTTTAGCCTTTCGGGCCTGTGCCTGCCGTCCTATGATGATTCTTCATGAGAAGACCATTCATACCTGTTGCCATGATCGCGGCGTGCATATCGCTCGTTGCGGTGTCCTGTGGCAGAAAGCAGGAACCAAAGCCTGCACCGCCCCCCGCGGAGTCGAACGTGAAGCCACCTGTTGGGCCCGAGGCCCCTGACCAACAAGTGAAGAAAGCCGGCAAGGTCGTTCAGATGACGCATAATCGCCGGACCAGTACCCTTGTCATCCAATTCGACTCGGGAGAGTGTCTGGCGTATGAGGACGTGCCGGAGAGTCTGTATATGGACCTTGTCCGGGCTGCATCGGCGCAGAAGTTCTTTGATGACAATATCAAGGACCGGTTCGTGTCGCATCCGGGCACGATGGAGAAGCCGAAACGTCCGGAGCAGACGAAGTAGACGTCCAGATATGAAATCTACCTGGGTTGAAGTTGATCTTGGCGTGCTGAAGGAAAACATACTTCGAGCACGCAAATCCCTTGGGCCGCGTCCTGACATCATTTTTGTGGTCAAGGATCGGGCCTATGGCCACGGGCTGGCTCCCGTGGTACGCGCAGCAGCCGCAGCCGGAGTGAAGTGGTTTGGCGTTGTTGATCTCAGTGAGGCCTTGGAGGTGCAGGCGGTTGATCCGTCGGTGCGCATATTGGTTCTTGGGAGGGTCGAGCCGGAGGATATCGTCACGTTGGAGGGGGGGCGAATTGTTCCGGTCATCCTCAGCGAGGAGCACGGTCGGGTTCTGAGCGATGCGGCCAAGGTGATGGGTTTGAGCCTGTCCGTTCATCTTAAAATCGACACGGGCATGGGTCGACTGGGTGTGCCGTGGGAAGATGCAGCCGACATCGCAAGTCGGCTCGCCAAGGAAGGTGGACTGGATATCTGTGGTGTTTGCACCCACTTTGCCTCTGTCGAAATGAAGAAGCCCTCATTGGCGGCGGAACAGAGAGAACGTTTTGAGAAGGCCTGCGTGGGGCTTGCAGAGCGTGGGTTTCGCAATCTCTTCCGTCATGTCTCCAGCAGCCGGGCGTTCCTCTATCGTGCCGAATGGGACATGGATGCAGTTCGTCCGGGCATAGCCCTCTATGGCTATGGAACGAACGAATCCAACATGCGTTTCAAAACCCGTCCGATCCTTCAGTGGAAGGCCCCCGTGGTTCAGGTCAAGAAGGTGCCGGCAGGTTTCACGGTGGGCTACTACAGTACGTATCAAACAACGAGCGCGACAACGATAGCCACGATCGCCGTGGGCTATGCGGACGGTTATCACCGGGCGCTGAGCAACAAGGGTTTCGTGCTGCTGCGCGGAAGGCGATGTCCAGTCGTTGGACGCGTAAGCATGAACTGGATCACGGCGGATGCCGGGCCCGACAGCGAAGTGCAGGCCGGGGATGAAGCGGTTCTGATCGGTCAGCAGGGAAGTGAATCAATCTGGGCAAGTGAGTTGGCGCGCCTTGCTCGCACGATACCCTATGAACTTCTGACCAGCATAAATCCTCTTGCGGTCAGAGAGTACACCGGGTAGGAGCAGTTATCGTCGAATCCACCAGCGGGCGAGCGCCAGAATTATGCAGAGACCCGCGCCGAGCATGGTTAAGGCGAACACGGCAATCATGGCCAGCCGTGCATGGGGACTGCCGCGAATCAGGGATAGCAGATAGGCGCTGCAGCCGCCCAGTAGTATGATCGTGGCTGCGCCCCCCAGCAGGCCCCGCGGAGAATCTGGATTTCTCAATCCCATGCCATAATCATCATATACCTGTTGGGCGGAGAGGCCAAACCTCCTCGCACGCGGACTCCTTCAACCATCCCGTCTTTTTGCCAAGGGCAACCTTGATCCAGGGTCCTGATCGGTCGACACGTCGTGCAATGGAGCCCTGGGGCAGGGCGAAATATGCGGTGGATCCCTCCAAGGGGGCAAAAAGGGCCTCCTGATGGTCGGCCAGAACCACGACTTCGGGGGTTCGGTGCAGCATCCACCAGTATCCAATGCCTGAGAGTGAGATAGACAGCAGCAGGAGCAGCGGCACAAGTATGTGTGTGGCCCAAGGACGGAGTCTGGAACTCAGAAGCAGTGATCCTGCCGCAGCAAACAGTATCCAATAGGTTACGGTGGCGACCGATATCCATTCGGCCCTGTTCAACATGACCCATAACTGAGTCACGCGCCCGGGGAGAGGATAGGTGGCGCCGGTACTCTGTAGCGCGAATTTCAGATTGGCCAAGATATCGGGGTCGCGAGGGCTGTAGTACCAAGCCTGTCGATACGCCAAGACTGCCTTTCCAACAAGCCCTTGGCGAAAGAGTGCATTGCCGAGGTTATACAGGACTTCCTTATTCTGGAATCCCTGCTTGATCAGGTCTTCATACAATGTTGTGGCCTCAGCAAGCTTGCCTTCGTCATAGGCGCGTCCGGCATCGACAAAGGTCTGGAGCAAACGAGACTCGGGTGGTGGGGATAGATGTTCGGCATGGACAAGGATAGCGGCCCCGAGCAGCAAGCCGGACAGCGTTATGACGCCAAGAATGCGGGGGCGCCATTGTCCTGTGTGCGTGCCGTTCATAGGCGAATCCTCTCGCATGCCCGGAGCGTTCGATAAAGCATATCCAGAAGTTCTTTCATCTTCCGGCTCTCTTCGGGGGACAGTGCTGTCTGCCCTGTGGCCGAACTTCCGAATCGAGCCTGCTCGCAGGCGGCGAAGAGCGAGCGAATATCCTTCATCAGTTCGCCTGACGTGGACAGGCCGATGAATGCAGAACCAGCGGTGTCAGCCGTGATCTCGCCGGGGGAAAGATTGAGGCGATTGCCGAAGTAGGCGGCCAGAGTTTCCCATATGGCCTCGAAGAACGCGGTACGATTGCCGGATTTCAGGGCGTCTTCAACCCGGCGGAGAGCATCGCGTGCAACCTTTGGGGCCTTCTGTCGGCGGGCCTTGGCCACATCGCGCTGGAGTTCCTCGCGCCGTCTTACCGACGCGTAGAGGATGCCGAGAATCAGCGGTGGGAAGGCCTGCAGTCCGAGGAAAAGTGTGCTGGTGTACCAAGGGCGGGCCGAGACGTGACGCCACCTGGCAGGTGCAGACTTGAGATATACGATGTCTGTTCCCAGCATGATGGTTGAAGTGTTGGGGGAGGTGGCCATGGGCTGTATCAGTCGGGCCGCCGTATTTGAGGCGGCGTGTATTGCGAGAGGAAAGGGACCTTTCTTGATGGTTTGGTAGGAGCGCGAAGAGGGGTCGAAGTACGTGAAGGCAATGGCTGGGACTTCGGTGATATCAGCCGATTTGGGGATCATCACCTGTTCGAATATCTTGCGTCCCTCGGACTGTTGTTCGTTGAAATCGCGCTGCGCAAGTTTGGAGTCATACAGTTTGAATCCGTCGCCAACCGGAATCTCGGGAGCCGTCACGCTTTCGATATTCCCAGAGCCCGTGATGCGCATCGTGAGTGTCAGGGGCTCTCCGACCGCAACATCCGTGGGTTTTACGAAGGCATCGAAGGAGAAGTTGCCGACCGCGCCGGCAAAGCCCGAGGGCTGTGTGTCTGCGGGCAAGTCGGCGACGTTGAGTTCCAAGGGTTTGGTGGTGATGTCGACGGGCTGGGTTCTGACGCGGCCAAAGAAGCTGTCAAAGAAGGGGTCGTCAAAAGCCCCTTGCATCTGATCCTGCGCACGTCGACGATCTTGAATGCGTACGCCCACACGGATGGTTGGCTGAAGCTTGAAACTGCCCGCGGTTAGTGCCTGGGCCTTGCACTGGAAGCGGCGCACCTCGTAGATCTGGTTGCGAACGACCTCCCGGGTTCCGGGCAGCTCTTGGAATTGCTTCAGACTAAGTCCGGACGATGGCATGTTCATCAGGGAGATATCGCTGGAGAGGTTCAGCCCTCTCGAATAGATGGAGAGGTAGATGTCGAATACCTGTTGGTTATAGAGTTCACTGGGCGATGCCGTCAGCACGGCAAAGATCAGATCCGATATCTGCTGCGACTGACTGGTCTCGTTCTGCGACGCTTCCGGCGCAAGGACTTCGATTTCCACGCCGGCCAAGTTGAGTGTCTCGCCATCAACGGTGTAGGGGAAGGGGCCTATGGTGAACTTGCCAGCCTGAAGAGGGAGGAGTTGATATCGGTACGTGAGTGAGCTTTCGGTTCCCCCGGTCCCCATGGTGAAACTCCTCTGTGTTCCCATGAAGCTCGATTGAAAGCCGGGCAGGTTGGGCAGGGATGGTGTTGGGGCGTTTTGCGCACCGCGAACGGTAACCGTCAGGATAGCTGCCTCGCCGACGCGCAGGGATCTAGGCTGAATGTCGAGGGCGGCCGCGGCACCTGATGCTGCGAGGGGGAGTGCGAGGGGCAACAGCAAGCTCAAGCATGCCGCTAACGCATGGGCGCGGCGGAAACGTGGGTTCTTGGCTATGCCGAGTATTTTCACCTTGATTACCAATTCTTATCAACAGGCACGGGTTGTCCTGTGGTCAATCTCAGTTGCTCTCTATCCTTTTGCTCTTCTTGGCGCATGGCGTCGAGCAGCATGCGCGCCTCTTGGGGGGTCATTTCTTCAGAGGGCCGTTCAGCCGAAGCCTGTTGCTCCTGCTGCTGATCCTCCGGCTTCTGCTGCCCCTGTTGTTGTTGTTGCTGAGAGGCGTCGGATTGCTGTTTCTGCTGGTCCTGCTGTTTCTGTTTATCCTGCTGCTTCTGTTGGTCCTGCTCCTTCTGCTGATTCTGCTGCTGCTGTTGCTGCTGATCCTTCTGTTGCTTGTCATCCTTTTGTTGTTGGTTCTGCTGTTGCTGCTTTTGTTGCTCCTGTTTTTGTTGTTGTTCAAGCTCCTTCTGGAGTTGGACTGCGAGTTCGTAGTTGACCTTGGGATCCTCGTCGGCTGGCTGCAACAACATGCTGTTCTCGTACATGCTGAGTGCTTCGGCTATATGCTGCATGGCTTCATCGGTCTTGCCTGCTTGCCGGGCATCCTGACTCTGTTTGGAGAGCGCATTACCTCGATTGAAGTAGGCCTTGGCTTGAAGCGCAAGATCAGGGGATCGGAGGGCGTCAGCGTATCGCAGCGCAGCTTTGTCAGGGCTTCCAAGTTGAAAGAGAGTGGAAGCTTCGTTGTAGATGGCCGGGGCGGGGTCAAGCCGGGCTGCCGGTGCTGCATCCGCTGCGTTGCGGAAGGCGGTCGCTGCCTCCTCGAAGCGGCCGGCGTTGTAGGCCTGTGCCCCTGCCTTCATTTCGTCCCGAGCTGAATCGCCAGCCGTGGCGGCCTGCGCAGCCAGCAGGGCGATGACGACCAGTGGTATGAAGAAGGCCCTCTTCATGGGGCGTCCTCCCGAAGCTTTCTTCGACTGAGCGCTGCCTCGGCTGCAAGCGCGAGGATGGACAAGCCCAGAGGCCAGGTGAATCGGTCCTCGTGAGCCTTGATCATGCGCCCATCCTGCTCATCTCTCTTAAGCTGGGCGATGCCCTCATCGAAGATGCGGTCCAAGCCGAAATCACCGGCGGCGGAGCGCACGTAGGCGCCGTCAGTTTGAATCGCAAGCTGTCCGAGAACATCTTCGTGAAGCGCCGATTTGACTACATTGCCCTCGCGGTCTTTGACGAATCCGCTGCCGGAATCATCCGGGATGAGTTCTCCCTCCGCGGTGCCTACGCCCACGGCGTAGACGCGGATGTTCTGCTTCTTCAGATCGCCGACGAGGGATAGGGGATTGCCTTCATGATCTTCCCCGTCGGTGATGAGCACAATGGCGCGGTCGGCCTGGGTTTCCTCCTTGAAGGAATCGGCGGCCGTACGCAGGGCCTGGGCGATAGCTGTTCCGCCCTTTGGAATTATGCCTACATAGACGTCGTCCAGAGTCATAAGGAAGGCGGCGTAGTCCATGGTGAGTGGACATTCGAGGAAACTGCTGCCGGCGAATGTGACGAGCCCGATCCGGTCACCCTTCAGTTTGCGAACGAGATCGCGAATGCCCCACTTGGCCTGCTGCAGGCGGTCGGGCTTGATGTCCTGCGTCAGCATGCTGCGGGAGGTATCGAGCACCACGACAATGTCCAATCCGCGGCGCTTCACCTCCTGCCATTGGAACCCCCATTGCGGGCGCGCCAGTGAGAGCGCTGCAAAACTGAAGGCCATGAGCCACAACACATTCCGGCGGCGTAGCCGGCGTGGATCCAGTGCCGGTGCAAGGACAGGGATAAGCTCCGTGGCAATCAGGCGTTGCAGTCGTTGCTGGTGCCGTCTGGCGAGGGCCATCACCAGCCATGCCAGCGGCAGCAATAACAGCAGCCAGGGCAGCAATTCTGGATATCCCCATTTCATGGCAGTCGTCCCAACCTGGTTAACGAGAGGAGTCTTTCCAGTCCAAGGCAGATAAGCGCAAACCCCACCCAAGGCATGAACCGCTCCTCGAAGCGCGTGTATTGGTCCACGTTGAATTCCGTCTTTTCCAACTTGTCGATTTCGTCATAGATGCGTTGGAGGCCCTTGAGGTCCGTGGCGCGGAAGTAACGGGCGCCGCTGATGTCGGCGATGCGCTGGAGCGTACCCTCATCGATCTCGGACGGTTGCTGAATGACGCGCTGTCCACCGAAGGGATCTGACACACGAATCGGCACCAGCCCGTTGACTCCCGCCCCAATGGTGTAGACCTTGACGTTCATGGCCTTGGCGGCCTGTGCGGCGTTCTCCGGCGACAGGCGTCCGCGATTGTTCATACCGTCAGTGAGCAGGACGACCACCTTGCTCTTCGCCTTGCTGTCGCGGAGCCGGTTGACGGCAGAAGCCAGGGCATCGCCGATGGCTGTGCCGTCCTCCAGCATGCCCGTCTCCAGCCGCTGCATCTGCTCGATCAGCCATCCGTGGTCGAGCGTGAGGGGGGATACGGTGTAGGGCATGGCGGAAAAGGCGACCATGCCGATCCGATCGTTCGCGCGGTTGCGTATGAAGGTGTCGATCACGTCCTTGGCGGCATCGAGGCGATCGATGCGGCGAGTGACCGTTGAGAAATCCTCTGCGCGCATGGATGTCGAGACATCCACAAGCAGAACAATGTCTACCGCCTCGGTATGGACGCGGCTTTCTGCAAGGCCTCTCTGCGGCCGTGCCATGGCAACGATCAGCGAGAGAAGGCCGAGTGCATAGAGAATGGGGAGGAGAGGCTGCGCAAGCACTGCCCAACTGGGGGCTATGCGATGCAATGTGGACGCATCGCTGAACTGGAGAGCGGGTTGGCGGCGCCGGCTGAATCGGAGGTAGACCAGCACGGGGATCGCGAGCAGCAACAGGAGCATCCATGGATACTTCAGGCTCATTCGGCGACCTCCGGCTGGGGAATGGTTTCGTTGACGAGCCGTTCGGCCGCCTGAAAAGCGGATCGCATGGTGTCGGGCGCAGGGGTGAACCGCGCGAACTTGACGAGGTCGGATTGCTCGAGGAAGGTGCTGACAAGCTGCTGATGCGTGTCCGACAGCAGGTGGGAATTCGCTGCTTCGCGGATGAATTCCTCGGTAGTACGTTCCGGCGCGCGCAGGGCGAACCGTTCCTCGATGTATTGGCGAACGATGGAGGACAGCTCGACATAGAAGGGCTCGGCTTGAGCAGTCTCAATCCAACCACGCGTGAGAAGCTCGCGAAGACGGCGCATGGCTGTTTCATGAGGAGGCACCGGCGGAGGATATTGAAGGATGGTGCGGGGCTTGAGCAGGAAATAGCGGGTTACAAGAGCTGCAGCTACGGCCAATATGGCCACGAGAAGCAGGACCACGAGCCACCGAGGGAAGGTGCCGGGCCACGTCACAAGACCCTTCATTTCGCGTGGAGCGGAATTGGTTCCCGTCAGAACAGACACCACGGAGAACGAACCAAAGGGGAAGGGGGTGGACAACGGATCTGCCCCGGTCGTTGCGAAGGTTACCGTCCCCGTTGGGAGCGCGTGTTCGCCTACGGCAAACGACGTCAGCGCGAAGGTCGTTGTTGTGCGCACCCACTGGTCATCCAAGGCCTCGGTTCGGCTATCGTGGCGGCGAATCACGATATCCTTGTCGAGAGCGAGATCGGGGATAGAAAGACGGCCGCCTGCGGGGTGATTGACCTTGAGGGTGAGGGTCAGCACATCACCCACGCGAATGGAATTCGTGCTCAGCGACAACTCGGCATGGAAGTCGTGCGGAACCGTCGCGGTCTGCGATTTCCGGGAGCAGCCAAGACTTGCGACCGCGATGGCGGCCGCAAGGCAGACGAGCACGGATATCCTATGACGGCTGGAGTTCATGTTCGGAGTCGCCGCTCCCGCTGCCTGAAGAATCTGATGAGTTCGCGATCGTACGACTCGCCTGCGTGAATGCGGACGATGTCGACACCGGAGGAGCGAAGCAGTTCCTCGGTGTTCTCGCGACGCTGTGTTTGCATGAGCCCGAAAGTGCGGCGGGTGGCGGCGTCAGACGTGTCGACCAGATGACGGCGCCCGGTCTCGGCATCGATCCAATCGATGACGCCTGCGGAGGGCCATGCCTGCTCAAGCCGATCGTCGACGAAGATGCTGACGAGGTCGTGGCGCTTAGCCGTCAGCGTGATGGGGCGCTTGAGATTTTCCGATGTGAGGAAATCGCTGATCAGAAAGGAGACGGTCTTGCGCGTGGCAACGCGATTCAGGAAGTCGAGTGCCGCCGAGAGCCGGGTCTGCTTGTGCCGGGGCTTGAAGTAGAGGGTCTCCCTGATGACACGGAGCACGTGGGCGATGCCCTTTCGCGGGGGGATAAAGCATTCGACCGTATCGGAGAAGAGTATGAGACCGACGCGGTCATTATTCTGGATGGCGGCGAAGGCCAGCACGGCTGCAACCTCGGCCACAAGATCCTTCTTGAGTTGTGGCGTGCTGCCGAAGGTGTTGGATTCACTGACATCCACGAGCAGCATCACGGTGAGTTCGCGCTCCTCCGTGAATTTCTTCACATAGGGGTGTCCCATGCGCGCCGTGACATTCCAGTCGATCCAACGGATTTCATCGCCGGGGATGTATTCCCGGACCTCCTGGAACTCCATGCCTTGTCCCTTGAAGACGCTGTGATACTGCCCGGCGAACACATCCGTCACCATATGCTTGGTGCGGATGTGTATCCGCCGGACTTTCTTCAGTATCTCCTTGGGAATCATGGTGTGGAAATCCTGAGATTCGAAAGTTGAAACCCGGGTATTGCGACTGCTGACCTCCGGCCTCTGACTGCTGAGCTCATGGCACCGGCAGTTCGTTCAAAATGCGACTGATCAGTTCGTCCGACGTAAGCTCCTCGGCCTCGGCTTCGTAAGAGACGAGGAGACGATGACGCAATACGTCGGGGGCCACGGACTTGACGTCCTGGGGCGTTACGTATCCGCGCCCTTGCAGGAACGCGTGAGCACGCGACGCGATTGTAAGATAGATCGTGGCACGCGGCGAAGCCCCATACCGGATGAACTCCTTGATCTGCAGCTTGTACTTCTCGGGATCGCGCGTGGCGAAGACGATGCTGAGGATGTAGTCCTTGATCTTCTCATCCACGTAGATTTCATCCACGACCTTGCGTGCGGAGAGGATGGATTCCGGTTGAACAACAGGGCTTACGGAGAAGTGCTTGTCGGTCACGGACATGGCATCGAGAATGCGGCGCTCCTCCTCGATGGTGGGATACGTGATCTTGAGCTTCAGCATGAATCGGTCCACCTGGGCCTCGGGAAGAGGGTAGGTGCCTTCCTGCTCGATCGGGTTCTCCGTGGCGAGCACCAGGAAGGGTTCTGGGAGCGGGAAGGTCTGCAAGCCGATCGTAACCTGGCGTTCCTGCATGGCTTCCAGCAGGGCGCTCTGCACCTTGGCCGGAGCCCTGTTGATTTCATCGGCCAGAATCAGGTTGGCAAAGATGGGTCCCTTCTTTGTGGTGAAGTTTCCATCCTTGGGGCTGTAGACGAGGGTGCCGATGAGATCGGCGGGAAGCAGGTCCGGTGTGAACTGGATGCGCTGGAACGAGGTGCTCAGCGCAGCGGCGAGCGTTTTCACCGAAAGGGTCTTCGCCAGCCCGGGTACGCCTTCGAGCAATACATGCCCGTTGGCCAACAGGCCGATGATCAGCCGATCCACAAGATACTTCTGGCCAATGATGACCTTCTCCATTTCCGCGCGCAGTGCGGGGATGAATCGGCTCTCGTCCTTGACCCTATCATTAATAAGACCAATGCCAGTGTTCATCAGGCGTTTCTCCTATTTTGCGATTCTCTTGGTGAGACCATTTTCCGTGCCGGGGTGTTCAATCGATTTTTGCTCACGAGGGAGGGTGCTCGCCATTGATTTGGCGCAGGGCCTCGTAGACGGCCACGGCGACGGCCGAGGAAAGATTCAGTGAGCGGACGTGGTTGGTTTGAATCGGTATGCCGACCACGCGGTCCGGATAGGCAGCCAGCACTTCATCGGGCAATCCGCGCGTCTCGGATCCGAAAATCAGCAAATCCCCGGGTTTGAAATGGATCGATGTGTAAGGCGTGGATCCCGCTGTACTGAAAAAGAAAAAACGCGCCGGGGCGAGGGTTGTCATCAGTGCGTCAAACGACGGGTGCACAGCCATGACCACAGAGTCCCAGTAGTCCAGCCCGGCACGTCGCAGCTTGGCGTCATCGATGGGAAAGCCCATGGGCTCCACGAGATGCAGGTGTGTTCCCGTCGCGGCGCAAAGACGGGCGATGTTGCCTGTGTTGGGTGGAATCTCCGGCGATACCAAGGCCACACGGAGTGGGGGTGTGGGCCAACGGAATGGAATCTCAGCCTTGCGTGAATGGGCGTGCTTCATCGGTTCATGCCACGAGCTGTCTGACGTCGGCACACATTTCGATGCCGGGTCCCGGGGGACGAGGCATCCAGCGGACGATATTCGGCGCTGCGACTACGGGACGATAGAGCCCTGAATGGCGCCCACGAGTTGGTCGCCGATGTTCTTGCCTGCTTTCTTCAGTGCTTCACGACCGGCGGCCATAACGGCTTGACCACCTTCCTGCGCCGAGGCGTCGACCACCGCCATGATTTTGCCATCACTCACGCGGACAATCTTGGCCGTGATGTTGGCGCCAGCACGGATAACGGTGACGCCGTACGCGACGCCCTCGCTGGCCTTGGAGGCTGTTGCGGTGCCCAGGATGACATAGTCGGCGCCGAGCTGGCGGGCCTTGGCGACGGCCGTGTCTTTGCCCAGCAGGGCTTCGATTGTTTCGCCGCCGAACACATCGGCAGCCGAGATGTCCACGACATCGATTCCCGCGCGGACGAGGGCTTTCTCCACAGCGCTTTGCACAACATGTTCGCTCTCGTCGGTGACATAGAACCAGAACCAGATATTGTCGATCCGCTCGGGAAGGATGACGACGAAGCGGGGCGCCTTCGCGGGCTCAGCGGCGGCGGGTGCTTCATCCGGCATGGCGGGCGCAGTCTCGATCGCGGCCTCGGCAGCCGGCACATCCGTGGTGGGCTCCATTTCCGGCATGGCCGGCATCTCATCGACCACTTCCTCATCAAGCATTACTTCCGGTGTGGCAACGACCTCGGGTGCTGCGTCCGGAGTGGGCGACTCTGCGACGGCGGACGCTTCCGGTGCGGGGGTGGGGGGTGTGGAACTGGCCTCTTCAACCCCAAAAGCCGACAGGGCGAAACATACGCAGAACAGCAGGGCGGATAGACAACGGATGTTTTTCATGATGTGGTCATTCCTCCTCGGCGCGAATCACCCGCGGCATGCGGGACTACGCGGCCATTGCTTCGAACAAGATACATGGGCGCGATTGACAACGCAAACGAGAGTTTTGTACTGTACGCGCTGCTCGCGGGACAGCCCGGGCTCATTTTTTGCGGATCGAGTTTATGGTGGGGGGTTAGCTCAGTTGGGAGAGCGCCTGAATGGCATTCAGGAGGTCGGGAGTTCAAATCTCCTACCCTCCACCAGTCTTCGTCCGGAGCGCGGGGCGCTCCGAACTACGCCTTGGCAAGCCAGTCTTCGTCCGGAGCACGGAGTGCTCCGAACTACGCCTTGGCAGGCCAGTCTTCATTTCGTCTACATCCTCCAAAGCAAGTCCACGGGGCGGTTCTACATCGGGTCCTGCAAAGACCTCCTCAAGCGCTTTCGGCAGCATCAATGCGGTTACTCTGCGGCTACTAAGAATCGTGGACCGTGGTGGATGCCGTACCATGAGACTCATGCCAGCCTGTCTGCCGCGAGGGCCCGCGAAGCGGAGTTGAAGCGAAAGAAGAGCGCGGAGAGTATTCGTCGGTTTGTCCTGCGGGTAATGCCTGATCTGGAATTGTTGTAGAGAGCGGGCCGAGGCGCGAAGCGCGCTCGGCCAGGTCGGGAGTTCAAATCTCCTACCCTCCACCATCTTGAAGTTGTCTTTTTTTCAACGAGGATTTTCCACGGCCCCGGCCAC
>DAISJM010000057.1:0-17433 GCA_036821485.1 Verrucomicrobiota bacterium | reverse complement strand
GTCGTTGATCGCGATGACGCCGGGAAGCTTGCAGCCTGTATGATGCATTTTCTGGATTGCCCCGAGGATATCCGGCGCTTTGGTGATCGCTCCCGCGAGGTCGGCCGTAGATATGCACTTCAGGCGGGTATTGACATCCTCACGGCGGCCATCGACAAGATATTGGCATCGGCAACGCAATGAAGATTCTGAACGCCATTAATTGCGCGAATCCCGCCGGCGGCGGGCCGATCGAGTCCATCCTCCAAGCTCACACCGCCTTGAAACATCTTGGGCACGATTCCGAGATCGTGTGCCTCGACGCACCCCTCTCGCCGTGGCTCGCCACATTGCCCATCACAACCCATCCCGTCGGACCAGCTCACTCGAAGTATCGGTACACAAGCCGCTACATCCCCTGGCTGAGGGCTCACGCATCGCAGTATGATTGTGTATTGGTTCACGGCATCTGGCTCTTCCCGAGTTCCGGTGCGTGGCGGGCGCTCCGCGGCAGCCCCACCCCCTACTTCATCTACACCCACGGCATGCTCGACCCTGCGTTTCGCAGTCTCTTCCCATGGAAGCATCTTCAGAAACAGGTGGTCTGGCGCTTGGTGGAACGGCGTGTCGTGCAGGATGCCCGGGCCCTCTTCTTCACGTGCGAGGAGGAGAAGCGGCTTGCAGAGAAGTCGTTCTCCCCGGCCACCTACCGCTCCGCCATCGTTCCCTACTGTATCGGCAATCCGCCGGGAGAACCAGGCGTCCAGCGCAATCTGTTCTTTGAAACCTATCCGCGACTCCGTGGAAAACGCCTCATCCTGTTCCTCAGTCGCCTGCATCCCAAGAAGGGGTGCGATATCCTGCTCAAGGCCTTCGCCACCATCGCACAGGATCGACCCGATCTTCACCTCGTCATGGCCGGACCGGATTCCATCGGCTGGCGCGGCGACTTGGAACGTATGGCCCAACACCTCGGCGTCGCAGAGCATGTGACCTGGACAGGGATGTTGGCGGGAGACCTCAAGTGGGGCGCGTTCAGAGCCTCCGATCTCTTTGTACTGCCCTCCCATCAGGAGAACTTTGGAATCGCGGTTGTGGAAGCACTCGCTTGCGGTGTGCCGGTCATGATTTCGCGGCGCATCAACATCTGGCGCGAAATCGAGGCCGACGGGGCGGGCTTTATCGGAGAACCAGACACGGCATCCTTTGCCGGCCTCCTGCAACAGTGGCTGAGTACCGACCGCGAGACAACACACCGCCATCATGATCACGCACGCCGTTGCTTCGAACAGCGGTTCCAAAGCAGCAAGGCCGTTGCGAATCTTTTGACCGTCCTGAAGGGTCTCGGCGTTTCGGGTCCATAAAGGCCACTGCATGACTGAACCCACACCCAACCGATGCCGCGTCACAGCAATCGTCCTCACGCGCGACGAGGAGATCAACATCGAGCCATGCCTTCGGTCGCTGGCATGGGCTGATGAGGTCGTCATCGTGGACTCCCACAGTACCGATCGGACAGTCGCAATCGCGCAGACCGCCCGTCCCGATGTCCGGATATTGCAGCACCCCTTCACGGACTTCGGCGATCAGCGCAATTGGGCCCTCGACCATACCGCGCCGCGCAACGATTGGATTCTCTTTGTGGACGCGGATGAGAGGATCACCCCCGCCTGCGCCAAGGCCATCTCCGCAGCCATCGCCGACCCGGGCGACAAGGCCGGGTTCTTTCTCACCTGCCGCAACTTCTTCATGGGCCGCTGGATCAAACACTGTACCCTGTATCCCTCGTGGCAATTGCGATTGCTGAAACGGGGGCAGGTTCGCTTTCGCAAGGAAGGCCACGGCCAGCGTGAAGTCTCGAGCGCACCCCTCGGCTATCTTCGGGAACCTTACGACCATTTTGGATTCAGCAAGGGCGTTGAACACTGGAAGGCGCGTCATGAGATCTATGCAGCCAACGAGGCGGAACTGATCTTCCGACTGCGCTCCGAACCCCTCGCTATGCGCGATCTCTTCTCGCCGGATCCGGTCATTCGCCGTCGTGGCCTCAAACGACTGGCGGCACGAACCCCTTTCCGCCCTTGGCTCCGCTTCTTCTACATCTACATTTGGCGGCGGGGATTCCTCGATGGAAAACCCGGCTTCACATTTGCCATGCTGAGATTTGGCCACGAAGTCCGGATCACAGCCAAACTGGCTGAATCAATTCGGCAAAGCCGCGACTGATGCACAGCCGGCGATCCCCTCATTCATGACGTTGTCCTGAGCGATGAATCGGGTATGATGGGCGTTGGTTGTCGAAAGGAGGAAGGTTGAACTCCCTTCAAAAGTCCTTGTTGCTCCTTCTGTTGCTGTTCTGTGCAGCAGCGGTGTTCTTTGTCTTCTGCCACAACTCCGGCTACGGCTATGACGCACTGGAGTACCTCGTGATCGGGCGATCCTTGATCGAGGGCTATAGCTTCTACGACTTCATCCCCTCCAAATCGTGGGGGCTCTACACCTTGGTCGCCGGGTATCTCTCCCTCGGTAACGTCGCCAACCACCTGGGGATCACCACCCTGATCACGTCCCTCTTCATCCTCATGGTGACCGGGACTTTTCTGGTCACCGCGCGCCAGTTCGGCCGCCTGAGCGCGCTTGCGAGCGCAGCGCTCGTGGGCCTGTGCGCCATGTTCACGGAGATGAACTATCTGGAGCCAGAAAGTCTCGTCTTCCTCAGCGGGCTTGCCGCCTTCTACCTCCTCACCAAGAACGACAACATCACCAGCGCACAGCTCTATGGTGCTGGTCTTTGGCTCGGAATTGGCTTTGCCTTCAAAAGTGTCGCCGCCTTCTACTTTATCGGCGTGGCGTTCTTCCTGCTGGTGCGACGGATTCCGGACGGCTACCTTGCGCTCGGCAGGAGGATCATCGAGGTCGCTTTTCTCTCCGCTGGCTTTGGCACGGCACTGGTTATTCCCATGGTGTACTTCGGCGTGACCGATCGCCTCTTTGATCACATCCAGTGGACGTATTTCTTCCCTCTTCTGAGAAGGCCCGCCGATATCTTCTACCTCGGCAAGTTGCTGGCGAAGCTCTCCTGGTTCATCGTTCTTTTCGGTGCGGCCCTCATCGCATCGCTCCGCGCGGACATTCGCTGGCGCGTGTATGCAGGGCCCACGAACCGGCTGGCACTTGCGATGGGCCTCGCTTCCTTCCTCGCCTTGCTGAAGCAGCAGGCGTCGCACTACGCATTCCCCGGCGTCGCCTTCTGCTCCATCTTTATCGGCGGCGTCCTGGCGGGCATGTATCTCGATGCCAACTTTCGTCAACGCCTCCGGACCCTGACGTTCGCGATGCTCGGCATCGGCGCGCTCGCAGTCGCCAGCATCCTGATTTACAACCCGAACGCCTTGAACCGCCTGACCACATTCCGCAATTTCCGTTACGAGACGGAAAGCGCCCGGTTCATCCGTGACCGCGTCGGACCCAATCAACACGCCCTCTTCTTCAAACACAGCACGCTCCTGTACTGGTTGTCTCATCGCTACCCGAACATCCCCTTCCTCAAGCTGGACGTGCAGGAGACGTATGCGCTCGGTGGCCGCCCTGGCCTGTTGGAGAAGGCGCTGAAGGATCCAACCATGCAGTTGGTGGAGTATGATTCCGAATGGCCCGGCATTCAGGACCGCGATTTTGGAACCGACCCGGTCAGCCGCAGCATTCTCCACACATTCCACGGCACGCTGGTCAGCGATTTTGTCGAAATCGAACCCGGCCTGCCGCCCTACACCTTCTGGCTGCGAAGATCGGAAACCCTTTGAAGCGGGAGTCTTGATTGGACGGCCCTTCCCGAAAGCTTGCCTTGGGCATGCTGGCCCTGATAGTCGCCATCCTGCTGGCTCAGCTCGCGGCAACGGGATCGTTCTCCCTCTTCACCCGCCATTTCTGGCTGGATGAAGTCCATACCTACCTGACGGTCGCCGATCCGAGTCTCGCCCACGCATTGGCCGGCCTGAAGGGAACAGTCAACGGGGCCCCTCCTGAGTACTTCCTTCTGTTGCGACTCTTTTCCAGCGCCTTCGGCGGTGCCGGTGAGTGGACGTTCAGGCTGTTCTCCTTCCTGATGACCACGCTTGCCCTCTGGGGTATCTACTCGCTGCTGCGGCGTGCATGGTCTCCCCTCGTGGCTCTGACGGCCA
Organism: Verrucomicrobiota bacterium; assembly: GCA_036821485.1. Taxonomy (GTDB): domain Bacteria; phylum Verrucomicrobiota; class Kiritimatiellia; order CAIQIC01; family JAGNIJ01; genus DAISJM01. Next base: position 13,273 of record DAISJM010000057.1, on the reverse strand, counting down.
CCATGGCGGCATGGGCCAACCCCGTCCTGCTTCGCCAGACATTCGAGGCCAGATATTACGCCCTCTGGCTCGCCGCCATCGTCTGGTTCGCCTGGTTTCTTGCGTGCGAACGCGAAGGCGGAACCTGGCGTTCACGCTTGCTCCTCGCCATCTGCGCAGCCCTCGCATGCACAACCCACTATTTTGGCGTCGCAGCCGTCGGACTGATCGTACTCGGTGTATTTCTGTTCGACCGCCGCGGCACATTCTTTCGTCCACGCACTCTCCTCGCTCTCGCAGCCGGGCCCGCCGCCCTGCTCGCGCGCCTCCCGTACTACTTCAGTCAGAAGGCCGCGCTCGCCCACGCCGATCACATACCGGCTTTGAACGCCGGGCAGGTTCTCCGTGTCGTTTCTGAACTTCTGCCGCCAACACATATCCCGCTCATCGCGCTCGGCGCGTGGGTCTCGTATTTGCTCTGGCGCAACCAGCCCGAAACCGCGGTCCAGGATGCGCAGCGGAACGACCAACCGCTCGCGCTCGCCGGGTTGTCGGCGCTCATGGCGTTTCCTCTCCTGATCGTCGCTTTCTCCGTGATGGTTCAACCCGCTTTCATGTCGCGCTACTGCCTCCCCGCCGTGGCGGGCTTCGCCGTGCTGTTTGCTTTTCTCATGACGCGTACAGCCAAACCGGTGGTCGTATCGCTGTTGATTCTCTTCATCGCGCTGGGAGCCTTTGGACTGCTGATGTTCCGCCGTAGCGCTGAACGCACGGACCGGCATACCGATGCGATGATAGCTTCCCTCCGCGCCTTGCCGGACCACGCTCCTGTACTTTTTGAGATCTCGCGCGACCTCTCGGTAATCTCCTACTACGCGCCCGATCTGAATGCGCGTTGCTTCTTCATGGACTTCGAGGAAGGTGAAGTGGGAGGCGTCGACAAGTTCCGGCTCTCGGTCCGGGATATGGCCCGCATCGTTGAGCGCTGGTACGGAAGCCCTGCCCTCCTGTCCTGGAAGAATACGGCCACACAACCCGAGTTCTACCTGGCCGTAGGACATCGACTGGAAGACGATCTTGCGGGCGCCGAGCGGGATTACCCGGGTTTTGCGGCCACCGTGGCCGCCCCGGGCATCCTGCGCATGGAGGCCGCGAACCGAAAGTGAACCCATGAGCGCCAATCCAACATCCGACCCGTCCGGCATCTACAAGGATGAGGCCGATTTCTTCAACCGGTGGGCGCAGAGCGTCCGTGTCGAGGACATCCGCGTGCACGACGCGTTCGAGGCCCCAACCGCGCCGGAGAACAAGCTCATTCTCCGCCGCATGGGCGACCTGCGCGGGCGGCGCCTGCTCGATGTCGGCGCCGGCCTCGGCGAGTCTTCCGTCTATTTCGCTCTGCAAGGCGCCGAGGTCACCGCCACCGACATTTCTCCCGGGATGGTGGATTTTGCGAAACGCCTGGCTCAACATCACGGCACCAGCATCAGCGGCGTTGTCTGCCCCGCGGAACAACTCGCCGTGCCGGACGCATCCTTCGATCTGGTCTACGTGGCCAATTCCATCCATCACATGCCCGACAAAGATCGCTTCTTTAGAGAAGTCTCACGCGTGCTGAAACCCGGCGGCCGCTTCTTCTCATGGGATCCTGTTGCTTACAACCCGATCATCAACGTCTACCGCCGCATGGCAACCGAAGTGCGGACAGAGAACGAGGCCCCCTTGCGCGTGAGCGACCTACGTCGTGTCCGGCAGCACTTTGTGAACGTGGGGCACCGGGAGTTCTGGATCGCCACCCTTGCACTCTTCATCAAGTACTATTTGCTGGACCGCGTGCATCCGAACCAGGACCGCTATTGGAAGCGCATCTTCAAGGAAACACCGCGCTCACTGTGGTGGTGGTATCCCCTGTTCGCGCTCGATGCGCTGCTCACGCGTCTGCCCTTCATCCGGTTCCTTGCATGGAACATCGTCATCTGGGGCGAGAAACCGCAGGGGGCTCCGGCCCCATGAGATCGCTCCGACAACGTCTCCGGTGGTGGCTGTTTCCGGGCATCAACCTGCATGCCCGTCTTCGATTCCATGTCCTCCCCTCCTATTTCGGCCAGACACGCGGCAAGCCACTCGATGTACTGGATGCCGGCTGTGGCAACGGTATGCTGACTTACCAGGCTTGCCGCCGCGGCAATCGCGTGCTCGGCGTCAGCATCAAGCAGGAAGAAGTGCTCAACTGCCGGCGCCTCTTCAATGAGTATCTCGGAATCTCCACCGACCGTCTGCAGTTCGAAAGCATCAACCTCTACGAATTGGATAGCCTCGGCCGCCAGTTCGACGAGATCATCTGCTCCGAAGTCCTCGAGCATCTTGTCCGCGATGGAGACGTCGTCCGTTCGTTCTTCAAGTTGCTGCGGCCCGGTGGCGTTCTTCACCTTTGCACCCCCAACGCAGACCATCCGGACAATGCAAGCTCACCGCTGGACCCCGGTGAAACCGGTGGACATGTCCGCCCCGGCTACACGCTGGAGAGCTATCGCCGCCTTCTCGAGCCCGCAGGATTTCGCATCGTGGAGTCCCGCGGCATCGGAGGGCCGATCCGCGAATTCTTCAACCGGCGGATCATCGCCGCGGAACGGGCGCACGGCTTCTGGGCAGGTGCCCTTCTCTTTCTTGTCGCACAGCTCCTGGTCTGGCTCGACCCCGCCAACCCGGGCTGCCCATACTCCATTTACGTGCGCGTGATGAAGCAGGCCGACGCTGCTCAAAATTGACAGCAGCCGGACCGTCCACAATAATGGCCATCGACAGGCCGCGCGGCGCGTCGTGACAGGAGCATGCTTATGCAGCAGATTACGCAAAACATCCGCAATGGCGAATTGAGCGTTCTCAACGTGCCCGATCCCATCGCCAGGCCGGGCTACGTTCTCATAGCCAACGAAGCCTCGGTGATCTCCGCCGGCACCGAGAAGATGGCCATCGACCTCGCCCGCAAGTCGCTGCTCGGCAAAGCGCGTGAAAGACCCGATCATGTGCGCCGCGTGCGTCAGAAGATGCGGCAGGAGGGCTTCTTTGCCACGCTGGCCCAAGTCAGCGAGAAGCTTGATGAGCCGATGTCGCTCGGGTATGCCTCAGCGGGCACCGTACTCGCCTGCGGCGCAGGCGTTCAGGCTTTCAAACCCGGCGATCGCGTTGCCTCGAACGGGCCGCACGCCGGCGTCGTTTGCGTCCCCGAACATCTTTGCGCCCACGTCCCCCCGGCTGTGCCCGCTGACCACGCCGCCTTCGCCGTGCTCGGCGCCATCGCTCTTAACGGCGTCCGGTTGGCTCACCTTGAACTTGGTGACACCGCCTTCGTCATCGGCCTGGGCTTGATCGGTCAAATCACCGTCGCCCTCCTTAAGGCGCAGGGCTGCCGCGTAATCGCCACCGACCCCGATGCCGGCCGCTGCAGCATCGCCGTGAAAATGGGCGCGGAGCGCGCCACGCCGAATTTGTCTTCCCAGGATATTGCCAACCTGACTGCGGGTCTCGGAGCCGACGCCGTCCTGATCGCGGCAGCAACAAAGTCCGACTCCCCTGTGGACCTCGCCGGGCAAGCCGTGCGAAAGAAAGGTCGCGTCGTGGTTGTCGGAGCCGTCGGCATGAATCTCCCGCGCAGGCCCTACTACTTCAAGGAAGCGGAATTCATGGTCGCCTGCTCTTACGGACCCGGCCGCTATGACCCCGAATACGAGGATCGCGGGCACGACTATCCCGCCGCCTACGTGCGCTGGACGGAACAGCGCAACATGCAGGCCGTACTCGATCTCATGGCCGCAGGCCGTCTTGATGTCTCTCCGCTGATCTCCCAGCGATTCCCCATCGACCAGGCACTCGAGGCCTACAAGCTGGTCGAGGATGGCACACAGCCGTATCTCGGCCTGCTGCTCCAGTATCCTGAATCCGCAACACGGCAACCCGCGTCGCGCATCGAGCTGAGGGCTTCACCCGTGAGCGGCAAACTCGGCATCGGCTGCATCGGCGCGGGAAGTTTCGCACGCGCCGTCACCCTACCCCTGCTTCGCCAGTCCGACGCCTTTCATCTGCGCATCCTCTGCTCCGCGGGTGGACTCTCCGCCGCGCACGCCGGCGAGAAGCACGGGTTCGACAGCATCACCACCAGCGAGAACGAGGTCTATGGCGACGCGCAAGTGAGGGCCGTCTTCGTGCTGACACGTCATGACCAGCACGCCGCCCAGGTCGCCAGCGCGCTGAAGGCAGGCAAATCCGTCTTTGTTGAAAAACCCCTCTGTTTGACTCTCTCAGAACTTTCGGACATCGAATCCCTAATCTCGAATCTCCAATCTCCCTTCCTCCAAGTCGGCTTCAATCGCCGCTTCTCCCCCGCTGCGCAGCTCCTCAAGGAACATTTCAGCAATGCCGCGCAGCCGTTGACCATCTCCATTCGCATCAATGCCGGCGAGATTCCGTCCGACCATTGGACGCAGGATGAGCTGACGGGAGGCGGACGCATCATCGGCGAAGCTTGCCATGCCATCGACCTCGCCACTTTCCTGGCAGGGTCGCGTCCCGTCCGGGTCTTTGCGGAGTCGGTCGGTGGCCGTGACGCCAAGGCCGTCACGGACGACCAATGCTTCATCACGCTGCGCCATGAGAACGGCGCTGTATCGAGCATTGCCTATGTCAGTGGCGGAGACCGCGCCTTCTCCAAGGAGCGCGTGGAAGTGTTCGGCGGCGGGCGCGTCGCTGTCATTGATGATTTTCGCGAAGTCACACTCGTCGAGAACGGTCATGTTCACCGGCGAAAGCTGCAAGGGCAGGACAAGGGGCACCGTGGTGAACTCGCGGCTTTCTCTACCGCGCTGGCAGGCGGCCACGCTTCTCCCACGCCGTGGGCGGAAGTCAAAGCAGTCTCGTTGGCATCCATGCTCGCCGTGCAAAGTATTCGGGAAGGCATGCCCTTTGAGATTTCATGATGGCGTCGTATATCCCCCGCTTCATCAGAACCGCCGCCCATCTTCATCCGTCGCAGCTTGCCTGGCGGGTGCGCTACGGACTGGAGCGGCGTCTCCCCTGCATGCCCATCCTCGCATGCAAACCGCTCTGGCGGCGCAACTCACCGCCGAAGCTCGCGGATAGTATCCCATCCGTCCCGCTGATCACACGTCACGGCAGCGCCGCCATCACGCTCGACCTGTTGAACAACGGCGTCATACAGCACCTCCACCAGCAGGGCGCTCTTGGCCACGCGCATCCCGACTGGCGCCTCGGCGACATTCACCACGGACGGCTTTGGGCCATCACGCTGCACTACCATGAATGGGTCTACGATCTCGCGGAAACCATTGTGCACGACCCCATCGGATCCGGTGCTGCCAACAGCCTCCTTCAGCATTTCGTTTCGGACTGGCTCAATCGCTGCTGGGTCACAAGCCCCGGCGCCCGAGCGCTTGCGTGGAACGCCTACGCCACGGCGACGCGCATCACATGGTGGATGAGGGCGCTTCAATTGCTGGGTCCCCGCCGCATCGCCGCATGGGGCCATTTCGGCGACCGGATGATAACGGCCCTGTGGGATCAGGCGGCCTATCTCTCCCGGCATATCGAGTGGGACCTGATGGGCAACCATGTGTTGCGTGACGCAGCGGGCCTCGCCTGGGCTGGCCGCGGCTTTGCCGAACCGGAGGCCGAACACTGGCTGGCAACAGCCACGCGCATTGCCCTGCGCCAGGCGGAAACACAGATTCTCCGCGACGGCGGCCACTACGAACGCAGCCCCATGTATCATATCCTCGCCATCGAGGACCTGCTCGCCGTCCGTATGCTGACCCGTGATGACGATGCCCGCGTCACCCTCGACGCAACGTTGCGCCGCATGGCGGAAGTCGCCGCATGGATGACACACCCCGACGGGCGCATACCCCTCTTCAACGACGCGGCACTCAACGGCGCAGCCGCCTCGTCAATGGTGATGGACGCGCTCAAGGCTTGTGGCATCCTGCAGGACACGCCACTCGCCAAAGGGGGACGTCAGTTCCCTGACATTGGAATGCTCGTTTGGCACAGCCCCCGCTGGTCGGTCTTCTTCGATACGGGCCTCGTCGGCCCCAACGAACAGCCGGGCCACGCACATGCCGACACGCTCTCGGTCGAATGCTCCCTCGACGGGCAGCGCCTCTTTGTGGACCCCGGAACGTTTCACTACGATGATGATGAGTATCGTCGCTTTGATCGCTCCACGCGTTCGCACAACACCGTTTGCATAGATGGACAGGACTCCAGTGAGATGTGGTCCATCTTCCGCGTCGGCCGCAGGGCCAAGCCGATCCACGTGGCTTCCGTTTTGTCGGATGATGTGATGGAAGCATCCGGATCACACGATGGCTTCGACCACCTGCCGGGCCGACCACGTCACACCCGCACACTCTCCACTGTTCGTCATGCGGGCCTTATGGTCGTCGATCGCATTGAAGGCGGTGGCGTGCATACGGTCGAAGGCGGCTTCCTGCTCGCGCCGAACTGTCAGGCCGTGGCTGAGGCCGATGGCTGGCAGGTCGTGCAGGACCGACGCCGCATCCTCATCCGGGTTCAGTCATCTGCCCCGGTATATCTTTCTACGGACAGCGCCACGTACCACCCCGAGTTCGGCCTCGAGGAAATCACGCACCGGCTGGGCTGGCGCTATACGGGACCGCTGCCGGTTGAGGTCACCATCACCACGGAGCCTATCCGGTGAAAGTGCTGTTTCTGACCCACTACTTCCCTCCCGAGGGCAACGCGCCGGCCACGCGTGTCTTCGAGATGTGCAGGCGTTGGGCGAAGCACGGCCATGACGTCACCGTGCTGACCGGCGCACCCAATGTCCCGGCCGGCGTCGTTTACCCGGGATACCGCAACAAGCTTGTCCAACGCGAGGTCGTGGAGGGCATTCGCGTCGTGCGAGTCTGGACGTTCATCGCTCCCAACCGCGGCGTCATCCGCCGCTCGCTCAACTACGCGTCCTACATGTTCTCCGCATTTCTGGCAGGCCTGTTTCTCTCGAGACCCGACGTGTTGATTGCCACCTCGCCGCAATTCTTCTGCGGCTGGGCCGGACTCATGCTCGCACGGCTGCGCCGCCTGCCGTTCATTCTCGAAGTCCGCGATCTCTGGCCCGAGTCTATTTCCACGGTCGGCGCCATACGGAGCAAAGCACCGCTTCGCCTGCTCGAGTGGATGGAACAGCGCCTCTACGCAAGAGCACGCCGTATCGTCACGGTCGGCGATGGCTATCGCGAACGGCTTGTGGAGCGGGGTGTCGCCAAAGACAAAATCGATGTCGTCTGCAATGGCGTCGACCGCCGCGCCATGACGGAAGACTGGCAGATCACAGCAATTCGCCGCGAATATGGCCTCGAAAACACTTTTGTCGTATCGTACATCGGCACGATCGGCATGGCCTGCGGACTGGATGTCGTGCTGCGGGCCGCAGAGCAGTTGCGATTGCAGGGCCGCGACGATGTTCGCTTTCTCCTCGTCGGCGATGGGGCCACGCGGAAAGGCCTCGAGGCCCAAGCCAAGAGTCTCAACCTCGGCAACGTCATCTTTGCAGGTCTTCAGCCCAAGGAGCGCATACCGGCCTTGCTGGGCGCAAGCAACGCCTGTCTTGTTCATCTGAAGCGACAGGAGTTGTTCAAGTCCGTCCTGCCTTCCAAATTGCTGGAAGCCATGGCAATGGCCCGCCCGGTAATCCTCGGCGTCGAGGGCCACGCCGCAGCCCTGCTGAAAACAGCGACCGCCGGCATCTGCATCGAGCCCGGCAACGCAACCGAACTCGTTGCCGCCATCGAGATGCTGAACTCCGATCCGGAGAAGGCGGCGGCCATGGGCCGGTCCGGTCGAGACTATGTGCTTCAGCATTTCGACCTCGACGTTCTCGCCGACAAGTATCTAATGGTGATTGAGAATGTGCTCGCCGCAGGGGCGCGCTGAGTAAAGGCTGGTCAAACGTGAAGATTCTAAATGTCGTCGGTGCACGACCCAACTTCGTGAAGATCGCTTCGATCATGTCCGCCTACCGGAATGCCCCCGGCATTCGTCCTCTCCTCGTGCATACGGGACAACACTACGACGAGGCCCTCAGCGATCTCTTCTTCAAACAACTGGATATCCCGAAGCCCGACATCAATCTGGGCGTCGGCAGCTCCTCGCAGGCTGTGCAGACGGCCGACATCATGAAGGCCTTCGAGCCAGTAATGCTGCAGCACAAACCCGACGCCGTGCTTGTCGTCGGCGATGTGAACAGCACCATCGCCTGTGGCCAGGTGGCTGTGAAACTCGGAGCCAAGCTTATTCATGTCGAGGCGGGACTGCGCAGTTTCGACCGGACCATGCCCGAGGAAATCAACCGCGTGCTCACGGACGCCATCAGCGATTTCCTCTTCTGCACCGAACAAAGCGGCGTGGACCATTTGCTCCACGAAGGTATCCAGCGAGGACGCATCTTTCTCGTCGGTAACGTGATGATCGACACCATGCTGCGGCACCGCGCCAAGGCCGAGACATCACGCATCCTCGAAATGCAGGGGCTGAAGCCGCGCGAATACGCGGTGCTGACGCTTCACCGGCCGGCCAACGTGGATGATCCGGCCATTTTCGGCAGGATTCTTGATGCGCTGGAGCATATTCAAAAAGACATGCGCATCATCTTCCCCATGCATCCACGCACGCGCGCCAATCTGGCCCATAGCGATCTTGGCAAACGAATCGAAACCATGCCCGGGCTGCGGATCATGGAGCCGGTCGGTTACCTCGATTTCCTGAAGTTGATGACGCATGCACGCGTGGTGCTCACCGACTCCGGTGGTGTTCAGGAAGAGACTACGATTCTTCAGGTTCCATGCCTGACGCTCAGGGACAATACGGAACGGCCCGCCACGGTCGATTCCGGAGCCAACCAAGTCGTCGGTCGGGATCCGGTGAAGATTCTCACAGCATACCGCCGCGTAATGGATCAGCAGCGCCTCACCATCCGCACCCCGCCCTTCTGGGATGGGCGCGCGGCCGAGCGCATCGTTCGCATACTCTGCGAGCGGTTCAACGTCTGAGGCTTACCACATCAATTCCCGCTGGATTTCGCGCGGCCGGCGGTGTGCTTCCATGCCAAGCGACACCACCGAATCGGGAAGTAAAGCGGCCACAGCAGCCGCGGCAAACTGACCATACCGCACTCGACACCCGTCGGCACAACCGCGAGGCTTGCTCCATATTTCAGCCGATCGCCCGCGTGCTCCAGACTGTCCCTCACCAGTTCGCGATCCTGACCTCCACGGTCGTCCCTGAGATCAGGCGCCGCACAATGTGCTGCAGCACGCTCCACAAGCGCCTTCGCTCCCGACGTGTCCACGTAAGTCACGCCAAGGAAGCGTTCAACCAATCCAACGCCAGTCAACAACACCTTCTCCTTGCCCGTGCGCCGTGCGCACTTCAAGGCTCCCTGAAGCGCACCCTCACCCCATCGCTGCAAAGCCATGGCCAGGTCCACCACCAACCCCAACCGTCCCCACCCATGCTTAAGCCCATGCGCCGCGAGATGGAGGATCGTATCCTCCGGCGAAACCATCCATCGTTCGCGCCCGGAGAGTCTCACGCGCTCAATTCGTGCCCACAGAAGATCGTCGTGCGGGCTAAACTCCAGATACGATGGAAGCGCACGCCAGTGAAGATCGATAGCCGTCCGGCCGCCGTTTGCAAGAAAGGCTCGCTCCGTCTGAAAGTGGATATACGCAGATGTCTGGCGGTCGTCCAAGCTTAGCTGGGGGGCGTAACGCGACCCGGCAAGAAACTTCATCGCTGCCACAGCCTGTTGCGGCCTGACCAAGAGATCCAAGTCCGCCGACTGGCGTGCGCAGACATCGTCGTAAACCCACTCCGCGAGCAGCGGTCCGCGAAGAGGGATGACAGCAACCCCCGACGACTCCATGCCGTGTACGATACGATCAAGCTCCGCCACGCCCGCCGCACTGCGCGCCGCATGCTGCAGATACCGATCATGCAACAGCTCCCAGGCGCCGGATGGCAGGCCCGAGTGAGCAGGGGCAACACAGCGGTGCAACAGCGGCAAGACCCGGTGCATATTCGCAAGCCGGCACACCTCGGCCCAACAGTTCGCGTCGAATGATGCCGCTTCCGGGGGCCCTCCCCCGGAAATCTGCGACCGGAGACAACCCAACAGGAAGTCCCATGTCCTCGGATGCCCGTCGTTCTGCAATTCGTTCACGACTGTAAATCAGAAGGGCCCCGACGCGTTGTGCGCGCCGGGGCCCTTGCTTCAATCTCCCAAATCTCCCTATTTCTTCAGGGCCGCGCGCACGCCCTCAAGCTGGCCCGCGCTGCCGAGGACCTTGTTCTTCCCGGCGATGTACTTCGAGTACTCGGCCATGAAGACCTTACCCGGCGGACGAAGGTCAAAGTTCTCAGGATAGATCGCGAACTGCTCGCGATGCACGCGGCACCACACGAGACGGCCGTCGGTGTCGATGTTGACTTTCGTGACACCCATCTTGCCGGCCTTGGTGATATCCTTCTCGCTGACGCCTTTGGCATCCTTCATCTTGCCGCCGAAGAAATTGATCCGGCGGACTTCATCCTCGGGCACCGAGCTCGAGCCGTGCATGACGAGCGGGAAGTTCGGCAGCCGGCGCGCGATTTCCTTGATCACATCGAAGTGCAGGCCCTGCTTGCCGCTGAACTTGAATGCGCCGTGGCTGGTGCCGATGGCGCAGGCCAGACTGTCGCAGCCCGTGCGCTTGACGAATTCTTCCGCTTGCGCGGGATCGGTAAGCTTCGCATCAGCCTCTGCCACGGAGACGTGCTCTTCCACGCCGCCGAGCTTGCCGAGTTCCGCTTCAACCACAATGCCCTTCGCATGGGCGGCGTCGACGACGCGCTTGGTGATCTCGATGTTCTTCTCGAAAGGTTCGGCGCTCGCGTCGATCATGACGGAGCTGTAGAAGCCGCTGGCGATGCAATCCATGCAGGTTGCTTCATCGCCGTGATCAAGATGCACGGCAAAGATGGCATCCGTGAAGATTTCGTTGGCCGCCTTGATCATGGCCTCGAGCATCTTCTTGTGGGTATAGGAACGCGCGCCCTTCGAGAGCTGAATGATGAACGGCGCCTTGCTGTCCATGTTGCCCTGGAAAAGACCCATGGTCTGCTCCAGGTTGTTGATATTGTAGGCACCGACGGCGTATTTGCCGTACGCATGCTTGAACAGTTCCTTGGTGGTAACAATCATTTCAGTTTCCTTTCGTTGTTTAGTTCAAAGTGACCCGGCTCGCACGGATGCAGCCCGGCCTCGCCCTGCTCGCCTACGCTCGCTGCTACGCCGTGGCATCTTTCGCCACTGGCTTGCCCAGGCGTAGTTCGGAGCGCATTCCGACCCTTCAGCCCGGCTTCGCCCTGCTCGCTTACGCTCGCTGCTACGCCGCGGCAGTCTTCGTCGTCCGCTGCGCTCCGGACGAAGACTGGTGGAGCGGAGGAGGATTGAACTCCCGACCTCTAGAGTGCGATTCTAGCGCTCTCCCAAACTGAGCTACCGCCCCATCTTCTGCATAAACGACCGGCGGAATATAACAGTTGATTCCCAGTGCCGCAAGGGGTGTTTTCGCCGCGGTTTCCAGCGATTTACAGGGCGTTTTCGACCTTGGAGCGCAAATCGGCTGCCAGACGGCGCGCCTCGTCCTCGGACCGTGCCTCAGCGGTGATGCGGATAACCGGCTCGGTGTTGGAACGACGGGCATGAACCCAGCTTTCGCCGAAATCCACGTAGATGCCATCGAGGAGATTCACTTCACGATCGGCATATTCGCGGCGCAGGGCCCGAATCACCAACGGCGCCTGTTCGGCGCGAATCCGGATCTTGTCCTTGACGACAAAGTACCTCGGAATGGCCTGCCGAAGCTCCGACACCGTCTTACCCGTCTCTGCCATCATTTCGAGCACGATCGCCATGCCCACGAAGCTGTCACGGCACGGATGCACCGCCGGGATGATAACCCCGCCATTGCTTTCCCCACCCACCACGGCTCCCACGCGGAGCATGGTCTCGGATACATTGATTTCACCAATCTTCGTCCTGACCACCTCGCTGCCGAATTGGTTGGCCACGTATTCAACGCATTTACTCGAGGAAAGGTTTACGGCCACAGGCCCTTTCCCATGTCGGGCCAAGACTTGCTGCACAGCAAATGCCAACGTCAGATCCTCGCCGATCGGCTCGCCTTTCTCATTGACGATGGCCAAGCGATCACCGTCCGGGTCCTGCGCGAATCCGATCGCGCATTTCTTCTGAACAACCGTGTCGCACAACAGCTTCAGGTTCTTCGGCATCGGTTCGGGTTCGCGCTCGAAAATCCCCGACGGTTTGTCGTAGATGGCCACGACCTCGCACCCGAGCATGTCCTTCAGGAACGGAACAGAATGCAATGCACCGACCCCATTGCAGCAATCCACTGCGACCTTCAGGCCCGCCTTCCGAACCGCGGCACAGTCCACGTAATCCTTGATCCTGCGGAAATGCCCGCTCATCGGGTCGGATTCAATCGCCACGGTCGGTATTTCACTTTCCGGCACAAGCGGGAAATCCTGCTGGTGGTAGATATCAAACAACTCATTCGCACGCGTCTCGCTCAGGAACAACCCGGTCCGGTCCACGAATTTCAGCGCGTTCCAAGGCGACGGGTTGTGGCTCGCGGTGATGGCAATGCCGCCCCGCGCTCCAAGATCCTTCGTGAGCATCAGCAGCGTCGGCGTCGGCACAATACCCGCCAACACCGGCTTGCAGCCCACACTCAAGAGACCGGACACGACCGCCCTCTCGATCATGACGCCCGAAGGCCGCGTGTCGCGTCCCACCACCACGGCACCGCGGCCGACAAACGTACCAAAGGCCTGCGCAAAAGACGTCGCCACCTGCGGTGTGAACGAGTCGCCCACGACTCCACGCACACCGGACACACCCACTTTCAACGCTTCTTTCACAATTCCACTACTCCCTCACGCGGCCCGGCAGCCGGCGATCAAATTTCCTGCTCAATGGATCTGGCCAAGTCGTCCGCGCGCTGCGCAGCGACCTGACGGTTCCTTGATTCCGAGATGACGCGCACCATCTGCTCGGTCTGCGACGCCCGGACGTGCACCCAGCCATCTTCCCAATCCACGCGAATCCCGTCGGTGTAATCCACCTTGCCGCCTGGCGACGCCCGGAGATTGTCCTAACATCTCCAGCGCGCGAAAGCCCCGGCGCGAATCGCAA
>DAISJM010000056.1:0-17569 GCA_036821485.1 Verrucomicrobiota bacterium | reverse complement strand
AGCGAGTTTCAGTGGGACGTTGCCACGGCGGCATGGAACTGCATCCTTAACCTCCTGCGCATGCATCCGGAGCTGAATCTTCGGCTCGTCGGCGCAGATGTCACCACGCGCACGGAAGCCGGCGGTTTGGCAATCACGGTGAATCCCGGCACGCTGGAGCGGGTCGATCCGGCGGCGGCTGCAGCGACGGGGGACGTGAATGCCGTGGCCATGCAGCGCGGCACGGGCACCGTACAACTCGTGCAATATGGCAATGGCGACTGGCGGATGCTGGTGGAGGGAAAGCCGTATTTCGTCCAAGGTCTGTGCTATTCGCCGACGCGCATTGGCGTGGTGCCTTGGGAGTGGAATTGGCTGTGGTCGGACGAGAACACCAACGGCGTACTCGATTCCTTTGAGGTCTGGGTCGATGCCAACCAGAACAACCGGCGGGACCCTGATGAACCGATCACGAGTGACTACCAACTCATGAAAGATATCGGCTGTAACACGATCAAGTTCTACCTGACCGACGCCGAGCTTCCGTCCGTCAACGTGCTGGCGCTGCGGAAGATGTATCGCGATTCGGGCATACGGGCGATTGTCGGCAATTTCCTTGGCGCGTACTGCAACGGCTCGGGCGCGGATTGGGATGCGGGCACAGACTACAAGGACCCAGCGCAGCGGGCCAACATGCGCGCATCGGTCAGCAACATGGTCATGAAGCTGCGTGGTGAGCCGTGGGTGTTGGCCTGGGTACTTGGCAACGAGAACAACATGGAGATGAGCGGCGACGTCAACGCCACGCGGACCAACGGATCGAGAGAACCCGAGGCGTTCGCGGGATTTCTGAACGAGGTCGCGGCGATGATCCATGAGATGGATCCGAATCATCCCGTCGGTGTGGGCAACCTGCTCACCGGGCTGGTGGAGTACTACGGCAAGTTTGCGCCGGAGTTGGATTTCATCGGCATCAACAGTTACCTCGGTGAAGACGGGTTTGGTGCGACATGGCAGAAGGTCAAGCAGGCGGTCAATCGTCCCGTGTGCATCATGGAGTGGGGCTGTGATTCCTATTACACCGGCCGCGGGCCGGATGAGGAGATGCAGGCACGGTACATTCGCCGTAATCTCGCGGATATCGAGTGGAACAGTGCGGGGCATCCCGGGGCCGGGAATGCCATCGGGGGATTCGTTTTTGAGTGGCTTGACGAATGGTGGAAGGATACTCTAAATTACTTTGAGGATAAGACCGACCACCAGACGACACGGGCGGTGTTCCCGATGCCGTTTCCGGATGGTCAGGCGCAGGAAGAGTGGTTTGGAATCATGGGGCAGGGGGCGGGCAACGCCAGTCCGTTCCAGAGGGTCCCGAAGAAAGCCTACTACGCAATCAAGGATGTCTGGGTGGGCGTACCGGAAGGAGGAAAGGAGGAGCTGGAGGCACGATAAGTATCACGCCGATATGAAACCGTTTTGTTCTGAGAGAGTGAGTAATTAATAATGGAGGTATCTCAAATGTCGAAGTTGATGATCACGATGTTGGTAGTGGCGGCGATGGCCTTGGCGGCCATGCCTGTGATGGCTCAGGAAATGGCTGCCCCGGCCGCCGATGTGGCTGTGGCTGCTCCCGCGGTGCCCGCTGTGGCCCCTGGAATGAAGGTCTCTCTGCCCTGCAAGGTGTACGGCAATTCCGATGACGAGGGCGAACTGCCCTTCATCCCCCCCGGCTACATGGGCTCGAACGACAATGGCGCATCCATGGAAGTGGATGACTCGTGCACGGACAACCCGCACAGCGGCAGCACGTGCATCAAGATCACGTATCCTGATCCCCGCGGTTGGGCTGGTATTGCCTTCCAGAATCCCGCGAACAACTGGGGCGAGCAGGAAGGCGGCGTGGACCTCACCGGCGCCAAGCAGCTCAGCTTCTGGGCGCGCGGCGAGAAGGGTGGCGAAATGGTTGAGTTCAAGATGGGCGTCATCGGCAAGAACATGCCCTTCTATGACACGGGCAAAGCCAGCCTCGGCAAGGTCAAGCTGGATGCGACCTGGAAGCAGTACATCATTCCGCTGGCCGGTAAGGACCTGAGCCGTATCGTCACGGGATTCGTGTTCTCCATTCAGGCCCGCAGCGATGGTGTCACGTTCTTCCTCGACGACATCGTGTACGAATAGCCCTTTCTTGAGGGTTTGAACGAAGCGCCCCATCCCGTGAATGCGGGATGGGGCGTTTTCATTCCACATGGAGCTTGGGTATATGGTCATCGGTGACAGCAGCGGTTCCCGAAGAGGGCGGGGCTGATGGGGAACATACGTTTCAGGTGTCCACATTGCAGCAGGAAGCTTGAGGTCGACGCGCGCGGAGCGGGCCACAAGGTTCCATGCCCTGAGTGCGGTCAGCCGGTCGATATCCCCGTGAGGGCCCAGACGGTTCGCCTGTTTTCCAAGGGCGGGCAGGATGAGCCTTCGACGATGTGGATTCGGGTAGCGCGCCCGCTGAGGCCACTGCGCAATGCACCGGGGCCCGCGATGTGGACGTTGCTGGCCGCTGCGGCATACGTGGCCTTCATCTGGCCCGCGATCCGTGCATACTCGCTGCTTCTTCTGGTTGGCGTTTTCATGCTGGCCATTGTTGTGCTGGTCAGGCGAAAAGTGCTGCAGGGCGCGGGGGCGCTCCTTCTGGCCATAGCGCTCAGCCTTTTCGTCCTTGTGGACATGTTCATGCCAAAGGTCGCACCCTCGACGATGGCGCCGATCAGGTCTCGCGCCACTGCTCCTTCGCTTGTCGAAACACCCAGCGGAAAAATGCCGGCGCAAGGCGAAACAGTTGAGGAAGTCGCCATGCCGCCGCCGCAGAGCGTGGCGGTGACACGACCTGCAGCGACAGCACCCGCGCCGAGGGGGGAGAAGGAACCGGTTGCCGTTGCCAGCATTCCCCGGATGGTCCCGCGCATACGGCCGAAGGTTACACCCCAAGCCCTTCTGCGGCCGGAGGGCCCGCAAACATTTCCATTCAGGCTGTATGGGGACTGCGATGACGGCATGTTCCCGTACTACCCGTACGGGTGGATGGGAAATATCGACGCCATCGATCTCAATGAATGCTGGGAGGAGAACCCGCACAGCGGCAGCACATGCATGCGATTTGAGTATAATGCCGTTGGGCGTTGGGCGGGTGTGGCGTGGCAGGATCCGGCGAATAACTGGGGCGATGTACCCGGCGGTTATAACCTCACCGGCGCAAAGAAGCTGACATTCTGGGTGCGTGGTGAAACGGGGTTCGAACGGGCGGAATTCAAGGTTGGCCTCCTTGGGATCGGCAAGAAGTACAACGATACGGCCAAGCGAACGTTGGGCAAAGTACAGCTCTACAAGGAATGGCACCAGTACACAATCTCGGTTGAAGGCATGAATATGGGTCGAATGATTACCGCGTTCCTGTGGATCGTGGAAGGCGGGCCTCGCCCGGTAGTGTTCTACATCGACGACATACAGTACGAATAAGCCACGCGTCCCCAGAGACTTAGGCTGACGAATGGCTCAGCATGGATGGACGGATATGCGTGACTCTGCGCTTGCCAATCCGCAAACAAATGTCTACTTTACCAGTCGACATTAATTGGTCCCCTGCGTGAGCAGCACCAGGGGGCGCTCAGAAACCAAGGGGTACACTGATGAAGACATTTCGGCTTTTCGGATCGCTCCTTGTCTTGAGCCTGATCTCGTGTGGAACGCTTGTCCGCGCGGATATCGTGATCGACAATTTCAATGAAGGCGGCGTCAGCCTTTTCGTCAACAACAGTTCCATTCAAGCCTCGGATACGGATACGGGTCTTTCCACAACGAATACGGTCGGTGGTGAGCGCTATGCGGTCCTTAACTGGCGAGCCGGTACGGACAACACCACGTTGCAGATCAATCAGCCGGGCGACAACCTGCAGAAATGCGGGTTTGGCTCGCAGCCCGCCAATGCTGGCTGGTTCGATCTCATCTACGGCAACAGCACGGACCTGAATCTGGATCTGACCCAGAACGGCACCAATGACTCCATCGGGATTCTCTTCCTGTTCTCGGATATCGCTGGAACAACCACGGTCTCTGTCACGACCACTGGCTTGGGAACGAGCACGCTCAGCAAGAGCAACCCGATGGGCGGCGACATGAGCACTTGGGTGTGGTTCAGTTACTCGGACTTCAGCGCCGGTGCTGATTTCTCGAACATTGACAAGATCACCATTCAGAGCGATGGCGTGGCGGGCAGGGACACGATCTTTGACATGGTCGGCACGTCGCAGCAGATTCCGGAGCCTTCCTCATTCGCCTTGATTGGCTTGGCCGGTGTCGCCATTCTGCGCTGGCGCCGCAACAAGAAGACCTGAGGATCTCATAAGCAATCTTTGGCGGGGCCATCCCAACGGGTGGCCCCGTTGCTTTTTCCAGCAGATGGGTGTTCAGGCCTCCCAGCGCCCGAAGATGGAGAGGGGCAGGAAGCGGTCGGAGTGTTTGTGCTTCAGCGCGAGTTCGCCGACTTTCACGCGCCCGCCACGGTCGTGCATTGTGTCGCTCAACAGGTTCCCGATCATCAGCGACGACGCTTCGATGTTGTACATCGTGAGAATGATGAACAACGGATTGTCCGTCAGCACCTGGCGGCAGATGTCGAGAAGGTCGGTCAACTGCTTCTCGACCTTCCAGAGTTCGCGGTTCGGTCCCCGGCCAAAGGAGGGGGGATCGAGAAGAATGGCGTCGTAGCGCACACCGCGTCGGATCTCGCGCGTCACGTACTTGGTTGCGTCGTCAAGGATCCAGCGGATCGTGCGGTCGGTCAGGTTGGAAAGCTGCTGGTTCGCGCGCGCCCAAGTGATGGCCGGCTTCGAGGCATCCACGTGAGTGACGGCGCAGCCGGCGGCCGCGGCGACCAGCGAGGCGACGCCGGTATATCCGAAGAGGTTCAGAAGCCGCGGGTTGTTCTTGTTGTGCGCCTGCTTGATTTTGGCCTGCATCCATTGCCAGTGCGGCGACTGCTCCGGGAACACGCCGACGTGCTTGGATGTTTCGGTGAAACGGGCCTGCAGTGTAAGGTCGCCGTAGTGGAGCGGCCATTCGCGAGAGACCTGCCCGCGCATGGTCCATCCACGGCCGTCCTGATGGACGGCCACGGCACGGCTCCACTCCGATTCCGGCAGGTCGGGTTTCCACCAGGCCTTGGGCTCGCCGCGAATGACCACGTGCTTGCCGAACCGCTCCAGCTTCCGGCAGTTTCCGGAATCGAGGAGTTCGTATTCTGGCCAGTCGCTGACAGCCACGTCGATCTGCATGGGGTGAATGATTACGCGGTTTCGGGTAGTGGAACAAGCGAGAACGTGACGGAGAGAAGGGAAGGCACAAAGGGGCAGAGGCACAAAGATCAGATGAACCGTCAACCATGACCCATTAGCCATTCCCGCTGCGATTCGCCCTTCCTTGACTTGCAGTCGCTGGTTTGTTACAGGGCAACCTTCTCAACCGGCCCGGCGGAGGAGGAATTCGCCGCTTTTTCGTGTATATTCTGCGGAGCAAAAATGGATATCAACCTGGTAGCTAATACGATTCGTGGGCTTGCAATGGATGGCGTCCAAAAGGCCAACTCGGGCCATCCCGGCATGCCGATGGGCGCAGCCGATTTTGCCACGATCCTCTTCCTCAAGTTCCTGAAGTACAACCCCGCCGATCCGCTGTGGCCGGATCGCGACCGCTACGTGCAATCCGCCGGGCACGGCTCGATGCTGATCTACAGCCTGCTTCACCTTGCGGGCTACGGTCTCTCGCTGGATGATCTTCGCAATTTCCGGCAGTGGGGCAGCCGCACGCCGGGTCATCCGGAGGTAGGTCTGACGCCCGGCGTCGAAACCACGACCGGCCCGTTGGGCCAGGGTTGCGGCAATGCGGTCGGCATGGCGCTCGCCGAGGCGATGCTCGCCGCCAAGTTCAACCGCGAAGGGCATCCGATCGTCGATCACCACACCTACGTGATCGCAGGCGACGGCGACCTCATGGAAGGCGTCTCGCATGAGGCGCTCTCGCTGGCCGGACATCTCGGATTGCACAAGCTCGTCGTTTTCTACGACAGCAACCGCATCACGATCGAGGGCTCCACGGATCTCGCCTATAGCGACGATGTCCGCTGCCGCTTTGAGGGCTATCACTGGAACGTGCTCGAAATCGATGGTCACGATCACGCGGCGATTGAGGGCGCGCTTACCGCGGCGCTTGGCGAGAAGAAACGGCCCACCCTGATCATCGGTCACACGCATATCGCGAAGGGCAGCCCGCACCTGCAGGATTCCAGCGAGAGTCACGGCTCACCGCTGGGTGCCGAGGAGATCAAGGCCACGAAGAAGGCGCTGGGCCTGCCGGAAGACAAGGATTTCAACATCCCCGAGGAAGTCTATGCCAAGTTCCGCGCGCGTCGCGCGGAGATGGAAAAGCGGGCGGCCAACTGGAAGGAACGGCTGGCGCTCTACGGCACGAAGCATCCGGAGCTTGCGGCGGAGTTCAAGAAGCACTTCAGCGTGCCTTCGATCGATGAACTCCGCAAGGGCATGCCCACATTCGATCCCGCGAAGGCGCTGGCGACGCGCCAGGCATCCGGAACGGTGCTGCAATATCTCGCGAAGGCGATTCCTCAACTGGTGGGCGGTTCGGCCGACCTTGGTCCCAGCAACAACACCACGCTCAAGGGCGAGGCGTCGGTCGGTCCGCAGTCCTATCTCGGCCGCAATCTCCATTTCGGCATTCGTGAGCATGCGATGGGCTCTGTGATGAACGGCATGTTGTTGCACGGCGGCTGGCAGGTGTATGGCGGAACGTTCCTGATCTTCTCCGACTACTTCAAGCCTTCGATCCGGCTCGCGGCGATGATGGAGCAACCCGCGGTTTACGTGTTGACCCACGACAGCATCTTTCTTGGCGAAGATGGCCCCAGCCATCAGCCGATCGAGCAGCTCGCCGGGTTGCGCGCGATTCCGAATCTGAGCGTCATCCGTCCGGCCGATGCGACAGAGACTGCCGAGGCGTGGCTTGCCGCGCTGGCTCATCGGCATGGCCCGACAGGCCTGGTGCTGACGAGACAGGCGCTGCCGACGCTCGACCGTTCGCGGTATGCACCTGCTGCAGGTCTGCACAAAGGCGCGTACACTATTTGGGAACAGGGCGGGGCCCCGGACATCATCCTGATCGGCTCCGGCTCGGAACTGGCGATCGCCCTAGAAGCGGGGCAGGCGCTGGCGAAGGACGGCGTGAAAGTCCGCGTGGTGAGTATGCCTTCGTGGGATCTTTTCGAGAAGCAGACGGCTGAATACCGTGAGAGCGTGCTGCCACCGGCCTGTGCCAGGCGTGTGGCCGTCGAGGCCGCCTGTACGATGGGTTGGGAACGATATGTGGGTCCCGGTGGGCGCGTGGTGGGGCTGAATCACTTCGGCGCTTCGGCGCCGGCCAAGGTGCTTGCAGAGAAGTTCGGGTTTACGGCCGCCAACGTGCTAGGCGTGGCCCGGGAATTGCTGGCCGAGAAGATGTAACCGGACTAGTGGATTTTCCTGCGGAAAGCGGGTATCGTACTGGCCGGGTGGTCATCGCATGAAAAAGAAACCCTTACGCAAGAACGAGCCTGCTGTCACGACGAAGGACATCGCGGACCGTACTGGTCTTTCGAAGATGACGGTGTCGCGTGTCTTGAACGACCATCCTTACGTCAGCGACGCCACCCGGAAGAAAGTCATGCAAGCAGTGCGCGAGATGGGTTTCCGGCCCAACACGCTTGCGAAGCGATTCTTCACCGGCAAGACCAAGCTCATCGGCGTCATCATCCCACTCGAGTACATGTTCAGTTCCTTCTACTTCAAGGAACTGTTCCAAGGGGTGCTCGAATGTGTAGAGGAGCGCGGCTACGACTTGCTCCTGCACAACTCTGCATCGCGCAAGAAGCCGCCGATGGAGAAGAGCCTCGATCTTGTGAAGGGCAAGCTGGCCGAAGGGCTGCTGCTGGCCGCGCCGATGACCTACGACACCTATCCACTCGACCTTTCCCGGGCCGATGTACCGATCGTTGTCATGGGCGAGACGGCCTGTGGCGACAAGGTAAACCGGGTGGTTGTGCCCAATCGGAAAGGCTCCGCTGAGGCCGTGCAGAAACTCATCGCCTTGGGACACCGCCGGATCGCCGCGTTGACTTTCGACACCAATCACGTCGAATCGCTTGAACGACTGGCCGGCTACAAGGACGCGCTCGCTGTGGCTCGTATTCCGTTTGATAAGGAACTGGTGGCCGTGGCGCACTACAACCGGCGCGAGGCTTTCCACGCCGTGCACCGCATGGTCCTTGAGCAGCCGGATGTGACGGCATTCTTTGCCTGCAACGCCGACATGGCGCTTGGCGCGGCCGAGGCGCTGCGCTCCCTCGGGTTGAAGATGCCCGACGCCGTCAGCCTTGTAGCGTTCGACGATTGCGCCGAGATGGAGGAGAACGAGCCTCCGATCTCCACGGTGCGGCAAGTGCCTTACAAGATCGGTTACGAAGCGGCTGGACTTCTGCTGGATGTGTTGGCGGATGAGTCCCTCGCGGCGAAACCGCAGACGCGCGTGATCGAGACGCAGTTCATGGATCGGAACTCGCTGGCCGCACCCGGAAGGAGACGCGGCCCTGCATGATTGATCTTCACTGTCACTCAACCTTCTCCGATGGCTCGCTAACCCCCGAAGATCTGATCCAGGAGGCGAAGCGCAGCGGCATCACCGGGCTCGCCCTGACGGATCACGACACCACGGCAGGCGTGCCGCGATTCATCGAGGCCGCAAGCGCTGTGGGTATTCGCCCCGTGGCCGGTGTGGAGATCAGCGCCGATTTCAAGGGCGGCACGATGCACATGCTCGGCTACTTGATTGATCCCGCGGCCACGCTTCTCAACGAGCGCCTGCAATGGATGCGCGACGGACGCGAAACGCGAAATGCGGAGATTCTGAAGAAGCTTCAGGCGCTGGGGTTCAGCATCACGTGGGATGAAGTTGCATCGTATGCCGGCGAAGACGTTGTTGGCCGGCCACACTTTGCGCAGGCACTGCTCGCGAAGGGCTACGTGACCGACAAGAACCAGGCGTTCGACAAGTATCTTGGCAAGGGCAAGGCGGCGTACGTGGATCGTTGTCGGCTGACGGCCGAGGATGCCGTCGAACTCATACGCTCCGCCGGCGGGGTATCTGTTCTGGCTCATCCGTTCACGCTCAATCTTGGAACCGAGGCGTTGGACCAACTGCTCGGCGAGCTGCGGGCCAAGGGTCTGGGCGGCGTCGAGACGTACTACAGTGAGCACACCCGGGAAATGGTGGAGTCGTACCTCAAGCTTGCGGTGAAGCACGACTTGGTGCCGACGGGCGGGTCTGATTTTCATGGTGCGCTGACCCCGGACATCAAGTTGGGCCGTGGGTTTGGTTCGCTGAAGGTGCCTGAAGACACGATTGACCGGCTTGAAACCCGGCGCGGCTGAGTTTTTCCAACCCTTGGAAAAATGCAGGCGTCATTTTCCAACCCTTGGAAAAGTCGATGACTAGCGCAGAAATCCTCAAGAGACTGAGGTCGATGGCCAACCCTGCGAACGTCGCGGGCATGGCCCGGTATGGCATCAGTACCAAGGGCGCGCTGGGCATATCCATTCCAGCCCTCCGAAAACTCGCCAAGGAGATCGGAACGGACCACCGATTGGCCATGCAGCTCTGGAAATCGAGTATTCATGAAGCGCGGTTGCTGGCCGGGTTTGTCGGCGATCCGACCCGCATGACACGACGTGAGATGGAACGTTGGGTTCGCGATTTCGATTCCTGGGATACGTGCGACCTGGTGTGCAGCGGTCTCTTCGACCGTACACCCTTTGCCTACGACCTGGTCTTCGAATGGACCCGTCGCCCGGAGGAGTTTGTGAAACGCGCCGGGTTTGTCCTGATGGCTGCGCTGGCGGTTCACGACAAGGAACGTCGTGATGCCGATTTCCGGCGGTTCTTTCCTGTTATGCGTCGTGAGGCGGGGGATGAGCGCAACTTCGTCAAGAAGGCGGTGAACTGGGCGCTGCGCCAGGTGGGCAAGCGGAACCGAGCCCTGCACCGTGCGGCGATCGCCGAGTGCGGCCGGATTCAGAAGCTCGGGTCAAGGTCCGCGCGATGGATTGCGGCGGATGCGTTGCGCGAGTTGAAAGGCGACGTGGTGCGTCGCAAACTGGAGCGCATCCATGGGCGGTAAACTTTGTCCGAAGATCATCCTCGAAGGTACGCGGCTGACGCTGAAGACGGATATCGCTTTTGCCCTGAACGAGCACCCGCGGATTGTCGGCCCGCGCAAGTATCGATATCACAGCCCGCTGATTTCGGCGGAGTGGTGCGCGTTCACAAATTTCCCGTGGGGCAGGGGGCCGATCAACTTCAGCCGCGAGGAAGAAGCGCAGGCGATGGAGACCTACGCCACGTGGGCGCGGCTGTTTGAGCTGCTGCCGTATTACTCGTGGATCGTGGACCGATTTCATCTGTCGACGCGCGCGTGCCAGTTGATGACGCGCGATGTGAACTACGATTTCCAATGGTTGGAAAATCGCCTGCAGCCCCTGGGTTTTCGGATCGTGCTTTGCACGCGCTCGCCGGAGTCCTTTGTCACTGCGCGCGAGGCCCGGTTGAAGGTCTCGGGGAAGCCATCGCAATACGACGATCTCAGTGTCTTCGTGAAGGAGCAGGAGTTGCTGCGCCGCCTTGCAGCCGAATCGAAGCTGCCGGTGTTGGATCTGGACGTCTCGGAAAGCGACGTGCCCCGGGCATGCGATCGGATCGCGGATTGGCTGGAGAGTACGGGCGGCCTCTATATGCCCTGAGTGAGCCGATGCTGCGGTGGCAGCCTTCCTTGACTTGCCCCTTTGCCGCACCTATTCTGTGCAGGCTATTCTGGAGGTTTTCATGGATCAGGGTCCCCGCGAGAATGAGTTTCGTCAGCAGCGCCTGGCGAATATGGAAAAGCTGGTTGGGATGGGCTACAAGCCCTTCGGCCAGGCCTTTGAGCGTTCGGGCCGTCTGCAGGAGGTCATCGACCGCTTTGCCGAGGGTGGAAAAGAGAAGATCGCGGGTCGCATTGTCTCCAGGCGCCAGATGGGCAAGAGCATCTTCGCGCATCTTCAGGACGGTGCGGCGAAGTTCCAGGTGTATGTGAAGAAGGACGCGGTAGGCGAACAGGCCTTTGCTGCGTTCGAACTGCTCGACCTCGGCGATTTCATCGGCGCTACGGGAGAGCTTTTCACCACCAAGACGGGTGAGCGTTCGCTCAAGGTCAACGAGTGGACCTTGTTGAGCAAGGCCCTGCTGCCTCTCCCGGAGAAGTGGCACGGACTGCAGGATGTCGAGACGCGCTATCGTCACCGTTATCTCGACCTGATCGCCAACCCTGAAGTGCGGGAACTCTTCAACAAGCGGGTCGAGATGATCCGCGAGATCCGGAGCATCCTCTTCTCGCGCGGGTTTTATGAAGTCGAGACGCCGATGCTGCAGGCGACGGCCGGCGGCGCTGCGGCCAATCCGTTTGTGACGCATTACAAGGCCCTGAGTCAGGACATGTATATGCGCATAGCGCCGGAGCTTTACCTGAAGCGACTGCTCGTGGGCGGTTTCGACAAGGTCTTCGAGCTGAACCGCAATTTTCGAAACGAGGGGCTGGACCGTTCGCATAACCCCGAGTTCACCATGCTTGAAATCTACGAAGCCTACGGCGATCTCCGGTCGATGCTTGCGTTGGTACAGGATTTGATCGTGCAGGTGGCACAAAAAGTTTTCGGAACGCTGAAGGTTGGCGCGGGCGAGGCGGAGGTGGATCTCACGCCGCCGTGGCCGCAGTTGCCGTACCGCGATGCGATCCGGCAGAAGGCGGGTGACGATTGGTTTGAGCTGCCGCTGGAGAAGATGCGCGAGAGGGCGCAGGGCATGGGCCTGTCGATTGACCCGGCGTGGTCGGCGGTCGAGGTCACGCACGAGATTTACGAAAAGCTGATCGAGAAGACGTTCAAGAATCCGGTATTCGTGACGCGGTTCCCGGCGCAGTTGATCCCGTTGGCGAAGCGGTGCGAGGACGATCCGTCGCTGGTGGATGTTTTCGAGCTGGTGATCCGCGGGTGGGAAGTCGCGCCGGCGTACAGCGAGTTGAATGACCCGATTGAGCAGCGTAAGCGGTTCGAAGAGCAGGCGCAGGGCCACGCGCAGAAGTTGGATGAGGAGTTTCTGACGGCGATGGAGCATGGTATGCCGCCTGCGGGTGGTATGGGTATCGGCATTGACCGGCTGGCGATGGTCCTGACAGGTATGGATGCCATTCGCGATGTGGTGCTGTTCCCGCAGCTCAAGAACAAGGATTGAACAGGAAGAACGCGAAGGGCGCCGAAGCAAGATGGCGCCCTGCCTGTAATCGACATCCTATGAATCTTCCGTTTTCATTATTCCTGGCGCTGAAGTACCTGAAGCCGAAGCGCACGTTTCTCTCCGTGGTGACGGTGATTTCCATCCTCGGGGTTCTGCTGGGTGTCGCTGTGCTCATCATCGTGCTGTCGGTCATGAGCGGGTTCGATGAGATGTGGCGCGACAAGATTCTCAGCTTCAACGCGCACATTACCGTCTCGGGGTACGGCATCATCGAGAACGAGGACGAACTGGTTGACGGAATCCTCGGGGTGAAGGGCGTGAGCGGCGCCGCGCCGTACGTTCAGGGTCTGGTGTTTGTGCAGCACGGGGACCGGGTATTCACGCCCGTGGTTCGCGGGGTCGATCCTGAGCGCGAGCTGACGGTCAGCAAAATCCCGGAGAACATGGTGGACGGCAAGTTCTCTGTGAACGAGGACGAGGTCGTGGTCGGTCGGGACCTGGCCAATCGTTTGGACGTGCGGGTGGGGGACAAGCTCCTGGTCTACTCGCCGCAGAATTTCGCGAAGCCCGATGAACTGCATCTGCCCGAGGAGCTGACCGTATCCGGCATTTTCGAAGTGGGCATGTGGGAATTCGACATGGGCTTCATCATCACCTCCATCCAGCGCGCCCGCGAGTTGTACGGGATGGAGGAGGGGGCGCATGCGATCCAGGTAATGACAGACGACCCGTACCATCTTGATGATGTGAGCGCGCGGATATCCGACGTCATCGGGCCGGACTACGATGTGCAGACGTGGATGCAGCAGAACCGCCAGCTTTTCGCCGCGCTGCGCGTCGAGAAGAACATGATGTTCTTCCTCCTGATCTTCATCACCATCGTGGCCGCGTTCGGTATCACCAACACCCTGATCACGGTGACCGTGCAGAAGACCCGGGAGATTGGTTTGTTGAAGGCGATCGGGTTTCAGTCCGAAAGCATCATGGGCGTTTTCTTCTGGCAGGGCTGGATCGAGGGATTCATCGGGACGTTGTCGGGTATCGGGTTTGGGCTGATGGTGCTGCATTACCGGAATGACCTGATGCAGCTTCTCTCGGATCGGCTGAACATGGAGCTGTTCCCGAAGGAGCTCTATCACCTGAGCGAGATCCCGGCTGTGATTTCATGGGGTGACATCGGGGTTATTGCCGTATCGGTGATGGTGATCTGCACGTTGGCGGGCATTGTGCCGGCTTATCGCGCTGCCCGGTTGGATCCGGTCAGCGCACTGCGCTATGAGTAACACGACTTCACAGCATCAAGACGAGTACCTGGTTGAGGCGCTCAACGTCCAGAAGACGTACAAGATGGGCGCGAACACGATCGAGGTCCTCCGGGGCGTATCCGTGGGCATACGCGCGGGCGAGACGGTGTCCGTGGTGGGTGCAAGCGGCGCGGGCAAGAGCACGCTGTTGCACATCCTGGGTGGTCTCGACGAGCCGAGCCGGGGGACGGTACTGTTCCGCCGCCAGTCGTTGTACGACATGGGCAACCGGGAACGTGCGGACATCCGCGCGCTGAAGATCGGATTCGTATTCCAGTCCTATCATCTGCTGCCGGAGTTGGACATCTTGGAGAACGTGATGCTGCCTGCGATGAGTCGTGGCGGAGCATTACGCTCCATGGCCCGGAGTCGCGCGCGGGCAGAGGAACTGCTCAAGAGCGTCGGGCTGGAAGCTCGTGCGATGCATCGGCCGACGGAACTGTCCGGCGGCGAACAGCAACGGGCGGCGCTGGCGCGTGCGCTGATGAACGATCCGGAGATCGTGCTGGCCGATGAGCCGACAGGAAATCTCGATTCGAAGACCGGGGACCTTGTTTTGCAGTATTTGTTTGATCTGACCAAAGAGAGAGGGCATACCCTTGTCTTGGTGACGCACAACGAACAAGTAGCGTCGCGATGCGATCGGATGCTTTCGTTGCGGGATGGATGCGTGGTGTCGTCCTAACATTTTATCCGGCAATTAGTTGGAGACATACTCGATGAAGATATGGATGAGCGGCAAGCTGGTGAACGAGAAGGATGCCAAGGTTTCCGTTTTCGATCACGGACTTCTGTACGGTGATGGTGTTTTCGAGGGCATTCGTGCCTACAACGGACGCGTATTCATGCTCGAGGAACACTTGGACCGCCTGTACAAGTCCGCACAGACCATCACGCTGACGATTCCGATGACGAAGCAGGCGATGGCCAAGGCTGTCGTGGCGACCTGCAAAGCCAACGGCATCAGGGACGGCTACATCCGGCTGGTCGTGACGCGCGGCATGGGTACGCTGGGACTGAATCCGTACACCTGCAAGAAGCCGGAAGTGATCATTATCGCGGCGGGCATCCAGCTCTATCCGAAGAAGCTGTATGACACCGGGCTGAAGATCATCACGGTCGGCACGATGAGGAATCAGGCCGAGGCGGTGAATCCGCGGATCAAGAGCCTGAACTACCTCAACAACATCCTCGCGAAGATCGAGGCGCTGAATGCGGGCGTGATGGAGTGCATCATGCTGAATCCTCAGGGCTACGTGGCCGAGGCCTCGGGCGATAACGTGTTTGCGATCCAGGGCGATACGCTGCTGACGCCTCCGTGTTGGTGCGGCGCCTTGGAGGGCGTTACGCGTAATGTGGTCATGATGCTGGCGCCACGCTTTGGCTTCAAGGCGAAGGAACAGGTCCTGAGTCGCTACGATCTCTACAATGCGGATGAGGTGTTTCTCACAGGCACGGCGGCGGAAATCATCAGCGTGGTGAACATCGACCGACGCGTCATTGGCAACGGGAAGCCGGGGCCGGTCACCCGAAAGCTTGGTCGCGAGTTCCACGCATTTGCTGAATCCAACGGCATGCCGATCCGTTGATTGCGGAAAGGTGCCATGCTTTGTGAATCCTGCCATGACAAGGAAGCCACGGTCCACCTGACCCAGGTGGTCGACGGCAGCGTCGAGAAGATCCACCTCTGCGAGGAGTGTGCGAACAAGAGCGGCTTCGATCTCCACGGACCGGTCTCGATCAGCGACATCCTCGTGGGCATGGGTGGCGCGCTGGACCAGCCGGGTGCGGAACGTTCGTGTCCAAGGTGTCATCTCCGGCGGGCCGACTTCAAGAAGACCGGCCGGCTTGGCTGTCCTGTCTGCTACGAGACCTTCACGGCGGAGTTGATGCCCTTGGTCAAGGCGATGCACCGCAGCGAGCAGCACATGGGGAAGGTGCCGTCCCGGGAGGATGTACGGGTGCGCATGTCGGCGGAAATCGCGTCGTTACAGAAGGAACTCGACGACGCTGTGGCGGCGGAGAACTACGAGGAAGCCGCCAAGCTTCGTGACCGGATTCAGAAGGCGCGCTCGAAGGCTGCTGAGGGCGGAGGCAAGGATTCATGACGATCGACGACCTCCTTCAGCAGTCCGGCAGTTGGCTGGCACCGGGCACAGACCACGGGCCCGTGATCAGCAGCCGTATCCGGCTGGCGCGGAATCTCAAGGATGCCGCGTTTCCGGGCTGGGCGGGTGAGGAGGAGTGCGAGCGCATTTGGAAGGAACTTCAGCCCGTGTTGCTGTCCGTGCATGCGGGCTCGATGCTTTCCGCGTTTGGCATGGCGGAGTTGAAGGAGCTGGACAAACAGATTCTCTTTGAGCGGCATCTGATCAGCCGCGAGCAGGCGGAGAAGGGTAAGGGCAGCGGGCTGGTTGTTGCCGCGGACGAGAGCGTCTCCTTCATGGTCAACGAGGAGGATCACCTTCGGCTCCAAAGCATCCGGCCGGGACTGGATATTGTTGGGGCTTGGCGGATGTTGGATGGCATCGATACAGAGATTGAGAAGTCGGTCAGCTACGCCTTCTCGCCGCGGCTCGGATATCTGACGGCGTGCCCATCCAATGTCGGCACCGGGATGCGTGCGAGCGTGATGCTGCAGGTGCCGGGGCTCGTGCTCATGGGTGAGGTCAACCCGATCATCAAAGGCGTGAGCAAGATCGGACTGGCGGTGCGTGGTCTTTGGGGTGAGGGCACGGAAGCCGTCGGCAACATGTTTCAGATTTCGAACCAGATTCGGCTGGGCGAGAGAGAAGACCAGATTATCGCCAGTCTCGAACAGATCGTCCTGGAAGTGGTCGAACATGAAAAGAATGCGCGTGTGCGGCTGATGGAGAAACGTGAGTCGCTGGTGAGAGACCACGTGGGCCGGGCATACGGGATATTGACGAACGCGCATATCCTGTCGTCAAAAGAGGCCTTGGATTTGCTGTCCGCATTGCGTTTGGGCATAGATTTGGGTATATTGAAGCCGATGAACGGGCGGGTGATCGATGAGCTGGTGCTGAAGACGCAGCCGGCACACCTGCAGAAGATGGAAGGCAAGGCGCTGAAGCCGAAAGATCGGGACAAGGCGCGCGCCAGTTTGGTGCGGTCGGAGATAGCCAGGGCCGCAAAGTCGATGTAATGCCATGAACAACTTTACGCCAAGAGCGCAGCAGGTTCTGCAGTTGGCCCGCAAAGAGGCTGACCGCTTCAACCACGGCTATGTGGGCACGGAGCACCTCCTCCTGGGGCTGATCGCGCTCGGGCAGGGCGTGGCCGTCAACGTGCTGCAGCGCATGGGCGTCAATCTTGAACAGGTCCGGCTTGAGGTGGAGAAGGCTGTGGGCGTCGGACCGGAGACCAAGACGGTAGGCAATGTGCCGTTTACCCCGCGCGTGAAGAAGGTCCTGGCTCTTGCCGGCAGTGAGGCGCGGGCGCTCAATCATGCCTATGTTGGCACCGAGCACATCCTGCTGGGCGTGCTGCGCGAAGGCGAGGGTGTGGCCTCCCGGGTCCTCAAGAATCTCGGTATCGATCTGGACAAGGCCCGGATCGAAGTCATGAAGGAGCTGGATCCGAATTACGACCCCAACATGGATATGGGGCCTGAGCCGATGGAGGCGGAACCCAAGCAACAGGCAGCGACGGCGGGCGGTCCGCGCGACTCCAAGACCCCTGCGCTCAGCACGTTTGGTCGCGACCTGACGGAATTGGCCACGAAGAATCAGCTCGACCCCGTCATTGGACGTCAGAGTGAGATCGAGCGTGTGACACAGATTCTCTGCCGGCGCACCAAGAATAACCCGGTGCTGATCGGGGAACCGGGTGTAGGTAAGACGGCCATTGTG
>DAISJM010000055.1:0-17871 GCA_036821485.1 Verrucomicrobiota bacterium | reverse complement strand
CATTTCATCAACCTCAATTCCGCACACGCACGCATCCTCGGTTATGACTCGGTGGAAGAACTCCGCAGCGTGAACCTGTGCGACCTGTATGCGGATCCGGAAGAGCGCACCCAGGTATTGAAGGAAATTCGCGCCAATTCCTTCATCCGGAATCGCGAAACACGCCTCAGGCGCAAGGATGGCAAGCTCATCTGGGCTTCCATTTCAGCGCGCGCCAAACGGGACGAGGCGGGCAACATCCTGTGGCTCGATGGCGTGATGGAGGATATCACCGATCGCAAGACCACGGAACAGGCTATTCTGGAATCGCGCGAGTATCTCAACACGATCATCAACGCCATCGCCGACCCCATTTTCGTCAAGGACTCGCAGCACCGGTTTGTCCTGGTCAACGACGCCCACAGCCGGCTGGTCAACCGCCCGCGCGAGTCCATCATCGGCAAGACCGACTACGACTTCTTCCCGCGCAACGAGGTGGAAGTCTTCTGGAAGAAGGACGAGGAGCTGCTGGCTACGGGCAAGGAAAACACCAACGAGGAAATCATCACGGACGCGGCCGGGCAGACACGCACGATCGTCACCAAGAAGACCCTCTACGCCGACAAGAATGGCGAGAAATATGTCGTTGGCATTATCCGGGATATCACGAACCGCAAAGCCACGGAACAGGCGCTGCGCGACAGCGAGGCGCGCTATCGCTCGTTGACCGAGGGCGCACCGGACATGATCTACTTGTGTGCGCCGGACGGACGCGTGCTCTACGCCAATTCGCTCGGGCTGCAGCAGTTTGGCATGTCCCTCGATGAGCTCGCCGGCAAACAGCAGGAAGAGCTCTTCCCTCCCGAGGTCGCCGCCCGTCACAAGCAATCCATTCAACAGGTTTGCGACACCGGACAACCTCTCTTTGCCGAGGTGCCCGAACTTCTCCGCAGATCCAATGTCTGGATCGAAAGCCGTCTCATTCCGGTCAAGAACGCGGACGGCAAGGTGACCGCCGTGATCGGCTTCTCGCGCGACGTCACCCACCGCCGGCAAATGGAGCTTGCCGTTCGCGAAAACGAGGCCAACTTCCGCGCCCTCGCCGAAAACGCCGTGGACAGCATTCTCATCCTCTGCGAGAAGAAGATCGTCTACGCCAATCCACAGGCCGTCCGGATGATGGGCTATGGAAACGAAGAACTTCTGCAGATCGAAATTCCACGCATCATCGCTCCCGAATATGTCGCCGTGCTGATGGAGAGGTACCACGACCGGCTCGCCGGCAAGGGGGTTCCGAACCGGTACGAAGCCATCGGCGTTCGAAAGGACGGCGCCCGGATACCGATAGAAATCTCTGCTGCCCGCACGGATTGGAAAGGCCGACCGGCCGTCATGGTCATTATCCGTGACATCTCCGAGACACAGAAGATCGAGGCCGAACGTCGCGAATTCGCCACGCGCCTGCTGGAGGTCCAGGAGAATGAGCGCAAGGAACTCAGCGCCCTGCTTCACGACCACTTGGGCCAGTTGCTGACACTGACACGCCTGGAACTCGGCTCCGTCACCGCTTACGATCCAAATTCCCTCAAGAGCATCGATAGCGCCGTGCAGCGGCTGGACGAGGCGCTCGCCTCCGTGCGGAGACTCGCGGTCTCATTGCGGCCGCCCATCCTCGATGATCTGGGCCTCCGGGTAGCCCTCGAGACTCTCGTGGAGGAGTTCAGCGAGAGTTCCGGCATTCAGACGTCCTTCACACACGAGGGGCCTGACCTTTACCTTGAGAAGACCACGGATGCCGCTCTCTATCGCGTGCTTCAGGAAGCCCTGACGAATGCAGCCAAGCACTCGAATGCAAAGACCGTCACGGTACGTATGGAATCCAGCAATGACGGTGTTCTCATGGTCATCGAGGACGACGGCAGCGGATTCGATACCACCGAGTTGGACAGCACCAAGGGAATCGGGTTCGTCGGTATGAGAGAGAGACTTTTCCGCTGCGGCGGGACACTGGACGTCTCTTCCGTTCACGGCAAAGGAACGTGCATCAAAGCTCAGGTACCAGTCGCAAAGGCTGACAAGGAGAAATCTGCACCATGATCAAGCTCATGCTGGTCGATGATCACGCCATGCTGAGAGAGGGTCTGCGCAGTAAGTTCGGCACGTGCGATGACGTGAAGGTAATCTCCGAGGCTGGAAGCGCCAAGGAACTGATGGACAGCCTCAAAGGGGCCAGTCCCGATGTCATCATTCTGGACATGAAGCTCCCTGATGCAAACGGTCTGGCCGTACTTCGGCAAGTCAAAGAGGCCATATCGCGCTGCAAGGTCGTGGTGCTCACCATGTACGACCATGTACGCTACGCCATTCATGCGCTCGAAAGTGGCGCTGACGGATTCGTGGTCAAAGGCGCGCCCTTCGAGGAACTGCTGCAAGCCGTCCGCACCGTCCACGGAGGCAGCACGTTCATATCCTCCACCATGGCCTCCAAACTTGTCGGCCACCTCAAGCGCGGCAAGCGCAAGGGCTCCCTGGAATCGCTCTCTCAACGCGAATTCGAGGTCTTGATCATGCTCGGCAGCGGCCTCGCCGTAAAGGAAATCGCCTATCAGCTCGGCGTAAGTGAGAAGAGCGTAACCACTTACCGCGCCCGCGTGATGGAGAAACTCCAACTCGCCAGCAAAGCCGATCTCATCCGGTTCACCCTCGAAGCCGGCCTCATCGAGTGACCATCTTGTAGGGAAAATCCTGCAAGAAATGGCGCTTTCACCGACAGACAGCGCACGAGGTCTGTGGCAACCTATGTGCGTTCAAAGTGGTGAACAACTCTTTGGCCGGCAGGTGTGAGCGGGTATCTGGCGCAGTCAGGGTTTCAGGGTTGCTGTGGGGAAAAGGGAATGTCTCACAGAGGGCTGCCGGTTGACAGTGCAAAGCCTACGTACCCCGGTACGTAGGCTTTCACTTTTTCGCAAATCCCATCCCTCAAAAAAGCGCTGCCTTTCACAACCCCTTCCGCTATTCTTTCCGCCTCAGGATACCCGATGTCTATGCCCGAGACCGTCCATATTTCCGACCTGCCCCGCCACGACGGCCAACACGTGGCGCTGCGCGGCTGGCTTTACGGCAAACGCTCCGGCGGCAAAATCATCTTCCTGCTCGTACGCGATGGAACCGGGATATGCCAGTGCGTCGTCGAAGCCAAACAGGAAGACATCTTCGCCATCGCCTCGCACGTCGGCCAGGAATCATCGCTGGTGCTGACAGGCCAAGTCCGTCTCGATGCGCGCGCGCCAGGTGGCGCCGAGGTCATCGCGTCATCTCTGAACGTGCTGCAGGATGTGACCGATTACCCCATCACGCGCAAAGCGCACGGCGTGGACTTCCTCATGGAGCACCGTCATCTCTGGCTTCGCTCCCCACGCCAGGCCGCGATTCTCCGCATACGGCACGCGCTGATCCGCTCCGCGCGGGACTTCTTCGATGGACACGGCTTCACGCTCATCGATACTCCCATCCTCTCGCCCGGCGCCGCGGAAGGCGCAGGCACACTTTTCAGCGTCGACTACTTCGGCGAAGAAGTCTTCCTCGCCCAGACCGGCCAACTCTACCTGGAAAGCGCCTGCATGGCGCTCGGCAAGGTCTACTGTTTCGGCCCGACCTTCCGCGCCGAGAAATCGAAAACGCGGCGGCATCTCACCGAGTTCTGGATGATTGAACCCGAAGTCGCCTTCGCCGAACTTCCCGATTTGATGGAGCTCTCGGAGCAGTTCGTCAGCCACATGGTGAAGTCGGTGCTGGCTAACCATCGCGCGGATCTCGAGTTGCTGGAACGAAATACCGCGCTGCTGGAGAAAGTAGCCCCGCCCTTCCCGCGCATGACCTACAGCGAAGCTGTCGACCTGCTTCGCAGTCCCGACACCGGCAGAAAGCTTGAGGCTCAACTCGAGGCGGATCGAACACGTCTCCAAAATCTGATCCACGAACTCTCCACACTCGAAGCCCAGAAGGAAAACGCCCGGCAGGGCTGGCAACAGGATAAACTGGCACAGCAGCTTCAGGACCTGCGCGACCATATCCGGGACCTCGAAACATCCATCGCCAACCGGCCCGAGCACATCCGCAGCGCGCAAGCGTTCGAATGGGGCCGGGATTTCGGAGGCGATGAGGAGACCATCATCTCCTCTCATTTCGACAGGCCCGTCATCATCTCCGAGTATCCCCGTCAAGTGAAGGCCTTCTACATGAAGACCTCGCCCCGCCGTCCGGATGTTGTCCTGAATATGGACATGCTTGCACCCGAGGGCTACGGGGAAATCATCGGCGGCAGCCAGCGCGAGGACGACCTCGAAACACTCGATCAGCGCATGAAGGAAGAGGGCATGAATCCTCAGCCCTACCAGTGGTACCTCGATTTGCGGCGCTACGGATCGGTCCCCCACGGCGGATTCGGGCTCGGCATCGAACGCACCGTCGCCTGGATATGCGGCCTGAGACACATCCGCGAGACCATCCCCTTCCCGCGACTCATGGGCAGGATCTATCCATGAGAATTGGCGTGATGAAGGACTGGAGTACTGGGAAGAAGCCATCATGAAGAAGAAACCCAACACTCCACCTCTTCGTATCGCCGTGCTGGGACCTCACGACTGCTCCGAATCCGAACGCGTTCTCGGCATCGCCGTTGGGGCCGAGATTGCCCGACGCGGCGCGGTACTGATTTGCGGAGGGCTGGGAGGAATGATGGAAGCCGCCGCACGCGGTGCGCGGCGCGAAGGTGGGCTCACGGTCGGCATACTCCCCGGCGATCGGGCCGACGCAGCCAATGACTTCATCGACCTGCCGCTGCCCACCGGCCTCGGCGCGATCCGCAATGCCGTGATCGTCCGCGCCAGCGATGCGGTGATCGCGGTATGCGGCGGCTATGGAACACTATCGGAAATCGCCTTCGCGTTGCGGCTCGGCGTGCCCGTCGTGGGGTTGAAAACGTGGTCGGTGGCAAAGGATGGGAAGACGGACGGGGGTATTCACCCGGTGGAGACTCCAGAAGAAGCCGTTGCCCTCGCCATCCGTCTGGCCTCGGCCAGGCGCTGACGAGGACTATCTCGAAAACACCCACGCCACGACATCCACACCGGCTGGCAACCACATGGCAGAGGGCCCCGGCAAGGTGGCAGGGTCCACATTCTCCCGAAGCGCCACCGTGGCCATCACCTTCGGTACGTACATCTGCGTTTCCAGCGGCAGGGCATCCTCGATGGCCTCGAACGTTGTCGCCTTCTTCGACTTGAGCGTGCGGCTCACCCGCCCCTCGCCCGCATTGTAGGCGGCCAGCGCCAGGGGCCAGGAGTCGAATTGCTTGTGCAGCAGTTTCAGATACTTCGCGGCCGCGCGCGCGCTGCGCTCGGGTACAAGCCGCTCATCCGTCGGGCTGGTGCTGAGACCGAATCGCTGCGCGGTCGCTGGCATGAACTGAAACAACCCGGCGGCGCCCACCGGGCTGCGCGCGGCGGGATTCATCGAGGATTCCACCTCGGCCAACCATACCCACTGGGCCGGCACGCCCTCGTCACGGAACACGTCCTTGAGCCGCGGGACCAACGCCGCCGCGCTGGCGGGCGCCGGACGCGAGGCCACCTTGCGGCGCCAGGTCTCCCCGCTCCGCGCCATGACCGTGCGCCCACGCGCCACCTGCGGAGAAGGCGGCGTGGCAGGCTTGGGTCGGGGCGGCGGAAGCAGCACAGTCCGCACCGTGGGCTTCGCCACAGGCCTCGGCGGCATCACGGGCGGCGGACCAACCGGCAGGGCTTTGAGCACGTTGCGCGCCACGTCAAAATAGTCCAGCCGCTGCCTCAGCCAATCGGCATACGGCCGCCCCTCCTCGGTCGCGCCCAGCAGATTCAGCGCGCCATCGGCATAGGGCAGAACCCACGCGAGATCCTCGAGCGAGTCCGATTCGAGCGCGCCGAGAATGTCGTTCCAGAACAACTGCCAGTCTTCCATCGTCGGCTGCAGATTCTCGAGCGAGAGCCCCGCTTCGTCGAGCATGTCGGCGCCCATCTCAAGCGTGTCTTCCCAAGTCACATCGCTCTGCGCGCCCGCGGGGAGCAGCAGGAGCCCCAGCGAGACGAAAAGCAACACGATGATCCGGCTGGCTGGAGAGCATGAGTGGTAGCGGGTGCGCATGTGAGTCACCAGTATACGCGGTAGCCCGCCTCAAGTGCAAAAGCGTTTTCCAAATGACGCACTACAGGATCGCCCCCATCCTCCGTGCCGACGACCTCCACCACATCGAAACGAAAGTACGGGGGGCGCGGGCTCAGTTTCTTCATATAGCGCAGCGCCGCGCGGGAAAGACTGTGACGCTTGCCGCGATTCACCGAACTGACCGGGCGGCCGTACTCCTCGGTCTTTCTCGTCTTCACCTCGACGAACACCAGGACGTTGTTGCCGTCGCGCGCGATGATGTCGAATTCGTCCCGCGTGCCCACGCGGACGCGCTGACCGAGAAGGCGGTAGCCCTTGCGGGAGAGATGCCTGGCCGCGACGTCCTCGCCCCAGAGCCCGGCCCTGTGAGCCTGCTCATCCCGGGTCAGTTCCTTTTTTTGCCAGGGCCATCGCATGCTTTTCAGATGATATCGAGTTGCAGTTGGGAGACGGGTGCGAAACTTCGACGATGACACGCCGCCGGCCCGATCTTCCTCAGCGCCGCCAGATGCTCCGCCGTGCCGTAGCCCTTGTTTCGGGCAAAACCATACTGCGGATATTCCAGGTCCAGCGTCCGCATGATGGCATCTCGCGTCACCTTCGCCACCACGCTGGCTGCGGCAATGGAGAAGCTGCGGCCATCGCCGCCCACTGCCGCTGTAGACGAACAGGGCAACCCCGGAACGGGTAGACCATCCACCAACACGTGATCGGGAGCCGGACTGAGCGCAGCCAGCGCCCGTTTCATGGCGAGATATGTGGCCTGAAGAATGTTGTGCGCGTCGATTTCCTCGGCGCTGGCCTGCCCCACGCCGATCAGCGCATGGCAGGGTCCATGCAGGAGCTCGAAGAAGTAATCGCGGCGTGATTCGGAGAGTTTCTTGGAATCGGTGAGGCCGGCAAGAAGACCCTTCTCTTCCGCCTCGAGAAAGACACGCGGGAATATCACAGCCGCAGCAACAACGGGTCCGGCAAGTGGTCCTCGCCCTGCCTCGTCCACACCGGCCACTGCCCCATAACCCGCCGCCCAGGCCTGGCGTTCCAGTTCAAGCAAGACCCTGCCCTCAGTCGGCCTTCTTTTCTTCCTGGTGCTGAACCTTGCTGCCCTTGCCCGTACGGCCGCGCAGGTAATAGAGCTTGGCGCGACGAACACGGCCTGCCTGCTCCACTTCCACCTTGGTCACGCTGGGAGCATGAAGAGGGAAAATACGCTC
This sequence comes from Verrucomicrobiota bacterium, assembly GCA_036821485.1. Taxonomy (GTDB): domain Bacteria; phylum Verrucomicrobiota; class Kiritimatiellia; order CAIQIC01; family JAGNIJ01; genus DAISJM01. The sequence continues at coordinate 10,477 of DAISJM010000055.1, read as the reverse complement.
GACGCCTTCGCCATAGGAAACGCGACGAACGGTGAACGTCTCGGTGGAGCCCCGGCCATCACGAGCGATGACGGTACCCGAGTAGACCTGGATACGTTCCTTGTCGCCTTCGCGAATACGAACATGCACTTTAACCACATCGCCAACATTGAACGCAGGAATCTCTTCCTTCTTCAGCTGCTCTGTCTTGATTTTTTCCAGTGTCTTCACGCTCATGACTTACCTCAGCTTTCCTTCGAATTCCTTCGCCCCTTTGGCGATCGCTTTTTCGGCGGTTCCGGGTCTCTGCCCGTCATCAAGTCCGGCCGACGCTCACGCGTACGGCTCAGCGATTGCTCATTCCGCCACCTGGCAATCTCTTCATGGTCGCCCGAAAGCAACACGTCCGGAACTTTCATATCCCGGAACTCGGGTGGCCGCGTGTACTGGGGATACTCGAGCAACCCGTCGCTGAACGACTCCTGCTCCGTTGCTCCCTCGCCCCCCAACACCCCCGGCCGAAGCCGGACGACGGCGTCAATCACCACGGCCGTCGGCAGGACTCCGTTGGTGAGCACGTAATCCCCAATCGAGATTTCGTCCATCACCAGGGCCGTCCTGACCCGCTCATCAACCCCTTCGTAATGCCCGCATACAAAGATCAAATGCGACTCGCCGCTCAACTCCTGAGCGACCGACTGATCGAACCGCCGCCCCTGCGGCGTCATCAAAATCACCCGGGAGGCCTCCGTCCGGACCGCCTCAACCGCTTTGAAGATCGGCTCGGGCTTCATCACCATGCCCGGCCCACCCCCGTAGGGTCGATCGTCCGTCGTGCGATGCACATCCGATGTGAAATCGCGCAGGTTGGTGACCCTGAACTCAACCAATCCCGCCCGGGCTGCACGCTTCAACATGCTCTCGCCCAGGAACCCATCCAGCATTCCCGGAAAAATCGTGATGACGTCGATCTTGAGCGCGTCGCCCATGCTGCTCACTCGACCACTTCGAGCATCGCGCGCTTGCCCTGCCGGGCAGCCGCCGTGCTCAGAAGCGTGCGAATAGCACCCACGGTCTTGCCATTCTTCCCGATGACTTTGCCGACGTCATCCTGGTGGCATCTCAGCTCGAAAATTACCGTACGTTCACCATCGACCTCGGTGATCCGAACATCACCGGGATGATCCACGAGGGCGCGGACAATATATTCAATGAGATCTCTCATGAATCCAGACCCTAGGACGCGCTGGGCGCAGCCGCTGCCGCCACCTTGCGCTCCGCTATCCGCGCCTTCCGAAGAAGACTCGCCACCGTGTCCGAACACTGGGCGCCCTTCTGGCGCCAGTACTCAACACGGTCTGCCTTAAGACTGTAGTTGGTGCCCTTCATCTTGGGATCGTACCAACCCAGCGCCTCGAGACAGCGACCGGCATTCGGGCGGCGCTCATCCGTCGCCACGACACGGAAGAAGGGCTTCTTGTTGCTGCCCATCCGCATCAATCTAATCTTTACTGACATGTCGTCCTCCAAACCTGACTACTGCGCCGACCGCATCACTCCGGCCTTGTTACCTGCCCGGAACGTAAGCGGGCTAAATACATCACTTCCCCAACCTTATCAACCTTTTTTGTGCCTTCCGAAACTGCGCGGCCATCTTCCGCGCCTGCGCGAAGTTCTTCAGTAATTCGTTGACATCCCGGACGTCCGTGCCGCTTCCCTTCGCAATACGCAGCCGCCGACGGCCATCCATCACATCGGGATTACGGCGTTCCTGCACCGTCATGCTGCGGATTATGGCCTCTGTCTTGCCAAAATCCTTCTCGGAAAGCCCCAACAACCCCTCCCTCGCGTGGGCAGGGACGTTACCAAGACCCGGCAGCATTTCAAGCAGATTCTCGACCGGACCCAGCTTCCGAACCTGCTGAATCTGGGTCAAAAAATCCTCCAGCGTAAACCGGTCTTCCATCAGCTTTCGCTGCATTTGTTCCATTTCGCGGTCGTCTATCGCCTCCCGGGCCTTCTCGACAAGGCTGACCACATCGCCCATGCCCAGGATGCGGGACGCCATGCGATCTGGATAGAAGGGCTCCAAATCCTCGGGCCGCTCCCCCATCCCCACCAGAAGGATCGGACAATGCGTCACCGCCTGGACCGACAAGGCGGCACCACCACGGGCATCACCATCCAGCTTCGTGAGAATCAATCCCGTCAGGCCGATTTCCTTGTGGAAGGTCTCAGCCACGTGGACCGCTTCCTGACCCGCGGCTGCGTCCAGCACCAGCACGGTGTTCGACGGATTGACCACCGCCTTGAGCTCTTTCAGTTCCTGTACGAGCTCCGCGTCCACCTGGAACCGACCATCCGTGTCGAACAACACGATGTCGGCGGAAACTTCGTCCGCGCGGTGAATCGCCTTCGTCGCCACGGCCCGCAGGTCATCGCCCGGCATCGGCGCCACCGCTTCGACCCCAACCTGTTTCGCCAGGATACGCAGTTGATCGACGGCCGCCGGCCTGCGGAGATCGCACGCCACGAGCAGTACGCGCTTGCCCTCTTTCTTCCAGCGCAGCGCCAGTTTTCCTGACGTCGTGGTTTTTCCGGCACCGTTCAGACCGAGGAGAAGGATCGCGGCCGGTCGCTTCGAAAGATCGAATTCCCGATGCTGCCCGCCCAGCAGGGTCACCATCTCATCGTGGACATGCTTCACCACCTGCTGGCCCGGCGTCACGCTCTCCATGACCTCCACGCCGAGGCATTTCTCTTTCACGCGGGAGATGAAGTCGCGAACGACCTCGAAATTGACGTCCGCCTCGAGCAGGGCCAGTCGAATCTCGCGGAGAGCTTCCTTGATGTTGCTCTCCGAAAGTTTCCCGAAGCCGCGCAGATTCCGGAAGACCTTTTGGAGCGAGGCCGTGATCCGGTCGAACATCACTGCCCCTCCAACAGGATCAATCCACGCCCGTTACAGCGTGGGCACAGGCGGGCTTCCTGACCGGGACCGTCCAGCACGCGGCCCATGCCCGCACAGGCCGGGCACATGTTGTCCTGCTTGCTGAAACGCCGTACCTGACGACTGCCCACGCCGAAACAGACCGGGCACATCTCCACCTTCTCGAACTGCGTGGCATCCCGCAGCACACCCGTGCCATTGCAAATGGGGCAATCGAATTTCTCCAACTGGAACTGCAGCAGCAGCGGCCGGAACTTATCTTCGTTCCGCACAATCCACATGCCTTGCAGGATGGCTATGATCGGCAGCGAGCCAAGAATGAGCGCTGCGATGAGCTGCGCGCGCCCTTTCAGCGCCTTCAGGCCCCGCGTATGAATCCTGGTCACGTTTTCCTCGCGAAAAGCATGCGATCCTGGCCGGACAAGTCCCGGCGAACTCCAACATCCATGAAACCGGCCGCCTCCGTCAAGGCCTTAGCCGCCGCGCCCTGTCCCTCGCCAATTTCCACAAACAACCGCCCCCCGGCTCGAAGCGTCTCCACGGCTTGCGTCACAAGGCGCCGAATCACATCCAACCCGTCAACCCCGCCATCAAGCGCCTGCCCGGGCTCAAACAACCTTACCTCAGGATCCAGCCGCTGCCACTCCTGCGTCGTCACATACGGAGGATTCGATACAACGGCGTCCAGCGATCCCTTCTCGACGCCGCCCAGGAGATCGCCCCTGCGAAATTCGATTCGCGACTCGACGCCGATACGCCGCGCGTTTTCACGCGCAAGATCAAGAGCATCCTGGCTGGAATCGATCGCCACGAGGTCCGCATCCGGCCGGTCCGCAGCAAGGGCTATCGCGATACATCCACTTCCCGTTCCCACATCGGCCACGCGCGGGCGAACCACCCTCTGAAGCTCGGGATCGGTCAGCACCATTTCCACAAGCTGCTCGGTCTCCGGCCTCGGAATCAACACGCGACGATCGACGCGAAGCAGGTGCCCCATGAAATCCGCGGTCCCGAGAACATACTGTAACGGCTCGCGTTCCAGCAGCCGCGCGATGCCTGCCCGTATAACCTGCTCCGCATCAGGTCCTGCCGTCTCATCTTGACGCAAAGCCAGTTCCAAACGACGGCAATCCGCCGCATGCGCCACCAGCCACTCGGCCTTGAGCTGTGCCTCGTCCAGCCCTGCACCGTCCAATGCCGCCGCTGCCACCTTGATCCACGCGGCCCAGGTGGAGCCGTGAGCAGACGATTCATGGGGAATGCTTGTGTTCATTTCGGTCGGGCCCCTGCACCGCATCGCACGCGCAGGAATCAGCCGTTCCTCTTCATCAGTTCCTGAAGCCGCAGTTCGGTATCGCGATCACGCAGAGCATTGACCAGCGTATCGATCTCCCCCTCCATCGCGCGGTCGAGCGTATACAAGGTGAGTTCAATGCGGTGATCGGTGACCCGATTCTGGGGAAAATTGTAGGTGCGAATGCGCTCGCTGCGATCGCCGGAGCCGATCTGAGACTTCCGCTCACTGGCCTGCTTCGCCTGTTCCTCGCTACGCATCCGGTCGAGAAGGCGCGCCTTCAGCACGGCCATCGCACGCTCCCGGTTGCGCTGCTGAGAGCGCTCATCCTGACTCTGAACCACGATCCCGGTGGCATGATGCGTAATGCGGACGGCCGATTCGGTCTTGTTAACCTTCTGACCGCCGGGACCCGACGCGCGGTAGAGGTCGATCCGGATATCCTCCGGCTTGACCTCGATCTCGTCGATTTCGTCCGCCTCCGGCAGCACGGCCACCGTCGCCGCCGAAGTATGAATCCGCCCGCTCGCTTCCGTCACAGGGATGCGTTGTACACGGTGCCCGCCACTCTCGTAGCGCAACGTCCGGTACACCTCGTGACCTTCGACGGAGAAAATGATTTCCTTGTAGCCGCCAAGGTTCGACGGGCTGGCATCAATGAGGCCGGTCTTCCAGCCACGCCGTTCGGCGTACTTGCTGTACATTCGGTAGAGGTCGCCGGCAAACAGTGCGGCCTCTTCGCCACCCGTGCCCGCACGTATTTCCACGATCGTGTTACGACTGTCCACGGGGTCCGGAGGAAGGAGCGCAATCAGCAGGGCCCGCTCGGCGCGCGGCAACTCTTCCTCCACGCGCTTCAACTCAGCACGCGCCATATCGCGGAGTTCGTCATCGCTGGACGTATCCTCCACCAGCACGCGACTCTCGTCGCACTCGCGGAGCAACTTGAAATAGCGATCCGCCGGGACCTTCAACTCCTTGAGATTCGCGTACTCCTGAAGGAGCCCGCGATATTTCTGCTGATTGGCAGACGTCGCCGGGTCGGCGAGAAGCGATTCGATCTCGCCCATCCGTGAAAGCAATTCATCGACTCTGGTTTTGTCGATCATGACGCGCCACGCAGAGAAGTCACCCGCACACGCCGCCCCGCCATCCCGCCCGAAAACACGAAGGGCCGGGTATGCGGAAAGCAAACCCGGCCCGTTCCAGCAAAGCTACTTCGCCTTGGGTGCGGTCTTCGCGTAGCGTTTCTGGAAACGCTCAACGCGACCTTCCGTATCCATCAGCTTGGTCTGACCCGTGAAAAACGGGTGACAACGCGAGCACGTATTCACGTGCATCTCTTTGACGGTTGCCCGCGTGTGAATCACATTGCCGCACGCGCAGGTAATCGTCGCCTCGCCATACTTCGGATGAATATCATTCTTCATAACCCGCCAACCTTGAACCTGTTACAACTTCAGCCCTGCGACCATGCCAGCTCGTTCCGGCGGTCCGCCATTAACAAGGCGCAGAACATTATCGCCTGACACCCTCCAATGCAAGCCCGGAAATGGCATCCCCTACCCCTGTGCGAGGGGAGTGCGCTCGGCTTTTTCCGCCGCTAACTCAAACAATGCCATACAGTCTGACCAACGGACCAGTTGTGCGGATTGCCTTCGCCAGCGCCATCAGCACGTTAGGCGAAGCGGCAGACAACGCCCGGCATCCCGTCCTGTTTCGCACAGTGCCCGCGCAGCTCTACGGAATCCGCCGACTTCACATCGGGGCGGTCTGTCTTGACCACCCTCTCACGCGTGATTTCTCTTTTCCATTTGACTTCACCCCTCCCCCCCACTGATGCTCGGCGGGTGGCCCGGCGTGGATGAGCAGGGGCCTCGTCACGGGATTGGCATGGCCATGAAGTGTTCTTGGACTGCGATGGCGGCTCTGGCTGGCGTGCTTGTATTGGCAGCATTGCTGAGAACCTCTTACCTGATCGAAGCAACGCATGATCCGGAATTCACCGCTCCGAGATTCGATGCCGGATATCATGACTACTGGGCGCGAGGTCTTGCCACCGATGACTGGACACCACCGCCGTATCGTCCCGATCCTGACATCCGGCACACCCCGTTCTTCCGTCCCCCGGGATACCCCTACTTCCTGGCACTGATCGTCTCTCTGGTCCACGGAAACGCCCTCTGGATACGTGCCTTGCAGATGGCCGTCGGACTGGTCGATTGTGTCCTGGCATTCCTACTGGGCAGGAGACTCTTTGGGGAGCGCATCGGATTGATCTATGCCGGATTCATGTCGTTCTATTGGAGCTTCATCTACTATGAAGCTCAACTGCTGGAACCTGTCCTTCTCGTTCCCCTGAGCTTAGGCCTCTTCCTGCTGATTGCACGATGGCAGGAATCCTTCCGCATGTTCCATGTGTTCCTGGCCGGACTTGTGACAGGGATCTATGCGTTAGTGCGGCCGAATATTCTGCTGTTTGCCCCTGTCGCGTTGCTGTGGTTCTGGGCTGTTGCGAGATCCCGGAAGGAATCGAGGTCTGGGCAAGTCCGCGTGGCAGGGCTGTATCTGGCAGGGCTTCTGCTTGCTGTCAGTCCGGCAACGGTGCGCAATCTATTGGCCGGGCATGATCTGGTGTTAATCTCATCCAATTCAGGGGTGAACCTCTACATCGGAAACAATGAGGCCGCAGACGGCGTTTCAGCGAGCGGCCCCGAAACGGGCGCATGGACGTGTTTCGAGTACCCCCAGATCGTGGCACGAATCTCCCGTGAACAGGGACGCCCTCTCCGACACTCTGAAGTGTCACGGTTATTTGCCCAGAAGGCTGTCCGATATGCTGCAAATCATCTGAGTCGTACTGTCCACCTCACTATCAGAAAAGCCCTGCTGTTCTGGGGCCCCTATGAGGTAAGCAACAACAAAGAGGATGAGATCGAGCGTTCGCACTCACGCGTGCTTCGTCGGCTGGTTGTCCGATTCCCGATGGTCCTATCTCTGTGCATCACCGGGGTGACCCTGCTCCTTCGTGACGTCAAGAGTGGTCGTTCGTATCCGCCAGGGGCGGCTGCCCCGATCAGAATCAGAACTGCTTTTTTCATTCTTCTGTTCATCTTCTCCATCTTTGCGTCCTATCTTCCCTTCTTTGTCGCAGGACGCTACCGCGTACCTATCGTACCCGCTTTGCTTCTCTTCTCATCCTACGGCCTGGATGGATTGATGCGCTTGGCGTGGGCAGGAAGAATACGCAAGCTGGCATGGCTGTTGCTGCTCACGGCCGCATCATGGTTTCTTGTGAGCAGCAATTTCGCTGGTTATCTGCCGAATCCCTTCAACTACCACTTCCTGAAGGCCTCTGCCTACGTGTGTTCCGACAGGCTGGAACTGGGCCTTGCTGAATTTCGGAGGTGCTTGGACATCAACCCCCACGACCTTGCAGCACAGGCAAACATGGCCTCTGCGTTGATTGAGCTTGGGCAGTTGGAAGAAGCTGAGCGCATATGCCGTAACTCCCTGCTGGCAGAACAAGCTGACCCGCAAATCCACTACAACATGGGACTTGTCCTCTTCAAGCAGGGACGCTATAGCGAAGCCACCACCCATTTCAGGGAAGCCCTGAAATACAGGCCAGACTACGGCCCTGCCCACTACTACCTCGGCAGCTCATTAGCCAGCCAAGACATGATTGATCAGGCTATCTATCATCTCTCCAAGGCGGCAACGATCTCCCCGCAGGATCCGAAAGTGCTTCTCAGCCTTGGATATGCCCTCGCAACACGTGGCGATGCTCAGGACGCGATCAGGCAATTTGCAAAGGCGGTCGCCATGGCACCCGACATGCGCCGCCAGATTGAGAATATCAAACCTGTACCCCAGGAGAAGAGTCAGGCCAGCGCACTGATCCACTACACGTATTTGCTGTGGACTGCCCCCTCCGCCGAAGTGCACTGCGCGCTGGCCCGCTCGCTTCTGGCAGCGGGGCGATCGGGTGCAGCGCTCTCACAATACAACTCAGCCTTGGAGATCGAGCCACAGAACCCAGCACATCTGAATAACCTGGCATGGGTTCACGCAACCCGGGGGGAGGTCAGCCAAACTGATACGGAGGAGGCCCTGAAGCTTGCCCTTCGCGCATGTTCACTCACGTCCTATCAGGACCCATCCTGTCTGGATACTCTCGCAGCGGCACATGCATCTGCAGGCGACTATGCCGAAGCCGTGCGAGTTGCGGAGAAGGCCCGCACGCTGGCCCAGAGCCAAGGCAGGACAAACTTGATGCATGACATTGAAACACACGCTGATCTATACGGAAGACAGACTCCCCTGCGTAGCGAGACCTTCTAGCAACCGCAACAGCAGGACAATTTCATCGGTACACTGTTGTGTCGCACCCCGATCGTTCCTCTGCTCACTGTGGCACAAGGACGGTCCTGGATTTCTGCAGTTGGCCGTCCTGAGCCGTCTTGCGTTTTGAAAAAGATGCGATATGTCCGCGAACGGTATCGGCCAGCCTCTTGTCGCCGGCGCCCTCGGCAGTTGCCAGCGCTTCACGCGCTGTTCCCAGCGCTGCATCGAATTGTCCACGGGCCGCGTAAGCCGCAGCCAGCGTATCGAGCACGTGCGGTTCATGCCGCTCCGTCATCAAGACCGCCCGCTCTGCATAGCTCACTGCCGCCCCAGCGTCTCGAACTCCCCCATCCGGACACGTGGCCAATGTCCATGCGAGATTGTTCAGAGTCTGCACGTCGTCCGGATATATCTGAAGCAGCGATTCGAAACCTTGTGCAGCCTCGGCATAGTCCCCCTTCTGAGCCTGCGCAGAGGCAAGATGGAATAATGCGGCAGGGTGGCGGGGTCGCATGCGGACGACCTCCTTGAACTGCGCGATAGCCTCGTCCCACCGCCCTCGTCCGGCGAGCAGCAGTCCATAGTTATTGCGGGCGTCGACAAATCCAGGCCAGATCGCAATGGCTGCGGCAAAATGCTGTCCCGCCTCGTCCAACATGCCGGCCTGACCAAGCTCGATCGCCAGGTTATTGTGCGCACCGGGATCGCCCGGCCAAATGGCCAGCGCCTGTCGATAGTGCTGAACCGCCCGGGACGATTCACCCCGAAGAGACAGCATCTTCCCCAGGTTCACGTGGGCCATCCAACACTGGGGATTCTCCTGAAGGGTATTCGTCCACAGCGTCTCTATATCCCTATAGGCACCCGTCCTGCGGCACGTGCCCGTCCCCATCGCCACGGCCAGGATCACCGCGACGGCCGTCATGCGACGTACGCCCTGGGCACCGTCACCAACGAATTCCGATACCAGGGCGGCAAAGAGCGTGATCAATCCGATGCTGGCAAGATACTGAAAGTGATCCGCCACAAAGGAATAGATCATCGGAAACACGTTGAAGAACCCGAGCGCCGGAAAGAGGGTGCCGCAAAAGAACAACACCGCCACTAGCGGGCCGCGACCAATCCGCTTGCGTGCAAACCAAAGCGCAATAATGATCAGCAACACACTGAGCGGATAGAGATAGAGCGGCCAAGAGGCGGAATTGATGTTCCATCTCGGGTAGATGAAGCTCAAATGCGTCGGCCAGATCAGCTTGTCGGCGTAGAACCACAACGCGCGACCCGCCACCAGCATGCGCTGAAGAAACGAAAGCGACCAGTAGGTCCCGCGCGAGCCGACATGCAGTTGTTCGAGACGCGCCATGATCAGCGCCAGCGGCAACGCGACGAGAATCATGGGGATGACGGACAGCACATCCTTCTTCGAAATCGCACCCTTCCTCCACCACGCGACGAGGAGCAGCGCCGCAGGAAGCGAGGCCGTCACCGTCCTGCTCAGCAGCGCCGCAACGAACAGGAGCAGCGACACAAGATAGGTGCCCCACGGGCGATTTTCGCCCTCGGCCTCCGACTGGTCAAAACGGAGAAACGCGAGCGCACTAAGGAGGTAGAAGAATGCAGACAAGACATTCTTCCGTTCCGATATCCACGCCACGGATTCGACATGCACCGGATGCAACGCGAAAATCAGCGCCGCAAGATAGGCCCCCCTCACGCCGAGACGACGCAGCAGGAACCAGAGGAGAATCGCATTCGCTGCATGGAAAAGCACGTTGACGATGTGATAGCCACGCGGGTTGTTGTTCCAGAGCTGATGCTCGATCCAGAACGTCGTATGCACCATCGGGTAGTACTGGATGGGCACGTATTGATTGCCGGACGCGGGAGAGAGCCAGATGGCACGGAGC
>DAISJM010000054.1:0-18432 GCA_036821485.1 Verrucomicrobiota bacterium | reverse complement strand
GTCAGCAGTAACTCCCTTGCTCTCAGCATTATGGGTGTGGAGGATATGTATCGATATCTGAACCTGCGGCCTGCGGCAGGGGACAGCCGTGGCGGGGAGAGTCATACTGGGGAACCACGGAACAACCCGGACGTGCACTCCAATGGGAAGAATGTGGTTTTCATTCATGGGTTCAACGAAGATCCAGCTGCCGGAGAGGGGAATATAGCTGAAACCTTCAAGCGGTTGTACTGGTCCGGATCTAAGGCGAAGTACACCGGAGTGGCGTGGTTTGGTGATGAGAACCTGACGACGTACTACCATGCAAATGTTATCAACGCCTTCGAAACGGCTCCTGCCTATGCAGAGTACCTCGGCAACTTGCAGGGAGATGTAAGCGTTGTGGCGTTCAGTCTTGGCAACATAGTTGTATCCAGTGCCATTCAGGATTACGGGGCTAATCCGATGCGCTATTTTATGTTGCATGCGGCGGTGGCAAGAGAAGCCTATGATGTTGGATCCTTTGATGAGGCGATGGTTCAGATAGATTGGCGGCCATACAATGATGGGCTTTGGGCCAGCAAGTGGCATGAGCTATATCTGCATGGCGATGGTCGGAAGCAGTTGACATGGAAGGGTCGGTTCCCTTCTATCGGGCCTCAGGTCTACAACTTCTACTCATCCGGGGATCAGGTTTTGGAGACGCTAGATGGCTCGCCAGGAGCCGATGATCTCTTCGGACTCATCGCTGGATCTCGCAGGTATGCATGGTGTATTCAGGAGCAGTGGAAGGGGAGGCACGCTGATTGGCTTGGTGGCAGTACCTATGGCGGTTGGGGGTTCAACTCATACTGGAATGTTCAGGATCCTGGGGGAAATGAGATCTCATGTCCGCCTGCTCAGGCTGCTGGGCTTCTTATTCCTCCATACTCTGGTCTGAAGGATCATCCATTCTTCAATCCCGGAGGATCGCAGGTTATCGGATTGTATGGGGCCGACTATGGAGAGGGTAGTGGCTTTGCTGTGGACAATCGCAGCAGGTTTCTCGCGGAGATGATTCCTGCCATGAGTCTGCCAGTCGGTGCCAATCCAGTGCTGGCATTCATTGAGGGGGGCGAAGACAGGAACTTCAATATGAACACATCGTCTTTTCAAACTGGATGGCCTGCGTTACGTTTGGAGGGCGACTGGCAGAATCGCTGGTTGCACGGCGACTATGGAACAATTGCATACACTTATGTCTACCGTCTCTTTGATACGATAAGCACGGACCTTGGGGGGCTGAGCCAGTGATGATGAGAATGTTGATCGTTGTGTATCTTTGGTTCTTGGTCTTGGCTGGCAATGCATGGGCAGCCCCTGAGGCTATGATAACGTTGAAGCTTCTTGATGATGAAGGCCAAGAAGTCTCAGGGATGCCAGTGCGAGTCGGTTTCTTTGAAGGCAAACAGAATAGGGGTATTACGGATACCAATGGGATGTTCACCGCAGGGGGGCATGCGATCTCTGGTCAGGCGACATTCAGTGTCATGGAAGACGGGTGGTACTACAGCCATGGCGTGTTTACGTTTCCGAAGGCTGGGCAGCCGTGGTCGAATGCTGTTAGCGGTGATAAATGGCAGCCTTGGAATCCCGTTGTGACTATGGTGGTTAAGCGGATTGTGAATCCGATCGCAATGTATGCGAAGCATGTGAAGACCATGATCCCCACAACGAACGTGGCTTTCGGTTATGACCTAGTGTTTGGGGACTGGGTTAGGCCTGCGGGCAATGGCGTGGTCAGCGACTTGGTATTCCGAATCGATGGCCATTGGGAAGATTACAGAAACAATGATTCTGTTCTTAGGTTGAACTTCTCTCAGCCGAAAGATGGTCTGGTTCCCGTGGATTATGAAGTCCTATACGGTAATCCGTCAGGCAGCGCACTTTTCATGCCTCGTTATGCATATGAGGCGGGATATGTCTCCTCGGGTAGATGGCGGAAGGCGAGCATGCAGGCGCAAACTGATGACGATCGGGACGGAGTCGTCAGCGATACTAGACAAGGACGAGGATACTTGGTCAGGGTTCGCAGCACAACGAATCGAACGGGGGTGGTTACGAATGCGTACTATGGGAAGATTCCTGATGATTTTGTTTTCGGGGCTGCGGGCACAAATGGTGGTCTACTCTCATTCACCTACTACCTCAACCCAACTCCCAATGATCGGAATCTGGAGTTTGATCCGAAGCAGAATTTGTTCAAGGACTTGAAGCCGATGGAGCAGGTGAGGGAGCCGTGATGGAGGGGAAGCGGACAGAAGGGGGTGGCTGTTCCAGGCGGGAGTTCATCAAACTCGCTGCTGGAGCGGCGGCGATTGGGTTCCTCAGCGGGCCGCGCTCGCTCTTGGGTAGCCTCGTCCCGGGCGATATCACGTGCGGCAGATGTGGCAGTACGTTTGTTGACGGCCATGTTCATGAGGAGGGGGCCGTCTCGGGTGTCTTTTGCCCCGCCTGTGGTGTTGAATTGACCCGACTGGAATACGTGGGCCTCGACGCGGCCGGGATCAAGACTGAGGCTGCCGCCAATTCCAAACAGGTTCTCTGGGATTGGGCGCAGGTGCCGTTTCCCAATCGGAAGCTTGTGGAAAAGACCAGTAAGGCTGGAACCATTTTCAAGGATATCAGGATTTGAGGGGTGGCGTCTGATTTAGATCTGCGCATCACGCAGGGCGCGGTGTTTCGCCGCGCGCATCGTTGACCAGACAAGAGCGCATTATTTCGCTACTGATAAGCCTACTATCAGTAGCTGCATGCGCCGAAGTAGACGCAGTGAAGGTAAACGGCGTCGCTCCTCATCAACTGGGTGCTGACTGAAAAGACATGAGGATGGAGAATCGATTTGAGGGGTGACGTCCGATTTAGATCTGCGCATCACGCAGGGCGCGGTGTTTCGCCGCGCACAACGTTAACCAGACAAGAGCGCATTATTGCGCAGCACCGAGTCTCCATGGTGCTGCTGCATGCGCCGAAGTAGACGCAGTGAAGGTAAACGGCGTCACCCCTCATCAACTTGTATGACGAGACAGGCTATGCTGACTGACAACAAATACTTGGCCGTTCAGAATCTCGGATTGGTTCAGCGGCAGGCCGGTGTGGATCCGGAGATCGCTGATCTCGTCTGTGCCTTTGCGCGGTTACGCACGGATGCGGGCCGGCCGCTGGATTTCTATGAGGAAGACCCGTCGGTCGAGAAGATGTCGCGGCAGTTCTGCCACGCCTGGCTTGTGGAGAAGAATGCCGATGCGGACCCGCGTCTTCTCAGCTTCCTTACGTCCTACGGTAGCACGATGGCCAGCCGTCGCCTGCCGATCGTTTACAGTGTCGGTCATCTGGCAAACAAACTCCGCGTCAGTGAGGCGAGGCTGCGTTGGATGTCGCGAAACCAGCACAGACTCTATCGTGAGTTTCGTATTCCCAAGGCCAACGGCAGGGAACGGGTCATCTGTGCGCCGGAGGATCAACTGCTGACGTTCCAGAACTGGATTCTGCGCCATATCCTGAATCGCGGGAAGGTTCACAAATACGCCTGTGGCTTCGTCCGGGGAAAATCCATTCTCGATAATGCACGTCCGCACATTGGGCGAAAAGTGGTGGTCAGGTTGGACCTTGCTGACTTCTTCCCGTCCATCACGCAGCGGCAGGTACGCAAGGTGTTCGAACGTTTCGGCTATCCGTATCGCGTCGCTTCAGTTCTCGCCAACCTTTGCACGCTGGATGGGAGACTGCCCCAGGGCGCACCGACGAGCCCTGCGATCTCGAACCTCATCTGCGTTCGACTCGACCGGCGGCTTGAGGGGCTCAAGAAAGAGATGAAGTTCCGCTATTCGCGCTATGCGGACGATCTTGTGTTCTCGTCCGACAATCCAAAGCTGCCTGCGCTTATTCCATTTCTCAAAGAGATCATTCGCTCTGAAGGTTTTGCGGTCAACGAAGACAAGGTGCGTATCATGCGTGCTGGGGTGCAGCAGAAGGTGACCGGGGTCGTCGTTAACACCAAGACCGGCATTCCGCGCAAGAAGGCACGTCAGCTTCGCGCGGCTGTCCACACGTTGAGGACGAAGGGGATTGAGGCGGTTCGCGTGGAGTCGAAGCGGGTGGGGGAAGTCGATCCTGTCTACGTTCTGCGCGGGCAGTTGAGCTTCATGCAGATGGTTAAGCCCGACGCCGGGCGGAAGCTGATGGCCGAGTTGGCGCAGTGTTGCTGATTCCGTCGCCGATTCATATCTCGAGCTGGACGGCGTGACCCGGGTGCCCCCGATGCCCGGACAAGGAAGGCCTTCTGTCTCAAGCCTAATCCTTTGTGTGATCTGCTGAAGCCGTTGTAGGCCGGGGCTCCTGTCCCCGGCGTCTTATCCCGCCGCCCGCAGAGGGGCGGCCTACATCTTCGTCGTTGGTAGGGCGGATTTCCCCTGCCTGCCTCGCTGTGATTTCCGTCATCTGTGGGCAGTCTCTATTTGGTGTCGTTCGTGTATTTCGTGGGAGCTCCGCTGCCCCGATTTGTCATTTCCGGGCTTCTCTGGTGGTGCGGGCGCTGCTATTGATGTGGGACACGTTTGCCACCCAAGGGAGGACTGAGGAAGTATGAAGTCCATTGATCGAGCTGCGCTTGTGTTGATCGTTCTCGCTCTGATTTCGACGTTCGGTACGTTCGTCATCCGTCGTCTGGCGTACCTGAGCCCGAACCTTCAGACGCTGCCGAATTTCACCACGATCTTTGCCGTGCTGACCGGCGTGGTGTCGCTGACGATGAGTATCGGGATCGGCACGTGGCTTGCCAAGGAGGCGCGCCAGGATGGGCGGTCGCCTTGGATCTGGTTCCTGTTCGGGTTCATGTTCAATCTGATCGGCATGATCGCGTACCTGCTCCTTCCCATCTACGAGGAGCGGAAGAGCCGGCTTGCGGCCGAGGCAGCACAGCGCGGTTGATTAACCCATGCCGGTGGTTTATTCTCGGGACCTGTGTGGGCATGGATTTGAGCTTGGGATTCTTTGAAGGAGAGAGGAAGTGAAGAAACAACTTCTCGCCATTTCAGTCATCGTTTTCGCCCTCTGCCTGTCGGCCGGGGCCGAGGTCATTACGCGCGTGCGCGTGGTCGGCCAGCGTGTGAATCTGCGCGCCAAGGCGGAGGCCACCTCCGAAGTCGTCGGGCAGGTCGGCGAGGGGGATATTCTCGAAGCCAAGTCTTTCATGGATGAGTGGGTGGAAGTCGTTCCGCCCGAGAGTGTCGATCTCTGGGTCTATGGCGAGTTGGTCCGCGACAACACGGTGAATGGCTCCACGTTGAACGTCCGCGCCGGTCCGGGGCTGACCTATAGCGTGGTGGGTGACCTTGTCCGCGGTACGGCAATCCAGCCCCGCGGCGAACACGCCGGCTGGCTGAAGATCGCGCCGGATGCGGCCTGCTCGCTGTGGGTGAACCGGCTGTTTGTCCAAGTGCTGCAGCCGGAGAAGATGAAGTCGTCGGCGGTTGAGCCGCCAGCCCAGAAGCCGGAACCGCCGATATCCGTTGATCCAGCCCAGGCAGAAATGCCCGGGCCGGATATTGCGCCGCCGATCGTCAAGCCGACGCCCGTGCCCGCCGCACAGCCTCCGCCGCCTGTCACACCGGTCAAAGCCGAGGAGCCTCCGCCGCAGCTGCCGACCAAATTCGTCCTGATTCCATTGGAAGGGCAGGGCAAGGTCGTGCAGCGGGAAGGGGAACTGCGGCTGTCCGGGTTTGTGATTGGGAAGCCGAGCCGTTTCCGCTTGGCCAAGACCACGGGACGGCGTATCGACACGATCTGCTACCTCTATGGCAACAACAGCCAACTGAACGATTTGCTGGGGCAGAGGTTGCTTGTGCGCGGGCGCGAGTATTGGGTTCGGGGTGTCCGGTATCCGGTGGTGATTCCGGACCAGATCATTCCCCGCGCCGCGCAGTGATTTGAGTCTGTTCCCGGCTGACTGTTATGCATCGGTGGCATTTCCAGCGGCTGTTTCGTTGGTTGGTTCCAACGCTGGTCTTCATCGTTCTGCTGTGTCTGCTGGTGTCGAAGCAGAAGGCGGCAGGCGGTGGGCTTACGTTTCTGGATGACGCTGCGTACGGCAACATGTCGGTCGCGCGGACGCTGGTGGAGGATGCCGAATATGGGTTGTCCGCAGGGCATCGGATGCCGGCCGTGCGCGATACGCTCTGGAATCTGCTGCTGGCGCTTGTGGCTCTGATCTTCCGCGATCCCGCACCGGCGGCGTATTTCCTGGGTGCCGTGCTGGCCTTGAGCACGATGCTGATCTCCATGCGTCTTGCGAGGCTGCTGTTCCCTTTCCCACCTTTTGTGGTCTACACCGCAGTGCTACTGATTCTCTCCCCGGGTTTCTTGGTAAGCGGCGTATCCGGCACGAGTGCGGCGCTGGCGACGATGTTGGCCACGGCGGCGGTGATGCTGCACGTGGAGGGGTTGTTCGAGAAGAAGTCGCCGCTGCCCGTCGGGTGCGCGTTGCTCGTGGGCTTGCTGATGTGGATCCGCGTCGAGTTCGTGCTCCTGTGGATTGTGTTCAGCGTGCACGCGTTGTGCGTGTCGTTCCTGCGCCGCTCGAGGGAAACAGGGCCAGTGTTTGTGATCACGCGCGCGATGACCGGAACGCTGGTGCTTGTATTCTGTCTTTTCCCGCTGGTGGCGTGGAACTACCAGGTGGTGATGGTGCCATGGCCGCAGGCCATGGGCGCGCCGCTGACGATGGATGCAATGGCTGCGGCGGGCGGATCGATTGCCTCGGTCTACGGCGACATGGTGGCTTCGAATATTCCGGTGGCGTTCGGCAAGCTGCACCAGAATCCGTTCCTGACGGGCGGGTTGGAGCGGTTCATGACGTGGTTCGGATTTGCGCTGATCGCGGCACTTGGGTTTGCGCAGGCCGAAGAGCGGCCTTACAGCGTGGGCGTATTTGCTGCAATTCTCCTGCCGTTGCTCTACGCGCTCATCTATCCCTTTCTCGGATGGGGTGGGGCGTCGGTGGTCTTCCTTTCGCTTCAGCCGCTGTGTGTGATCTCCGCGTGTTTTGCGTTTTTCAGGACGCCCTTCCTGATTGAGAGCCTGTACCGGAAATGGAAGCCGGGATTGCCGGCGGCGCCGGGCTTCATGCTCTGGTGGTTGGTAATGGGTTCGCTTCTTGCCCTGTTCGCGCTTGGGCGCGGGTGTGTCCGCGACCGGGCCCGGAACGAGGCGATTCGAAACGTCGTCGATGTTCGTGAGGCGATGGCGAAAGCGATTCAAGGCGTGGGTGCGAAGCCCAAGTTGATGGTGACAGATGCCCCGGGCTGGCCGTCTTTCGCGTTGCAGGTGCCCGTGCTGGACCTCACCGGCGAATACTCGCCCGGCGTTTTGGCCACGCTCGGCTCGAAGGGCGATGTGGACCCGGCGAAGCTGGGGCGGCTGCTTGCCAATGAGAAGCCTGATGTGGCGGCCATCTGGAAGCCGACGAATCGCTATGTGGAAGAGCTTATGTCGTGCCGGGAGCTGAAACTGGAACTGCCGACGGGGACCCTTGAGGCACCGGACGTTTGCGAGATTACGTGGCCCGCCGCCCCTTGAAGAACTCCTGCACGAGTTCCTTGCACTCCTGCTCCAATACTCCCGCGATGTGATCCACGCGATGGTTCAGGTTGGGATTCTGAAAGGTGTTGAAGAGAGAGACCGAGCCGCCACGCAGTGGGTCGGTCATACCCCAGACCACGAGGGGGACGCGGGCGGCAACGATGGCGCCGGCGCACATGGGGCAGGGTTCCTTGGTCACGTAGAGGACGGTGTCGGTCAGTCGCCAGTCGGCGAGGGCAGACGCGGCCTGCGTGATGGCGATCATCTCCGCGTGAGCCGTGGGGTCCTTCAGTCGCTCGACCTGGTTATGGGCCTTGCCGATGATGCGGTGCTGGTGAACGATCACGGCGCCGACGGGAACTTCCTCCTCGGCGGCAGCGATGGCGGCCTCCTTGAGCGCAAGGCGCATATATCTCTCGTGATCGGCCGTCGACGACGGTTCCTGGGCTACATCGCTCATGGGTGGTGATACTGCCATAATCGGGATGCGATTCAACCGGCTTTTCCCGGCCCGTATGTGTTTGACAGCACCCGGGGCATAACTAGAGTCGTGATCATGGCTCGTTTACCCCCTTGGATTCGCTCCAGCCTCATGACGGACCGCGCGTTCGGTCACGTACACGGCGAGGTCTCTTCCAAGGGTTTGCACACGGTTTGCCAAAGCGCGCGGTGTCCGAACCTGCACGAATGCTGGCAGAAGGGCACGGCAACGTTTTTGCTGCTGGGGGGCAACTGCACACGACGATGCAAGTTCTGTGCGGTCGATCGGGGCCAGCCCGAGGCCTTGGATGACAGGGAGCCGACGCGAGTGGCCGAGGCTGCGGCGTCTATGAAGCTGTCCTACGTGGTGTTGACGAGCGTGACGCGCGATGATTTGGCCGACGGCGGTGCGGGTGTTTTCGCGGCGACGATTGACGAACTGCGGCGCGTGATTCCGGGCGTTCGGGTGGAAGTGCTGGTACCGGATTTCCAAGGGTTGGAAACTGCGATGGCCACCGTGCTGAAGGCGGGGCCGGATGTGTTTGCTCACAACATTGAGACCGTTCGAAGGCTGCAGTTGGAGATTCGACCGCAGGCTTCGTACGAGGTCTCGATGGGCGTCCTGCGCTTTGCGGCAAAATGGCAGCCGGCCGTGGGGGTGAAATCGGGGCTGATGGTTGGGCTGGGAGAGACGGACGAGGAAGTCAGGCAGACGTTGGACGATCTGGCTGGGGCGGGATGTCGTATGGTCACCATTGGTCAGTATCTCGCGCCGTCGCGTGATCATCGCCCTGTGTCGCGGTTTGTGCCGCCGGAGCAGTTTGAGGTGTACGCCGCATGGGCACGTGAGGCAGGATTCAGCCGGGTGGCGTCGGCTCCGTTGGTGCGATCGTCCTACATGGCGGAAGAGTTGATGGAAGCGGAAGCTGGGTAGTCCAACATGGCGCGCATTCTCATTTGTTATCTGGTGCAGAACAGCGGACATCACTCCGCTGCGCGCGCCATTGAGCAGGCGTTGCATCGGCAGGATCCGTCCATCACGACGATGTGCGTCGATCTTCTTGCCTATACGCATCCGCGGTGGAGCGCGCTGATTCAGAAGATGTACATGGTCACGATCCGCCGTACGCCCGAGTTGTGGGACACGCTGTATGACAGTCCGTGGGTGGATTACATGACGCGGCGGGTTCGCGCGCTGATTCAGCGCGGGAACAGCAAGGGGCTGCTGCAGCTGATGGATGATTTCAAGCCCGATGCGGCCATCTGCACGCAGGCGCATCCGATGGCGGTGTTGAAGGCCTACATGGATCGCCGTTCATGCCGCATGCCGCTGTGGGGTGTGGTCACGGATTTGATTCCGCACCGTTTCTGGGTTGCGGGCGGTGGCGGCGTCAAGTATGTCGTGCCGAGCGAAGAAGCTGCGGAACGGCTGGTCTGGCTGGGCGTGCAGCGGAAGGACATCCGCGTGTTGGGCATACCGATCAACCCCGGCTTTGTTGCGGAGATGAAGACTCCCGTTGTGAAGGACGAGAATCTTCGCGTGTTGGTGATGGGCGGGAGTCGCGGGTTGGGGGCGCGTTATCGCACGATCAAATACCTGGATCAGTGCAAAGAGGATTTCACCATCGACGTGGTGACGGGCAGCAACCGGCGTCTTCGTGCGCGCCTGGCGCGGCAGAGGAACTCGTTCCGTCATCCGATCCGTATTCGTGGCTTTGTCAAAGACGTGGTGGCGCTGATGCATCGGGCCAGCCTGCTGATCACGAAGCCGGGCGGTTTGACGTCGGCCGAGGCGATGGCGACAGGGTTGCCGATGGTGCTGATCCGGCCGTTGCCGGGGCAGGAAAAGGGGAACACGGAGATATTGGTACGGCACGGCATGGCTGTGCATCTGCGAAAGGATCGCGAGGTCGCGCCGGTGGTTTCGACCCTGCTTCGCAACAAGGAATTGTTGGAGATGATGAGCGAGCGAGCGCGGTTCATGGGCAAGCCGGATGCCGCCATGAGCGTGGCGGCGCATGTGATCGAAGAGTTGAAGAACCTCAAGACATCCAGAGTGCCTGCCCCGTGAACACCTACGTCGCCTACAAGATTCTGTCTTTTCTGAGCCGCGTGTTGCCGGAGAAGCTGGCCTATTGGTTTGGGTTGCGGATTGCCGACGGGTTCTACTACTTCAACCGCCGGGGCCGGGCGGCGGTCCAATCGAACATCAAGCAGATACTGGAGTCGCGGCATGCGGTTCCGGCGGAAGGGGCGCTGCACGGATTGGCCCGCAAGAATTTCCAGTATTTCGGCAAGTACCTGGTGGATTTCTTTCGATACGGACAGCTGACGCCGGAACAGATGAGACAGCGGATCACGATTGAGCATCCCGAATACATTGAGCAGGCGGTTGCTTTGGGACGTGGTGTATTGTGCGTTTCTGCGCATTTCGGCAACTGGGAATTGGGCGGGGCGGTGATGTCTGCCCTCGGGTATAAAGTGAATGCGGTGGAGATGCCGCAGGAATTCGAGAAGCTCAACCGAATGTTTCAGCGGAGGCGGCAGGCCCGGGGCGTCACGCTGATACCGCTGGGCCGGGCGGTGTTCGAGATCGTGCGTTGCCTGCGCCGGGGCGAAGTGGTGGGCTTGCTGGGGGATCGCGATTTTACGGCCCAGAAAGATCGTATCGACTTCTTTGGCAAACCGGCGCGGTTGCCGCGCGGGCCTGCGTGGCTGTCCATCAAGACAGGCGCGCCGATCCTGGTCGGGTTCGTACTGAGGCAGGTGGATGACTCCTTCGTGGTGCGCATGTATCCGCCGATTTTGCCCGAGAAGGAGGGTTCGGAGGATGCGATTCGCATCAAGATCCGGGACCTGCTGGAGACCTGCGTGGGTGAATATCCGTATCAGTGGTTCATCTTTGACGATTTCTGGGCGGACGCCGGGACGTCTGCCGTGGGGGGCAAGACAACATGACGTCTGAGCTGCGCGCGCGTGAGCGGTGTTGCATCATTGTGCCGGCGTTTCGCGAGGAGCATCGCATCGGGGATGTGGTGAAGGCCATTCGCGAGAAATGTCCGAATGTGATCGTCATCGATGATGGTTCCGAGGATGGGACGGCCCGCTGCGCCGAGGAAGCTGGGGCGATGGTGATTCGCCATCCGCAGAACAAAGGCAAGGGCGTGGCGTTGAACTCGGGGTTCAAGTACGCCCGTGAGAAGGGGTTTGATCTTGTCATCACCATGGATGCCGATGGCCAGCACAGTCCCGCGGAGATACCGAAGTTCATTGAGGCTTACGTGCGGACGGGTATCCCCGTCCTGGTGGGCAATCGGATGTGGGACACCAAGGACATGCCGAGGATCCGGTGGTTGACCAACCGATTCATGAGCTGGATGCTTTCGCGCGTGATGGGGCAGTATGTGCCGGACACGCAGTGCGGTTACCGGTTGTATCGGTGCGAAGTGATCCCGTTTGTGGCGGCGGAATCGGAGCGGTTTGCCGCCGAGTCCGAGATTCTGCTGCACATTGCGCGGCGGGGGATACGAATTGGCGATGTGCGGATCGCGACCATTTACGGTGAAGAGAAGAGCAAGGTGAATCCGCTATTCGACACGTTTCGCTTCTTCTCCATGTTGTTGAAGTATAGAGGTCGCATGAGGAAGTAGAGTCCGGTTGTTGAAAAAGGAATGAAGCCCATGATCAAGAAAAAGTGGTTGATGGTGTTCTGCCTGGTTCTGTTGCTTTGCACGGTGCTCTGCAGCTACGCGAGTGACGCAGAGGGCGGGTCGACAGCTATTGCCGGGCACGGAATTGGCGGCAAGATTGCCGCCCCGTTGCGCCGCCTGGGCTTGCCGGATGCCGTGGTGGTGATGCTGATTGCCGCACTGCCTATCGTTGAGTTGCGCGGATCGATCCCCGTGGGTTTCATGCTGGGCATGAATCCGTGGTTGGTCTTCATACTCTCCGTCGTGGGGAACATGATTCCGATTCCGTTCATCCTGCTGTTGCTTGGGCCTGTTTCGCGCTTTCTCATGCGGTTCCCGATTGGGAAGAGATTCTTCGACTGGCTCTTCGCGCGCACGCGGAAGAAGACTGCGGATATTGAGAAGTATGAGACGCTGGGGTTGACCGTTTTCGTGGCCATTCCTCTGCCGGCTACGGGCGGGTGGACAGGTGCCATGGCGGCCTTTCTGCTTGGGATGAAGTTCAATCATTCGATGTGGTCGATCCTGTTGGGGGTTGTGATTGCCGGCGTGATCATGACCATTCTGTCCTCGCTGGGATGGATCGGTGCGGCGTTTGCCGGCATCGTGTTGCTCATCCTCGCGGTGGGGGCCATGGCCAAGGTTCTGAAGAAAGAAGGGTCCGCCGAGGGCCAGTGATCGTTGGCATGTGAGGCCCGGCGTGGTAGAATGTCTGTGAAGAAGCAGCGCGGAGCGGAGGGCGGTTTATGGCGTTTGAACGCGTGACAGACATCGTGGAGCATGCGAAGCAGTTTCATCGTCAGCTCAGCGCGCTGTACGGGCAATTGGCGGTCACGGCGGAGCGGGAGAAGATCCGCATTCTCCTCAACTACATGAGCCGTCATGAGCAGCACTTGGTGGAATGTCTGGGCGGATACGAAAAGGATGCTGCACAGAAGGTGCTGGGCACGTGGTTCAAATTTGTGCCTGAAATGCCGAAGTGCAAGTGCTTTGAGTGCGTCGACCTGAAGCCTGACATGAGCGTCGACCAGATCATCGAAACGGCGCTCAGGGTGGATCGGTGTCTGCTCAAGTTCTACGCAGAGGCCGCTGAAAAAGCGGTGGTTCCCGAGGTCAAAGACCTGTTCTCCAAGCTGGTCGAGATGGAGAAGCACAAGGAGACCGAAAGGCTCCGCAATGCATTGGCGTACGACGAAGAGGCCTAGTTGCCTCTTGGGCGTGCGCGGGTTGTGAAGCTTGGTGAAAATTGCTGCTTGAGTCTGCGGCAGTTCCCGATAGAGTGTCCCTCGCTGTGTCGGGGCGTGGCTCAGCCTGGCTAGAGCGCTTGGTTCGGGACCAAGAAGTCGCTGGTTCAAATCCAGTCGCCCCGACCACTTCTTCCCGCACGCAGGGCAACCTGCATGCGGGAAGAGTTGTTTAGTAGCGGGAAGAGGTTTGAGACGGAAGCGCCCTGAGGCGCGACGGCTGCCCTTTTCCCATTTGGGGTTCAGCCTCGGGTGGGAAGAACGTCCATGCAACCCGATCCACAGAATCCAGAGTCGGACGGTCCTGAACAGGGCCCGAGGCTTTCACGCTCAGAGCGACGCGAGAAGGCCGCCAGCGATGCGCTACGGACCTTTGTCCGAGATCTCCACCTGAGCCGTTTTGGCGTGGTGTCTTCCGGTCCGGACGAAGTTGACCTTGTGCTTCACTTGAAGGCCAAGCCGAATGCCGACTGGGAACTCCGATTTGAGCCTGCACTCGGCGAGCAGATTCATGCCCAGATCGAAGACGTGCAGGCCGGCCGGGACGCCTTTCGCAAGGGACACATCCATTGTTTCCGATGTGATTCGGTTGAGTGCGAGCATTCCGTTCCGGTTACCCCGCTGAGCGTTTTCAAGGGCTACGCCGCCAATGGCGTTCCCGAGTGGGATGAACTGGCACAGGTGCTGATTGACGCGAAGGATTCGCGAGTGGATCAGCTTTTCGAGAGCCGCCCGGCGGTCGTGTCGCTGCTGCAACTCGGACGCGATCTGAAGGCCCAGCAACTGAGTTCCTTCGGCAGGTCCTCCAAGACGTATTCCATTCTGGGACAGGTGGTCGCGGGTTACTTCAGTTCGCCTGCCAACCATGAATCCATTCGTCCGAGCCGCGTAGCGATTACCTTCCAGGCTGTGGAGGCGCGGGGCGCGCATGGGGATGTGCGTGTGCATCTGAACGCCGTGGCGTGTCTGCCAAGCGGCGGGTCGCTGGCGGATGCGCTGGGCTCCGGTTGGCAGCCGGCTGTTCATCGCGCCCGCGAGGAAGCAGCCCGTGCCCTCGAGGGAATCGAGCTGCGTGTCAATGCTGCGCGTGCCCGGCACGAGACGGAGCGCGCGTGGGAAGCTTTGCGCGGGGTTCCGCGTGTGCTGCAGAGGCTGGCGGAATCGCTCGAGCGCGGTGGCCGGCAGGAGACGCGGCGTACGCGTCATGTGGAGCAGCGGCGGCAGGAGCGGCGACCGGTTCACAAGGCGCTCGAAGATGCGACGGGTGCGCCGGCGGAGGCCTTCTTTTTTGATGAAAAGGCCGGCACGTTCATTGTGGCGGGTCCGCAGGGAAGAGCCCATGCTTTCAACCCGGAAGGACGCCATGTGACGAGCTTCACCCTGAACCCATCATCCATTGAATTCCGTGTGCGCACGCACCGGTGGCGTCAATTGGACGCGGGCGAGGCGGTTGAGTTCAGGGGAAAGGTGGGGCAGAGTCAAGTGAGCGAGGAACTGCGGCTTCAGCGACCGGCGTCAACGCCCCCGTCTACAGAAGACCCGAATCTTGCCTAGAACTTCAGTGGGCCGCCGCAGTCGTCGTAGATGTCGCGCAGTTTGACCCCGGTATTCTTCGACTTCAGCTCCTTGTCGAAGATGAGGAATACGTACATCGAATCCGCGACTGCGCGGTGCAGCACAAGCGTATCCACCTGCGTGTATTTCGCCACCGCCTCGACGGAGTGTGATTTCGACTGGGGGAACCACCGCCGGAAGAGACTGAGGCTGTCGATGACGAGGTTGTGTGGAAGTTCCAGATTGGCGCGTCGCGCTTCTTCGGAGATGAACGCAATATCAAACCGGGCGTTGTGTGCCATCAATATGCTGCCTGAGATGAACTTCATGAACTCCGGGTAGACGTCTTTGAAGGTGGGTTGATCCTTTACGTCCTGATCGGTGATGCCGTGGACCTTGGTGGCCCAATAGGGGATCTTGCGGCCCGGGTTGATCAACCAGCTCTTCTCTTCGAGCATCTTGCCGTTGCGGAACTTGACCACGCCGAGTTCGACCATGCGGTCGGAGGTGGAACTGAAGCCCGTGGTTTCGGTATCGAAAACGACAAAGGTCACGTTGGATACAAATGTGGATCGCGCGGGGTTTCTCGCTGGAGGCGTTGAGGATCCGGACTCGGCAGCACCGGCCAGTATCGGGAAGAGGGACAGTGCCAAGGCCAGCCAGCACGCGGACCAGCGCGGTTTGGGCTGTTTTCCTGCCCTCAACATCCCTTGGGGTGTCATCGTCATGCCTTGCGCCATCCAAGCCGCAGGGCCCAGGCTTTCTCAACATGTTAAGCCTGAGCACGTTGCAGCTATGGATGAACGTACCCCGAGGGTGCGGATTAATCAACCTCAATTGAGACCAATTCGGCATCGATCTCGGATTGCGGGCCGGGGAAGAAGATATGGATTGAGGAGATGGCCGACGTGTCGACCACGTTGTTTCCGCGCTGGTTGCCGTAGGCTGCGGTGGGCTCCATTTCACGAAGGTTGAACACGTATCGTTCCGTGCCGTCCACGGTGGTGATTTCCTGGTGCTCGTAGGATTCGCCATCCGCACCGGCATAGCCGTCGTAGGTCTGGGCGTCGAGGCCGCCGTGGCCCGATTCCTGAAGGGCGACGGAGAACTTCACACCCGGACGGGTGCGAAGCGTGACGGTGATGCGGGAGACGCCGAGCACATTGACGGAGGCATCCGGGTTGCGGGGCAAGTTGGGGAGCGGTTTGAAGGTGATGCCGCAGCCCCAGCCCTCGGGCTTGATGTGAAGGAGAAGCGTGTCGTTACCGGAGGGTGTGATCTCCGTTGTGGCACCGCGTGGAGCATCGCCCCATGCATCGTGTTGAGCCTTCGCATCGGCGAAGACGATGGGGGCCGCAGGCGGATGGTCCGCGCCAGGAATCGTGATGTTGCGGAAATCCGCCAGCGTGGCCGGATTGTAGGCCGGCATCGGGCGATCGCTGCTGGCGTGGAGTTCACACGCCTTCGAGTTGATTTCGGTGATGGCGCCGAGGACGGTGGTGTAGAAACTGTCGTGGATATCGACGAGGCCGTAGTTGGAGTTCTCACCGTCGAATCGCCCGGTGGGCGGCTGATCGTGATAACAGAACCAGTCGTAGCCGACGATGAAGGGCTGCGCGAGCACGTTGGTTGCGTAGCAGCGGAAGGCGTCGGCGCGGTCTTGCTGTGTCGGGACGGTCACATCGGCGCCTAGCGTGTTGGGACAGCCGGAGCTGTTGTCCTGCGCGCGCCAGGAGAATTCGGTGATCATGACGGGCTTTCCAGCGAGCGCGGCGATGGTGCCGACCTTGACGTCATCGAAGTGGCCGGTTTTGCGGTAGTGGTTCACGCTGACCACATCGGCATAGCGACCGCACGCAGCCATGACGGGTTCCTGGGCGCGCTCGGCAAAGCGGACGCCGAGGAACAGGTGGTTGGGGTCGTACTTCCGCAGTGTTTCCGAGGCGAGCTTGAAATACTGTTCGGCCACGACGCCGGACCACGCGATGGTGTCCTTCTTGGATTCACGGCGCGCGGGGGTGATCTGGCGGGCTTTGCCGAGCGTATCGAAAGAGTCGGCACTGACGGTCCAGTTGGAGGCGAAGGCAGCGAAGTCGCCCGCGTAACGTTCACGGAGGAATTCCACGAGCTTCAGTTTGCCCGCGGCCTTCTCGGGAAGGAGCATGTAGCGGGAGAGCAGAGACACTCGGGGTGAGGTCGGCCAGCCGCGATCGCCATACCAAGGCATCTCGTTGTTGACGAACCAGCCGATGAGATACCGGTTGCTGGCGCAAGGGGCCACATCGCGTTTGGCGACGGCATCCACCTCGGCGGCATACTTCTCCGAGAATACGTCGATCAGTCGGTTGTCCTTGTCGCCCCATTCGCCGAACCAGACAACGCGGGTGTGATACAACGGTGCGTTGGTGTAGAGATAGTCATCGCTGAATCCGGCGACCGTGGTGAAGTTCCACAGTTTGAACCGGGCGACGACGTCCGCCATCCACGCGGCGCGATCGCCGTTGTATTTCGCCAATGCGTCGTAGTAGCGCCCATCCTTGGGCATGGGAAAGCCGGGCGGTTCTGTGTGTTTCGGCTGCACGGCATTGACGCCAAGGGAGAGGAATCTGGTGTCGCCGTGGACGAACCACCAGCGCCCGTCGATCTGCTTCACGCGCACATAATCGGATGAAGGTTCCATGGGTGTCTTCTCCGGCAGGGCGCAGCCGGCAAGCAGGGCAAGAAGCACCGGGGTCAGCCAACCGATGAGTTTGCGTGCGGCTGCGAACGGCGTGCGATGATTGAGATTCATGAGTTTCATGCTCCGAGTGTGACCCCACTACAAGAACCCGCTTTCGCGTCGGGATGCAACGTTTTTCGCGTCGGGTGCAGCGCAGAAGTGTTGTCTCCCGGCGGGTTTTGGTTGTCTCGACGGAGTCGTTCCGTATAATCCGCGTTCGGTAGCGGTGATGGAGGAGTGCGGGTGTTATGGCCCTTCGTTTCTACAATACGTTGACGCGGCAGATCGACGATTTCCAATCCTTGGAAGATGGAAATGTCCGCATGTATACGTGTGGCCCCACGGTCTACAACTTTGCCCACATCGGGAACTTCCGCGCGTATGTGTTTGAGGATCTGCTTCGCCGGTATCTCAAGTACAGCGGCTACCAAGTCACGCAGGTGATGAACCTGACCGACGTGGACGACAAAACTATCAAGGGGGCGCTGCAGCAGGGCACGTCGTTGAAGGACTACACGAAGACCTACGTGGACGCTTTCTTCGAGGATTTACGGCTGTTGGAGGTTGAGCCCGCGGAGTATTACCCGGCAGCGACCGACCATATTCCGGACATGATCGCGCTGATCCACCGGCTTTTTGAGAAGGGCGTGGCGTACCAGTCCGACGATGGTTCCATCTACTTCAGCATCAGCAAGTACAAGGACTACGGCAAGCTGGCGCACCTGGACATGTCCGGTCTGAGGGCGGGCGCGCGCGTCGCCCAGGACGAGTACGAAAAAGAGAACCTCGCTGACTTTGCGCTGTGGAAGGCGTGGGACGAGAAAGATGGCGACGTGTTTTGGGAATCACCGTGGGGCAGGGGGCGGCCGGGCTGGCACATCGAGTGCTCGGCCATGAGCATGCGGTATCTCGGCGAGTCGTTCGACATACATACCGGCGGCGTGGACAACGTCTTCCCTCATCACGAGGATGAAATTGCGCAGAGCGAGGCGGCCACGGGCAAGCAGTTCGCACGCTACTGGCTGCATTGCGCGCACCTGATTGTCGACGGCAAGAAGATGTCCAAGTCGCTGGGGAACTTCTACACGCAACGTGAAGAAGTTCCCCAGCGACTTGGACATCTTCTTGCCGTCGACAATCAGGTGCGCGC
>DAISJM010000053.1:0-18456 GCA_036821485.1 Verrucomicrobiota bacterium | reverse complement strand
ATTGTGTAGCCGCGTGCAATCCTGATCAGAACCTCCGCTTTCTGGGTTGAGTATGGCTTATCGAGTTTGGCGGCGAAGAAGAGCGCGCTAACAAGAGGATCCTCTTCCACATCCGCTGCAATCTTCATCGGCATGCCCAATTCG
Source organism: Verrucomicrobiota bacterium (assembly GCA_036821485.1). Classification (GTDB taxonomy): domain Bacteria; phylum Verrucomicrobiota; class Kiritimatiellia; order CAIQIC01; family JAGNIJ01; genus DAISJM01. The sequence continues at coordinate 18,312 of DAISJM010000053.1, read as the reverse complement.
CGGAATGTCTCCAGTGGCATCTTGAATATCTGTCGCTCGCCGGAGATCAACTCGACGGCAACAGAGGAGGATGAGTAGTTGGACAGGATGCGCTCGATCCTATCCCTGGCATCCTCATACGACGCAAAGGCTTTCTGGTAACGTCGTTGCTTCTGAGCGAGCATCGCCTCCTGCGCTGCGATGGAGGCTTGGACGTAGAGCGTGTTTGCCTTCTCGTCAGGGCTGGAACAGCCCGCAACTGTCAACAGTGCCGTGAAGGTGCATGTAATGAAGGCAACTCGGCTCATGTCCATCCTCCCTCAAGCTCGTGACGTTAACTCATCCAGCTAGAAGAGTCGAGCGGCATTGGCCCCAGTGCAGACTACGCACCGCGAAGATGTGGAACATCTACGCTACCGACTAGCAGCCATCAACCATGAACCATCCCACGTCGGCGCTCTGTCGCCAAGTGGTCGCTTGCCGCTCTGCAGCAACGCGAAATCATTCCCCTTCCCACTCCCCCCTGTCTTGACACCACCTCGTCTGCGAGCGTATTTCTGCAGCGTGATTTTTCGTCCCATGTCCATCATCCTGTGCGTCGCACTTGCGTTCGTTTGCTGCGCGCGCGCTGAATCGCCTTCTCCTGCCCATCCCGATCTCGAACTTGGTCGGCCCGTTTCGGCTGAGGAATTGGCGGCATGGCGGCTGACCGCTACCAACTTGCCGCACCGATGCACGGTGGCGCGCCTTCCGAATGGCGGGTGGACTTTCAGGCTTCCGGATGGCAAGGACTTCATGCCCGTCGGCATTGAGTACGAACCCCTTGCATACTATGGCAAGATGGATTGGGCGTTGATCGAGCGCGACCTGGTGAAGATTCGTGATGACGGATTCAACACGGTCACCGTGTGGTCGATGGATTTCAACACGAGCGCGGGAGCCGGTGCCCGGATGACCATCAGCGACATGGTCCGGCTGGCGGGACTCGCCGGGCATTACGGGTTGCTGATCCAGTTCTATCTAAACAGCGATCGCTTCATCCACCTGTTCCCCCACGCCCGGCTGGCCGATGGCTCCGAGCACGGTTTCGACATCGACTACTGCGATCCCTCCTACCGCGAATTCATGCGCAATTACGCCCGGCGTCTGGCCATGGCGCTTTATCCGTTCGAGAACGTCACAACGCTGGTGGTTTGGGAGGAGAAGATCGGGGTCGATGTCGATTTCGGCCCCGAGCGCGCGACGGTGCGTGCACTGTACGGTTCGGCTGCCGGCAAGAGCGCGTTCGTCGACTGGCTCACGACGCGGCACGGCACGACTGCCATGCTCAACCAACGTTGGGGCACGGAGTACGCGTCCATCGCAGACGCCGTAGACAAAACGCTTCGCGATTACCTCGCCGGCGTATCGGTTGACGATCGGCGTCAGCACGACGTGCTGGAGTTCGGCGAGGTGATGCTCGTCGATTTCACACGCGACTTTGTGCAGGCCTACAAGGCGATCGATCCGACGATGCTCTTCCAGTGCCGCAACTGGGACCTGTTCGGTCCCGTGCGCGCGCTGCATCCAGAATTCGCTTTTTTGGATTCGTTTGGCTTGAACAACTACTCGCTTGGCCATCGCGGCCATGACATTAACCTGCGCGAAGAGATCGCGAAGATGAAGCTCGTGAGCGGCATCGCGCGCACAGCACCGTATGTCAGCAACTTTGGGTTCCGCACACCGTCGAAGGACCCGGGCACTCATGGCGTCGTGCCGAACGAGGCCGTGAAGGCGTCGATGGCCGTCGATACGCTCGCGTTGTTCAGCTTCCTGCCGGAAATGGCCGGCACCAGCTACTTCATGTATGACTTCATCGGCCCCGAGGGCCCGTGGGGTATTGTCAGGGGACCCGATGCGACCCCCCTTCCCATCTACCGGGCATTCCAGGCCACGCATCCGATGTTTGCCTGCCGGAATGAGGAGGTCGCCTCGACCGATTATGCGACGCCCGCGAAGCTCGCTGTGTTTCACGGCTTGGATGCCGTGTACGAATTGCGTGCGACGACTTGGATTGAACACACGGCGCTGTCGTACGACCTGACCGACATGAACGTGAACTACGAGGTGGTCACCGACGGCTGCAAGTTCGACCCGGCCCGGCAGCCTGTCATCATGGCATTGTTCCAGTGCTATGACCGGAAACTCGATCCGGCCGTGACGAAACAGCTTGCGAGGTACTGCGCCGATGGCGGGACGCTGATCATCGGCAACGGATTCGGGCAGTCCGACCGCTATCTTCGGCCGCAGGAACCGATGCGCAAACTCATGCGCACGGTGACAGGCGTGGATGTCCCTGCCCTGCAACGCGGTGCGGTGACGGTGAAGGGCCCCGAGTTCCCGGATCTCAAGATCGTGGACACGATCTTCACGAAAGTCGACGCGGCGGCGGTCGAGGGTGCTGAGGTGCTGCTCGATATGGATGTGGATGGCGAGACGCATCCGGCGCTGATCCGAAAGAAGTATGGGAAGGGCATGGTCTACTACTTTCTCTTCAATCCGCTGCTCCAGCAATGGTGGGGTGACAAACCTGAGGAGATGAGCCGTACCTCCCTGCCCTTCATGAACTTCCTGCTGACGCAGTTGAGTATCCCACACGACACAAAGTTCGGCAATCGCGGGTTCGATCTCGCGACGGGTCGGATCAATCTTCACGAGCGTCCGATCCATCACGCCGTCTTCCGTGGGGTCAATCGGATTGGCACCGGTACGGACGAGTACGGGGAGGATGCGGAAAACTACAGCGGCGGCGTATTCACCGACGACTTCATTGAATTCCGTGGCCGGCGATTTGAAGAGCGCGGGTGGAAAGTCGAACTGTCGGGTGTTTCGACACTTGCTGCGTGCGTGTGTTCCAACGAACTGATGTTCACCGCGCTGGACCCCGTCGAGGTCTCCATCGACAAAGGCGCGTGGTCCATCCGTCAGAGCGTCGTGCCGTACGAGACCTACCGCATCCCCGCTCCTGTTCTTCCTTGAAGAGAAGTTAACGAAGTGAACGAAGGGGAAGTTCAACCACTAATGGACACTAATCAGCACTAACCCGCCCCATCGTGCCTGCTTCACTTCGGGAAGAGGCCGTTATAGACCACGCCTTTGCGTGGCTCGGCCATCCAGTCGGGCACGGCGTCGCGCCATGCGGCATAGTGTGCGGTCTTCTTGTGGGCGGCGGCGTCCTTCTGCGTCGCGTAGGCTTCGTAGAGGACGAAGCGGCAGGGATCATCGCCCAGTTGCAGAATGTCGAACCGACGGTTGCCGGGCTCCCGCGTCGAGGCCTCGTGGTTCTTTCGGCATTCTTCGATGAACGGCTGAAGATACTCGGGCTTTACGGATACGTGAACGAGTGTGACGTACATGATCCCTCCTGCTATGCTGCGCGCATCAGGGAGCGATTATGACCACTTCATCCGAGGCGAATACAGTCGAAAACACTGCGAAGCGCAGATCTCTCCTGTCCATGCTTGCATGGTTCGCGCTCTGCTTCGGCGCGGGTGCGCTGGGCAGCCTGTTCACCGCGTCCGCCGTGCCGACGTGGTATGCGGGATTGGTGAAGCCGGCGTGGAATCCGCCCGCGTGGGTTTTCGGTCCGGTGTGGACGTTGCTCTATCTGATGATGGCCGTGGCCGCGTGGATGATCTGGCGACAAGCGCCAAGCACATCGCGCTCGCAGGCACTTCGCTGGTTCATGCTTCAGCTCCTGCTCAATGCGATGTGGTCCCCCGCGTTCTTCGGATGTCACAGTCCGGTGGCGGGACTCGTCATCATCATGGTGCTGTGGCTGGCCATCGTGATGACGGTGGTGCTGTTCTGGAAAGCATCTCGCGTGGCCGGTGTACTGTTGTTGCCCTACCTGGCATGGGTCAGCTTTGCGACGGCGTTGAACTTCGCCGTGTGGAAGTTGAATTAGAAGTCAGGCGGAAGAGGCAAAGGGGCGGAGGCACAAAGCCGGAGTTCCGCGTTTACGCGGAAGTTTGTCGAGGGCTTCAGCCCTCTGTTGCGCGCGCTAAAGCGCCCGAGAATACTTCCGGCTAAAGCCGGAACTCTGGCAGAGCTGCCGGGCGCTAGAGCCGGGACTTTGACGGCGGTTTGGGATGGAGCATCTGGCGCCAGAGCCAGCGGTAGAGGCCGATTGGCTTGCCGGTGAGTCTTGTCGTGGCGCCGTCACCCCAGTCTTCCAGGTCCATCTCCAAGCGCAGCGAGCGGACGAGCACGATCCCCAGTGGTGGCACGTCGCGGGTGGCGATGATCTTCGTGACCCTACCCTCCTCATCGTGCGTTTCGAGCTTGTGAACTGTGACGTCGCGGCCTTTCCAATTCATCAATTCGTCGACCGAGTTTGTGACGATGGTGACCGACCGGAAGTCGCCAACCTTCCCACGTTTGTCACCCTTGCCGAGATAACGACGGGGAACAACGAAGGGATCCGTGTCCTCCACCTGCACGGTGGCCTGCAGGACGCGGCCGATGCCGTTGGTACCCTCCTCGGCGAACACGCGGGTGAGAACGCCTGGGTCGTTGGTCGAAGTCATGCCGATTTCCAGCCAGATGCCCGGCACTTTGCCGCGGGTTCCGCGTTCGAGCACGGCGATGTAGAGTCGGTAGGTTGTGTTGCTCGGCAGATTGCGCACGCTGTATTCGGCCCATGTTCCGGGCGTGAGCTGATACGCACCGTCGACCATCGGAATGGGCCGCTGCCCTTCGATCGCTGCGGCGAGAGCGGGAGTGATGGCGCCAAGGAACATGAGCGCCGCTACGATCCGATATTTGGACATCACTCGCACGGGGTGGAACTATCCTGCAAATCGTCGGTGTTGGAAAGAATATGTCGTAACATCCTGTACACAATATAGTTATGCTTAGAACCCGCCATACCCCATGTCGTCTGAATCCTCGCCGGTGCCGGTTCCACGATTGCGCTGAGACTGTGTATCTACTTTGTAGCTACGGCCATCGGAGGTGATGAACACGGCCATGTCGCGGTCGGTGCTGAGGCAGTGACCTGCGGGTAAGCGATCGCTGACGTGCTGGAAGGTAAGCTCGTAGGCGTGTTCCATGTCGCGCGTCATGGGGCCGAGGACGGGCTTCAGGTTGCCGTATTCGAAAACGACGTAATCAGGAGCGACCTTGTCCATGAGCAGGTCGAGACTGGCGCGCAGGCTGCGGTCCATCCGCTGCTTCAAATTGGCCTCGTTGGACGCGGGCGCTGCGGTACCGTGATGCGGCGCGATCATGACTTGCGCGGCGAGGTCGCTGGCTCCCAGATTGGCAAGTGCGGTCTGGCCCTCAAGGCCCAGATCGCTGGGGAGGAGCATGGCAAAATCGCCATAGCCTATCCGGACAACGGCCAAGGCGTCCGTTGCGGGGGACGCCGGCACTTCGATGCGGAATTCGCGACCGTCGATGGTTTCGGCGAGGACCGTGGTTCCACCTGCGAGGACGCGGCGGCGGACGCCCCACCCCGCCCACTTATTGAGGAGCTTTGCGGAGCGGTGTGTGAGCGACTTCGCCAAGGCCGGGCGCGCGGGCCACGACCGATTGCCGACAAGTTCATCGTAGGCGTTCTGGAGCGCGCGCGAATCCCCCGAGTCGGAATCGCCACGCGCGATGCTGTCCGCAAAATCGGCAAAGGTCATGTCCGGCGCGAGACCGGCGAGCGCAGGCGGCAGCCAGAGTTCGTCGACCCACGTGTGATCGAGCACGTAGCTTGCGCCGGCCGAGTGCTCAGCGAGAGGCGATGTGAGGATGAGCGCGTCAAGATGGCGGATGCCCTGGTAGCAGAGAGCCGGGAGGATGGTGCGGATCGCCTCGTTGCGGCGTCCCCTCTCGTGTTCGACGAATCCCGCGTCGACGAGGACGTGCTTGCCCCCGGGCGTCTCGATGAGAATGGAACTGCCGTAGCCGACAGAGAACACCGTGATGCGGAGCTGGCCGCGGGGCGCCGCGCGCGACGGTGAGAGGGTCATCGGGATCAGGGCGATGACGACGATAGATGCGAATGCAGCGAATGGAGCGCGGCGGCCGCTGAAGCCGTGGCGTTCGCAGAATGTTTGCAGCAGCCGCCACAGGCTCTTGTGCCAGACAAAGAGCACGCACAGGAGGTAGTACGTTACGAGGAACGGCACGGAGCCGCGTCGGACAAATGGATATGGAATCCACTTGGTGCTGACGTGGGCAATCCAGAGAAAGGCGGCGGAAGAGAGCCAGTTCGCTGCGTTAAGCAGCAGGGCGACATAGACGCCTGCCTGGGGGATCAGGCCGATCAGGCCGGCGATGGCGCCCAACTGGACGACGATGCCGATCAGCGGAATGGCGATGAGGTTCGCGTAAGCGCCCGCGAGCGGCCAGCGGGCGAAGTAGTAGGACGAAAGCGGGATCATCATGCCGAGTTGGATGGCGAATTGCGCGGCAAAGAACGCGGCTGCGCCGGCGGGGATATCGCTGTAGCCGAGGTTGCGGATCAGGTGCACGTTCCGGCGGTCGAGCCAGCGCGCGCCCACAAAGAGCAGGACCACGAAGGCCACGAAGAGCAGGCCGAAGCTGGGGGTGATCAGCAGCGGCCAATGGAGAATGGCCAGCAGCGTCAGGCTCAGGCCCGCGATGAAGAACGCGAGGAACGAGTTGCCGTGCAGGCGGCCGAGGATTTCGTGGACCGGCCCGGTCACCAACGCCAGCGAGAGGATCGCACCGAACGAGAGCGTGAAGGACGGGTCGACGAGCACCAGCGGGTTCTGCAGAAGGATAAGGAACGCGGCGACGGGTACGCCGAGGAGGGCCGACGCACGGAGGCTCTGATCGAGGTACGCCCACGTCAACAGGAAGAGGCTGTTCATGATCACCGCGCGCAGGACGGACGGACGCGAGCCGGTGATGATGGCGAAGATGACCAGCGCGAGGATGATCAGCGGTACGTAGGCTTTCGGCTTCAGCTTGAGGAGCGTGAAGATGCCGATGAACATCACCGTGATGATCGTGACGTGCAGGCCGGAGACGGCAAGCACGTGATTCACGCCCGAGGCCTTGAACTCATCGGCGATGGTCTGCTCGCAGTCCTGATGCACCACGATTTCCGCGTCGTCATCCGTCGCCGGACGCGTGAGGCGGCCGGTGCGATGCGTGTCGCTAAACATGCAAAGCGTGCCCTGGAGGCCGTAGCGGAGGCCGAGGGTAACGCCGCCAAGGAAGGCCGAGTGAGGATATGGGAGCGTGAGCTTGATCGTCTTCAGCATGCGGTCGCGAAGATCGAGCGAGAACTCTACCAGCAGGTTGCCGCGGCGGCGAGAAACGATATCCATGGGCGCATCCATGCCGGGCGCCTGGAAGACATTCACAAGGCCGTAGATGTTGTAGTTGTGCATGAACCGGCGGGCATCGAAACCGCCGGGATTGGACGCGGCGCGGGCGATGCCCAACTCACCCGAGAGCCGGACGTCATAGCCGTAGGCATCGGTCCGCGCGAAGTCGCGGTAGCCCGTCATCGCGGGCCGGATGGTGACCTGCACATCCCCGCCTTCCACCTTGTAGAACGGGCCGCCTGCGGGGTATTGGATGAATTCGGGAGTGACCGGCAGCACGGTCTTGAAATCATAGACGAGCGGGTCTTGTGAGATGCGTCCGAGAATGGTGACTGCTGCGCCTCCCCTGCCCTCGCGGACGAAGGAGCCGATGTGATTTGAGATGCGGTGCAGCGAAATGGCTCCGGACGACGGGCCGGCGCGCATCTCGACTCCGTCGATCACGTTAAATGGTTGCGGCACGAAGTAGTCCGTTCCGACGGGGTCGTCCTTGCGGATGACGATGAACTCACTCGCCTGTTGGAGGCGGGCGATGCGGAAGCGCCAGCGGCCGTGATCATCCATTACGGGCACGCCCCGCTCGTCCGTGACGGGCACGCGGGCATCGAGCCGGCCCTTCAGTCGAAGTTGGATATCGGTTTCAATCGCCTCCGTCTTGCGGATACGCACGCGGCTGGTGTCGGGAAGCTGCGCGTCGATTCTGAGGATGGGTTTGCCCTCGACCACGCGAACGCTGCCGAGACGCGAATCGGGAACGGCATCGGATGCGATGAATCGGGTGTAGCCGAGTGCCAGCGCCGGAATGATGAGCACGAGCCACTGCCACGACGGCGTGCAATAGGGTTTGTCGGGCGTGGCCTTGCGCGCCTGCAGGAACATCCGGCCCAGCAGGATGAACGCTGCCAGGAAAACCAGGCTCGTCAGCACGTGCAGCATGGAGAGCGCTTGGGGATCGGCGGGTGCCAGCATCGCGGCGACGATGCCGACGATGTAGGCGTAGCAGAAGACGATGATTCTACTGTGCAGGTTCATCGGGGATGTCCTTCTGCAACGTTACGTCGGGATAGTAGGATTGGTTCGACAGCCAGATGGGCGAACTTTCGGGGTCGCCGCTCCAGATGGCCTGCAGGGTCCCGCGGTAGTCGGGAACGGCAAGCACCACGATGGCGCCGAGCAGCAGCGCCACGAGCAGGATACGTGCAAGGGCAAGGGCTCCTTTTTCCATGGCTAGGATTCAGCTCCTTCCTGATTGTCCGTCGCGGCATGCCCCTCGTGGGGCTCGGGCTTCCGCCGCAACAGGTAGGCAAACACAAAGAAGAACACCACGCACGGCAATAGGTAGAGCACGCCATCCTGCGAATAGAAGATCTTGCGCGATTGGAACACCAGCCAGAAGAGATAGCCGATGAGCCCGATGGTGTTCAGCGCCAGCACGATCCATTCGATGAAAGGGCGCTTGGTCATGGCTCTCCCATCAGCAATTTGACCACGGCATCCACGTCGCGCGTTTCGTGGGGGCGGTCCGGAGAGAAACCCGCGATGTAATCCACGAGATCGTCCGGTCCGAGAAGCGGTACCGTGTGATCGGGCACGTCAAAGGACGACCCGGGCGACGTATCGACGATGACAGAGATGATATCGGGCCAATCGATGCCGGCCTTGGCCAGGCAGCCTTTCAGCACGCTGACGTGCCGCTCGTTCTGCTGGATGGGGTTCGATACGGAAACGGGGCGGTCACCAGGATTTCTGATCTGCTGCCACTGCGCCTCGCGTTCCTTGCCGCGAATGGTCCCGCGCCAGTTCTTGGTTTCGATGACAAACAGGCCTCTGGGGGATACCACGATGTGGTCGACCTGCGCCTTGTGGAATCCGTGTTTCAGGTTCAGGTCATTGAAGATGTAGGTGTCGTCCGGCAGCGCGGCCTTGAGGAGGCGCGTGATCTGGGTCTCGCCCCTGAGACCGGCGGCGACGTGCCCGCGTTCCCGTTCATCCTCACGAATGGACATCCGGTGGCCAACGGCGAGGAAGAGCACGATGCCGCCGAGGATCAACACGAACGACTTGCCGAACAGCCAGAGGACCACGCCTCCGGCGATCAGTAGAACGCCGGCGAGCACAAACTCCGCACGGCTGACGACGGTCAGGACGCGGCCTTCCTTTTCAAGATGGCGGCGCTTGCGCGTCAGCGTGGATTCATCTGACAGGATTCTCGCCATGATCGGGGGCGTTGGTCTCCGAAGCGAAACGCTCAATGACCTCTGCGGCAGCGAAACGTGGCTGGCGGTCCGTGATTCGGATTTTTACATGGTCGCCGGGCTGCGAATTGGGGACAAAGACCACCAGGCCGTCAATGCGCGCGACGCCATCACGGTCCGGAGTCTTGCGATCCTTGTCCTTGATGATCACGTCGAATTCCGCGCCCGGCACGGCGCCGTCCGCCGCGCTTGCCTTACGGGGGGCCACCTCGCCTGCCGGCGCTTCGGCCTTGCTGAGCAGGCGCGCGCTGCACGTGTTGCCGCGGTCCTCCGTGATGACAAATTCAACTTCCTCGCCCTTGGTCGTGCCGGGGATGAAAACCACCTTGCCCCCCACCCTCGCCAAGCCGTCGCCTTTCTTGCCGACATCCTCGATCTTCGCGCGGTACTTGCCGCCTACGACGGGTGCTTCCGAGGTGGAGCGCAGCGGTCCCTCAGCTTCCACGGGTGGCGGCGCCACGGCGCGCGGGGGTCTGGTCTCCCGTTCCATGGACGCCGGTGCAGCGGAAATGCGGTTCACGAGGACGGCCTCAGCCGAGGAACGTTTCATGCGCGCGATTTCAATGACGACGCGCTCGCCCTTGCGCGTGCCGGGAACGAATACGACCAACCCGCCAACGTGTGCCACGCCGGCTGCACCTTCATCGGATTCGTCATCCACGACCACCTCGTACCGGCGGCCGAGTTCGGCCTTCACATCCTTGCGCGCGGTGGCGTCGATCACTTCGGATTGGTTGACGCCGATCGTGACAGCCTCATCGCCGGTGACCGTGCCTTCGATGATCTCGGCCTCGCGGCGGGCGGGTGCGAATATGAGATAAGCCACAACGCCCAGCGCGATGATGGTCAGCACGAGGAGCAGAATGATGCGCAGGGGGACGGCTCCGGACATGGATGAAGGGTTGCGAGGGTTCTCTTGATTAGTCTGTTTCATGGGTGCCTCGGGTGTTGGATATGCGAGGCAAGAGTACCCTGTGGGGGTGAACCGTTCAAGAGCGCCCGAACCAGCTACTTCAAGGGCTTTTTCCCGTGCTGACGGAGGAACCAGACAATGGCCCACGATGCTGCAAAAACAGCCACTACCACAAGGAAGGCCTTGTTGTCGCCCTGGGTCGGACAGCAGGTCGGTCCGCAGACTGTTTCCATCACGTTGGTCATGGCCGTATTCGTCATCTCGATCATCGACTTGTAACATACATTACTATATCAGTCTGTCATCCGGCATGTAGGTTGGATCGTGTGCGGACGGGGCATTCCGATGGAAAAGCATGAATCATTCCTGCGGCGGCGGCTTGTCAGGCCGGTGCTGAATCTGCTCCGGCAGGGCATCACGCCGGGACGATTGGCGTTGAGCCTGGCGTTTGGTTGCACGATCGGCATCTTCCCGGCACTGGGGCTTACCTCGCTGCTTTGCATTGTCGTGGCAGCGATGTTCCGCCTCAACCATGCGGCGATCCAGTTGACCAACTGGATCGTGTACCCGCTTCAGTTCATTCTTCTGATTCCATTCGTCCGTCTGGGCGAACGGCTCTTCGGCGCAGACCCCCTGCCCCTTTCCGTTGGCCAGATTGCGGCTGTGGCGAAGGAGCATCCGCTGCAGGTGTTCACGATGTTTGGGACATCGCTGCTCGAAGCCGTGGCGGGTTGGATGGTCGTTGGTCTGCCGCTTACCGCGTTGATCTACTTTGCCTTGCTGCCGCTGCTTCGGCGTGCGCTCAGGAAGACGAGTGCGACGGCGGATGCCAGCGCGCAGATCGCACCGTAGAAGAAAGGTGCCGCAGGTCCCACGCGGCTCCAGAGCTGGCCGGCCGCGATGCTCGCAACGAGGGCCAGGATTCCGGTAACCGTGTGCATGAGCCCCATCGCCGTGCCGCGACTTGTCTCGCGTGAGAGATCGGCTACCAGTGCCTTGGAGACGCCCTCGGTCGCGGCGCCGTAGAATCCGTAGAGCGCGAAGAGAGGCCAGATCATCCACGTTTCCGTGGCAAGGGCGAATCCCACGTACACCACCGAGAAGACCGAGAGTCCGCCAACCAGTAATGAGGTGCGGCTCAGTTTATCCGACAACCAGCCCGCGGGCGTGGCGGTCATCGCATAGACTGCGTTGTAAAACACGTAGGTCATCAGCACGCCATTCGTGGAGAGGCCGATGTCCTTTGCCCGCAGCAACAGAAAGACATCACTGCTGTTGCCCAGCGCAAAGATGGCGTAGGCGGCAAGGAACTTGAGCAAGTCGGGGTCGAAGCGGCGGCCGGTATGCGGGAGAACGGCGTCGGCTGCCGCGGGCGCGGCGGCTCGGGCCGCTTCGCGGACGAAGAGCAGCGCCCCCACGCCCAGCACGGCGGGGATGAACGCGAGCAGAAACAGAGATCGGTAGGAGTATCCAAGCGTGGACAGGAGAATTACGGCGAGGACGGGGCCGATGACGGCGCCGGTGGTGTCCATGGCGCGGTGCAGACCGAAGGCCCTGCCCCGGCTGTCGGCGTCGCAAGACGAGGCGATGAGTGCATCACGCGGCGAGGTGCGGATGCCCTTCCCCAGCCGGTCGACCATGCGCGAGCCCAATACGAGGTGCCACGATCCCGCAAGAGCCAGCAACGGTTTGCTCACGGCCGACAGCGCGTAACCGGCGATTACGAAGGGCTTGCGCCTCGTCAGCCTGTCCGACAGCCAGCCGAAGAGAATCTTCAGGAGACTCGCCGTGCTCTCGGCGACGCCTTCGATGAGGCCCACGACACTCATGGGCGCATGGAGGACGGTGGTCAGGAAAATCGGGATGACGGGATACAGCATTTCGCTGCTGATGTCGGTGAAGAGACTCACGAAGCCGAGGATGATGACGTTGCGGCCGAGGCCGGCGAACGCGGAACGTTTTCCCTGACTGGTTGCTGACTGCATCGATCCATCCTTTGACGATTGGCATGGAACTTGGGTAGCACTCACTATACGATATACGTGCAACATGCGCGAAAGATTCGTCAGACATACGAGGATCGGGGCGTCGGCGGAGCGAGTCTTCCGCTGGCACCAGCGGCCCGGGGCCTTGGAGCGGTTGACGCCGCCGTGGGTGACGATGCGCGTGGTGGAGCGAACCGGCGGCATAGAGGATGGCGTTCGCGTCTCACTGGTTTTGAGCTTTGGTCCCCTGCAGATACCGTGGACGTTGGAACATCGCGACTTTGTGAAGAACCAGCAGTTCCGGGATGTGCAGATCAGCGGACCGTTCACCTCGTGGTCACATGTGCATCGCGTCGAGCCGGACGGCGACGCCGGGTGCTACATCGAGGACGAGGTGGAATATGAGCTCCCCGGCGGGCGCTTCGGGGATCTGCTGGGTGGCTCACTGATGCGATTGGAACTCGAGCGGCTGTTCGTTTATCGACACCGTATTCTCCAGCACGACATGGCGGTCGAGACAGCGCATCCGGTGGACAAGCCCCTCAAGATACTTGTCTCGGGATCGTCGGGACTGATCGGCTCCGCGCTGGTGCCATTCCTCACGACCGCGGGCCATCGCGTCGTACGGCTGGTACGGCCCTCATCGAGAGCCGGTGGTGACGCCATCCCGTGGGATCCTGCCGCAGGCCTGCTGAATCCGGACGATGTGGAAGGATTTGATGCGGTTATCCATCTCTCGGGCGAAAGTCTGGATGCGTTGCGATGGACGGCAGGCAAGAAGCAGCGGATCTTGGACAGCCGCGTGAAGAGCACGCGCCTCCTCTGCGAAACGCTTGCCAAGCTGAAGCGCCCTCCCCGCGTACTTCTGTCGGCGTCCGCGATCGGTTTCTACGGTAACCGCGGCGGCGAAATTCTGTCGGAAGAAAGTCGCGGCGGTCCCGGCTGGCTGCCGGAAGTGTGCCGACAGTGGGAACAGAGTACCGAGTCGGCCGCGCAGGCTGGAATCCGCGTGGTGAACATGCGCATCGGCGTCGTGCTTTCACCTCGTGGCGGGCTGTTGGCGCGGCTTCTGCCTGTAGCCCGCCTTGGGCTGGGTGGGCCGATTGGAACCGGCTGGCAGTTCATGAGCCTCATCACCATCGACGATCTGGTGAGCGCGATCTATCACACGCTGCGAACTGACTCACTCCGTGGCCCGGTCAATATGGTTGGGCCGCGGGCGATCCCCCAACGCGAGTTGGCAAAGACGCTGGGCCTGGTCCTGCAGAGACCGGTGTTCTTGCGGTTACCGGCCTTCGCTGTGCAGGCCTTGATGGGCGAAGTGGCCAATGCGCTCGTGCTGTCGAGCGCGCACGTCGAGCCGCGTCTGCTGACGGAGTCCGGCTTTGTTTTTCAATTTCCGGATATGGAAATCGGGCTTCGACATCTTTTGGGGCGCACATAGGTAGGTTCCTTGCGTTCGTACGGGAGGATGCATGCAGGCGAGTTGGCCGACATCCCTGGGCGGAAGCGGGTTTGAAATTCATGACCCGGTTCTGATTTTTGCCGTGGCGATGCTACTCATGTTGGTGGCGCCGCTGATCTTTCATCGTCTGCGGATGCCCGGACTGGTCGGTCTCATCGTGGCCGGGCTGATCGTCGGTCCTCATGGCTTCGGGCTGCTGACCAGAGACGGCACGTTTGAACTTCTCGGTACCGTCGGCATTCTCTTCCTCATGTTCCTCGCGGCCTCGACGTGAATCCGCATCAGTTCCGGCGTCAGCGTCGCCACACGCTGCTCTTCGGCTTTGCGACATTCGCCATACCGCAGGTCGTGGGGGCTCTGCTCGCGCGGTTCCTGATGGGCTTCTCGTGGCCGGCGGCGATTCTGCTGGCGAGCTTGTTTGCATCGCACACGCTGGTGCCCTACCCGATTGTCAGCCAGCTTGGCCTTGGCCGCAACCGGGCGGTGAACACAGCCATCGGCGGGACGATCATGACCGACACCGCGGCCCTGCTGGTGCTGGCGGTCGTGGCCGGGACGACCGTCCGCGGTCTCAGTGGCGCCTTTCTGATTCGCCAGATGATCCTGCTGGCGCTCCTGCTTTTGATTGTGCTCTGGGGGCTGCGGCGTGTTGGCTACGCGTTCTTCCGCCTCGCCACGCCCGACGGCGTGACCGAGTTCATCTTCGTCCTTGCGTCGGTCTTTGTGAGTTCCTATCTCGCCACGCTGGCGGGTGTGGAGCCGATCATCGGCGCATTCTTCGCGGGGCTGGCTTTGAGCCCGCTGATTCCGGATACGAGCCCGCTTCACAACCGGCTGGAATTTACCGGCAAGGCCATCTTCATCCCCTTCTTCCTTCTTTCCGTCGGCATGCTGGTCAATATCGAGGCCTTCATGTCCGGGTTCCGCGGTTGGGCCATGGCGTTGATGATGACCGGCACCGTGGTCTCCACCAAGTGGTCCGCGGCGTGGCTGTCGGGCCGCGCACTGGGCTATTCAAGGGATGAGATTCGCCTGCTCTTCGGACTGACGGTGAACCAAGCGGCGGCAACGCTGGCGGCGGTGTTGGTGGGATACCGGATCGGCCTGCTCGACGAGAGCGTGTTGAACGGCACGATTCTCATGATCCTGATCACGTGCATCCTCGGGCCGTCCATCGCCGAGGCTGCTGCACGCCGCCTGGTAATGACCCAGGCCACGGCTGCTCCGGAGCGCGCTCCCGAGAGTGCACGCCTCATGGTCCCACTTTCCAACGAGGCTACGGCCGGCGTTCTTACTGACCTCGCCCTGATGCTTCGCGTGCCGCCGCTGAATGAACCCATACGCCTTCTGAATGTCATACGTGATGGCCCCGAAGTGGAAGCCGGATTGGCGGCGGCTGATCGCCTGCTGGCCAAGGCGGTGGTGCGAGCCGCCGCGGCGGATGTGCCGGTGATGCCGCTCACGAGAATCGAGACCAACGTGGCGGCCGGAATTCTCAGGAGCCTCGCGGAGTTCCGCATCTCCACGGTGGTGATGGGTTGGGAAGATCGGTCCGTGGCCCGTCGCTTCATCTTCCACAGCATTGCGGATCAGGTGCTTTCGAGGAGCCGCCAGATGATGGTGCTGGCCCGCATTACCTCCCCGCTGAACACGACGCAGCGTCTGGTGATGGTGGTTCCGCATACCGCGGACCTGCATCCCGGCTTCAACACACTCTCGCAGTCGTTGCGTAACATGGCGGCCGAAATGGGAGCGAGCCTCCTCGTGGTGGGCACCGAGGCAGCGGCGACATTGCTGAAGGAGAAAGCGGAAAAGGGCAAGCGGGCGCTCAAGGCCGAAACATATGTCCTGCCTGCCATGTCGGATATCGCCGATGCTTTGACGCCGCTGATGAAGAAGGGCGATGCCATCGTATTGTGCGCCGTCCGGCGCGGCCGGCCCGGATGGCAGCCGCGACTTGAACGCGTGCCTTCTGAGTTGGCCAGGCGATTTGCGGCCCACACGCTCCTCGTGGTCTATCCCCCCGAAGTGGAGGCTGCCGAGGTCATCAAGGACGGCACTCCGGCATCAACGGCTTTGCCGGCGGGCCTCACCGCTTCCCACATTCGACTCGATCTGGCCGGCGGGGATTTGGACGGGTACATCAAACAGTTGCTGGCGACTGCCCTGCCCGGGCGGGCACGCTGGGTCGGCGAACTGAGGAACACGCTCCTTGCCATGGAGCCCGTGGAACTCGCGCCCGCTGTTGTCTTGCTCCATGCCCACGTTGCCGATCTGACAGAAGGCTGCGTGTTCGTGGGCGCAATGGCGGAGGGCGTACAGATGAAGGGATTGAGGCGGGCAGCCCGCGTCATGTTCATTCTCCTCAGCCCTGAAGATCAGCCACCGGAAAAGCACCTGGAGGCGCTGGCGAGAATTGCGCGCATGACGCAGATACCGGACTTTGCCCGGCGCATCGGCGAGTGCCGGAGTCCGGCGGACGTGTTGGCCCTGCTGGCGACGGCGGTCCCGGGCGCGAAAACATGATTTTTCCAACCCTTGGAAAAATGCGTTTGAGATTTTCCAACCATTGGAAAATCTGGTAGATGAAGGGACAGCGATGACGGCAAAACACCATTCGCGGCATTCCGAGCATGAAAAGGTCTATCATCGCCCGCCCCCCGGCTCGGCGCCGGGCACATTGATCACGGATCCCAACGCTGCGCAGCCCCGAATGGAAGTGATCGCCTACGGGCCGGACAATTTCGTGCGTCAGAGCATCAAAGATGTGGACGAGGTGAAGGCCTTTCGCGACAAATGGCCGGTGACCTGGGTGAATGTCGACGGCGTGGGCGATGCGCGCACCATCGAGCGGTTGGGCGCCATGTTCCATCTCCACCCCCTTGCGCTTGAGGATGTCGTGAACGTCCACCAGCGGGCAAAACTGGAAAGCTACCGCGACCAGCATTTCATTGTCATCCGCATGATGTCGCTCAACGAGCATGTGGAGACGGAACAAGTCAGCATGTTCCTGGCCGAGGGTGTTGTCCTGACGTTCCAGGAAAAGCCGGGCGACTGTTTTGATCCGGTCCGCGAACGGATTCGCAGCGGTGTTCAACGGATGCGGACTTCGGGCGCGGATTATCTCGCGTATGCGTTGTTGGACGCCGTCGTGGATGCGTGCTATCCACTGTTGGAAGCTTTCGGCGAACGGCTCGACACGCTGCAGGATGAGGTGCTTGAGTTGGGCTCGCGCCGGACGATCCTCAAAGTGCATGATGCCAAGCGGGACCTGCGCGTGTTGCGCCGGGCCGTGTGGCCGATGAGGGAACTCTTCAACTCCCTCTATCGCGATCCCCTGCCCTACATTTCCGATGAAACGCGCGTGTACTTCCGCGACTGCTACGATCACACGATCCAGGTGATGGACCTTGTGGAGACCTATCGCGAAATATCGTCGGACCTGACGGATGTGTACCTGTCCAGCGTCAGCAACCGGATGAACGAAATCATGAAGGTGCTGACGGTGATTTCGACGGTGTTCATGCCGCTGACGTTTGTTGCGGGCATTTATGGCATGAATTTCGACACCAGCCGCTCGCCGTGGAACATGCCGGAGCTCAAGTGGTACCTCGGGTATCCCTTTGCCTTGGGACTTATGGTGCTTTGTGTGCTGGCCATGCTGCTCTTCTTCCGGCGTCGCGGATGGATCGGCGGCGGTGCGCCGAAAGACAAAGATCCTCCTGCCTGAGTGCATCCGTGTTTGACCTTGGGTCGGTCTTCGTTGTACTTTTTTGCGTCCTAACAACCTGAAAGGCAGGGTTTCATGCAGAACACATCCTTTGCGTTGACGCAGGCCGATATTCCGACCCACTGGTACAATCTCGCGGCTGATTTTTCGGAGCCGATGCTCCCCCCTCTGCATCCCGGCACGAAGCAACCGGTGACGCTGCAGGACATGACAGCCATCTTCCCTGAGAACCTCGTCATGCAGGAGATGTGTCCGGACCGCTGGGTGGAAATTCCGGACGAGGTGCGTAGCATCTACGCGCTGTGGCGGCCTACGCCGCTGCTTCGGGCCGTCCGTCTGGAGAAGGCTCTGCAGACGCCCGCTCACATCTACTACAAGTACGAGGGCGCCAGCCCGGCGGGCAGCCACAAGCCCAACACCGCCGTGCCGCAGGCCTATTACAACAAGGTCGCCGGCACGAAGCGCCTGTCCACGGAGACGGGCGCCGGCCAGTGGGGTTCGTCGCTCGCCATGGCGTGCAAGATGTTCGACCTCGAGTGCGTTGTGTACATGGTGAAGGTGAGCTACAATCAAAAGCCGTACCGCAAGATGATGATGCACACGTGGGGTGCGACGGTGCATTCCAGCCCGACGCGTCATACCGACGTTGGCCGG